>NZ_JBFUHE010000022.1:0-109249 GCF_056402535.1 Mucilaginibacter sp. P4_A11
CTATTCTCGTTTTCTTTTATGTTTTGGGTAAACGGAATATTGGTTTCGATAGTCTTATTGAAACAATAGAACTGCTCCTTGTGCTCTATATAAGCTTACGCAGTATTTTTTGTATCTGTTTTATTGTGGACGACGATTCCTCTCCCATCGAATCACTGCGTCAAAGTTTTGAGATCACCAAAGATAATTTCTTTAAAACCCTGGGGGTATTTGCCTTTATTATATTCATAATGGCTATTGTACTTATTCCTGTAATAGCCTTTATAAGCTTACTTGGCTTTGATGAAAATAAAGAAGGACTGGTTTTCAGGCTTGCATTTTATTTTTGGTTTGTAATTGTATTTCCCTTTACACAAGTGATAATTATGGTTACTTACCGTAAACTCGTTTACAGCCACCAGGATGTAGACGATGACCTATCCGAAACCAATTAAAATGGGACTTAAATCTGCATTAAGTAAGGTATTCGCCGCTTTCGTTAACCGCGAGTTAAATAAGGTGCGTAAAAACGCTGTCTCGTTACAGCAAAAAGTTTTTACAGATCTGGTTCATGCAGCCAAAAACACCAGTTTCGGTGAAGATCATCAGTTTGAAGAGATCAATAATTACGAGGATTTTAAGCGTCTCGTACCTGTATATGATTACGAAGACCTTCGCCCTTATATTGATCGTGTAGTTAACGGCGAGGAAGATGTGCTTTGGCCCGGCAAACCTGCTTACCTGGCTAAAACATCAGGCACAACATCGGGGGTAAAATATATCCCCATCTCCAAAGAGAGCATGCCTGAGCATATCAAAGCAGCACGTAACGCTTTACTGAGCTACATCCACGAAACCGGTAAGGCCGACTTTGTGGATGGCAAAATGATATTCCTACAAGGCAGCCCGACCTTAGCCGAAAAGCATGGCGTATCAACAGGCAGGCTTTCAGGTATAGTTGCCCATCACGTGCCTGCCTATCTGCAAAAAAACAGGTTGCCGAGCTATGAAACCAATTGCATTGAAGATTGGGAACAAAAGGTTGATGCCATTGTAGAAGAAACTTTTAATGAAGATATGCGCCTCATCAGCGGCATTCCACCCTGGTGCCAGATGTATTTTGACAGGCTTTCGGCTAAAGGCGGCGGCAAAAAGGTAAAAGACATTTTCCCCAATTTTAAGCTTTATGTTTATGGTGGGGTTAACTATGAACCGTACCGTGCCCGTATAGAAGAAAGTATCGGTTTTAAGATCGATTCGATAGAAACTTATCCCGCTTCCGAAGGATTTATTGCCTTCCAGGATTCGCAGAAGGAAAAAGGTTTGCTCCTTTTAGTTGATTCAGGCATATTCTACGAGTTCATTCCATCCGAAGAATATTTTAACGAAAACCCAACCCGCATCAATATTAAAAATGTGGAATTGGATAGAAACTATGTACTGATCATGAACACCAGCGCGGGGCTATGGGGATATAGTATAGGCGATACTATTAAATTTGTTTCCAAAGATCCCTACCGCATTATTGTTACAGGCCGTATCAAACATTATATCTCTGCCTTTGGCGAGCACGTAATAGGTGAAGAGGTAGAGCATGCATTAATGAGCGTAGCTAAAGAAGAAGGCGTTGATGTGGTTGAATTTACAGTTGCCCCGCAGGTTAATCCGCCGGTAGGCCAACTACCTTACCACGAATGGTTTGTTGAGTTTGGGACGCCTCCTCCCAATCTTCAGGCTTTCGCCATAAAAGTAGATAAGGCCCTTCAGAATAAAAATATTTACTATTTTGACCTGATTGAAGGTAACATTTTACAACCTTTGGTAATCCAAAGCCTGCAAAAAGACGCCTTTATTAATTACATGAGGGCCGAAGGCAAGCTTGGAGGGCAAAACAAAGTACCGAGGCTGTCAAACGACAGAAAGATAGCCGAAGGATTAAAGAGTTTTATAAAATAGAGATAATTGAGTAACCAGGTAAAAAACATTGCCATTCTTGGCTCAACAGGCAGCATCGGTACACAAACACTTGATGTAATAAGGTGGAACAGCAATTTATTCAGGGCATTTTTGCTCACAGCACACTCCAATGCGGAGTTGCTGATTAGCCAGGCTATTGAGTTTGTGCCGGAGTACGCCATTATTTGCGATCAAAGTAAATATCAGGAGGTTAAACAGGCTTTAGCTCATTTACCGGTACAGGTACTTGCCGGTCACCAGGCCATTATTGATACGGTAACCCATCCCGAAATTGCAGTTGTGCTTACTGCCATGGTTGGCTTTGCCGGTTTAGAACCAACTATAGCCGCCATTAAAGCAGAAAAAGACATTGCCCTTGCTAACAAGGAAACACTTGTTGTTGCCGGAGACATAGTAACAGCTTTGGCTAAACAACATGAAGTTAAAATTTTACCTGTTGATTCGGAGCATTCGGCTATTTTCCAGTGCCTGGTTGGTGAGGATAATAATCCGATAGAAAAACTGATCATTACCGCTTCGGGCGGACCGTTCCGTGGTCGTGACCTCGACTTTTTAGCCAACGTCACCCGCGAAGAAGCCCTTAAACATCCAAACTGGGTTATGGGCGCTAAGATAACTATCGATTCGGCATCGTTAATGAACAAAGGTCTTGAGGTTATTGAAGCTAAATGGTTATTTGGTGTTGAAGCCGATCAGATTGAGGTGATAGTTCATCCGCAATCCATCATCCACTCGCTGGTACAGTTCAGAGATGGATCTATCAAAGCGCAATTAGGCGTGCCGGATATGAAACTCCCGATACAGTATGCCCTCACCTACCCAAACAGGGTTCCAACCAATTTCAAACGTTTCAGCTTTACCGACTATCCTAATCTCACTTTTGAAAAACCGGACCTCGAAACTTTCCGTAATCTAAGCTTAGCGTATACTGCTTTGAGGCAGGGAGGTAATATGCCCTGTATAGTCAATGCTGCTAACGAGGTGGCTGTTGCGGGCTTCCTTGACCGTAAAATAGGCTTTTTAACCATGAGCAGCATTATTGAGGAGTGTATGCAGAAAATAAATTTCATTGCAAACCCTACCTTAACCGACTATTTGAATACTGACAAAGAAACACGCATCTTTGCGCAAAATTATATACAGCAATTGCCCTCAAAAGCATTACAATTTTAATATTACATAAATATAAATAATGAGTATAGTGATCATGGTGGGCCAGCTTATACTGGGCCTTTCAATTTTGATAATTCTGCATGAACTGGGGCATTTCCTGGCGGCACGTGCCTTTGGCATTAAGGTAGAAAAATTCTACCTGTTTTTCGATGCCTGGAATGTGAGCCTGTTTAAATTTACATATAAAGATGTTGAATATGGTATTGGCTGGTTGCCGTTGGGTGGCTACGTTAAAATAGCCGGTATGATTGATGAGTCGATGGATACCGAGCAAATGGCAGGCCCGCCGCAGCCTTGGGAGTTTCGTTCAAAACCAGCCTGGCAGCGCCTTATCGTGATGCTTGGCGGTGTTACTGTGAACATCGTATTAGGTATTTTAATATTCTGGGTGTTAACTATGCGTTTTGGCGATAGCTATATCCCTAATTCGGCTGCAAAATATGGTATTGTACCGGGCGAGGTTGGTAAAAAAATAGGCCTTCAAATTGGCGATAAGGTTATCGCTATAAACGGGAAACCATTTGAGCGCTTTGATGATTTGACAAGTCCGCAAGTGTTACTGGATAATACCGTGTTTACTATACTGCGTGGTACCCAAACTCTGCAGATCAGCATTCCGCGTACCATTTTAAACGATTTGAATGATCACGATATAGAAGGCTTTATCAGCCGCCTGCCCCGTGCCAAATTTATTGTCGATTCGTTAGAACCAGGCAGCAATGCGGTAAAAGCCGGTTTAAAAAAGGGCGATAGTATTGTAATGGCTAACAACCATCCAATTATATTTTATGATGAATTACAAACCCAGCTGGTTGCCAATAAAGGTAAGCGTGTTGAATTGGGTATTAAACGTAATCATCAACTGGTTACTCTTCAGGCGCAAGTTACGCCTGAAGGCAAACTGGGCTTTTACCGTGCAAAAACTGATTTTCCAGATATCAGGACAATAAAGTATGGCTTTTTTGAAGCTCTTCCAATAGGAGCACAGAGAGCATGGGGTACTTTCAGGGATAATGCAAAAGGCATTGGTAAAATTTTCAAGGGCGATGTTAACCCTGGTAAAGCGGTAAGCGGCCCTGTAGCAATTGCCAGCCTGTTTGGTGGCACCGTAGATTGGGTACACTTTTGGACGCTGGTAGGCTTTCTTTCAATGGTATTGGCGCTAATGAACCTGTTGCCGATCCCGGCACTTGACGGAGGACACGCGGTATTCCTGATCATTGAGATGATCAAAGGCAAACCACTGAGCGATAAATTTCTTGAGCGCGCGCAAATTGTAGGCTTTGTAATATTAGTTACCCTGATGGTATTTGTTTTTGGTAACGATATCGTGAAGCTGGTGATGAAAAAGTAGAGATTAGTGGTTGGAGGTAGAAATTAGTTAACCTTCTGAAGCACATCATAAATATAACAAAACAGGCCTTTCTGTACTTGAAAGGCCTGTTTTGTTATATATAGAATTCATCAACTAATATCACATAGATCAATTGGATGATGCAACAGTCAGAAGGTATTAGCTTTTAGCCTTGTGCATTCTGCTTTCAGCCTCTTTTTTATACCGCCGGATCAGTCGGTTTAGGAGCTTCATAATTATCAGGAGTATCAAACGGTGAGCGTTCGTTTTTAAACACTGCGGCCGAGATCAGGCTTACAATTGTGCCGAAAATGGCGTATATAAAAACAACTCCCACTACAGCAAATACTGCAAAATATTTACGGGTCATACTTAAAGCGGCATCAATTTGATCCTGGCTTAATTTGCCATCTTCAGTCATCTTTTTCTGCGATGCGTCGATGATCTTATTTACCATTTCGGGGCTTAATATAGCATAGTAAACGTATGTAAATATGGCTATGAATACCCCGGTGAAAATAGTATACAAAAATCCTGATAAAAAGCCTTCGCCATAAGTTAAGTAGCCTCCAAGCTGATCCTTGTACTCTTTTTGGGAAAGAAACAAAAATGCCAGGAAAGGCAGAAAACTCAGGTATTTAAGGGATGAATTTGGATCGAGATCCAGGAACTGAAACGCATAAGTGATAACTATTGAAGTTACCAGGTTAATTAACGCCCATTTCAGGGCTGGTTGCGAGGGACTCGCCTTTTTTACTTCCATGATACAGGTATTTAGTGTTTGGTTAAAATTAACCAATAATTTATTAATCAGTTATACCATGTACATGTTTATTTTTAAATCAGTGAGGAGCTTATATAAGCAAAGCAGGCCCTTCAAAATTTGAAAGGCCTGCTTTGTTATACGGTTTCAGCTTTTGAATCAGGAAGCCGATCCTGCCGGTTCCCTCTTAAAGAACGCAGCAAAAATAATTGATAACACAAACAAGAATATAATGCTTATCCCTAACGATTGGATTTGTTGACCAATAGTAACCGTTTTTTCGGCATCAAAAGCTTTTTTCATCTCCACAATTTTAGCATCAGCTTCTTTCTTCTCTTCCGGTTTTGTGGTTTCATCCTTTAGTTTGTTCAGGGCACTAACCATTGCAGTTTCCGTTTTTTGAACCATATTGGGCTCTATTACTTTTGCAAAAACCTGGTCTTTAATAATAAAAACCATCAGATACGAAACAAAAAACATGATAAAAATTCCGGTACCAGCCTGCCGCATTGTCCATAGCCCTCCTATTTTAGCCCGCAGACTTAACGAAAATACGGCGGCCGCCGCTAACGGCAGAAAGTATGAAAACACCATTGAACCAATGGTGATGATCACAGCTGATTTGGCCAGCGTAACCATAAAATAAAAGTAAATAATGCTTATGGCTGATATTACCAACCCYAAGAATACCCCTTTGATCAATCCTTGCTTCTTTATCTTTTTATCTGTTTCTTCACTCATTTGGTGATTTATATTTACTTAAACGCTCTATGTATTATTAGAAACTAACCAGAATCTCTAAAACCGCCATATCAAATTCTTTATTGATAGCATTATCGGCAATCTCTTTTTTCTCTTCATCGGATGGATCAATATTCTGAAAAAAGCAGAGCATTGGGTAAAACAGTTCCTTAAGTTCTGAATCTTCCGGAATTGTCGTTGCCACTTTACTGATCTCAGATACCGCGCTTTCTATAAGGATCTGGTTTGCGATAACGGGCTCATAAATCCGGTACTCATCCTGGAACTCATCTTCATCGACTAATAAAAACTCCTTCAGGTAATCTTCCAGTTCCGGCTCAATATCTTCATCTTCGCACTCGTTAAGGTATAGCAAAAGATTAAGCAACTCGGTACCACGGTCAAGTGTTTCCTCTTCAATGCTCTCCCACTCCGGGGTGTCAAGATAATCTTCTTCCAGCTTTTTAACATCTGCGCTAAAGAAGTTAATCATGAGCAAATCGAAGAATATTTCGCGAAGCCCTTCTACTTGAGGGTTTTCATCAAAAACCGAATCAAGCTCATCTACTTTTGATAAAAAATCTTCGTCGGATGCAAAAACATCAGCAAACTCATCGGTTAACTGGGTTGCATCAAAGCTGTTGTATTTTGAGAAAGCCTCAAGCGCTGCTATGAAGGCGGTTTCTATTTTTGGATCGATCATAGGTATATTATTTAAAGATTTGTTGATTGTTGTAAGTTAACAATACTTTACCTTTTAAACTGTGCCCGATATACGGCGAGTTTGCAGATTTAGATTTGTTGTTAGCAGCACTATATTCCCATTCGGTATCTGTATCAAAAACTACCAGGTTGGCATTTTCTCCCTCTGCAACAACCGGTGTTTCAATACCAAGTATTTCACGTGGATTAATAGCCAGTTTTTCAACTATAAGTTCAACCGGCAGGCCGGCTCTTAATGCCAGAGAAAAGGCAGTTTGCAAACCTGTTATACCATATTCGGCAACTTCAAACTCCACATCTTTAAATTCAATTTCATGTGGGGTATGTTGCGATACTATGGCGTCAATAGTTCCGTCTTTTAACCCTTTTATCAGCGCGGCTACATCATCGGCAGTACGCAGCGGTGGTTTAACTTTATACAAACTGTCGAAACCTAAAAGAGCTTCGTCAGTCAGCACCAGGTGGTGTGCAGCAACATCGCAGGTAACTTCGATACCCTTGCGTTTGGCCTCGCGGATCAACTCAACCGAACGGGCAGTTGATATGGTGGTAAAATGGATGCGCGATACAGTGTACTCGGCCAGATAAAGATCACGGGCAACCATCAGCTCTTCGGCCAGGGAGGGAATACCCTTCATACCCAGCAGTGTGCTGATCTCGCCTTCATTAACCTTCGCTTTACCGGCTATCGCTGTATCCTCAGGATAAGAGAAAACCAGCGCATCAAAACCTTGCGCATACAGCAAAGCCCTTTCCATTAAACCGGCGTCCTGCACCGGGCGACTGCCGTCCGTAAAAGCTTTGGCACCGCTTTGGTACATATCGTACATTTCGGCAAGATCTTTTCCTTCGCGTTTTTGCGATATGGTACCCAAAGGGTAAACATCAACCAAATTACCTTTTGCACGGTTAAGCAGGTACTCCACTTCTGATTTTGAGTGCACAGGTGGTTGACTGTTTGGCATCAGCGCTATACCCGTAAAGCCACCGGCTGCAGCTGCGGTGGTACCCGAACGAAGATCTTCTTTGGTCTCCAGACCTAATTCGCCTATGTTACAGTTAAGGTCGAAAAAACCGGGGGATACATACTTGCCTTCGGCGTCAAACAGTTCGGCATCAGCGTCAATATCTTCGGCTATGCGGGTGATAACACCATTTTCAATTAAAATATCGGCAACTTGTTGATGAAAGGATGATCCGGGATCAAGAATAGTGGCTGATTTGATAAGCAAATTCATTAGCACTGCTTTATGTGTAGATTTTATCGAACTATCCTGCCTGAATAATACCCTGTTGATCAGGCTTATATAGCCTAATTAACAATATTTCTGCAAGCAGGAAGATCAACGCCAAAATTATACAAAGTTTCCATAATTGTGTGCCAAAATTTGATTCGGCCACAACGCTTTTTATTGAGCCGTTACCCGCTGTTAATAAGGGTTTTGCATTTGGTAGTAGTTTTTCCAGGTCGGCTGCTGTAAAATAACTCATGTCTGATTCGGCCCGGTTATCATTAAAAGCAAGGGTAGCCAATGTACTGTCCTGTTTCCTGAGCGAGTAAATTCCCGGCTCGCGTAACTGATCTGAAACATACAACAATGTGCTCCCCTCCCGCTGTTTTACATCAGGGATAATGCTTTGATCGCCTTTGCTAAGTTTAAGCAATTGCTTTTCTGTAGTTTGCACCGGCGGCACCTCAAAGTTTTCATCAGCACCGAGCGTATAAAACAAGGGCTGATCATGCCCGCTTAGCAAGGCCATCCTGAATAGTACCGGCACAAACAGGGCATGCCTCGGTAAATTGCTAAAGTCTTCGTTAAGCGGCACTGCAGATATATACACATTTCCCTTTCCACTGGTATAACTTTCCCAAAAAGGCTCGCCGGTAGCAAGGTTCATCAGGCTTTCCTGTTTAGCACTGCTTTTACTTAACTGGTAATATTTTTTAACCAGCGGCAGGTCGGGGTTTTGAGGAAAACTTTCAAATACATTTTTAAATACCGGGCTCTGCCTGTTAATGGAAGCTACTTTTACATCCTGTGTTACCAATTTTTCAGGATATCCGGTGTTTAAGCCTAATAAAAAAGATTTATAATTAGCCAGGTCGGCATCTATCGATGGAAACACTACCAGCGTCCCTCCTTTTGTTACATATGTTCGTAGCTGCTGGGCCAGTCCGGTAGCAATTGTTTTAATATCGCTGATAATAATTATGGGATAAGTATTCAGCGCCGCGTAGTCAACATTACCATCAGCAACTCTTGTTGCGGCAAAGAAAGCATCCGAGGCAAAAACAGCTTTTAAATAAGGATTTGGCATGCCGCCGTCAATTAGCAACACAGGCATTTGCTGCTTTACATTAAAGCTGAAATAAAACTGGTTATCAAATGTAACAGGGTTATCCTGCAACTGGATCTCGCCGCGTTGCCAGCCGGCTTTTAAACCCGAGAAGGATAAAGTATCATTTTGAACTCCGCGTGCACTGATGCTGAAGCTACCAAGCGCTTTCTGTTCGCCATTGATCAATACTTTAAGCGGGATCTTTTCGGCTTTTTCGGCAGCATAGTTATGCAGGCGCACAACCAGCTTTTCACTTTCACCCGACCGATGTACAGCGCTAAGCAACCAAACCGAATCAACCGCCACATTGGGCAGGTTTCCGGCCTTAAGTTGTATAAGGTTGAGGGCTATATTACTATCAGCCTTTACGGGTTTATCATTCCTTCCTTTTTGAAAATCTGAAATGATAAACACCGATTTGGTAGTACCGATCTGACTTTCCAATAAGTTTTCCTGCCTGCTGATCACCTGCTGCAGATTCCTGCTTTGGGGGCTGGACTTAACCGCATCGACAGCATCGTTAAACTCATCGCGACTAAGCAGCCGTTGATGTTTACCTTCAAAATCCTGTGTGAGCAGTTGAAACCGATCATTAATATTATAAGCCGAAGCTATTTCCTTAGCACGCCGTTTAGCTTCATCAAGCAATGAACCTTCACGGTTTAGGGTTTCCATGGAGTAGGAATTATCTACAAAAACACTGATCACCTGCTGCTTACCGGCATTAGCATTTTGAGCGCCCGGAATATACGGACGGGCAAATGCCAGTACAAGGAACAACAATGCAAGCAAGCGTGAAGCCAGGATCAGGCGTTCCTTTAAATTGCGGCGCGACGCCTGTTGTTCCTGCACCTCTTTTAAAAACTGTACATTACTGAAATAAACCTTTTTGTATTTACGAAAATTGAATAGATGGATCACAACCGGGATAGCCAGGCTCAGCAACGCGAATAGAAAAGCGGGATATAAAAAATACATATTTTATATAGGTGGTTGTGCTATTTGCAAATGTGCTAATTAAATTTATAAATATGCAGATGTGCAAATTTCAAATGTGCAGATGCCATTGGTAACACTAAGGAGGCGATAGCGCTTTCAAATGATGTATAAATAAATATATTTGACGCATACATCAATCTACTTAAAATGGAATACAGAAAATTAGGCGAAAGTAAACTTAGCGTATCGGCAATAACCTTTGGTGCGTGGGCTGCAGGCGGTTGGATGTGGGGCGGTAATGATGATCAGGAAGCTATTGACGCGATGCGTGCCGCTTATGATCTCGGAATAACTTCAATTGACACAGCTCCAGTTTATGGCCAGGGCAAAAGTGAAGAATTGGTTGGAAAGGCCATAAAAGACCTTCCCCGTGATAAAGTACAAATCCTGACCAAGTATGGCCTGCGTTGGGATTTGGCCAAAGGCGAATTCTTTTTCAAGAGCAAAGACAATAGCGGCAAAGACATAGATGTTTATCGTTATGCAGGCAAAGACAGCATTATAGCCGAGTGTGAAAGCAGTCTTAAACGCCTTGGTACAGATTATATCGACCTGTACCAGATCCATTGGTCGGACAAATCCACTCCCATAGATGAAACCATGGAAGCTATTTTACGCTTGCAGGAACAAGGCAAGATCCGCGAAGCCGGCGTATGTAATTACAGCGTAAGCCAAATGCAAACGGCTGCCAAAACTATTAAACTGGTAGCTAACCAGGTTCCGTTTAGTATGGTTAACCGTGCTATTGAGGATGAACTGATTCCCTATTGCATTGAGAATAGGAAAGCGATCTTGGCTTACAGTCCGCTTGAACGCGGTTTGCTGACCGGCAAAATGAAACCCGGCCAAAATTTTGGCGAAGGCGATCACCGTGCAGGCGTTAAATACTTTACGGATCAAAATATCGAGCGTACCAATGCTTTGCTTGCTAAAATAAAACCGTTGGCAGATGAAAAAGGAGCTACTCTTGGACAACTGGTTATCCGTTGGACAATCAATCATCCTGGTATAACTGTTGCGCTGGTTGGTGCCCGTAATGCCGAACAATCTATCCAAAATGCGAAGGCTATCAACATCCATATTAATGGAGAAGAAATGGAATATATCAACAACCAGTTAAGTGACCTGGTTATCGCTGGATAACATCGTTAACTATGCGAAGAGCCTAACGGTTCTTCGCATAGCATATAAACTAAAATCAATTAAATCAATTAAATCAATTAAATCAATTAAATCAGTGGCCAATTTTTCTATCTTCCATTTATGAAAAGATCGCTGTTACTATTTCCTTTATTGCTTGCATTAAGGCTATCCGCTCAAAACGCGCAGCAAATCCATCAAAAGGCTATTTTAATTGATACCCATAACGACGTTATTTCAAACGAACTGATAACCAAAGCCGATTTGGGGAAGCGTCAAAGCGAGGGAAATTTCGATCTTGTTCGTGCTAAAGAAGGTGGACTTGATGCGCAGATCTTTTCTATATGGTGTGGTGAAAGCTATGGCAAAGGGACAGCTTTTGCTTTTGCCAACCGTGAAATAGACTCGCTGTATGCACTTATAAAACGCAATCCTGATAAAATAACTTTAGTACGCAATACCAAAGAACTTAAAAAAGCTGTTGCTGATAAAAAGCTGGCAGCATTGATAGGTGTTGAAGGCGGACATATGATCGAGGACAGGATAGATTATATCGACAGCCTTGCTAAACGCGGCATGCGTTATCTCACCTTAACATGGAATAACAGTACTTCGTGGGCAACTTCGGCACGGGATGAGGTTACTAAAAAGGATAGCCTGAAACATTTAGGTCTTACAGATTATGGCAAACAAATAGTAAAACACCTGAATGACCTTGGTGTTATGGTTGATGTATCGCACGTAGGCGAACGTACTTTTTACGATGTACTGGCTACCACATCAAAACCAGTTATCGCTTCACATAGCTGCGCCTATAGTATTGATCCCAACCGCCGTAATTTAAGAGATGATCAGTTAAAAGCCCTGGCAAAGAACGGCGGCGTTGTATGCCTCAATTTTTACAGCGGTTTTGTTGATAGTACCTATACGCCAAAGGTGCTTAAGTTCCTGGCCCTACATAAAGCCGAGCTTGATTCACTAACCAAAGTTTATCACGATGTCGACCTGGCTAATATCAGATTGAACGTTATGTACAAAACAGAATCGGACAAGATCAGGCCGCCGCTTGAGCTTCTGATCAAACATATCGATTATATAGTAAAACTGATAGGAGTTGATTATGTGGGCATTGGATCGGATTTTGACGGAGCAGAATCATATCCGCTTGGCCTAAACAGCGTAAGTGATTACCCTAAAGTAACCGGTGAATTGCTGAAATTGGGCTATAGTAAAAAAGATATCAATAAAATATTAGGGGGAAATGTGATGCGGGTACTTGCTGCCAATACAGGCAAATGATGTCACTTTGTTGACGATATGTGCTTTGCCTTATGCGCTTAAAATTGTAAATTCGCAACTCATTTATAATAAAATGTCTCAAGAAACTGAACACGTAAAATGCCTGATCATTGGCTCAGGCCCTGCAGGTTATACTGCAGCAATATATGCTTCCCGTGCTGATCTTAAACCGGTTATGTATACTGGTTTACTGGCAGGCGGTCAGCTTACACAAACTACCGAAGTTGAAAACTTCCCGGGCTATCCACAAGGAATCATGGGTCCGGAACTGATGGAAGATTTCCGTAAACAAGCCGAGCGCCTGGGTACCGACATCCGCTTTGGATATGTTAGCTCTGTTGATTTTTCAAGCTTGCCGCACAAAGTTGTAGTTGATGAAGTGAAAACCATTACTGCAGATACCGTAATTATTTCGACCGGGGCTTCGGCTAAATGGCTCGGTTTGGAGTCAGAACAAAAATATAGCGGGTTCGGTGTTTCGGCCTGTGCTGTTTGCGATGGCTTCTTTTTTAAAGGTCAGGATGTAGCCATAGTTGGTGCCGGCGATACCGCCGCTGAAGAAGCGACCTATTTAGCTAAATTGGCCCGTAAGGTATATATGATCGTTCGCAGGGATGAGTTTCGTGCTTCAAAAGCAATGGTTCACCGTGTATTGAACACCCCGAACATCGAAATTTTATATAATACCGAAACCAAAGAAATTTTAGGCGATGGCCAAAGCGTTACCGGTGTTAAGGTGATCAATAACCAAACTAATGCCGAAACCGATCTTGACGTTACAGGATTTTTCGTAGCAATTGGTCACCATCCTAATACTGATATTTTTAAAGGTTGGTTACATATGGACGAAACCGGTTATATCATCACCCGCCCAGGTTCAACCGAAACCAACGTTGAAGGCGTATTTTGTGCAGGTGATGCACAAGATCACATCTATCGCCAGGCTGTAACAGCAGCAGGTACCGGCTGCATGGCCGCCATCGACGCGGAGCGTTACCTGGCAGCTAAAGAGCATGTGGTGACAGCTTGATTTGAGTGATTAGATATTAGAGGTAAGAGATTAGTCTTTTAGCCTCAGAAAAGCGATAGGTATAACCTATCGCTTTTGTTATTTATAAAAAGATCCTATTATTAAATTCGCGAATAGCCTGGCCGAAGGCAACGCCATATTCTGAACCTGGATTTGGGGAGATTTTTTGGATGTACAGGATTCCCCCCGTTGCCGTGTCCTCACGGCAACTTATCCGCTTTAAAATGATGCATAGATGTTGTCGTGAGGACACGACAACGGGTGGAGATCCCCTTGAAGCTGAATTAAACAGATTATAGTAATCCGGTCAGACAAGTACCTAATCAATTAACAAACTAATTTTTTACATACCAAAACTTCTTATATTTTTTTAAAAAGATTTATCTTACGGGCTCATACTAACCTGATTGATAAATTATGTATAAAAAGGCTTCTTTGATACTGCTTGCTATGCTTGCAGTGTGTACCACTGTAAATGCACAAGACAGCGATCCAAACCTGGGTATCATCCCTGTCCCTGTTTCATTGAAAAAAGCTCCCGGCCAATTTGTGTTGAGCCAGGAAACCACTATCCAGGCGGATACGCCTTCAAACAGAGCTGTAGTATTTTTTAAAGATTACCTTGCTAATAACCAGGCTTATAACAAGCCCGTTATTGTTAAAAGCGGCACAAGTACAAATGTTATAACCCTTACAACCGCCGGTACCGATGGTTTGCCTGCCGAGGGTTATCGTTTAACTATTACTCCGCAACAGGTTATTGTTGCAGGCAAGGGAGCCGGATTATTTTACGGTGTGCAAACCCTGTTGCAATTAATGCCGGCCGAGCATGCCGCTACCATTAAGCTGCCATGTGTGCAGGTTGAAGATTACCCTCGTTTCGGCTATCGTGGCGCTATGCTCGATGTTGGTCGCCACTTTTTTGGGGTAGAAATGGTTAAAAAATACATTGACCTCCTGGCTGCCTATAAGCTAAATACTTTTCACTGGCACCTTACTGAAGACCAGGGCTGGCGTATCGAGATAAAAAAATACCCGAAACTCACCCAGATCAGCAGTATGCGTGCGCAAACGCTGATCGGCGGTTACCGCGACCGTACCCCTCAGCAATTTGACGGCACTCCTTACGGTGGATTTTACACACAAGATCAGATCCGCGAGGTGGTAAAATATGCGTCGGACAGGTTCATTAACATCGTACCTGAAATTGAAATGCCCGGCCATTCGCAGGCTGCACTGGCCGCTTATCCTGAATTAAGCTGCGATCCGTCAAAAACTTATAAACCAGCCGAAACCTGGGGGGTGTTCAATGATATTTACTGCCCTAATGAAAAAACGTTTGCTTTTTTACAGGATGTGTTAACCGAGGTGATGGCACTTTTCCCAAGCAAGTACATCCATATTGGTGGTGACGAGGCTCCAAAAGATGCCTGGAAAAACTCGCCTTTTTGCCAACAGTTGATCAAAAAGCTAAAGCTGAAAGATGAACATGCGCTGCAAAGCTATTTTATACAACGCATTGAAAAATTTGTAAACTCTAAAGGTCGCAGCATTATTGGCTGGGACGAGATCTTAGAGGGTGGCCTTGCCCCTAACGCTACCGTAATGAGCTGGAGAGGTGAAGAAGGCGGTATTGCAGCGGCACAGCAAAAACACGATGTGATCATGACGCCGGGAAGTAACGGCTTATACATTGACCATGGCCAGGGCAAACCAAGCCAGGAGCCATTAAGCATTGGCGGTAACGAACCACTTTCAAAAATTTACAGCTACAATCCTACTCCGGCTGTATTAACACCTGATGAGCAAAAATACATCAAAGGTGTACAAGCTAATTTATGGACAGAATATGTGGCAACAGATGCCAAAGTTGAGTTTATGCTGCTGCCAAGGCTCTTAGCCCTTTCGGAAGTGGCATGGTCGCCGTTGGCTAATAAAAATTACGCTGATTTTGCGGATACCCGTTTACCGGGCCATTTGGCGTGGCTGGATAAAAATGGCTTTGATTACCACGTGCCAACAGCCATCGGCGCTAAAGATACCGTAATGATTGGCAATAAGTTAACTGCCGTGCTGAAGCCATCTGTTGAGGGTGCAAAAGTTCATTATACAATTGATGGTTATACCCCGCGTGAAACAGACTTAATCTACACCATTCCATTGAATTTGGATATACCTGTTGACCAATACCGCGAGTTGCAAACCATTGTGATCACCCCATCAGGTAAGCGAAGCAACGTAACCACTACATTGGTTTATAATAAAGCACCAATGCCGGCCGTTAGTTATACAGGTGCAGCAACAGGGCTTAAATACCAGGTTTTTCCCGGTCTTTATACCAGCACAAACCAATTAGGCATTATGCCTGCCGATAGCGGTGTTACTAAAACCTTCAATACGGCCGATCTGCGAAAAAATAAAGGTAAATACGGTGTAATTTATTCAGGATTTATTAATATTGATACCGATGGCGTTTATGGTTTCTCAACATCATCTGCAGGTGGTTCGGTTTTATTAATTGACGACCAGCCGGTGGTTAATAATGATGGAAAACATACCATGAATGAGCAGATGGGTGCTGCACCGTTATTGAAGGGTTACCATAAAGTGACCGTAAAATATTTTGACCAGGGTACCGGTCCTGTAGCATTAAGGGTGTTTGTTACTGCACCCGGTAAAGCAAAGGCCGAGTTAACCCCAGATACGTTATATAACTAAGCAGAACTATATAAAAAATATGACTAACAGGTTTTACCTTTTTGCGTTTGCGATGAGCGCATTAATGGCAGGATGCGGCAGGCAGGAAATAAAAACGCCTGCCGCTCCAACGGCACCTAAAAAGCCGGGATTGATGGCGCCTTTCAGGTTTCATAAACTGATAGAGGTATCGCCGGGGCAGAGCTATGACGTTTTGAGCTGGGGCCGTGGCGCGGAAGAAGCCGGATCATTCATGATACTGCATTCAGATTCGTCGGCTATAAAATATACCACAACCACCGGAGATCTGGATGGTGCTATTATTGATGTTTACAATTCGGATATGGATGTGGATGGCAACCCGGAAATCCTGATCCAGGCAAAATCAAAAGATACAACCAATTACACATCCATCTACGCTTTTGAGTTTAACGACAACAACAGTAAGGCAAATAAGCTTGATTTTCCGAAGCTAACCAGTTCCCAACGGAAAGGTTACCGTGGTAATGATAACTTTTATATCAGGGATGGTAAGTTGATGCGTGAGTTCCCGATCTTCAACGGTACTGGTAAAGAGGCAAAACCGTCGGGTGCAAAACGTCAGTTGGAATATGGTTTACGCGGTAATGAATTTACCGTAAAACAGCTGAGCAAGGACTCTACTGATGTAAGCACTAAGACATCTAACAACCAACCTGCTAAAGTTGATGAGAAGAAGTCATCAGATAAACAAAATTCTTCTTCTTCAAAATCATCAAAGAAAAAGCATAAGAGGCATAGAGGATAATACACAACCGTCATCGCGAGGCACGAAGCAATCCCCTGCAGGCAGGTCCGCCCTGTATAGTTCGCGATTGCTTCGTGCCTCGCAATGACGGTTTATTTATATCTTATCTCCAAACAATTTCAGTAAAGGATTTTAACTAATCTCTTATCTCCAATCTCTAATCACTAAAAACTAAGTCTGTATCACCCCTACATTAAAAGCCTTTTCAATTGGCGCATGATTAGCCGCTTCAACCCCCATCGATATCACCTTACGAGTTTCAAGCGGATCGATTATCCCATCAACCCAAAGACGGGCTGCCGCATAATATGGGGTTGTTTGCGAGTTATATCTATCTGTTATCTGTTTTAACAATTCAGCTTCTTTTACAGCATCTACCTCTTCCCCTTTGGCTTTGAGTCCTGCTGCCTGGATCTGTAAAAGGGTTTTGGCTGCTTGTCCGCCGCCCATTACTGCTATTTTAGCTGATGGCCATGCATAGATCAATCTTGGGTCGTAGGCCTTGCCACACATGGCGTAATTGCCAGCCCCATAGCTGTTGCCTATAACAATCGTAAACTTAGGCACTACCGAATTTGCTACCGCATTTACCATTTTTGCACCGTCTTTAATGATCCCGCCCTGCTCCGAGCGACTGCCCACCATAAAACCGGTAACATCCTGTAAAAACACCAGCGGAATCTTTTTTTGATTACAATTCATGATAAAGCGCGTAGCCTTATCCGCCGAATCAGAATAGATCACCCCGCCAAACTGCATCTCACCCTTTTTCGATTTGATCACCTTGCGATGATTGGCCACAATTCCTACAGCCCAGCCATCAATGCGACCCAATCCGCAGATAATAGATTGTCCATAACCATCTTTGTAGGGTTCAAATTCGGAGTTATCCAACAGGCGAAGGATGATCTCCATCATGTCATATGCTTTCTCCCGGTTATCTGGCAGGATGCCATAAATTTCTTTTTCATTGAGTTTTGGAGCCGATGACTGGATCCTGTCGAAACCGGCTTTGGTATAATCGCCTGTCATGCTCATGATATTCCGGATGGAATCAAGCGCGGCCTGATCGTTAGGCTGCTTATAATCGGTTACGCCGGAGATTTCGCAGTGCGTAGTAGCGCCGCCGAGGGTTTCGTTATCTACATCTTCACCAATGGCCGATTTTACGAGGTATGATCCCGCCAGGAAAACAGAGCCTGTGCCTTCTACGATCATGGCCTCATCGCTCATAATGGGCAGGTAAGCTCCGCCCGCCACGCATGAACCCATAATGGCGGAAATCTGGATAATCCCCATACTGCTCATGATGGCATTGTTACGAAAGATCCGGCCAAAATGCTCCTTATCCGGAAAAATCTCGTCCTGTAAAGGCAAATAAACGCCCGCCGAATCAACAAGATAAATGATAGGAAGTTTATTTTCGATAGCTATTTCCTGAGCGCGAAGGTTCTTTTTTGCCGTGATCGGGAACCAGGCCCCGGCCTTTACTGTAGCATCATTGGCAACAACAACACATTGCCTGCCCGATATGTATCCAATGCCACATATAACACCACCTGATGGGCAACCACCATGTTCAGCATACATCCCATCGGCTACAAAAGCACCGATCTCCAGCCATGGTTTATCTTTATCAATCAGGTAAGCCACCCTTTCACGGGCAAGCATTTTTCCTTTTTCCTTTTGTTTGGCAGCTGCCTTTTCGCCGCCGCCCTGGTATACTTTGTTAAGCCGGGTGTTTAGCTCATAAACAAGCTGCTTATTAATATCTTCATTTTTATTAAATTCGATATTCATAATTGGTTTTAGATAGGACAGGTAATTTAGGAAGAATTATAATAATAAAGCTACAGAGTTCTCATCCTGACTATCACATGCCACCGGATAAACAGCCATATATGTTGTTATTTTCGTTTTAATGGTCTTATGCCCATTATTTCATAATTCTCATCTATGGTAATACTAAGTATTTCGTTTGGCGGTTCCAAATTATCATCAGCACGCCGATATCGTAAATTACCCCACATAGTATTGCCCAACGTTAATTGAACTCCTGTAGTGCTCAATTCCCACTTATCATTTTCAACCTCCTTCTGCAATGCAGCTAACTGCTCGTTTGTTACCTGGCTTGCTATTTGTTTGGCTATATATTTTCGCGCTCCATCAAAATTACCAGCTGTTAATGCAGTTAAAAATAATTTAACTTTTTTATCGGCATCAATTAACTTCTGTTTGTCGAGTTTAAGAGAGCCTTCATCTGCTGTCTTGTTATTTACGTACAGTCTTATCCTATGAGTTGGGGTTGTAGTAACATTTCTTTGCTGTAAGTATTTATTTGAAAGTGTTACATACATCTCAACTTCAACGCTATCCTTGCTAAAATTATCCTTACGGTCAAATTTCCCGGCTTCTATTTGCGACAGGTCGTCCAAACTGCCTGTTGTTGTGCCTTCGCCAAATTGCTTTTGAACTAACGCAAGTAATTCCTTATATTTTTTAATAAATGATTGAAGGCTGTCAACTGAATGTTTAGAAGCCTGGTGAGTAAAATTAGTTTCATCCCATTCATAAAGTATTCTATAAATGGACGAATCAGTTTTTAAAGGGAAATAATACACCAATAAGTCAGGCAGTTTCTTATCCCTTTCTTTGCGACGGTAACCGATAGGCTGCCCTACATCGTGACCAGTAATGTATTGGTTTTTAATTTCAAATGGAATGCTCTTTATTTCTGCTTCCTGCTTTATAAATTCATTGACCTTCTTATGCTTAATATCGAGCGCAATTTGAGCAAAGATTGCAACAGGGCAGCTTAGTAATATTAAAATGATAATGATTTTTTTCACGTGATTTAATTTAGGCCAAATACAAATTTAGCAAAGTAAGTCAATAAGCTCGTTTTACTTTTAGCTACGCGGAGATTTGTTGTAAAGGCTAAGTAAGGTTTCTGTCTTTAAACCATACTTCATCCGGTTTGGCTTTGAAAGTATCCATCAGATTTACCAGTTCTATCGGATCGCCCGAAGTAAGGATCAATTCACGGTTGGCCGGCTTCAGGAAACGCTGTTCAACCATTACATCCATCTGTTTAAGCAACAGATCATAAAAACCGTTTACGTTTAACAGGCCGATGGGGTGGTTATGCAAGCCCAACTGAAGCCAGGTCAGTACCTCAAAAAATTCCTCAAGGGTACCCCAACCACCAGGAAGCGTAATGATGCCATCACTAAGGTCATTCATCATTTGTTTACGCTGATGCATATTCTCAACGATATGCAACTCAGTTAAACCGGTATGGCCAACTTCTTTATCCATTAAAAATTGCGGGATGATACCGATGGCCTTGCCTCCCCTGCTTAACACAGCATCGGCCATTAAACCCATAACACCAACTTTACCGCCGCCAAATACAAGGGTAATATCGCGGCTCACCATTACTTCGGCCAGTTGATCAATTGCTTGTTTTAATATAGGGTCGCCATTAAAATTAGCGCCGCAGAATACACAAATAGACTTCATATACGCAAAAATAAAAGTTTAAAATTAAGCGATGAATAACTGTTGATCATTATTTATATGACCAGTTTACATTGTGGTATTATTAATATATTTAAAAAAAATATCACATGAAAAAACCTATTTTAACCATTATCACACTTTTTATTATTGCAACGCAAGCATTTGCGCAAAACCTTACCATTCCTAAAGTTGAGCAAAAGGATGATCAATCAACAATTATTAAAAAGGTTGAAACCAACAATCTTTATACTATTGTAACTTTTGAAAACTACGCTTATCAGGATAAGGCGTGGGTGCAGCTCAACAAGGAGATTTATCTGCAAACCGATTTGAGCAACGCACATTATGACTACGTTAAATCAGAAAACATAGCCATGGCGCCCAATAAAGACGTATTAAAAAAGGCCGGCGATAAACTTGAATTTAAAGTATATTTTAAAAAAATACCTGCTACCGCAAATTCAATCGATATAATAGAGCATGCCGGGTTAAACAAATCGGGAGTAAGCTATTTTAATTTTTACAATGTTAGTTTAACTGAACAAGTTACTTTAAGCAATCATGTTAAAGTAACAAATGTAGTTTTGCTTCCTCCTCCGCCGATACAAAGCGACACAACCACCACAGGTTTATCATATGGGAATCCTTCCAATGAAATGCAAAACGCGATGAGTTCTATGGGGCCAATGTATGCATCTATGGCAAAATCAGTGCTTGATGCCCAGCTTGCCTACTTTAAGCAACCAGGTAAAATATCCGAAATAGCTAAATTAAATAAAGACTATTTTGATGCACTTGTTAAAGCAGGTTTCAATTACGACCAGGCATTAAAGATCATCACCTCCAGTAGTTTGATTCCTAAGTCATCATCTGTACCCGGCCAATAAGGCTATTAAAACAAAAGAGCCTGAAAGTACAGTAAACTTAAGCTTACTGTATCTTCAGACTTTTTATTTTATGCAGTTTATATTAAGAATTACCTGCTTGTATAGTTAGGTGCTTCTTTGGTAATGGTAATATCATGTGGATGGCTTTCACGCATACCGGCAGCTGTGATCCGTACAAATTTGGCACGTTGCAGGTCTTCGATATTGGCTGCACCACAATAGTGCATACCGGCACGTAGGCCACCAATGTACTGAAATATCACTTCGGCCATGCTGCCTTTAAATGGCACGCGACCAACAATACCTTCAGGAACCAGTTTGGTTACCACGTCGGTTTCATCCTGAAAGTAACGGTCTTTTGAACCTTTTGCCATAGCCTCAACCGAACCCATACCGCGGTATGATTTAAATTTACGGCCTTCGTATATAATAGTTTCGCCTGGTGATTCTTCAACACCTGCAAATAATGAACCAGCCATGATTGAGCTTGCACCGGCAGCTATAGCTTTAACAATATCGCCGGTTTGTTTAATACCGCCATCGGCAATTACCGGGACACCACGGCCTTCCAATGCTTTGGCGCACTCATATACCGCGTATAATTGTGGTACTCCTACCCCAGCTATGATACGGGTAGTACAAATAGAGCCAGGACCAATACCAACTTTAACAGCATCGGCACCAGCATCGGCAAGGGCAATAGCGGCATCGCCCGTGGCAATGTTACCGGCAATTACCTGTAAATTAGGGTAAAGCTTTTTAACTGCTTTAACCATATCAATAACTCCTTTTGAATGGCCGTGAGCTGTATCAACGGTAACAACGTCCACACCTGCGTTAACCAGGGCGGTTACACGGTCAATATTGTCAGCAGCAACACCAACAGCAGCACCTACGCGTAAACGGCCGTATTCGTCTTTACAGGCGTTAGGGAAGTTTTTAACTTTCTGAATATCTTTATAAGTGATCAGACCTACCAGTTTCCCATCTTTATTAACAACAGGTAGTTTCTCAATCTTATTACTTTGCAATATGTTGGCAGCATCGGTTAAGGTAGTCCCTTCCGGTGCAGTGATCAGGTTTGTTTTGGTCATTACTTCACTTACGGGAACGCTCATGTCCTTTTGGAAACGAAGGTCACGGTTGGTGATAATACCTTTCAAGTTATGATCTGCATCAATAACGGGGATACCACCAATGCTAAATTCCCTCATGATTTGGAAAGCATCTGCAAGCAGCGCATCTTCCAGTAAAGTAACCGGGTCCTGGATCATGCCGCTTTCTGAGCGTTTCACCTTGCGCACTTCGTCGGCTTGTGCCTGTATGGTCATGTTTTTGTGTAACATGCCTATACCGCCAGCCTGTGCAATGGCAATAGCCAGCTCAGCCTCGGTAACGGTATCCATAGCGGCCGAGATGATGGGAATGTTTAACCGGATGCTTTTAGTTAAGTAAGTTCCGGTATTCACTTCGCGTGGTAAAACTTCTGAATAAGCCGGGAGTAGTAAAACGTCGTCGTAAGTTAATCCTTCGGCAACAAATTTTGATGGGTCTAACTGCATAGCAAATAATTATTTTGGAGTTATTATTTGCCGGGCAAAGGTAATAAAATATTTCGGATTAAGGAATTTCGATTTCGGATTTATTTAAAATTGCCTTGAGATGATAATTCAGGATTTGGGATTTCGAATGTTCAATTTCGGATTTATTTTATTTTACCGCTCGAATCTATTTAAGGTTTGGGATGCTCGCTATCTAATTCGCCGTTAAACAAATTCGAAATCGAACATCCCAATTCCGAAATCAATCAATATTTCCCTACTATCACTTTGTAAAACTGGTCGAAATTAAAATAAGTATTAGCCAGTTGGATCAGCTTATCGGAAGTTATGTTTTTTACAGTTGCCGTGTACCTGTCGTAGTAATCATAATCCAAACCTGCAAAATAGATGGTTTTGAATTTATCGGCATGCGAAAACACATTTTCAAGGCTGCCCAGTAGTGAGCCAAGCATATAATTGCGCACCAATGATAGCTCCCCTTCAGGCACCAGTTCAGTTTTCAGGATATTTATTTCCTTTTCAATTTCCGCTACTGCCAGCTTGCAAACATCAGCTCCAACCTCGGTAGCTATAAAAAATGAGCCACCTTGCTTAAACGAGGCCAGTCCTGAACCTATACCATAGGTATATCCCTTATCCTCACGGATATTGGCCATCAGCCTTGAACCAAAATAACCACCAAATACAGTATTTAAAACCTGTAAAGGTTGAAAGTCCTCGTGCGAACGGTTGATGATAGGCGTACCTATCCTGATCGCTGACTGTAGCGCTTCCGGTTTCTCCGTAAAATAGAACAGCTCAGCTGCTGCCTTAATATCGGGTTGGATTGTAGCACCCAGTTCAGATGTATTTGGCCAATTTTCATCAAACGTATCCGTAAGCAGTGTTAGCGTTTCGGGTTCAACTTTACCAGCTATGATGATAGTGCAATTTGAAGGCTGATACATTTTTTTGTAATGGGCCAGCATATCTTCATGTAGCAGGGTTTGATAGTCGGGCATTTCAGAGGCATAACCAAAAATGGTAGCTCCATAAACCGCCCTGTTAAACACACGGCGTGCCACCACGTCATTTTTTTGCAGGCTAACCTGTAGTTTTTGCTGTTGGTTACGCTTAAAAGTTTCCAATTCCTTTTCGGGGAAGATTGAATTGTTAAGGATATCAGCAATAACCGGCAAGGTGTGGTGCAGGTGTTTATTTAAGCTGTATAGCGTAACCTGCGAGCTTTCGTAACCATAATCAACCTGCAAAAAAGCACCATAAAAGTCAATTTTATCAGCAATTTGCGCAGCGGTTAAAGTTGTAGTACCATCGGTAAGCATGGAGTTTACTGCCATGTTAAGCAACGGTTTTGCCGGATCAAAGCTAAGGTTACCAAAGATCCACTCAATACGCACCAATTCCTGGTCGCCGGAGTTAAAGCAAAAAACGTTACAACCATTGCCAAGCTTCTGATGCTCCGGCCTAATCAGGCTTATATTATCGATAGCCCTGAATTCAGGAGCTAATTGTCTGTTGATCATATGTATATCATTTGACCTTGATTGGCTCGATTTTAGGATTTCCTGATCAAAATAAACTCGATCCATCAGGGCAATCCCAAAATCCAATAAATCAAGGTTCTGTTTTACTTCTCTGCTAAATAAATAAGCGTTGATGAATTATCTTTTCTGAACAGTTTATTGGCCTGCTCTTTTACCTGGGCGGCACTTACGGCAAGATATCTTGCTGTTTCATGGTTGATCAGGTCTGCATCGCCAAGCAGCTCGAACGAGGCCAGGTTCATCGCTTTATCCAACAACGACATTTCTGAAAATATCATGGTCGATTCGGTTTTGTTCTGAACTTTGGTAAGCTCGTCGGCAGGGATCTCTTCGGCTTTAACTTTCTCCAGCTCATCCCATAAAGCAGCTTCCGCCTGTTCAATACTGATGCCTTCGAGCGGTTTGCCTTCTAACACAAATATTCCTTTATCTAGGCTGCCCGTAATATAGGCATGCACTTCGCTAAAGATCTGTTTTTCCTTGATGAGCGATTTGTACAGCCGTGATGAATTGCCGCGCGAAAGGATATCTGAAAGCAACTCAACCACATAGTAATCATCATCAATACGTGTACCCATCTGAAACGCGATATACACATCATTAAGCGGTACCTTAGCAGTTACCGTTTCACGGCGGGCTTCCAGTTGCTTTGACTCCTGTGGCAGATTGCGGTGATATTTTTCACCGGCAGGGATCGGGCCAAACCATTTTTCAGAAAGCTCTTTTACCTGTTCTGTTGTAATATTGCCCCCTACTACCATGATGGCATTTTGCGGGTTGTAATGTTTTTTAAAGAAAGCTTTTACATCCTCAATCCGGGCATCCTCAATATGTTTAATAGTTTTACCAATGGTGGCCCAGCGGTAAGGATGTGTTTTATAAACCAGCGGACGAAGCTTTAACCAAACATCACCATATGGCTGGTTAAGGTAGCGTTGCTTAAACTCTTCAATAACCACGTTACGCTGCACCTCAAGGCTTTTTTCGCTAAAGGCAAGGCTCAGCATCCTGTCGCTCTCAAGCCAAAAGGCCGTTTCCAGATTAGCCGATGGTAAGGTGATATAATAGTTAGTGATATCGTTGCTGGTAAAGGCATTGTTTTCGCCCCCTACCCTTTGCAGTGGTTCGTCATAAACAGGAATATTTACAGAGCCGCCAAACATGAGGTGTTCAAATAAGTGGGCGAAACCGGTTTGCTCAGGATCTTCATCGCGTGCACCAACATCATACAGAATATTGAGCACGGCCATAGGTGTGGTATTATCTTCATGCACAATAACCCTGAGGCCATTGTCAAGTGTAAATCGGTTGAATTTAACCATGTATCTATTAAATTTTTAATACGGATAGCAAATGTATAACTTTTGGTGACATTGAAAGTGAATGCCAAAAATGAACAACTGTTTTAGGTTAGGCACCGGTATTTTTTTACTTTTAAGCTACCAATGACCTGCGACGAACTTACCCAAAAAATAGCGAATACCATAGGCAAGCTTAAGGTGCTTGAACTAAGCCGTATTTTGACCGAACAACAGTTTGATTTGTACGATTTAATAGATATTACCTTTCATCCTGACAAACCTCTCGGTTTTCGTGCGGCATGGCTGCTGGAAAATATGTTTTTAAAAGATTCGGCTGTTTTTACCAATAATCTCGAATATTTAATTGAACGGCTACCACAGGTTACCAACCCCGGCTGCCAGAGGCATTATGCAAAAATATTAATGCACGCAAGTGAAGAAAAGGAACAATCCCCGGTAAAACAAAAGCTGAACAGCCTTGATCTTGAACCTGCTATTGAACAGCTTTTCGACTGGATGATAGATCCAAAAGTAAAAATAGCAGTGAAAGTGTTTGCCGGCTGGGCTTTGCTCAATTTGCGGTTCCGTTATCCCTGGGTGGCGGATGAACTGCCTGCACAGCTTGAGTTTTTAATGCGTAGTGGTACCGCAGCTATCCAATCGGCAGGGAGGAAAATGATGAAGGAACTAAAGTCAAACCCGCTCTAAATCTCCCCTGAAGGGAAGACTTTGAAAATTGACCATAAAAGCCAAAAGCCGCCAACAAATACCCCGCTGTCCCTACAGAAATATTTGTCGCCGACTTTTAACTTAAGATTTTCGACTTAAGGCTACCGACTTACTCGGTTGGCCTGTCTTCTCCGTGCAGGTTGTGGCTTACCTGACCGTGATGCAATTTGGCAGCCAAAGCTGATGAACTATCGTCGGCATAGGTACCATAAGCATTTACCAGCACGCCTTTTAAGTTATATTTGGATGATGACACAGCATATACAATCGACATATCCGATGGATTGCTTGCACCTTCAAAGCGGTAAAACTCATCAATCTCAAAATCGTCAGCAGTCATATGGATATCTTTTTCTTTATCATCTATGGTATCGCCGTCAAGACTAAGATTAGCCGTATATCCCCTCTTCAGGAGGTCATTAGTGGCATCCACTAAGGTTTCGTAATTTTTCATGGTGATGTTTTTGTAGGTAAACAAAAAATGATCTGGTTAACCACCTTTTATTATAACAACTTCAAAAGCAACCAACTTGTTTGAAGTACAGAAATAAAAAAGTCCCGTTGCCACCGGCAACAGGACTTAAACTAACAAATGCACTTCCCCTTTGAGGAAAGTCTTTATATACTTATTGGGCTTTAGCCAACCACAATGAAGCATTTAAATGAAATGCCGAATGCGAAGTGTATCCTGACGGAGCATCGCCCGACCAGCCGTTAAATAAGCTGTCGCCGGTATCGCCGGTGCCGTCATCAGCATCTGAACTGTCACCGATCCAAACCACACGACCACTGCCATAGGTTGCCAATAATGCCATAGCATTAGCTGTGCCGCCGTTAGTAGCACTGTTACGCCAGAATAATCCCTGTACGCTTGAGTTATTGGTTGGATATAAGGTTGCCGTTGAACCATCATAGAAAGCCATTTTTGATGCTGCACCGGCTGCACCGTTCAATACTTTTTGAGCATCGGCATTGGAGCCGGTGTAAACGTTGGTAGACGGGCTTTCGCTTATATCAACATAATTGATGTTAAAGCCGAATGGGTTGTTATTGTTGATACCGTTATTGGTCATCAGATCATTCCAAACCCTTGGCGAATCATAGCCATTACCGTCACGGTCTGACGGATTGTAGCCATTAGCATCGGTACCGGCGGTTGTTGCCGCAGTATGATCAGCTATCATGAATAAACCACCGCCGTTAGCTACAAAGTTCATCAAGGCAGTTTTTTCGGCAGCAGTAAATAAACGGTTAGGCTCGCAAACAACAAATACATCGTAGTTGCTCAAATCCTGGGCACCGCCACCACCATAGGTAATTGCAGTTCCTACCGGAAGTGATTCAACCAGTTCGCCACGTTTTACCAGTTCCACAGCCCATGCTGAAAGAGCACCTTTCCAATAAGTTTCAGAAGTAGACGAAGTAATGCCTGTGTATGATGGCGTAGGGATACGCTGAGCTTTGGTTTCGGTAGTAGTGCCGCCAGTGTAAATAGCAACCTGTTCGGTACCATCGGCGTCTATCTGCCAATCGGCGCTGCCTGCATTTTCAAGGTGGCTTGCATCAAACAGAAATTTTTTGCCTGTAAGCACAGTACCACCACCGCCCGTACCGCCACCTGCGTTATCATTAATGGTGATATCATCAATATTGATACGGTTGCTGCCGCCGGTAAGCTTACGGATCTCTAAACGTACATTACCGGTTTGGGTAACTGTAAATGTTGAAACTGTTAATGTTGCTGTAGTAATAATTGCTGAACCCGACTGAGCCCATGATGAACCACCATTAACCGAATAAAACAATCCCCAGGTGCTTGGGCTGTCCCCGTTGTAAGTTGCACTTTTAATAGTAACTGTGCTGATGCCTGTGGTAACATCAAAAAGCATAGTGATTTTACCGGTATTGCGCACACGGGCGCTCCATGAACCTGCTCTTTGATCGGCAGCGAGGTTGCCGATCAGGGCATCATACAAATTCCAGGAACTGCCTGATAAAGTAACGTTGTCACCACTTGATGAGCCGGTTGGCGATACATCATAAGCAGTTTTAGGACTGGTTGAGCCAACTTCAAAACCCTGTGTTAAGGATACAGCTAATGTTTTGATTGTTTTGTTGGTAATGGTTTGATTAGCATCTTTTAATGCAGGTATCTGGCCATTTTTCTGACAGCTTGCCAACATGCCTGTTGTAGCAGCGGCCAACACCCACATACGTAGATTAGTAAATTTTAGCATAATGATTTTTTAGGTTTTAATGTATAAGTTAATAATATTAAATTATACGGTAAAAGTGCACGAAGGTTAATTCGTAATCATTTCTATTTCATTAACTTATTTGTTAAGCAAACCTGTTAAAACTTATATCCCGTTTTTTACATTCCGGGCTGAGTGTTCCAATTTAAGAGGGGAACATTGTGGACATTGCATAATTTTGTCACCTTTGATTATCAATCAATTAAGCGTTTCAAAAAATGAAAATATTGAAAAACACTGACTGTCAGTCCTTTAAATTTTATCATTCTTTAAAATGGAACACCTTGTAAGGCAGGCCACGAGCAAAAGGCTGTATCATAAACCAAATTGACCATACTTGGTGTTTTGTTACCAACGAATTGAAATTTAGCCGATAATATTTATACAAAAAGGGGGGTTAACATATTTTATGTATAAAAAACGATCAATTAATTGATTATTAACTACATAAATAAATGTTAACCCCGAATTGTGTTAACCCTGTTAACCCCCTTTTGTTAGTAAAGTCAATCCAACCAAAACTATATATTGCTTAAGTTTGAATACGACAAAAAAAAGAGGCTGATTTTACAGCCTCTTTTCATTATTAAAAATCATTCAAGTTTATTTGGCAAAATAGGCCCCTATTCTTTTGGCAAAAGTTACAGTAAGTAGCCCAGTGAATATTTTTGCGCCTGCAGCTATTACACTGTTTTGCTCATTGACATTAGCAAGCGTATACAGGTGATATAAAAAGTCGGGGATGGTACTAACCAATAAGAGCCCGCCTATTATTACCAGCGATATTTCATAAATGACCTTTCGCTCGGCAAAAAGCTTTGCGTTTTCCTGGTAATCACTTTCATTAGTGACCCAGCGGGTAATTCTTTTTGTGCCGGAGATAAGTAACACGGCCAATATGATCAGGAAAATAAAGTTCAACCCGTTTACGATTAAAAGGCTCCCCTGGTCGGCAGCTTGCTGCTCAACAGGTGAACTTGCATGATTACCAATAAAAGTGATGAGACCGGGAAGTTTAGAAATATCGGCCACCAGCAGGTATATACCCAGTATTTTAATGGCGACCTCATAGATGTCGGATTTTTTCATTCGTTTTAATTAGGGATTAATCGGTTTACGGCTTACAATATAAACAATAGTACCCCAAGTAAAAGATAAATGATTATCCAGGTAATAAATTATTCCAGGTAATAGTGCCTTATCCTGTTCAGGCCCTCGTCAAGCTCATAAACCCAGGGAGTTGCCGTAGGAATTTCCAGCGCTGTAACCTCCTCATCGTTTAAATTATCAATATATTTTATAAGCGAACGAAGGCTGTTGCCATGCGCCACCACAATAACTTTTTGGTTGCGGCGCAAGGCAGCAACAATGCTTTCATTCCAAAATGGCAATACCCTGTCCATGGTTTCGCTCAGGTTTTCAGTTAAGGGGAGTTCTCGCTCGGTTAAGTCTTTGTACCTGAGGTCGTGACCTGGATAACGGGCATCTTCTTTGGTTATAGCTGGCGGATGCTCATTTGGGTCGCGCCGCCATTTTAACACCTGCTCTTCTCCGTATTTGGCTATGGTTTCATCTTTGTTCAAACCTTGTAGGGCCCCATAAAAGCGTTCGTTCAACCGCCATGATTTTTCAACGGGGATCCATAGGTGATCGAGCTCTTCCAAAACATAATGGAGGGTTTTGATGGATCTTTTCAGGTATGATGTGAAACCGATATCGAAGTTATAGCCATTTTTATCAAGGATCTTGCCGGCATGATGGGCCTGTTCGTAACCTTTTTCCGACAAGTCGACATCTTCCCATCCGGTAAAGCGGTTTTGCTGGTTAAAAACACTTTCACCGTGACGTATTAATACTAATTTTTGCATAGGTATTTACTTAACGTAAAAGTAAGTTAAGGGTTGTGAAAAACTTGCTTAATATTTATAATTCAGTTAGCTTGCGGTACAAACCAAATAAACTAAAACCTATTATGATCCCTACTACACCCGTACCGGTGAAGGATGGCATTGCCAATCCGGCGCCGCTTGGCCTATGTGCTTTCGGAATGACCACCGTTTTATTAAACATTCACAACGCCGGCTTTTTTGAAATGAATACCATGATATTAGCCATGGGCATATTTTACGGCGGATTAGCACAAGTAATAGCCGGTATCATTGAAGCTAAAAAGAACAACACTTTCGGGCTAACAGCATTTACCTCCTACGGATTTTTCTGGCTTTCATTAGTTGGCTTATTGGTAATGCCTAAGCTTGGCTGGGGTACTGCCCCGTCTGAGGGTGCCATGATCGCTTACCTAAGCATCTGGGGTGTATTTACTTTCCTGTTGTTTTTTGGAACTTTAAGGCTCAACCGCGCTTTGCAATTTGTTTTTGCATCATTAACCGTATTATTTTTCCTGTTAGTGGCTGGCGACGCTACCGGTAACGCTGGCATAAAACACCTGGCCGGTTACGAAGGTATTATTTGCGGCGCATCGGCCATTTATACAGGCATTGCCAATGTATTGAATGAGGTTTATGGAAAAACTGTTTTGCCGATTGGACCGGTGAAGGTTTAATTTATTTCAGCTAAATTGCGCGGGTGAAAGATTTTAAAAAATATTACAGCATACCGGCCACTCCCGAAGAGATTTATATGGCCTTAACCAATCCCGTTACTATTGAACTTTGGACAGGTGAGGTTGCCGAAATGTCGACCGAGCCAGGCACCGAATTTTCAATGTGGGATGGTAGCATCGTAGGCAAAAACATCGAATTTGAGCCTAACAAAAAAGTTGTACAGCAATGGTATTTTGAAGGACAAAGCGATAATTCTATCGTAACCATCAAACTGCACGATGATAAACATGGCACCTCGGCAGAGTTAAGGCACACCAACATTCCCGATGATGATTATAACGACATTGTTGACGGATGGAATGACAGCTATTTTGGTGGCCTGATCGATTTTTTTGAAGGCGCTTAATATACCCTCTCACCCAATAAAAACTAAATACTTTATACCCATGAAACAAGGCCTTTTAATTGATATGGATGGGGTAATTTACAGCGGCGAAGAATTGATATACGGCGCTGATAAATTTATCAAACATCTTATTGATAGTGATATTCCGTTTACCTTTATGACCAACAATAGCCAGCGTACCAGTCTTGAGGTTGTGCGCAAGCTTAAACGTTTGGGAATAACTGTTGAAACAAAACATGTTTATACCAGTGCCATGGCTACCGGCAAATTTCTGGGCGACCAAAGTCCTAACGGTACCGCTTTTGTGTTGGGCGAAGGCGGTTTGCTGACCAGTTTACACGAAAACGGTATCACACTTGTTGACTCCGACCCCGAGTTTGTTGTTTTAGGCGAAGGCCGCAATTTCACTTTAGAGATGGTACAGCGTGCAGTTGATATGATCCTGGCGGGTGCTAAATTTATTACCACTAACAGGGACCCCTCTCCTAAAAAACCAGGCTGGAACAATTTAGGGATAGCGGCAACAACAGCCATGATTGAGGAAGCTACCGGTCGTAAAGCATTTGTAACCGGTAAGCCAAGCCCGGTTATGATGCGCTCGGCAAGGAAATTCCTGGGCCTCGAAACTGCGGAAACAACCGTAATTGGCGATACGATGGAAACCGATATCCAGGGTGGTGTACAAATGGGCTATAAAACAATCCTCGTATTGTCAGGTATTGCCAGTAAAGACCAATTGAGCCATTATGCATTTAAGCCGGATATGATAGTAAGTTCGGTTGACAAAGTAGTTTTCCCGCTTAAGTGGTGGTCATAAGATATAATCTGTAAATCTATTCAAAAGCGGACGGCCAGTAAGATGGCCGTCCGCTTTTGTGCTTAAACGCTTTTGTTTAAAATAAAAAACGTTGAAACTATATAGTTATTTGCAGGTAAGGCCCTTAAATGATCACCCTGGTCAATACCTCCACCAGTTCATCAATTTCAAAAGGTTTGCCCACATAGGCGTCTGCTTCTCCAAGGGCGGCCATTTGTTTGATAGCAGGGTTAGCCGAGATCAGTACAACAGGAATATCCCTGGTAACGGGTTTCGATTTAAATAAAATACAGATTATATGACCGCTTATAGCCGGCAGGTTCTCATCAAGTAAAAAACAATCAGGCCGCAAAGCAACCATCTCTTCCAATGTAGTAAAAGCTTTGAAGCCGGAAACCCGGAAACCGGCATGCTCAAGCAGTAACGCAGTAGATTCAAGGATATCAGGTTCGTCTTCTATTAATACAATGTGTTTGCTCATAAATTACCCTTTTCTACGAAAATGCTATCATAGTAGTTGTGTGGCTGCGAAAGTATGATAAATCTGCAACCAAATCTTTCACGCTTGCGTGTAACTTAAAACACACATTACACTTTACGCTATTATGAATAACTGCAAACAATACCTATACCCTGAATACAGTTGGCTATTTATACTTATCTCCTAAATTTCATTTTCGTTCTTCAGAGAAACTGGAGGCTTTCCTTTCGCTTAAATAGGATTGCTATATTTGCTGCATGGATACACCACTCCAACTCTCCACTTTTGAATCTGAGTTTCGCGTACGCCCTGATGATATAGATATGTTTCAACACGTACATAACAGCAAATATTTTGATTATGTACTGGCTGCCCGCTACGATCAGATGGAGCGCTGCTACGGCATGGCCATGGAAAAGTTTATGGAACGTGGTTTCGGCTGGGTGGTGCGCACTGCTCATGTTGACTATAAGCGTGCCCTAACCATGGGCGATTACTTCACTGTGAAAACCGGCATCGAAAGTATAGATGACAAAGGCTGCCGTGTAAAGTTTACCATTACTAATAAAGCCACCAAAAAGATCTGCTGCGATGGCTGGTTTGATTATGTTATGATTGATATGGCTACCGGCCGTGGTGCAAAGATCCCGCAGGATGTAATTGATCAGTACCTCATTTGATGATAGGTATTAGCTTCGCGGATGGAACTGGCTTATCGTGCTTTTTAAATATTCTCTGTCCAAATGGGTATAAATTTCCGTTGTGGTGATACTTTCGTGTCCCAGCATCTCCTGTACAGCCCGCAAATCAGCCCCACCCTCAACCAAATGCGTAGCAAAGGAATGGCGAAATGTATGCGGACTTATTCTTTTCTTTAACCCGATGGTTTCCGCTAAGCCCTTGATGGTTAAAAAAATGATCTGCCGGCTTAACCTTGTACCCCGGCGGTTCAGAAAAACATAATCTTCCTCCCCTTTTTTAATAGAATTATGTACCCGGACATTTTCTATCCAGATCCGGATCGCTTTTATAGCTTCACTGCCAATGGGTACCAATCGTTCCTTGTTGCCCTTGCCGGTTACTTTTATAAACTCAATATCAAGGTACAAGTTGGAGAGCTTCAGTTCGGTAAGCTCGGATACACGTAGGCCAGATCCGTACAGGGTTTCCAGGATGGCTTTATTGCGCACGCCTTCGGGCTTTGAAAGATCTAATGCAGCTATGATTTTATTGATCTCTTCATAACTCAGCGTATCCGGCAGCTTACGCCTGATCTTTGGCGATTCGAGCAGCTCTGATGGATCGGATTTAATGATATCTTCCATCAGTAGGTATTTATAAAAAGCTTTGATACCCGAAAGGATCCTGGCCTGCGATGAAGGGATCATGCCCAACTCATTTATCCAGTTAATGAAGCCGCGTAAATCAGTTAAAGTAATTAATTCAGGTTTCAGTTTAACTACCTGTAAGTCTGAAAATTGATATAACTTTTCTATATCCCTGCTATAAGCCTCGATGGAGTTATCGGACAGCGACTTCTCTAATTTTAAATATGCCTGGAAACCTTTTATTGCCGAACGCCAATCCAATTGATTTTAGTTTTGATGATTTATAGCTAAGTTTGAACTAATGAAGATACAAATTATAAACGGCCCAAATTTGAACCTATTAGGCGTTCGCGAAAAATCAATTTATGGCGATGCAAGCTTTGAAACCTATCTTGAAACCTTACGTCAACGCTTTGCAAACATCACCATTGATTATTACCAAAGCAACATTGAGGGCGAAATTATAAATAAACTACATGAAGTTGGCTTTAGTTACGATGGTATTGTGATTAATGCCGGCGCTTACACCCACACTTCCCTTGCTATTGCTGATGCCATTGCTGCTATCAATACGCCGGTTATTGAAGTGCATATCTCCAACGTACACAAACGCGAGGAGTTCAGGCATAAATCAATGATCGCGGCTAATTGCCGTGGGGTAATTGCTGGTTTTGGAATGGATAGTTACCGTTTGGCCATTGAAAATCTCGCGGTTAAATAATATTAAAATATTTTATCGTTTTGATAAAACGCTTTTGACGTAAAAGTGTTTAACCATTGCTTTTAGCTTATTTTTTCAGATGCCTAAAATACTCAGAGTTGCCGCACTAAGTTTGCTTTTTGTTACGCTGTTATTCAGTGTTGATACATTTGGCCAAACCAAAAAGAAAAAAACTCACTCGGTAAGGGATTCGTTGCGGGCCTCTATCCTATCACGCGATTCGATGATGCGGTCGCTTAAACGTTCGGATACATCGGTAAATAACCTGCTGCAAAAGGTTGAATATTATACATCTGCTTTTAACCAGATCAAAAGCAATCTTTCAAAAAAATTAGATACTGCCGATATCAGTACACGCCTGCCGTCGTTTGAAAAGCGGGTTACGCTCATTAAATCGCTTATTGATAATGATAAATCAAGCACGTTAAGGTACCTGTATACTATCAGGGATGTGCTTACCCGTAGTGATGACCAGCTTGACCTGTGGCAGGAGCAACTTGCCGATATCAACAGCAAGCTTGTTCAAAATCAAAATGATCTTGACGCCATATCACGCGATAGCGTTTTAAAGATCCTGCCTGCCGATAGCTCGCTGGCCACAACCTATCTTATTCAGAAAATAGCTATCGACAGCAAATACCACCGGCTTGATACCACCAATAAAAAAGTGATGGTAAAGGTGGGACTTCTGCAAAACCGAACTTCGGCTGTATATATTACTATACTCGACCTTAAAGACCAGATTGATACCAAGATCAGGGATTTCAGCATCCGGGCGATGTCGCAGGAGTATAGCAACATCTGGAGCATGACTGCCGATGAGGGCAATGATTTTGGTCCGGCTACAAAAGCTACTGCCGATATGAACGCCAAGCTTTTCAGCTTCTTTATTGGCCGGGATATCCTGATCCACCTTGGAGGTTTAGTGGTGCTATTCGCCTTTTTTGCATGGATACGCGCCAGTCGCAGAAGGATTTTACGAGACAATGATACGCCCGAGAGTGTATTTAACCAGGCTAATTATGTTGTAAACCATCCGTTCATATCGTCACTAATTTTAACGTTTACGCTGCTGCCTAACTTTTATGATCACCCACCGGTAGTAGTTTTGGAAATGTTTTTACTGGTGCTAATGATAGCCCTGCTTTACCTGGTAAAAAAGGCATGTCCAGCAACCATGTTCCGCTACATGCTGCAGTTGTTTGGTATTACCATTATTTATAGCCTGAGCAACCTCTATATCCAGGTTACTAATATCGACAGGGTGGCGATACTGGTATTGGGACTTGCTGCCTCGGTAATAAGTTTCAGGTTTTTATCAAAAGTACGTAAGGCTAAGGATGATTACCTGCCTTACACCGGTTTTATACTTAAGGTTTTTATCTTTCTGCAAGGCTCCTCTTTTTTATGCAATGTTTTCGGCAGGGTGAGTTTGGCTAAGATCATTGGAGTTAGTGTGGTGTATAACCTTTGGCTTGCCCTTGCTTTGTATTACATTGTGCATATCATTATGGAAGCTTTGTTCCTCCAGCTGGAAGCTGGTAAAAAGAGCAACAACCTTACTTCTTTCATTGACTACAAACTGCTTCAAAACAAATTCAGAAGCGTATTGAGTATCCTGGCGGCCCTGTTGTGGCTGGTGATGCTTACCCAAAACCTGAATATTGAGGATACCGTATTTGATTACCTGGGTGATTTCCTGACCAAAAATCGTAGCATAGGCGGTACTAACACCCAGTTCACATTTCAAAGTGTGATCATATTTGTAGCGGTAATCTGGCTGTCGTCTATCGCGTCAAAAATTATCAGCTACCTTTACGATATTGCGGCCAAGCATGCCAATGATATTGATGTTGCCAAGAAAAAGAACCGCACCTCTACCCTGCTGATCCGCATTGGTGTGATAGCTTTGGGTTTCTTTTTAGCAGTTGCGGCCTCGGGCGTACCAATTGATAAGATAACCATCATTATCAGTGCCTTTGGTATAGGTATCGGTTTCGGTTTACAGAACATCGTAAATAACCTGGTCTCTGGTTTGATACTTGCCTTTGAAAAACCTATCCAGGTTGGGGACATCATCGAAGTTGATAGTCGTTCGGGTACTATTATGGATATCGGGATCCGCGCCAGTAAAATAGCCACAGCTGATGGTGCCGAAGTGATCATCCCCAACGGCGACCTGATCTCGCACCATGTAATTAACTGGACATTAAGCAATAATAACCGCCGCGTCGAGCTGATTATCGGGGTAGCTTATGGCTCCAATATTGAACAGGTTAAAGCATTGTTATTAAATATGCTAAACAATCATGATGATATTATGCCTCAACCCGCTCCATCAGTATTTCTGCACAACCTGAGCGAGAGTTCGGTTGATTTCAGGTTATTCTTTTGGGCTGCGGATATTTCAACATGGCTTTCTCTTAAAAGCAGGGTATTGGCAGATATTTATGATGCTTTTGCTAAAGAAGGTATAGACATACCGTTCCGTCAGCAGGATGTACGGGTAATATGGCCCAAAGGCTTGCCACCCATTAAAATAGAAGCGCCAGGCCTAAACGAAGCCGAAGAAACGGAAGAGGATCAAGACGATACTAAAACTCCGAAGGATCAAGATCTGTAAAATGGATCTTCTTTTTCACGAAGAAGTCCCAAACAATACTGCCTCTGTATATGCCTTTTTTGTTTTGTGCTGCGCCACCTTTCGCCTTTCGCCTTTCGCCTTTTACCTTTTTAAACAAGCTTAATACAAAGCTTTGGTGCGCCCTGCTTACAGCCCAGGCATCTTTGCGCTTGCCCTCCATTAAAAACCGGAGTAAGGCAAGCAGGTCCATCATAAAACGGACACAGATCACCCAAAAGGCCCGCCCGAAAGGAAGGTTCTTTTTTATAAGCAGCAGGTTGTTCCTAAAGTTTAAATAGGTCTTGAACGGGTTTTCGGAATTAAGGGTACCTCCGCCAACATGGAAAATGGTTGATTGCGCGCAATACATTACTTTATAGCCCATGTTTTTTAAACGCCAACAAAGGTCGATCTCTTCCATGTGGGCAAAAAAGCTTTCGTCAAAACCACCTGCTTCATCCCAGATACTTTTTTTGATGAACAATGAAGCGCCAGATGCCCAAAACACCTCACCCGATTGCTCATATTGACCATTGTCCTTTTCCAGTTCGTAAAAGATCCTGCCCCGGCAAAACGGGTAACCGTGCTTATCAATAAAGCCCCCGGCAGCACCGGCATGTTCAAAATAATCTTTTTGTGCGTATGATCTTATCTTGGGCGCTGCGGCAGCAATTAAACTATCGCTTTCCATTAGTTCAATAACAGGCTCGATCCACGCAGGTGTAACCTCAACATCCGAATTAAGCAGGATGTAATAATCAGCATCTACCTGGGCCAGCACCCGGTTATAACCGCCTGTAAAGCCATAGTTTTTATCGTTTTGGATGATCCTTACCGATGGGTAGTTCACGCGCATGAATGCCACTGAATCATCGGATGAGGCATTATCGCCCATAACAATTTCCAGGTTGGGATATGTTGATGATAGTACCGAAGGAAGAAATTGTTTAAGGTATTTTACGCCGTTCCAGTTTAAAATAACTACAGCAACTTTAGGTGTATGGGTCATCTATGTAAATCCTCCGGCTTAAACTTCCATCTCCGGTGCGACCATAACCAATACTGCGGTTCTCTTCTGATCATCCCCTCAAGGTACTTCACGTGCATATCTGTTATTTCGTGTTCGGCAGTTTCTTTTGGTGTTTCGGTAAGCGGTATCAGGGTATATTCATAATACCCGCGCTTTACCCTTTTCATGTCGTAAAAAACAACAGCAGCGTCAATTGTTTTGGCAATTTTTTCAATCCCCAAAAATACGGCTGTTGGTTGGTTTAAAAAATCCGCGAAATAGTTTACCTCATGCATTACAGGGGTTTGGTCGCCTACCAGTACGCTTACGGTAAGCTCCTTACGGTACTCCACCATTTTGCGCAGCGTTTGCTTCATGGCTACAGGCTGCCCGCCAAACCGCGACCGTATTTTAATAAAAAAATCGTCGAATGTTTTATTTGACAAGTTTTTGTAAACTATCATGAACCTTTTATCGGTAACAAAATTAAAATTCAGGGCTGCCATTTCCCAGTTACAATAATGGCCCGCAACTGCAATAATACTCTTACCTTTAGCAAAGTATTCAAAAACGAGCTCGGAGTTGGTAGCCACTACCCGTTTTCTGATCTGCTTTTCTGATACTGTGATCATTTTAATGGTTTCCACCATCAAGTCGGACAGATAGCGGTAGTATTTGCGTTCGATATCATGGCGCTCCTGATCTGTTTTTTCGGGAAAGGCATTGCGCAGGTTTTGCTGAACTACATCGCGGCGGTAATGAACGATGTAGTATATAATAATGAAAGCGATATCGGATAAAATGTATAAAAACCAAAAGGGAAGTAACGATATAAGGTATAAAATTAATATACCTAACTTAGTAAAACCCTTTTTTATCATTATTTTAGCCGATTTTGAGCACAAACATAAAATATATGATTGAAAAAGGCGCTGTATTACCTATGTTTTATCTTCCGCCGGTAGATTATTTTGTACAGCTGAATACGTACAAGCCTGATATACTGATAGAAAGAGAAGAACATTTTCCTAAACAAACTTATCGCAACCGGGCTAATATCTATTCGCCCGATGGTGTGCTGGCATTGGTAGTGCCGGTAATTAAAGGTTCAAAAAATCATACTAAAGTTAAAGATGTAAAAATCAGCTACGATTTTATGTGGCAGCGCCTGCACTGGCAAAGCTTACAGGCTTGTTACCGCCGTTCAGCCTATTTTGAGTTTTATGAAGATGATTTTGCGCCGTTTTACGAAAAACAAATTACCTACTTATTTGATTATAACCAGGAGCTTTTGAACCTGCTGCTCAAGCTCACCAAAATAAAGACAGAATTAAACTTTACGGATGAATACCAGGCCGAATATCCTAACCTGCATGATTTTCGGTTTTCTATTAATCCCAAAAAAGAAAGCGAAATGCAGCAGAAACCCTATTTCCAGGTATTTGAAGACCGCCGGGGCTTTATGAAAAACCTGAGCATTATTGACCTGCTGTTTAACCAGGGGCCACAAACAATAAACTATTTGTAAATGAACGGAAACTTAAAACGTTTACGCCTAAAAAAAAATAAACATGCAGGTAATGTTGGCGACAGGCCGGGTACTATCAATATCCCCGATGATGCCCTGAAGCCCATTATATCTGTTTACTCATACAATAAAGACGAGCTGGTAACCTGCGAAGGCAAGGATATAAAAACAGCCTTAAAGCAGCTCAATAAATGCGATAACCATACGCACTGGATCAAGATAAACGGACTGGGGGATGCCGATCTGATTGAACAGATTGGCGCACATTGTAATATCAATTCATTGGTTTTGGAGGATATTGCCAATACCCACCAGCGCCCTAAGTTTGATGAATATGAGGATTATGCGTTTTGCACCAGCCGGATAGTTCAATTCAATAAGGATAACGAGATCATTAACTGCCAGTTTTCGGCTATTATAAAGGATAATATCATCGTTAGTTTTGAGGAAGATCATACAGAACGCTTTGATGCCGTAAAAGCCCGTTTAAAAGCCGGGAAAGGCGCTATCCGCACAGCGGGGCCAGGTTATATGTGCTACGCACTTACCGACACTATAATTGATACCTATTTTGTTTTATTAGCCGAGATTGGTGACCATCTGGACGCGCTTGAAGATAAACTCTACCTCAGTGCCGATAAAACCATTATGTTTGATGCCCAACAGCTAAAACGCACGCTTATTGTTGTACGCCGTGCAAGCTGGCCCGAGCGGGACAAAATCAATGACATGATCCGCTCTGATAGTCCGCTGATAACGCCGGAAGTAAAACTGTTTTTGCGGGATGCATATGACCACTGCATCCAGGCTATGGATCTTATTGAGAATTATAAGGAAGTAACCTCAAGTATAATCGACCTATACCTATCCATGGTAAGCAACCGCATGAACGAGATCATGAAAGTGCTCACCATTATTTCGGTGATTTTTATTCCGCTTACTTTTATAGCCGGTATTTACGGAATGAATTTTTCCCGGCAGGATGATAAAGGCCATATCCTTCCGGACAACATGCCCGAATTGTATTGGCACCACGGCTATATTTATGCAATTGTGTTTATGTTATTGATAGCTGTGGTGCAGGTATTTGTATTTTGGAAAAAGGGTTGGTTTAACAGGTTATAGATCCCCCCTCAGCGTCCTAAAGGGGAGTTGTGTACAACAAATAAAGGGAACATTACCGTGTGCAATGTTCCCTTTATTTTGTTAGCGGGCAAACTCCGGCTTCAAATCCGCTTTCATCGCTTTCCTAAACTTAATCACTTTGGGTTCTGATACCCCTACGATATAAGGCTGATTGGGGTGAGTACGGTAATATCCCTGGTGATAGTTCTCGGCAGGGTAAAATACCTTGAAAGGCACAACTTGAGTAACTACAGGATCAGCATAGTGCTTTGATTCATTTACTTTTTTTATGGTAGCTTCAATTATCTTCTTTTCTGCATCGTTACGGTAAAAGGCTATCGAACGGTAATCGGTACCTTCATCCGGTCCCTGGCGGTTTAGTGTGGTTGGATCATGCGCAAAGAAGAACGCTTCGGTTATTTTATCAAAGGTGATCACCTTTGGGTCGTAATAAATCTGGACTGTTTCGGCATGATTGGTGTTTTGAGAGCTTACCTGCCGGTAAGTTGGGTTTTTAGTAGTACCACCAGCATATCCTGAAATTACTTTGTTAACGCCCTTCAGTTCGGACATGGCTTCACTCATACTCCAGAAACAGCCGCCTCCAAAAGTTGCTACGGATTCCCCCGTTTTTGGCGCAGGTAAAGCTGCAAAATCATCGCCATTTTTTGAACCTTGCCCATCGGCACAACTGCTTAAAAGCAGGAATATCCCTATTGTATATAAGATCAACTTTTTCATAATTGATAAAACTATTTAGTACATAATATACGCCATTAAGGAGCAGGCAGATGGTCATTGCCGTGTAAATAAGATTAACGCCGGCTTCCCTGTTGCATGAGCGATTTTTTCACCATGAAAAGGATCTCGCCAAGCCCATTTGTTTTGATCTCGAATGTGGTTGATAATAACATCCCCATTTTATCTTTAGTAAAACCCTTTCCGGACATCCACTCCAGGTAAGATACGGGAATATCGGCTATGATAGTACCTTTATATTTGCCGTAAGGCATCCTGGTTTGTACAATATCGATGAGTATTTTAGGATCTGGTTTTAAATTTTCCACGCAGTAAAGGTAATACTTTAACCTTTGATTAGGTATCCCAATCCAGGTAACGAACTTTCAAAATCCGGATCTATAAAGTAATGGCTACAAATAATCAGTATTCCATCAGTTTATATCCGTAGCCCCGGATATTGATAATTTCGAGCGTCGAATCTTCCTTAATAAATTTGCGAAGCCTGGTGATATAAACATCCATACTACGGGCATTAAAGGGGCTGTCATCGCCCCAAAGTTTCATGAGCGCTGTTTTTCTTTCCAATAATTGGTTTTTGCATTGTACCAGGAGTTGTAAAAGATCGGCTTCGCGCTGGGAGAGATTGAAGAGCTGTTTATGACAATAAAATTCGAGCTTTTGATAGCTAAAACTGCAATTACCAATATTAATTTCTTCCGACGTATCACGAAGCATTTTATTATTGATACTTTTCCTGCGTACAAGCGCTTTTAACCGCAATATCAGCTCCTCCATACTGAACGGTTTTTTCATGTAATCATCGGCACCAATTTCCAATCCTTTCAGCACATCTTCAGTCTGGGTACGGGCTGTTAAAAAAATAACAGGAACAAGTTCATCAACCCGGCGAATGTCCTGCACCAATGAAAAACCATCTTTTCGGGGCATCATCACATCAACTACACAAACATCCGGCTTGTTTAAGTTGAACATGCTCCAGCCTTCCACGCCATTTGTAGCGACAGCAATGGCAAAACCACGAGTTTCAAGCGATTCCCTTACTATCGATGCCAATACGGGTTCATCTTCAACAAACAGTACTTTTATTTTATCCATTAAGCGGAAATTCAATAGTGAATGTCGTTCCTTTATTTATTTTGCTTGTAACGCCAATTTCTCCTTTTAAAGCAGTTACCAGCTGTTTCACATAGCTTAGCCCAAGGCCATAACCTTTTACATCATGCAGTTCGCCGCTTTGGATCCGATAAAATTTATCAAATATAAGCGGTAAATGTAACCCTTGCATACCCATACCATCATCGGCCACCTGTAATTGCCAGCCATTAGCAGCCGGACTAATCCCGATTTGAATATTCACTTTTTCGCCGCTGTATTTTATTGCGTTATCAACGAGATTGTTGAGGACGGTATCAATAATAAAGCCATCGGTAACAATAGTTGTATAAGGAAGATCGTATTGGAGTTCAATAACGGCATTTTCATATAAGCTAAACCGTGCAGCTACCTGGTTCACCAATTCCATGAGGTTGAGAGGCTGCAGGTTTGCCAGCTTTACACCTTGTTCATATTTGGTGATTTCCAGTACCCTGTCAACATTATTATCCAGGCTGTCAAGCACGGCGGCATTTATTTTAAGATAGCGTTCCAGTTTTTCCGGGTCGGCAGCGGCGCCGAATTGGGCCAATGCCTCGTTAGATGATTTAAGAATAGTTATTGGGGTGCGTAGTTCGTGGGTTATATTATTTATAAAATCATTTTTGATACCATCGAGCTGCATCTGGCGCTTAATGATTATACCCATATAAAACAAGCTTCCGGCGGATAACAGGATCAACAGCAAAGAAACCGAGGCCGGAAAAATATTTTGTGCCAATAACAAATTGTTGCTGTTTACTTCGGCCTTAACCACAATAGGCGATTTATAAAAGTTGATGACCGCAGCAATTTCATCGGGTGGAGTTTTGATCTGGTTTCTTAAAATGACCAACTTAAGCGGGATGTCGATATTTTCCTTTTTTAGTTCTCCTTTGAAAATCCGGGTTAAAGTATCAAGGCTTAGTGATTTGTGCAATTGTTGCGATAACAGCCGAGCTACCATTGCCCTCACAATTTGTAGGTTGTTTTTATCTACGGCTACAGTTAAAAATTCGGCATTAAACTTTTTGATCACTTTTGGGGTATCCAATGCTATCGAGTCGCGGTTGGGAATGGTCCTCATGAAAAAAGACAAGGTTGGTGCCTTGTATTTTAATGAGGTAGGCAATTCATTTTGCTGTACCTGGTACATATCTATACTACGCAGCAATGCATTTGTAGCCGTATTCTTAAAATTACGCTCGCCGGTTTTATAGGAATTATATACCCAATAAAACTGGAACAGGATAATACCGCCTGCGGTTAGGACGGCCGCAAGAAAAATATATACAAGTCTCTTTTTCACAATGATAACAAAGATATGGTTAATAGTTTTTCATTTACCTGCAGTTAACATTAGTTAACACTAAACTGCAGGTCGTTAACATTACACCACGGTATGGATAATAATTTTGTACCAAACAAAATCAAAAATCAATATGAAAAAGTACCTGTTATTAGCCGTATTCAATTGTGTAATATTGAAGGCAATGGCACAAAACATGCCTGATAATGCCAAATACATCCTACCGGATGGAAAGGTTATAACTGCCGATAAGATTGACAGCGTTAACAAAGCCTGGGGAAGCAAGGGCTTCATGATGGGCCATGATGACAAACATCCTGATGAAGTTCATCTATCGCCCATGACCGATGATTTTTTGAAGGAAGCAGCCGCAAAGAAGGCTAACCTGGAAAAAATGCTCAACCAACCCGCACCTGATTTTACATTGACCGATCTTAAAGGCAAAAACTGGTCGCTGGCAGCACTTAAGGGAAAAACAGTGGTGCTTAATTTTTGGTTTACTACCTGTGCACCCTGTATTGAAGAAATGCCCAAACTAAACATGGTTAAAAACAAATATGCCGGGCAGGATGTGGTTTTCCTTGCACTTTGCCGGGACGACAGTCCCGCGATAAAGTCGTTTTTAAAGAACCATACTTTTGAATATGCGCTGTTTCCCAAAACGCAAAACGTAGGTAAGGAATACCACGTAGCTAATTATCCAACGTCTATGGTGATTGATCAAAAAGGGATAATCCGCTTCCTGCAAATAGGTGGAAACGACATCGATCAGGCATTGGCGACAGCTATTGAGTCGGCAGCTAAATCGTAACGATACTTATGGGGTTGCAGATTATTCCTGCAGCCCCCTTATAATAAAAAATGTTGCCAGTGCGGCAGTCAAGCCAATAGTTGCTTTCAAAATCCCGCTGCTTACATAGGGCGGGATATATTTTACGCCCATTTCATCTGAAATGGCCGGATGCCCTACATAGCGCCCTTTTGCAGGTATCGCCAGCTGTTCAAAATTATCTGCCAGTTCGTGTAGCTCATCATGAAGCTCACGGCCGCGCATTACAGGGCCGTGTCCTGCTGCTACCGTCCTCGGTTCAAGCGCAGTAAGCCTGCGGACAGATTCGGCTGCTGCTTCCCAGTCGGTAGTGAAATATCGTGGCGGGCCGGTTAACTTCTTAAGCGAACTAAAGGAATACAAAGCTGATTCGGCCTTTGTGGTTGAAAAAGCATCGCCAACCACAAGGGTTGAATTTATTGGGAGGAACAATGAAATATGCCCTGGTGTATGGCCTGGTGTGTGAATGATCTTCCATTCTGGAAGTTCCGGAATCCCCTCTTCCATATCGATTGCTTTTACTTTAGTGCCGAGGTTTATAGGTGCTGTAGGGAAAAATACCGATAAAAGGCTCATCAGCCCATCACGTAATGAAGGGTCGGCCGGAGGATATGATGACAGGCCGGTTAAATAAGGTAATTCCAGCGTGTGAGCATAAACGGGTACATTCCATATCTTCAATAGCTCTTCAAGACCGCCTGCATGATCGCCATGACCGTGCGTAAGCACAATTGCAGCCGGTCTTGTTCCCGGGCCAAAAAGCTCTTCGGCCATGGCAATGATCTTACCTGCCGAACCTTTTAATCCCGTGTCAACCAAAACCCAGCCTTTAGCGGCACCGGGGCGGTTAGCTATCATATAAATATTAACGAACAATAATTTGGTTCCCCATACCCTTTGCGATACCTGGAAATATTTTGTACTGAGCCTTCTGTTCATGGTTTATAATTGTTAACAAAACATAACTCGTTTATGAAAAGTTTTAGCTGTGTTAAATTTAAAAACAATTTTATCAGCCTAAAAACAAATAATATAGCCGCTTACCTAATGCTGGTGCAAACAGAAATTACCCAAGCTGTGTTAGGTTAATAAATCGTAAATATTATGGAACAGCAATTTGATGCTACACTTACAGGAACCGATAGTGAAATTGACGGTATAGCGCAACAGGTAACCCGTCCCGGTTATCCAAATGCCTACGAATTTAAGTCGATAGATGAAACGCTGCATTTGGTAATAGCCAGGGATGAAGACGGCGAATGGATAAGGCTTGATGGCACAGAGCCCTATCTCTCAAGCTGGATAGATGAACTTGCCGAACAAGCGGCAAGCCATTCTTTATAAAAAGAAAAGCGCCTTAATTTCTTAAGGCGCTTTTCTTTTGTTAATCTGGTTAAATATTAACGGGTTTCATTTTTGGTGATAAAAGGTGCATGATAAACCAAGCCAATAAATACGCGCAACCGCATATTATAAATATGATATTATAACCTAAAGTGATGTGTCCTGATTCTTTATAAAACTCCAATATGTTGCCTACCAACAATGGAAACAATATACCGCCCACAGATCCAGCCATTCCGCCGATACCGACAACTGAACTTAGTGCTTTTTTGGGGAATACATCTGACGCCGTGGTGAATATATTGGCGCTCCAAGCCTGGTGGGCTGCAGCTGCCAACCCAATTAAAGCAACTGCCTGCCAAACATTAGTAGCATACTTGGCTGAAATGATTGGTAATACGCAAAGCGCGAAGATAAACATCGCCGTTTTTCGCGCTTTAAAAACAGACCAACCTTTTTTGATGAAATATGATGACAAATAGCCACCACCTATACTACCTATTGATGTCGCAGTATAAACCAAAATCAATGGTAAACTTGGTTTTTTAAGATCGAGATTAAATGTAGTAGAAAAATAAGATGGTAACCAAAACAGAAAAAACCACCATATGGGATCAGTAAGTAGTTTGCCGACAATGAAAGTCCAGGTTTGCCTTATGGCAAACAGCTTTATCCATTTTACTTTGGTCTCATTTTCTTCGGATAAAGCAGCAGGTTCAGAGTCGCTGTGAATATATTCAAATTCGGCAGGCTGTATTTTTGAGTGTTTGGATGGAATTTCGTAACAAAACCACCAGAATATCAACCATACAAAACCAATTGCACCAGTAACGATAAATGCCATTTGCCAGTTGTAAGCACCTAATAACCACGGCACCATAATAGGAGCTACTACTGCACCTATGTTTGCCCCTGAATTAAATATACCTGTTGCAAGTGCTCTTTCTCTTTTCGGAAACCATTCAGCAACTACCTTTATGGCTGCAGGAAAATTTCCCGATTCCCCGATACCTAACACAGCCCGAATTGCACCGAACCCAAAAGTGCTCGTAACTGCGGCATGTAGCATGGCTGCCACACTCCAAACAATGAGTGATATGGTATAACCCAGTTTGGTGCCAATTTTGTCTATAAAATTACCGAAAAGCAATAAACCAGCAGCGTATGCCGTTGCAAAGGCCATTACTATATAACTATAATCAGTTTCTGTCCAGCTAAATTCTTTTTCAAGTGTTGGTTTCAATAGACCTATTACCTGTCTATCGAGGTAGTTGATCGTAGTGGCAAAAAACAATAAAGTAACTACTACCCATCTGTAGTTACCAATTTTTCCTTCTCTCATCTATAAATTGATTTGTAATTGCTATTTAATGGTTTGAACTATTTCCAGCAGCTTTAATGTATCGTTGTAAAGCTTGTCGTACTCCTGGTTTTCCAACACGCTTTTGCTAATGAGCTTGCTGCCCATCCCCACCGCGCATACCCCGGCTTTAAACCAGGTACTGATACTGTCATGGCTCAAGTCAACCCCACCTGTTGGCATGAACAACTGACCTGCAAACAGATCCCTGATAGACGATACAAACTCCGGCCCCAATATATTGGCCGGGAATATTTTTATTAAAGCAGCACCGTTTTGCTGGGCTAAATAGATCTCGGTTGGTGTCATACTCCCCGGAATCCACAACAGGTTATGCTGTGCTGCCACTTTGCCTACTTCGGGATTAACAATCGGTGACACGATAAAATCAGCCCCGGCGGCAATAAATGCCTCAGCTTCCTGAACACTTTTGATTGTGCCGATACCTAATTCCAAACCAGGCATTTCGCCATTGGCAAGGGCTTGTTTTAAAACTTTGAAATTTTCAAGGGCAGCAGCACCACGGTTGGTATATTCAAATACCCGGATGCCGGCTTTGTAAAGTGTACGGGTTATCTGCAGGCTCACTTCCGGATCTTTATAAAAGAACAGCGGTAATGTACCTTGCTTTAATATTGCGTCAAGTACTATATCTTTTTTACTCATTATTTCATAGCATTATAAATTTCATCAACTGTTTTGGTGGTGGCATCACCTTCAATAAAAAGTTTTTCGAAGGCGGCAGCCGTAGCAAAATCCAATAATTGCTGGGGATCCTGCTTGTTATAAAAACCATAGATAAGCCCAGCCATAAAGCAGTCGCCACTGCCTACTTTATCAACCACGGTTTCGGTAGTGTAGGTTGGCGAATGATAGAAGCGGTTGCCTGCATAAAGCGACGTATAATATTCAACTCCTTTACCGGCATCAAAACGGAAAGTATTGGCTACAGCCCTGCAACGCGGGTAAGCATCCATGATCTTTTCGGACGAATAAAGCCCCTCTTTGAGGTATATGCTTTGCTGCCCTGATTCATGAATGTCAGGTGTAACGGGAATGCCCAACATAGTTTCCTCTGCCCAAACATTCCCCATAATAATGTCTGCATATTGTACCAGCTTTTGCATGATCTCGATTGGCTTTTTACCATACTGCCATAATTTAGGGCGATAGTTAAGATCAACAGATATGGTGATATGTTTTCTGCTTGCAGCCTGTAAAACCTCTTCGCAAACGTCGGCAGCTTGCTGGCTTAAAGCAGGGCAAATCGCGCTGAAATGAAACCAGCTTACCCCTTCAAGAACAGCATCCCAATCAACCATGCCCGGTTTCAGATCGGCAAAAGCCGAACCTGCACGGTCATATACAATGGCATTATTCTTTACATCTTTACCGCGGGTAAGGTAATAAAGCCCTATCCTGTTACCGCTTTTGTGTATGGCTGCCGTATCAATATTTTTGCTTTCCAAGTAACTGATAAGCTGTTCGGATAATGCATTATCAGGCAAAGCGGTAAAGTATTTTATTGGCTGCTCCCACAAGGCTAAGGCGTTGGCAACATTCAGCTCAGCGCCGCCTATAAAAAATGGCAGTTTATTTTCTGCAAGCCATTGTCCCTCACCATCGGGGCACATCCGTAATAACAACTCGCCAAATGAGAGTATGCTTCCCTTTGTATTTTCGATATTGCTCATTTAAAAATTGAAATAGTTTTTGGCGTTAAAATAGCAAATATCACTCACGATCTTTCCTGTCCATTCAATATCATTCGGTAATTCGCCGTTCTCTATATCATCGCCCAAAAGGTTACAAAGCAACCTCCGGAAATATTCATGTCTTGGGAACGACATAAAGCTTCGTGAATCTGTAAGCATCCCTACCAAACGGCTCAGCAAGCCCATGTTTGATAATGTGTTCAATTGCTTGATCATGCCATCCTTCTGATCCAAAAACCACCAGGCCGAACCAAACTGCATTTTGCCTACTACCGATCCATCATTGTAATTACCCACCATAGTAGCAAACAGTTCATTATCGGCTGGATTGAGGTTATAGATAATGGTTTTGGCTAACTGGTTAGTGGTATCCAGCCTGTTCAGGAATTTGGATAGCGCCCTACCCTGTGCAAAATCACCGATAGAATCCCAACCTGTATCAGGACCTAAATTGGTTAAGGCACGCGCATTGTTATTACGCAGTGCACCAAGGTGAAATTGCTGTACCCAGCCTTTTTCATGATCCCAAATGGCAAAGTAATACAACATGGCCGATTTAAACTTCAGGATTTCTAAAGGCAGTAATACTTCGCTATTTCTTATTTTAGTGAAGATGGAGGCGATTTCAGCATCAGTATAATACTCGGCATAGATCTGCTCCAGGCCGTGATCGGATAATTTGCAACCATTCTCCGCAAAATAATCATGACGGATTTTAAGCGCTTTCAGATAGTCATCAAAATTTGAAATATCTACTTTAGCTACAGCTTGTAGCTGGTCAATGTATTTGTTAAGTCCGGCAATATCATCGGCGTTCATAGCCTTATCGGGGCGGTATGCAGGTAATACTTTTACACTGAATGCATCCTGTTTCAGTTTCTGATGATAACTAAGATTATCCAGCGGGTCATCTGTAGTGCCAACAACTTCTACATTTTTATTTTTGAGGATGTTGCGAATGCTAAACTCAGGCGATTGCAGCTTTTCATTGCATTGAGCATATATTTTTTGTGCCGACGCGGGCGAAAGCAATTCATTGATACCAAAATACCGTTGCAGTTCAAGGTGAGTCCAATGATACAGCGGATTTCTCAACGTATAAGGTACAGTTGCAGCCCAGGCCGTAAACTTTTCTTCATCGGTTTTATTACCAGTGATATACGCCTCATTAACACCGTTTGCACGCATAGCGCGCCATTTGTAATGATCACCATAGAGCCAGATCTGGGTAATGTTTTTAACATTGATATCATCAGCAATCTGATCTGGCGGCAGGTGGCAGTGGTAATCAATGATAGGCTGATGGCTCGCGAACTCATGATATAAGCGCTGCGCGGTTTTAGTTTGAAGTAAGAAATCCTGATCTAAAAAATTCTTCATTGGTTATTAACAGATGTATACCAGGGTTAATGGTATAGTAGTTTATACTTGTAAGCGGCAAATTACACATCATACAGGCAAGTTGGAAGTAATAAGCCTAAACAATCCACGCAAACGTTTTCGCTGGCAGGCAAAAACCATCAACTATGAAGTAAAAAGGCGACGAGTATTAACCCGTCGCCTTTTTTATCTATTGGTAAAATTTCTGCTACCAGAAAATTGAGTACAGTGAAACTACAATACCGGTTACAATTAATGCACCTGCCAAAAATCCTTTTGAAGTTTTGAACATCGAGCTCTCAATTTCAAGGCCATTAGTTGTAATGCCCCTGGCCTGATCAATTTTTGATATAATGTACATACCTACAACGCAGATGATAAATACAAAGCCCATACGATCAAGGAAGGGGATCTCGTAAAGCTGGGTTACCTTATCATCCTGTAAAGCTAATTTTGAAAAGCCATACGGCGACAGGAAGCTCAAGTCAATAAACTTTGGGCAAAGCTTAAAGAAGCATGAGAATATGAAACCGCCGATGGTTGCAAATAAAGCTGCATTTGAAGTAGCTTTTTTCCAGAAGAAACCAAGGATGAACATGGCAAAAATACCCGGAGATACAAAGCCTGTATATTCCTGAATGTACTGGAAGCCTTGTTTACCTTCACCCATTAATGATTTACCGATAAGCTCTGATAATACGATACCTAAGAATAAGGCTACAAGTACGGAGATCTTACCCAGGTTAACCAATTTTTTATCAGTAGCTTCAGGATTGATCGCTTTTTTGTAAATATCTAATGTAAAGATGGTAGCGATACTGTTTGCTTTACCTGCTAATGAGGCTACAATTGCAGCTGTTAACGCGGCAAATGAAAGACCTTTTAAGCCGGTAGGCAATAAGTTTAACAATGATGGATATGCTTTGTTAGGATCCAATACACCTGATGAGCTCGCCATTTCCTGGTGGAACATACCTTTTTGGTATAACAGGTAAGCAGCAATACCCGGCAATACCACGATAACGGGCATCAGCAATTTAAGGAAAGCTGCAAACAGGATACCGCCACGGGCAGTTTTCAGGTTTGCGCCCAAAGCCCTTTGGGTAATGTACTGGTTACAACCCCAATAGTTGAGGTTGGTGATCCACATACCGCCTATCAATACAGATAAGCCCGGAAGGTCCATATAATTTGGATTATCCTTTTTGAAGATCATATGGAAGTGATCGGTAGCTTCGCTATGCAGGATCTTGAAACCGTTCAGTAAGCCAGTGGTGCCTTCTTTCTCGCTTAACAAAGTAAGCGCAAGATAAGATGCCATTAAACCACCCAGTATAAGTACAGCTACCTGGATAACGTCGGTATATCCAATAACCTTCATACCTCCCAGGGTAATAACCGCCGAGAATATTGCCAGCAACCAGATACACAAGTGGATATCCAACCCTGATATACCGCTGATAGCCAATGCACCAAGGTAAAGGATTGACATTAAGTTAACCACAATGTACAGCAGCAGCCAAAAGATAGCCATGATCATCGCCACCGTTCCATTATACCGCTGGTGCAGGAACTGCGGCATGGTAAAGATCTTATTTTTAAGATATACCGGGATAAAGAAAACCGCCACAATGATGAGGGTGATAGAAGCCATCCACTCGTAAGTAGATATGGCTAAGCCCATTTTAAACGCAGACCCACTCGTACCTATAAATTGTTCGGCAGAGATATTTGAGGCGATGAGCGATGCTCCGATAGCCCACCAGGTTAAAGATCCTTCGGCCAAAAAATAGTCTTTTGAGGTGGCATCGGCGTTGTGTTTACGCTTATACACCCAGAATCCGTAGCTGGCAACAATTACAAAGTAGATAAAGAAAACAGCATAATCGCCATTCGAGAGGGTTTTGAGGTTCATTGTTTTGGTTTGTCTTTTGGTTTAATATGTATGATTGACAATTATAAACTATATATATCGATTTATCAAATTTTCGATGTATTCTTGTTTACCGCTTGTCACGTTAGGCTCACCGTTAGCAATCGCATAGTTACGCAAATCTTCCAAAGAAACCTTCCCCTCTTCAAAATCTTTCCCAGTGCCGCTGTCAAATGAGGCATACCTGTCGGTACGTAGTTTTTTGTACTCAGATTTTTGCAGAATGTTATCAGCAGTTACCAGAGCCCTTGCAAACAGGTCCATACCGCCAACATGTGCATAGAATAAATCAGCCGGATCGGTTGAGTTACGGCGAATCTTGGCATCAAAGTTAATACCACCACCCTGGAAACCACCAGCTTCAAGAATGATCAGCATGCATTCGGTCACTTCATTGATATCGTTCGGAAACTGGTCAGTATCCCAACCGTTCTGCGTATCGCCGCGGTTAGCATCTATTGAACCTAATAAACCTGAATCGGCAGCTACCTGTAATTCATGCTGGAAAGTATGACCTGCTAATGTAGCGTGGTTAACTTCAAGATTCAGTTTAAAATCATTGATCAGGTCGTACTTCTGTAAAAAGCCTAATACGGTAGCTGCATCATAATCATATTGATGTTTGGTTGGCTCGCATGGTTTAGGCTCAATAAAGAAAGTGCCTTTAAAGCCTTGCTTGCGGGCATAATCTTTAGCGGTATGTAAAAATTTAGCCAAATGCTCCTGCTCGCGTTTCATATTGGTATTCAACAGGCTCATATAACCTTCCCTGCCACCCCAGAAAACATAGTTTTCGCCACCTAAAGCAATAGTTGCATCCAAAGCAGCTTTTACCTGCGCACCGGCATGGGCCAATACATGAAAATCGGGGTTGGTTGAAGCACCGTTCATATAACGTTTGTGGCTAAACAGGTTAGCAGTTCCCCAAAGCAGTTTTACACCACTGGCTGCCTGTTTTTGTTTGGCATAATCAACCAAAGCCTGTAAACGGCGGTCGTTTTCAGCAACATCGTTACCATAATCAACCACGTCAACATCGTGGAAACAGTAGTAAGGCAGGTTCATTTTGGTAAGGAACTCGAATGCCGCGTCCATTTTGTCTTTAGCGCGCTCTACAGCGTCAGCTTTTTCATCCCATGGGAAAACGTGCGTAGCACCACCAAACGGGTCGGCACCGTTACCGCAGAACGAGTGCCAGTATGCACCCGCAAAGCGTAAATGATCTTTCATGGTTTTACCGGCCACTACCCTGTCTGCATCATACCAGCGAAACGCCAGCGGGTTATCTGATTCAAGGCCTTCAAATTTTACCTGGCCTATTTCTTTGAAAAATTCCTTTTCACCTGTTACTATGCTCATATTGTTTTAATTAACGAATTAATGATTTATGTGTATTGAATTATTGAGGTTCTAAATTTTTTGCTTTCAGCCTTTGGCCTTACGCTTTGAGTTTCAAATCAAGCAAGGCTTTCCACTCCTGGTAAACGGGTTCAAACTGATCGGTCGTTGGTTCAACCAGTTTAATGGCTTTGATATTGCTGAATGCTTCGGATGGTGATTTGAAAATTCCCGCGCCTATGCCCGCTCCTAAGGCCGCACCAACGCTGCCGTCATTATTATAAAGCTCAACAGGTACCCCCGTAGCATTTACAAAGGTTTGAGTGAACAGATCGCTCAGGAAAAGATTGCTTTTACCGGCGCGGATCACGGTTGGGTTCATGCCATTGCCGCGCATAATATCAAACCCATAACGGAAGGATGAAGCTATCCCCTCCTGTACAGCCCTGAAAATATGGGCAGGTGTATGCAGGTTAAGGTCGATGTTTTGGAAATGTGCACCTACTTGTTTGTTATTTAACATGCGTTCGGCCCCGTTACCGAAAGGCAGTACCTGCAAGCCTTCGCTGCCTAAAGGGGCTTTTTCAGCTTCGGCATTCATTTGATTATAGCTGTAGCCTGTACCGAAGGTGTTTTTAACCCAGCGATATAAGCTGCCTGTGCCATTAATGCAAAGCAGCACGCCAAGTCTTTTTTGCTCGTTGCTATAGTTAACATGTGCAAAAGTGTTGATGCGCGATTGCTGATCATAAACCAATTGATCATCCACGCCATATATAACGCCTGAAGTACCTGCAGTAGCTGCTACTTCGCCGGGATTAAGTACATTTAGTGATAGGGCATTATTGGGCTGGTCGCCTGATTTATAGGTAACCGGGATGCCGGCCTTTAAATTCAGTTTTTCGGCAACGGATGCCTGCAAAGTACCGTGCGAGGAAAATACAGGGTTAATAACCGGAACCAGGCTTTCATCAAAACCAAAATAGTTAATGATCTCTTTGGAGATGCCATTAGTTTTAAAATCGAAGAATACACCTTCAGATAATGCGGATACCGATGTGGTGATTTCGCCGGTCAGTTTCATGGCGATATAATCGCCGGGCAGCATGATCTTATCAATTTTACTGTAGATCTCCGGTTCATTTTCCTTTACCCAGGCCAGTTTTGAGGCTGTAAAGTTCCCCGGCGAATTAAGCAGGTGCGACAGGCAATGCTCCTCGCCTATTGCTGCAAAAGCCTTATCGCCTATTTCAACGGCTCGGCTATCGCACCATATGATACTATCGCGAAGTACATTTTGGTCTTTATCAACCAATACCAGGCCGTGCATTTGGTAGGCTATACCTATAGCAGCAATATCTTTTGAGTTATAGCCTCCCTTGGCATGGCAGCGCCCCAGCGCCTTTTGTGCCTGCTCCCACCACATCGATGGTGATTGTTCGGCCCAGCCGGGGTGCAATGCTTTTATTGGTGATTCCTGGTCGGGGTATTGTGCCGAAGCAATTGTATTTTGCGTTGCGGCATCAACTACACTTACCTTTACCGACGAAGTACCTATATCAATCCCTAATAACAGCATAGCTTATTTAGATTTTTGTATGATTTTTTGGTTGTATTTATTAATTGGTAACTTAACGCAACGAAAATAAAGAAATAAATAAAAATTGCAATCGATTGCGTAAAATATTTTTTCCAACTTGCACGCTATAATGAAGAAAGTTAAACGTACCACCATTTATGACATTGCCGCCAAGCTCGGCATAACCGCTTCTTCGGTATCAAGGGCGCTGAACAACAGCAGCCAGGTAAACGAAAAAACCAGGGAGCTGATCATTAAAACTGCCGATGAGCTGAATTATAAACGTAACACCTTGGCATCAAACCTGCGTAAGGGACATTCAAAAACCATTGGCGTGGTGGTACCGCGGATAAACCAGAACTTTTTCAGTAACGTGATAGCCGGCATTGAGGAAACAACCTACCAAAAAGGATATAACCTCATCATTTGCCAATCGGGCGAGGTGCATGATAAGGAAATTCAATGTGTAAATACACTGATCAATCAGCATGTAGATTGTATTGTGATTTCGGTATCGGCCGATAGTTATGATTACCAGCACCTGCAAAACGTGCTTGATCATGGCATTCAACTCATCCAGTTTGACCGCGTTGCCGAAGAACTGGAAACCCTCAAGGTAATTAACGATAACGAGCAGGCTTCATTTGAAGCGGTATCGCACCTGATAGAAAACGGTTATAAACGAATAGCTTTACTTGAAGGCCCGCAAAACCTGAACATCTTTCGTCAGCGTAAAAACGGCTACCTGAGAGCATTAGAAACGCACAAGGTGAAAGTTATTGACGAGTTGGTGGTTAAAAACGCATGGACAAAAGAGCTCGGTGCCGAAGCTACCCGTAAGCTCCTTAACCTCCCCCAGCCTCCAGACGCGATATTTGCCTCAACATCTGATTTTTCGGCCTTAGGTGTTTTAGAAGTGGCCAATGCCATGAATATCAAGGTGCCCTCTGAGCTGGGCATTTGCGGTTACTCCAATGAAGCTTTTACGGAGATCACCAGTCCGTCGATAACTTCGATAGATCAGTTCAGCGTTTACATGGGTAAAACTATCGGTAACCTATTTTTCCAGGAGAACGCCAGCACCGAGGTTTCGGTTAAACCCAAGATCATTAGTATAAAGCCAGAGTTGATCATCAGGGGGTCGACGGCAAGGAAAGGGTAAGCTCGGGCCCCTCTAAATCTCCCCGAAGAGGAGACTCACTGGACATAAAACTTCTACAACCGTCATTGCGAGTGTTTAAATCCGGCGAACTCTGATGGTGAAATGACAAAAGAGGGCCGGTCAGTCCGAGCCTGTCGAAGACTCGCGCGCAGAGGCCCTGCCCACTGTGCTTCGACAAGCTCAACATGACCCCTATTTTAATTATGTCATGGATAGGTATGAGGCAAATGACGCTTGTTTTGTAGTCTGGATTTTTACTAAATTATACTCACTAATCCAACTTTCCCTCAATAAAAATCATATTTTAAATTCAATATCAATAAGCATTTAGTTACAGATTTGTTACATTAAGCCTTAATTTCAACCATTATTTAAGTATAATACTTATGGATGATTTTTTAGCGGCCAGATCCCAAATGGCCTTATCGTTAGGTTTTCATATCATATACTCCTGTATCGGTATGGTGATGCCGGTTTTCATGGCTATATCACACTACAAATGGATAAAAACACAGGATCCGGTTTATAAAAACATCACTGTTGCGTGGAGCAAGGGTGTGGCTATATTTTTTGCCACGGGTGCAGTATCAGGTACCATGCTCTCATTTGAGCTCGGATTGCTTTGGCCGGGTTTCATGAAGCACGCCGGCCCTATTTTTGGCATGCCGTTCTCGCTTGAGGGTGTCGCTTTTTTTATTGAAGCGATTGCGCTTGGCCTGTTCCTTTATGGATGGAACAAATTAAACAACTGGGTACATTGGACTGCAGGAGTCATTGTTGGCGTAAGCGGCATAGCCTCTGGCATCCTGGTAGTATCGGCTAATTCATGGATGAACAGTCCTTCGGGTTTTGATTTTGTGAACGGGCAATATATTAATATTGATCCTGTAAAAGCCATGTTCAATAAAGCCTGGTTTTCCGAATCGCTGCATATGACCATCGCGGCTTTCTCCGCAACTGGTTTTGCGGTGGCGGGAATTCATGCATTGATGATCTATCGTAAAAAAAATATCGCTTTCCATACCAAAGCGTTTAAAATAGCTATCCTATTTGGTGCGGCTGCAGCTATATTACAACCTTTCAGCGGCGACTTATCGGCCAAGAATGCAGCCAAGCGCCAGCCCGCAAAGCTGGCCGCAATGGAAGCTTATTTTCATACCCAGGAATACGCGCCATTGGTTATAGGGGGGATTCCTGACACCGCGGCTAAAAAAGTAAATTATGGTATAGAGATCCCCGGTTTATTAAGCTTTTTAGTTCATGATAATTTCAAAACACAGGTAAATGGCCTAGATAAAATCCCAGTGATAAACCAGCCGCCGGTAGCCATCACACATTACGCTTTCCAGATCATGGTGGGCATAGGTGTGTTGATGATGCTCATAGGGATCATTTATTTTTACGAGCTCTGGAAAAAGAAGGACCTGCTTTCCAAACCATGGTTTTTGAAAACTTTTATCTGGGCTACTCCGCTGGGTTTCATCGCCCTCGAAGCCGGATGGACGGTTACCGAGGTTGGTCGACAGCCATGGATAATACAAGGTGTGATGCGTACCAGCGAAGCAGTTACGCCGATGCCGGGTATCCAGTACTCGTTTTACCTGTTCAGCTTTATTTATTTTACGCTGAGCGTTGCTGTTATCTTTTTATTAAAAAGGCAAATCCAGATGGTGCCTGAATTGTATGACCGTAAAACCGCCTGACCATGATGCTTTATATTGTAATCCTTTTTCTTTTTGCGGCCATTACCCTCTACTTTTTATTAGGCGGGGCTGATTTTGGCGCCGGTATTATCGAGCTTTTCACGTCAACCGATAACAAACACCGCACCCGCAAAATCATGTACCAGGCCATCGGCCCCATTTGGGAGGCCAATCACATGTGGCTCATTATTACCGTGGTGGTGCTGTTTGTAGGCTTCCCGGTTATTTACAGCGAAATGTGTATTTACCTGCATATCCCCTTGCTGGTGATGCTGCTTGGTGTTATAGCCCGGGGAACAGCTTTTTCGTTTCGTAATTATGACGCTATTAAAGACGAAAAAACGCAGGCATTTTATACCCATATATTCGTTTATTCAAGCTTTGTTACGCCACTGTTTTTAGGCATCATCGCCGGCAGTGCTTTATCAGGGCAAATTGATCCTAAAGCCACGGATTTTTTGCATGCTTACATTTTTAGCTGGTTCAACTGGTTCTCAGTGTCTGTCGGCTTTTTTACCGTAGCGCTGTGCGGCTTCCTTGCAGCAATTTATATAGTTGGTGAAACTGAAGATGTAGACGAAATTAAACGCTATATCCGTAAAGCGAAGATCATGAACGTTGCTGCTGTGATCTGCGGTTCGCTGGTGTTCTTAGCATCTCATTTTGAGCATGTTCACCTGGCCAACTGGATTTTTGGAAACCCCGTAAGTTTAGTTGCGGTAATTGCTGCAACAATTTCACTGGCAGTGCTTTACATGATCATATCACATCGCCGTAACAGACAGTGGATCAGGGTGCTGGCCGCTTTCCAGGTGTGTATGATCCTGATATCAGTTGGGTTTTCGCGTTTCCCGAGGTTTGTTATTTTTAAGGATGGCAGTTCTATGTCATTACTTACCGAACATGCCAACAGCAACAGTATCGATGACTTAGGGATTGGCTTATTGGTAGGTAGCTTGTTTATATTGCCGGCGCTGGGGTATTTGTACTACGCGTTTAAGAAGAGAACTTAACCGTGATTTGCCTGATTTCAGGATTTCATGATATCGTATGTTAAATCAGGTCAATCGCGAAATCAAGCGCATCATGGTTCTAATGATAAAGATGTGCTTTCAAATATTACATTTGTGATGTGAAGAATTATTTAAAGATCTTATCAATCGACGAGTACTCCATTACGCCTAAGTACCTGCAACTCTCCAATGCTATTATCAGGGCAATAGAAAGCGGACAGATCGTAAAAGACGATATGCTTCCGTCCATCAATGATTTGAGCTATGCGCTGGATACTTCACGCAATACCATTGAACGCGTTTATAAGGAATTAAAAGAGAAAGGCATTGTAAGCTCGGTTCCCGGAAAAGGTTTTTTTATTTCAAATACCGATTTTCAGAAGCCGCTCAAGATCTTCCTGTTATTCAACAAACTCAGCGCGCATAAAAAGATCATTTATGATGCTTTTGTAGCCACTATTGGCGAACAGGCCGCCATAGATTTTTATATCTATAACAATGATTTTTACTTTTTTAAAAAGATCATTACTGAAAGCATCCAGGGCGATTATGCTAAGTACATCGTTATCCCTCATTTTTTAGATAACGAAACGAAGGCCCATGAGATCATCAATACCATCCCCAAGGATAAATTGATACTGCTGGATAACCTGGTACCCGGCGTGAACGGAAAATTTGCCGCGATATATGAGAATTTCGCTACAGATGTTTACGAAGCCCTGAAGAGTATGCTTGATAGCCTGAGTAAATACCATACGCTCAAACTTATCTTCCCTGGTAAAACTTATCACTCAAAAGAGATCATGAAAGGGTTTCTAAACTTTTGCAGACAGTATGCTTTTGAGTATGATATAGTTGAAACACTTTCTACGGAACTCATTCAGAAAAACACGGTATACATCAGTCTAACTGAGGATGACCTGGTTGAGCTCATTAAAAAGATCATCGCATCCGATTTAAAGGTAGCGAAAGATGTAGGCGTGATATCCTATAATGAAACCGCACTTAAAGAGATCATCCTTGATGGTATCACCACCATATCAACCGATTTTAAATTGATGGGCAGTAAAGCGGCTGAATTTGCATTGAATAACTGCCACGAGCATTTTGCTGTGCCATTTACGGTGAGGTTGAGGAGTTCGTTGTAGAGCAATGCCCCACAAAGGGGGAGCGATAAGCTGTTAAAAAACATTCTAAAAGCGTCATTGCGAGGCACGAAGCAATCGCGAACTTTACAGGGCAACTTGCAAAGCTGCTCTGCCTATTGGGGATTGCTTCGTACCTCGCAATGACGGGAGGGTGATTAAGGTTACTTTAACTCCCTAACCTTTATACTTCTAAAAAACACTTCATTGCCATGATCCTGCAATAACAAATGCCCTTCAGCGGCTTCGCCGAAGTTTTTCCAGATGGTGTATTTGCTGATTGCTACCAGGTCACGGAAGGCTTTTGAGCCGCGTTCGTATTCCAATACTTTTACCCCATTAAGATAGTGCTCAACGTGGTTGTTTGGATATACCACCACACGACCGATATTCCATGCTCCTATCGGGTGTACAAAACGCTCTTGTTTGTTGGCTTTGATGAGGTCATACAATGACGCTAAAGTCCGGTCGCCATCACGGCCAAGTTTGGCATCGGGATGCAGTTTATCATCAAGTACCTGGTACTCCAGGCCTATGGCCGACCCTTTGGTAACTTCAGACAGGGTTACAAAATATTTAACGCCACTGTTGGCACCGGGGGTAAGCTTAAATTCAAAGGACAGATCGAAAGCGCTGAAATTATCGTTGGTCACGATATCGCCGCCGCCAGATTCCTCCTGTCCCGCCGATGGCAACACGTGCATAGTGCCGTTGTTATATTCCCAGCCCTTATCAGGGAAACCTTTAAGCGTTGCTCCACGCCAGCCTGTGTTGGTTTTGCCATCGTACAATAGTTTCCAGCCGTTTGCTTTTTCTGCACTGGTTATGCTGTTGGGCGTAAGATTAACCACATAAACATCCTTTGGAAATGGTTTGGGTTTTAAATTGGTGGTTTGCAGGTTCAGGTTTTTAAAATATACCTTTTTACCGGCTTGCTTTTCTTCACTTACTGCATGAACTTGTAATGCAATGAAACCCTTGCTGTCAACAGTATCAACTACGTCGCCCGCCGGCACGCCATTTACCCAGGTTTTCATTTCATTGCCGATGCATTCAATCCTGATGTGATTGTATTCGCCCACTTTAAATGCTTCTTTAGCTTTCGGGTTCAGATCAAGCGGGTAAAGCCAGTCGCGCCTGCCTTCATCATAAATACCGCCTGTCCATTTGCGTGATGACGGATCGATCTCAAACTGCCTGCCATAAACCTTGCCTTTGCCCTTATTGCCTTCCGGATCATAATGGCTGCGCGTTTGCACGCCCGAATTACTCAGCTCGCTTTCAATTTTAGCATCCAGTTCCAGTATAAAATTGCCGTATTCCTTTTCGGTAACTAAAAATGAATTGCCGGAGTTAAGTACCGTAGTACCCACTATGGCACCGTCTTCCACCTTGTAATCGGCGGTACCGGCAAGGCGTTTCCAGCCTTTAAGCGTTTTGCCATCAAATAATTTGGTTTGAGCGTTCACCGGACTCAATGCCGTTGACGCGAGAAGCATAATTACAGGGTATATTATTTTTTTCATGATTGATATTTTCTTGTTTGATTAAATTATTGTGGCTTCATGCCTTTTAAGGGTGTCATGCTGAGCCCGTCGAAGCATGGCGGGTGGGCCTCTGCGCACGTCCTTCGACAAGTTCAAGATGACGGCTCACGCACTCAATGTCATTCTTATACCTTCACCTCCCAGCCTTTTTCATACTCCCTGCTCCAAAGCTTTTGTGCTTCAGGATCATTTAAAATATGACCGTTACTTGGGTCGATGTGTAATACACGGTCAACACGATAGGAGATATTGCCTAATTGCGGCAGCAGGGTTGATTTAAAACCGATCTCTATCGGGCAGTTTAGCTTATCGGCTCCTCTTACCGAATCGGCAAAGTTTTTCATGTGAAAGCCGTCAAGCGCCTCGGTTGGGCTCACTTTGTTTGTGCCGTCAACCTTGGTATCGTCCTTTACCTCTTTTACCAGTTTATTATCTCCATCATAAACACGATAGCTATTGCCACTATCATAAAACAGCGTGCCTTTATCACCATAAAACACTACTCCCCTGCTTAATTTCTCGATTTCGAAGCCATTACAGCTCCGGCATTCCCATTCTGCAGCGGTATTATTGGGAAAGTTATAAAGGATATTTTGCGTATCCGGCGTTTGCCAGTCATCATTAAAATGGAACCGCCCTCCTGTTGATACTACCTTGCTTGGATAGTCTACACCAAGCCCCCAGCGGATCACATCCAGTTCGTGTGTGCCGTTATTAAGCGCCTCGCCTGTGCCCCAGTTCCAAAACCAGTGCCAGTTGTAGTGGATCAGGTTGTCCTTGTAAGGTCGTCTTGGTGCAGGCCCCTGCCATAAGTCATAATTTAAATTGGCAGGCACAGGAACCTGCTTTCCTTTGCCGATAGTTGAACGATGATTGGTATACCAGCCTTTAGCATAATAAGTACGACCTATTACACCATCATGCAGCTCTTTTACCATGGCCTGTACATTGGAGAATGAACGGCGCTGGCTCCCCATTTGCACCAGGCGTTTATATTTATTTGCTGCTTCTACTGCCATTTCTCCCTCATGAGGATTGTGGCTGCATGGCTTTTCTACATATACGTGTTTGCCGGCCTGGCAGGCCATGATGGTTGCCGGTGCATGCCAGTGGTCTGGCGGGGCTACTACTACCGCGTCGATATCTTTTATTTCCAGCATTTTCCGGATATCCGTTAAGCCTTGAGGCTTTTTCCCGGTTTGTTTATAGATCGCATCAATCGTTTTAGCAACCACGTTCGCGTCAACATCGCAGATGTAACCGATTTCTACATTGGGCAGTTTAGCAAAGCTTTGGGCCAGGTATAGCCCGCGACTATTAGTCCCCATCATACCTAACACTACTTTTTCGTTGGGTGATCCCTTAAAAAATCCGGAAGCTTTTGATAGTTGCGGCGCAAGCAGAAAACTTGTACCCGCTACGGCAGTTGATTGAATAAACTTTCTACGGTTAATCATACTCAAAACAGGTTAATTGGATTTATAAGCATACCCCAGCGGGCTGCCCCGCAAATTAGTCAAGTTTTATAAAGGGCTAAAGCTATCGGTCAATTTTTTCATGAAGCAATTGTAATTTAACTGTTACTTAATTGAGCTGAAAGCTTAAGGCTTAAAGCTGATGGTCATGTTGTTTAAGCACTCATTAGCTTTTAGCTTATAAAAACAGAAAGCCCCAATAAAGGGGCTCAAGGGGGTATTAATCGCAGGGAAGACTTTTATACAAGAGGCTGTATGGAAAATACATCCAGTTTTGAAGTTTGAAAGTTACGCACACGCTTGTATACTCCGTTTCCATTGCTGCTTCCGTCCGTATTGGTATTTCCCTCTATGGTATCAAACAGATCACCGTGTACACCTGTAATAAGGCCGGTATGAAACCAGTCGTTAGGCGTTTTTTGAACCAGGAAAATATCGCCGGGCTTTACAATGGACGGATTGGCCCTCACCGCTGCGACGCGGCTTAGTATGCCTTTGGCGATGCCGGTAGTACCAACTGTATCGCAACTATAGGTTAATGGCATAAGTGTCCGAAAATCTTTTCCTAATTGCGTAGCAGCCTGGTCAATAATGGTTTGTACAAAACCCATACACCAAAACCATGGTGTTCCTTCGTTATTATCCATATAAGCCCTTACCCATGGGCCGCTATTACTCTGGTCTTTAATAACAAGCTCAAATGGCGCATTGCTTAAGTGCTGTATAGCCGTATTTACAATCAATTCCCTTAAACCGGTTCCGGCTACAGGGCTTTTGAATGCATTTACCATAGGTTGAGTTAGCGCTGCAAAAACAGTGCTATCAACAATACCTGTTTGTGGCAGATTTTTTGCCTTCTGGAAGTTTTTAACTGCTGTTTCAGTACCCGGGCCAAAGCTGCCGTCAATTCCTGTTGCCGTACCGGCCGAAGGGTTAGTGACCGCATACAAATTAAGCCAGCTTTGAATCTTGGTTACTTCTTTTTGATTGTTTGTGCTGCCATTTCTTTGCTGGGTACCCGATATGGCTATTTCTTTTAGGTATTGTTTTTTGATCATACAGGAAAGGTTTAATAGTGATAAGGTTAGATATCATATCATAATTTCGATATCGCATTACCTTTAAAACAAAACTAAAGCAATCCTTACAACTATAACAGCGTACTGTTACGGGATTTAAAAGAAAAGCTTACGTAGTTTTACGTAAGCTTTTCTTATTTAATACTTTTTAATACTGTATTGGCAAGGGTACCAATTTTAAATTTTGGCGTTGGTGCCAATATGGATATATCGGGTCTACCTCGCTGGCAGAATCCAACTTTTTAACCTGCTCAACCGTCAAATTCCATCCAATGGCACCGAGGTTTTGCCTAAGCTGTTCTTCGTTACGTGCCCCAATTACCAGGTTGGCAACGGTAGGTCTTTGCAGTAACCAGTTCAAAGCCACCTGCGCTACAGATTTACCGGTTTCTTCAGCAACTTCATCAAGTGCATCCACAATATTATATAAATGATCAAAATTTGTAGCCGGGCCGTGAGCACCTCCCTGTACAGTCCTGGAGTTTTCCGGAATTGGCTGTCCCCTTCTGAATTTTCCGCTTAGCTGACCTGACGATAGCGGGCTCCAGACAATGGTGCTTACTTTTTGATCGATACCTAAGGGCATCAGTTCCCATTCAAACTCCCGGTTAAGCAATGAATAATAGGCTTGATGAGCCACATAACGGCTCCAGCCATATCTTTCAGATACTGAAAGTGATTTCATTAAATGCCAGCCCGAAAAATTTGAGCAGGCAATATATCGCACTTTACCACTGGTAACCAGGTCGTCAAGTGCTCTTAAGGTTTCTTCAACCGGGGTATTGGCATCAAAGCCGTGCATATGGTAAATATCAATCCTGTCGGTATTTAAACGGCGCAGGCTGTCCTCGGCCGATTTGATGAGGTGATAGCGTGATGAACCAAAATCATTAACACCCTGGCCCATTGTAAAGGTTGCTTTGGTTGAGATCAGCACTTCGTTACGGAGTCCTTCCAGGGCTTTGCCCAATATTTCTTCAGAAATTCCGTGCGAATAGACGTTTGCCGTATCAAATAAATTAACGCCGGCATCAAGGCAAATATTAATCAGTTTTTTTGCATCGTCAACCTGGGTATTGCCCCACGCTTTAAAAAATTCGTTACCGCCGCCAAATGTCGCCGTGCCAAAGCTTAATACCGGCACCCGCAACCCGGATGCGCCTAATTGTCTGTATTCCATAGTGTATGTTTTTATGATGTAAAGGCAGTAGCCTATATCACAAATTTATGCGGAATCGATTGCTAAAGGGATTTTTGCACATCATTAGTTTGTCATTTATGGCCGATGTTTCATCGTAGAGAGGTAAACAAATATTAGTTTTGAATATGATTGCAGACCCGCTAAGTGTTTCCCTTTTTGAAATGAGACTGGAAGAGATCCACCGCCGCGATCCCATGCTAAGGTACGAGATCAGTATCCGTGATTTTGTCGCCTTGTTCCCACTTAAAATAAAAAACGGCAAGCCTGTAAAGCCCGAGCAGCCCTCTTCCTTTGCGCTTGACAGGGATGTTTTTTTGCAGGTGCTGGTTGCATTCAACCAATCATTTAATTAAAAGCCTCTCCCTTGTTTTGTCCAATCAGGAACACTTCTAAATAGCAAATAAACATTTTTAGGCAACTGCCATGATTTAACTTTGCGCAAAATTTAAAACATGGAGAAAACTAAACTTACCATTAATAATAACGGTTCGGTTAAAATAGAAGGCGATTTTGAGATTGTAGACATGCAGGGTAATGCTTATGGCTTACAAGGCCGTACAGTACTTTCAATTTGCCGTTGTGGTTTATCAGCAAACAAACCATTTTGTGATGGTTCGCACAAAGGTCATTTTGAACACAACGCCATTGCATTTGACCTTCCGCCAAAAAAAGTATAAACAATTGTTTTTATATACATTAAGCCCGGTGTTTTTTACATTGGGCTTTTGTTTTATCAGGTGTTCTCAAAATAATCTGCATTTTTGACAACCACATCCCAAACAACAATGCGTTATTTTTTTCATATCGGTTATCATGGCATAAGATACAGCGGCTGGCAGCGACTTTCAAAGTTTTCATCTGTACAGGAAGTAATTGAAACAGCCCTTGGCAAAATTTTAAAACACCCGGTAGGTATTGTTGGTTGTGGCCGCACCGATGCAAAAGTACATGCCAGTCAATTCTTTTTCCATGCCGATATAGCCGATAATTTAGATTATGATCTGCTATTCAGGCTCAATAAACTCTTGCCTGATGATATTGCCGTATTTGACATCATTTCGATGCAGGGAGATCCCCACGCCCGTTTTGATGCGGTAAAACGGAGCTATGATTATTTTATCCACAATTATAAAGATCCGTTTTTAAGTAACTATAGTTCTTTTTACCGCGATCAGGACCTTGATCTCGACGCGATGAAACAAGCTGTTTCTATACTGCCGAATTATACCGATTTCCGCGCCATGTGCAAAATGCCCGACAGGGTTGATCACACCCTCTGTCAAATAAAATCGGCAGGGCTATATATTGATGTCAAAGGCGATAAGTTAAGGTTTAATATTACAGCTAACCGCTTTTTAAACCGGATGATCAGGATCATTGTAGGCCGGTTGCTTGAAATTGGCAAAGGCCAGATGAGTACAGATGAATTTGAGTTTTACATTGCCAATAAACAAACACCTAAGATCATTATCCCCGCACATCCCCAGGGTTTATACCTGTCAAAAGTCACCTATCGTTACCTTGATCTTGAACAGCGGTCGGCATTTCCTTTACTTAATAGTGTAGATTGGCACCCCTTATAATGCTTATCTGCTGATTTTTAAAAATATGACGCGTTAATTTGGTACTTTTGCACCCTCATTTTAAATTTTAATAGTATCCTGATGGCGTGGTCTGACAAATTAAAGCTTAATAAACAACTGTTGCGTTCTGTAAATGAAGCCGGTTTTGCAAACCCTAAAGAGCTCCAGCTTAAAACTATCAACCGCATTATTGGCGGGCAGGATATTATTGCCATTGGCCCTGAAGGCAGCGGAAAAACCACTGCTTATGTGTTAGGTGTATTAAACCGCTTTAACTATGCCCCTGAAGGCGTTCCGCGTGTGTTGGTATTGGTGCCGGAAAAAGAACACGTATTTGCTGTTATAGAACAATTTGACCGTCTTAACAAAAATAAATCTATCCGCATAGTTGGCTTATACGTTACCCCCGGGTTTGAAAGCCAGATGGATGAACTTGCCGATGGTGCAGATATTGTTGTAGCTACTCCTGACAGGGCAAGGGCCATCTACCTTAAACTGGCTTTAAATTTAAATAAAGTTGATTTACTGGTGGTAGATGATGCCGACCAGATAGTAAAAAAAGGCCTGCAGTTACCCGTTGTTGAGTTGGCTAACAGCATTGACAAAGGTCAGCATCTGGTGTTCACCGAAGTCATGCATGCCAAGCTCGAAAAAATGCTCGATCCATTCATGAAGCAACCGGCAATAATTGAGGTTGATGAACTGGGCGAAACGGCTGTTGAAACTCATGAACAGCTGTTATATAACGTACCTAACTTTGGCACCAAGCTAAACCTGCTTAATCTGTTCATGTACGACGAAGAACTGTTTACTAAAACTGTTGTATTTGTAAACAGTCAGACAACTGCTGAAAAGCTTTTTCAAAGCCTCAAAAGCCGTTTACGTACAGGTGTAGCATACTTAAATCCAAAGTTCTTCGATACAAAAGGATTCAAGAGCGTTGAGGATTTTAAGGCTGAAGCTGGTGCCAGGATCCTGATCGTAACCAACGAAAACGAGGAAGAGCTCGACCTGAGCGGTATCCCCTTCCTGATCCATTTTGATCTGCCTGCTGATAACGAACTGTTTATTAACCGGATAGTTAATCACGATCCTGACAATAAGGAAGAAACACTGGCGATGACCTTTGCTACTGATATCGAGCTAAGCCAGGTAAAGAAAATTGAGCAAATGATCGGCAATAAGATCCCGGTGGCCGAGCTACCGGATGACCTGGTGATTGTGACCGAGTCGAAGCCTAAAAAGGCAGATGTAAAAGAAGATGTTAAACCGGCCGGCGTTGGTGAGGCTTTCCATGAAAAAAAAGCATCCAACGCCAAAACATATAACCTTAGCGCCAGTACCAAGGCCAAAATGAACAAGAAGAAAAAGCACGGGTAAAAAACACTGTCTCATAGAGACTTACAAATACCAAGTATCCACAATGTCATGCTGAACTTGTTTCAGCACCCCATTAGAAAGGTAGCCAACTTGCTCAGCATGGGCTTAGCGAGTGAGGTGTTGAAACAAGTTCAACATGACATTCTTTTATAATAACTACGCTATCTCCAAGTACAATTCTTCCACCTTCTTTCTCGCCCAATCTGTTTTCCTTAAAAACTTAAGGCTTGATTTTATACTGGGATTATCATTGAAACAATTGACCCTGATCCGGGTACCCAATTCATTCCAACCAAAGTGAGCTACCAGTTCGTTAAGGATCGTCTCGAGGGTTTTGCCATGTAAAGGGTTATTGGGTTGTTGTTCCATAAAGCAAAAGTAGATGTTTGTTTTGGCAAAATAGTATAACAAAATTTGTTGCCCTCCCGTTTAAGTAACAAATGATATTAGCGGATATTTAATAAATCGTAAATTTTATTAAATTTAATGCTGCTAAGTTTAACCCGCTTCTTCAAATCGCCCAAAATTATTTTAATGAATAGCTATAAGTGTTACTTTGTTTTGTTGTTGCAAGCTATTTCGTTATGCGCGTTCTCACAAAACCGCCCCATTCATTTTCAGCATATTGGCAGCCGTGAAGGACTTTCCGAACTGAACATCAACTGCATTATACAGGATAGCCGCGGTTTTATTTGGGTAGGCACACGTGATGGACTTAACCGGTATGATGGTAACAAATTCAAGGTTTTTAAAAATATTGTTAGCGATAATAATAGTATCAGTAACAGCTTTGTTCAGGACATACTTGAAGACAAAAACGGCAACCTGTGGATCTCGACCAGCGGTGGAGGGTTAAATATGTACGACCGTAAATTTGATCGTTTTATCCATTATCGCCATAATCCAAACAATAACAATTCAATAGCCAGCGATATTTTAGTCAAGATAGCACTTGATAAAAGCGGGAATCTGTGGATCTCGAATCAAAAAGAAGGCCTTGACCAGTTTAATATAGCGCAGAAAAAATTTACGCATTACCGGTATAACGTGGCCGATACAGCCAGTTTAAGTGATAACAATGTCCGCGCGGTTTATGTAGACAGTCAAAATAAATTATGGATAGGAACAACCTATGGCGGCTTAAATCTTTACAAGCCCCAAAGCCATAATTTTACCCGCTTTGTTCATGATGAAGGTAAGCCTTCTTCCCTATCGGCTAATAAGGTAAACGCTATTTTAGAGGACAGTGGACACCGTTTATGGATTGGTGTTAGCGACGCAGGGCTCAACCTGTTTGATCCGGCCACCAAAACCTTCACTCATTACAAAAATGATCGCCGTAACAAGAACTCGCTTTCATATAATAGTGTGCAGTGCCTTGCTGAAGATAGTAATCACGACTTATGGATCGGCACTGAAAATGGAGGATTGAATATTTTCAATTATGCTACAGGGCAATTTAATAACCACCAGGAAGACGATGTAGATAACAGCAGCATTGCCAACAATTCGGTTGATGTGATCCTGAAAGACAAAAGCGGCAATATGTGGATCGGTGCCTTTGCCTCAGGTCTTAACTTCTATAAAAAAACAAGTGAAAATTTCACCCACTACCAGCACAGCGCGCAGCCCAACAGCTTATCAAACAACTTTGTATTAAGTATTTACGAAGATAAAAAGAACAACATATGGGAAGGTACCGATGGCGGTGGCCTGAATCTTTTCAACCCAGAAAAAGGAGAGTTTAAGGTTTATAAAAATACTAACAGCAATATCTGCGGTAATTATGTTTTAACCATACAGGAAGATGCCAAAAATAACCTGTGGATAGGCACCTGGGGCGACGGGGTAAGTATGATGAACCCGCAAACGCGCAGTTTCAGGTCTTTTAAACATAACCCGGACGATAGTACCAGTATAAGCGGTAATAATATTTATGCCATAGCCAAAACGCTTGATGGAAAACTATGGTTTGGCACACTTGGTACCGGGCTTGATCTGTTTGAACCTAAAACCAATAGATTTATTCATTACCGCCATGATGCCAATAATCCCAAAAGTATCAGCAGCGACAATATCAACTCGCTGCTTGGCGATTCAAAAGGTAACCTTTGGGTTGGCACCAATGATGGCGGCGTTAACCTGTATGATGCTGCAACTAATTCATTTAAACCGGTACAATATGAAAAACTAAACAGTGCACTTGGCAACAACACGGCGCTTGACCTTTTTGAAGATCACCTGGGTAATATCTGGATCTGTACTTATGGTGGTATCTATCGTTTAAACCCGGCTACCGGTAAGGTTACAAACTTTAAAGTAAAAGATGGGCTGCCCAATAACTATACTTATGCGGTTGAAGAAGATAACAACGGCAATTTATGGATCAGCACCAATAAAGGTATTTCCAAATACAATCCTAAAACCAATAAATTCAGGAATTTCACCATTGAGGATGGCTTGCAGGCCGAAGAGTTTAAACCTCACTCGGCAGTAAAAAGCCATGATGGTATCATGTATTTCGGTGGCGTTAATGGGTTTAACATGTTCAATCCTGAAAATATCAGGGATAATGTTTATGATCCGCCTCTGCTGCTTACCGATTTTCAGATCTATAATAAATCTGTAGAGGTAGCGCAGAACAGCGATGATCCTTCACCCCTAAAGGAGGATATTTCCGAAACAAAATCGATAACCTTAACATATGATCAATCGGTGATATCGTTTGAATATGTATCGATGGACTTTGCCTTAGGCAGCAAAGAATCATATGCCTATTTGCTTGAGGGTTTTGACAAAACATGGAACTATGTTGGTAATAAAAACACGGCTACTTATACCAACCTATCGGCCGGTAATTATGTATTTAGGGTAAAAAGCCGCAGTGCGGATGGGAAATGGTCTGTCAGGCAGGTAAGCCTGAGCGTTATTGTACTCCCTCCTTTCTGGCTTACCTGGTGGTTTATCAGTTTGCTGGTTTTGCTTACCTTAGCAGCCATTTATGCAATTTACCTGTATAAAGTAAATGCCATAGTAAAGCAAAAGAACCTGCTTGAAAAACAGGTTGGCGAACGTACGGCAGAAGTTATGCAACAATCGGAAGAATTAAAGACCCAGTCCGAAAACCTGCAAACCTTAAATATCGAGCTCCAAAATCAATCAGAAGAATTACAGGCTTTGAACGAAGAACTGCTTTCCCAGTCGGAAGAGTTACAGATTCAAAGAGAACAGGAACGTGATGCCCGGGAAGAAGCCGATAAAGCCAACCAGGCCAAAAGTATATTCTTAGCCACCATGAGCCATGAGATCAGGACACCGATGAACGGTGTTATTGGCATGGCTTCGCTGTTAGGCGAAACTGGGCTGAACGCCGAGCAGCGTGATTATACCGATACCATTATATCGTGTGGTGATAGTTTAGTAAATGTGATCAACGATATTCTTGATTTCTCCAAAATTGAATCAGGGAAAATGGAAATGGAGCAGGAAGATTTTGACCTGCGCCAGTGTATTGAGGAAGTGATGGATCTCTTTTCGCAAAATGCAGCCAAACGCGAGCTGGAGTTGGTTTATCAGATTGACCCCGCCCTGCCCCAGCAGGTAATTGGCGACAGTTTGAGGTTAAAACAGGTGCTTACCAATTTARCAGGCAATGCTATCAAGTTTACCGAGCGTGGCGAGGTATTTATCAAAGTGTTTTTATCTAAAACAATTGGCGATAAGGAAATTGAGATAGGCTTTAGCGTTATGGATACAGGCATTGGTATCCCTGAGGATAAGCTCACAACCTTGTTCAATGCTTTTTCGCAGGTTGATTCATCTACTACGCGCAAATATGGAGGTACAGGGCTTGGGCTTGTAATCAGCGAGCGACTGGTTAAGCTAATGGGTGGCGAAATCTGGGCTGAAAGCATTTTTGGAGAAGGCTCTGTTTTTGTATTCACCATAAAAACAGCTTTAAGCAGTAAACAATCAAAGCATATACCTATTGTTTTTAACGCAGAAGAGCTTGAAGGTAAAAAGGTGCTTATTATTGACGATAATAAAACGAACCGTTTTATCCTGCAAACGCAGCTGGAGCAATGGGGAATCCAAACGGTGGCTGCGGCTTCCGGCAGGCAGGCACTGGAAATCCTTATTGCTAATCATGGATTTAACCTGGTGATAACCGATATGGAAATGCCTGAAATGGATGGCGTTGGCCTGGCCCGGGAAATTAAAAGCACTTATAAAGATCTGCCGGTAATTATGCTGAGCTCTATTGGCGATGGTTCAAAGAAGAAGTATCCGGGCTTATTTTCGGCTATATTAACCAAACCGGTAAAACAATCGCAACTGGGTAAAAGCTTGCAGGCCGAGTTCCAGGGAAAAATACATATAACCGTTCCCGAAACAAAGCCGGATAAATTACTGGATGTAAACTTTGCGAAGGAACATCCCCTTAATATCCTCGTGGCAGAAGATAATACGGTTAATCAAAAGCTCATTAGCCGGATGCTGGAGAAGCTGGGTTATGAATTTGAGCTGGCCCATAACGGGTATGAAACACTTGATAAATTGAATGCCAATCCCAAATTTGATGTCATATTTATGGATGTGCAAATGCCGGAGATGGATGGCTTTGAGGCAACGCGCCATATTCGACAATACGCTTTTAAGCAGCCTTTTATAATTGCTATGACCGCCAATGCCGGCCCCGATGACCGGGACATGTGCATAAGCGAAGGCATGGACGATTATATTGCCAAGCCAATGAAAACAGAAGCACTGATCGGCGTTTTAAAAGGAGCTTACAAAATGATGAAAAATGTAAAAGGTAAGTATGTTTAGCTGTTGGTATTTCATGTGATTATTGTGACGCTACGCCCCAATAACAACTGTTGCGGATTTTTTTTAAAATGGCGGGCGTTATGCTTGATATCTCATGCTGATATTTATTCTGACTATTGAGCAAGTACATGGTACCGCTTGTGTTATTATAAACATATGAACATAAGCGGGTTGCCTCACCATCTTCATCTTTCTTCACATCAACCCTTATCCCGTTGGTTTTATGACTTGTATCCGGCGTTAACGCCGGTGCCGAAGCTTTTACCCAGTTAATAGTATAATTTATACTTTGCGGCGAGATGCCGTTTGTGTTCTCCTTGTAGCTTTTACTATCCTGTATAACAGCCAGCAAACATTTCACGCAGGGCTCGCTAACCGTTGCCCCGCTATATTTTTTTTGCGGATTATTGATCACACTATCCTTTTTACCTGCTACTGTTACTGTTGTTTTTGAGGAATCACTTGATATAGTATCGGGCTTGGATTGCTTACTTGATTGTCTGCAGGCAAATAGTGTCATCGCCAAAACACAAAAATAAATACATGGTTTAAACAGATTCATGGTATATAAATTAGCACTTTATTTATATACATCATTTTAACTGTTTTGTGTTAATGTGTTTTAGATATACCAAATGCGGTATTAATCTATAAATTAAGTTTAAACAAATTAAACATAGATTTTATTGCATTTATTGGACAGGTAAAGGACAGTTTTTCTATAAAAATTTCTTAAAATTGCCTGATTTATTTTACCCCCTGCCAGTTAATTATTTGCAGGACTTAAACCATCATAACAATTTTTCAAAAACGGGGTTTACCTTGTTATAAATAACACTGCAGGCTTTGCAGGATATCATAATAAAATGACTAATAACGGTACAGGTTCAAATTTAACGGTTGATGTGGTTTTAATTGGCGCAGGTATTATGAGCGCCACCCTTGGTGTAATGCTTAAAGAGCTGCAGCCCGATCTGACGATTGAGATTTTTGAACGGCTGGATGTCATCGCTGCCGAAAGTTCCGCTCCTATGAACAATGCAGGTACAGGACACTCGGCTTTTTGTGAGTTAAATTATACCCCCCAGCTTCCTGATGGGAGTGTTGAAATAAAAAAAGCCATCAAAATTGCCGAGCAATTTGAAATAAGCAAACAGTTTTGGACTTATCTTATTGACCAGGGCCTGATAAATAATCCACAGAGTTTTATCCGCAAAGTGCCTCACATGAGCTTTGTTTGGGGAGCTGAGAATGTTGAGTACCTGAAAAAACGCCAGCAAGCCCTTACCAAACACCATTTTTTTAAAGGGATGGAATACTCGGAGGATAAAACACAGATCAAAAAATGGATTCCGCTGGTTATGGAAGGCCGCGATGCTGATGAAAAGGTTTCGGCAACGTTCATGGATATTGGTACCGATGTAAACTTTGGTAGTTTGACCAGCGCGCTGATAGACGAGCTTAAACAAAAACCAAGCGTAAACATAAGCCTTAACCATGATGTAAGGGATATTAAACGCAATGCTGATGGTACCTGGAAAATAACTGTAAAAGATAAAACCACAGGTAACAAAAGAAAGCTGAATGCCAAATTTGTTTTTGTTGGCGCCGGTGGTGGTGCTTTGCCCCTGCTGCAAAAATCAGGCATTGCCGAAAGCAAAGGTTTTGGCGGCTTCCCTGTAAGCGGACAATGGCTGGTATGCAACAACCCCGATGTTGTAAAACAACATGAAGCTAAGGTTTATGGAAAAGCATCGGTTGGTTCGCCGCCAATGTCGGTACCTCACCTGGATACTCGTATGATTGATGGCAAACATGCGTTACTTTTTGGCCCATATGCCGGCTTTTCAACCCGTTTCCTGAAAAAGGGATCGTTGCTTGATCTTTTCGGATCTATTAAACTAAACAATATACTTCCCCTGCTTGCTGTAGGGCGCGATAACTGGCCTCTGACTAAATATCTCATCTCGCAGGTACTTCAATCGCCGGCCGACAGGCTTAACGCGCTTAAGGACTATATGCCAACTGCCAAAGCCGAAGAATGGGATCTGGATATAGCAGGTCAACGTGTACAGGTTATTAAAAAAGACGCAAAACATACCGGTGTACTTGAGTTTGGAACCGAGGTTGTAACCTCGGCCGATGGCAGTATCTCGGCCTTGTTAGGTGCGTCTCCGGGCGCGTCGACTTCGGTGCCTATCATGATCCAGCTTATTGAGCGCTGCTTTAAAAACCACGCCAAAACAGATGCCTGGCAGCAGAAACTTAAAGAAATGATCCCTTCATATGGTGAGTCATTGGCTAATAATGAGGCTTTAAGTGACGAGACAAGGGCGAGGACAAGTAAGGCTTTGGGCTTGGTTTAGGCTGACCGCCTGATTAATTGTCCTCTACTGTGATATTAGCTTTTATTTACAAGCTGATATCACAGTAGTCATTACATCCCCTTCCACTCGTAACTCTCATTCTCCAACCCTATTAAATCAATCACGCGGTTTACTACTGTCATAGCCAGCTCTTCAATGCTTTGGGGCTTGCTGTAATATGATGGAATTGCCGGACAAATGATACCGCCTGCTTCCGCAACAGTGGCCATATTACGGATATGGATAAGGTTAAGCGGGGTATCGCGGGCTACCAATACCAGCCTACGACGTTCTTTAAGGATCACATCAGCGGCCCGGGTGATCAGGTCATCAGAGATCCCTCCTGCTATGCGGCCAAGTGTACCCATAGAGCATGGAACAACTACCATGGTATCAAACTTTGCCGAACCGGAGGCAAAGGGAGCCATGAAATCTCTTTTAGCATAAAATTTAAACGGAAGCTGAGTATAATCCTCATTATCGAGTTCAAATTTCCAAACGTCTTTGGCATTGTCTGACATTACAACGCCTACTTCGGCAATCTGATCCTGTAACTGGTTTAGTTTTTTTAGCAGCAGACTGGCATATATTGAACCACTGGCGCCCGTAATAGCAACAACTATCTTTTTCTTCATAATTACTCCTTCAACAACCCAAACACACAAAAAGTTAGGGGCACAAAAAAGGGTCGAATAACTTGTACCCGACCCTACATCTACCTATGAAAAACATGCCCTTGAGAGGGCACTACAAATGTAGTAACACTTTTTTAATTTTTAAACAATTTGTTAAAATAATTTTAACCTGTTTATTGGAGATTTTTCTCTATTAAAGTTTGGATAATTCCATCAACCATACCTACCCTTGGCACGTAGATGTTTTTGATGTTGGCATTTTTCATTACGGTGAGGTAAATTTCACATGCCGGAATAATAACATCGGCCCTGTCCTGGTTTAGGCCAAGTACGTTGATCCTGTCTTTTAATGAAAACGAACTCAGGTAGGTATATAAAGATCTTAATTTGGCAAAAGTAAGCGGCATATCTTCCTTTTCTTCAGATAACCTGAACAATTTATTGATGTTGCCACCAGTACCAATACCCGATAATTGTTTGAAGTTGCGGGTATTATCGCGTATGAAATCCTTCATCTCGTTCCATGTTTCCTCAGTATCCTGGTTGTCAAGGATACGAATGGTGCCTATGTTGAACGAACGGGAAACGATCATTTCACCGGCAGAAAACAGCGATATCTCTGTGCTGCCGCCACCCACATCAACGTAAAGATAGTTTTTGCTTTTATCGATGTTTTGATCGGCATGGCTGGCATAAATAATGCTGGCTTCTTTAGATCCATGTACAATTTCGATGTCGATGTTTGCCTCCTCTTTGATCAGCTTAATCACTTCTTCTCCGTTTTTTGCTTCTCGCATAGCCGATGTTGCAAAGGCTAAATAATCCGTAACCTTATATACATCCATCAGGTTGCGGAAGGCAACCATTGATTTAACCAGCTCGGTAGCTTTTTTTTCAGATATATGCTGCTGTATAAAAGCATCGTCACCCAAACGCAGCGGAACACGGATCAATGTGTTTTTTTTGAATGACACCGATCCGGTGTTTTGAATTATGTCGGCAATTAACAGCCTCACGGCGTTTGAACCTATATCAATAGCGGCGTATCTCAATGTTATTTTGTTTTATTTTTTAGATAATTATATATTTCAATTTGCGCCCTGTGGCTTTCGGGCGAATTTGTTTTGTGATATTTATTGGTGTTCTGGCTGTTGATCTCCCGTGCTTTGGTATTATCATCAAGCTGAATATCGATAATGTCACGTACTTCTTGCTTTAGCTTTTCATCATATATGGGGAAACCAACCTCAACTCGATTGTCAATGTTGCGGGTCATGAAATCGGCCGACGTAAGGTAAATAAGCTCTTTACCGCCATTACAATAAATATGCACCCGGGCGTGTTCAAGGTATTTATCTACAATACTGATCACCTCGATGTTTTCACTGTAACCCTTCACTCCTGCTATTAAACAGCACATCCCCCGGATAATCATTTTGATCTTAACACCTGCATTGCTGGCTTGGTAAAGTTTGTTGATGAGATCTTCATCTGCAAGGCTATTCATTTTTAGGATCATATAGGCTTGCTTACCGGCTTTTGCGTTTTTTATCTCATTGTCAATCAGGCGGTAAATCGCAGGTCTTGAGTCAATGGGCGATACAATTAAGCTTTTGAGGCCTTTGGGTAATAAACCTCTGTTAATGGCCTTAAAAACATTCACCAGATCATCGGTGATCTTTTTATTAGCTGTAAATAAAGTATGATCGGCGTAGATCTGAGCAGTTTTCTCATTAAAATTGCCGGTTGAAAGACATGCATAATAAGCCAGCTTCCCTTTCTCGGTGCGACTAACTAAGCATATTTTTGAGTGTACTTTATAACCGGGGACGCCATAAAGTACATTTACACCTTCTTCTTCAAGCCTGTTGCTCCAGTGAATATTATTTTGTTCGTCAAAACGGGCCCTTAGTTCGACAAGGCAGTTTACCTTTTTGCCGTTTTTGGCAGCATTTATCAAAGCATGGATCACCCTTGAGTTTTCGGCCAGGCGATATACGGCGATACTGATCTCTTTTACTTTAGGGTCAATAGCTGCCTCTCGTAAAAAGTGGATCACGTAATCGTACGATTGATAAGGTGTGCTTACCAGGTAATCTTTTTTTGCGATAAGTTCAATAAGGCTTTTACCAAATGAAAGATCAGCAACCGGCAGTGGCACATATTTGCTGTATTCCAGTTCCGGACCGCCAACATTCGGGAATGAAATAAAATTTTTAAAATTATGATACCTGTTACCTGGAATGAGGCTTTCACCATGCAGGCCCATTTTACTCACCAGGTACTTCAGCATATCCATGGGCATATCCGAGTCGTACAACAAACGCATCGGTTTCCCTTTTTTACGCTTTAACAGGCTCTTTGATAAGGAGTCGATAAATTTTTCGCTTACTTCCTTATCCAGATCAAGTTCCGCGTCGCGGGTAAGCTGGATTGAATATGCCTCGATACTGTCATGCTCAAAAATGAAAAAGATGTCCTCTAAACTATATCTGATGATATCATCAAGCAGGATGAGGAACTTCAGATTATTGGTATCGGGCAGTTTTACAAAGCGCGAAAGATTATCAGGGAACTCAATAAGTGCAAACCTTGTTTTTTTATTGGTGGTAAGCTTAACAAAAAAGTAAACGGCCCTGTCCCTAAGTTCAGGCAGCGGTAAGGTATCATTAAGCATGATAGGCACCAATGTAGCCAGCAGCTTCTCCCTGAAATAGTTTTTCACGAAGGTACCACGGGTTACGTTAAGCTGTTTATCATTTAGGATAAAGATCTTTTCTTCGGCCAGTTGTTTAACAATGATGTTTTCGTAAAGGTTATTGAACTTACGTTCCTGTCTTACTACGATGTTCTTGATCTGGTTAAGTACTTTTTTAGGATTATATCCGAGTATCTCTTTCGATTTTTCGTTAAGGGCTGCTAAGCGGGAGAGTGTGGCAACTCTTACACGATAAAACTCATCCAGATTGGATGAAAATATTGCTAAAAAACGGATCCTGTCAATCAGGGGAACGGTTGGATCGGCAGCTTCCTGCAAAACCCTATCGTTAAAATATAGCCAACTTATTTCTCTGTTAATTAAGGGAACCTGTTTATCCATAAATATTTCTTGCTTTACAGCCAGATGTTACAAATCTGCTTATTTATTTGTTAACTTAATATTAACTCATGAGGAATTAACCTGTTTTTATTCATCATTATTTATTGCAGAAATTAAACAATTTGTTACAATATTGCGATGTGTGTTAACAATACTTTAGTTTTACAAAACATTTATAACCAATATACAACGTATGCCTACATTTGATATAGTTAGCAAGATAGACGGACAAACGCTTGATAACGCGATAAATACCGCAAAAAAAGAAATCCTGAACCGTTACGACTTTAACGATTCAAAAAGCACTATCGATTTGGATAAAAAGGCCAACGAAGTAACCATTGTTACCGAAAATGATATGCGCCTTAAAGCTATTCAGGACAGCATTATAAGTCGTATGGTTAAACAGCATCTTGATCCCAAAGCGCTGGATTTTGGCAAGGAGCAGTACGCCTCAGGCAACATGATCCGCAAAGAGATCAAAATCAAAGAAGGCGTTGACAAGGAAGTTGCTAAAAAGATTGTAAAAAAGATCAAGGACAGCGGCCTTAAAGTACAAGCCTCTATTATGGACGACCAGGTACGTGTACAAGGTAAAAAGATCGATGACCTGCAAGCTGTGATCAGTCTTTGCCGAGCCGATGATTTCGGCCAGCCTTTGCAGTATATTAATATGAGGGATTAATTGAAATTCCCATGATATTTTTAAAGACGCATCAAAATGCGTCTTTTTTTATTTACCTGCTTTTCAAACTAAACCATCAGTACAGTTTTGCATCATATAATAGTAACAGATACCCGTTATCGTTATATCAACCAAATCTTAAATATGCTATCTAAACCTTTTCTGATACTGGCGTGGTTTTTAAATCTGAATACATTCTGCAAAGCACAGAGCATTCCGGGCGATCATTCCCCAAAAGAAATTTCTTCCAGATTTAAACATTTAAAGAATACGGAACTAACTAATGATGAGGTCATACTCTATCTATTAATTAAAGGTACTATACCTATAGCAATGGGCGACGGGCATTTAGAATACCTTACACAGTATGATGGATTCGATAATATCGGCAAGCTAAAGTCAATAGGCAATACACCTATTAAGTATTATGACAGGTTTGACCTGGATAATCAAGGCAAAATAAAATCCATTGGCGATACCCGGTTTACCTATTACGACCGCTTTGATATGGATAACCAGGGAAAAATAAAGACCGTGGGAAATATCAGTATTAAATGGTATGACAGGTTTGATGCGAAGGATCAATTTGGGAAATTAAAGTCGGTAGATGGCATGCCTGTTACTTTATATGATCAATTTGATGATTATTCAAACATAGGCAAGGTAAAATCAATAGGCAACACACTATTTACTTATTACACCCGGTTTGATGGACCGGAAAATGTCGGCAAGTTAAAATCCATTGGTCACGTGTACATAACCTGGTATGATCACTTTGATTTACCCGAAAATTTCGGTAAGCTTAAATCTATCGGGAACACAAAGCTTGTTTATTTTGATAGGTTTGATAAAGCTGATAATAAAGGTGAATTGAAAGGGATAATTGGTGATTTCAACAGCAATTTCAGAGCAAGGTGACAACCTGTTTTAATGTAAACAAAAGCGACTGTCCCGAAAAGGAACAGTCGCTTTTGCATTTTATTGATTAAGTAGTTTTAACCTGCTACTTCAACTTCTTCTTTCTTAACCTCATTTGGGCGACCATTTTTAAATGCTTTACGCGGCGATAAGCCAAGCAATTCAAACATAGCCATATCGGTATCAAATGATGGGTTTGGCGTGGTAAGCAACTTCTCGCCAGCAAAAATAGAGTTAGCACCGGCCATAAAGCAGAATGCCTGTTCCACAGTACTCATCTCGGTACGACCGGCAGATAAACGCACTACGGTTTTAGGCATAATGATCCTTGTGGTAGCCACCATCCTTACCATATCCCAAACAGAAACACGCGGCTGATCAGCTAATGGAGTTCCTTCTACAGGCACCAAAGCGTTAATTGGTACTGATTCGGGGTGTTTAGGCAGGTTTGATAATGTTTTCAGCATGGATACCCTATCCGCAACCGTCTCGCCTAAACCAATGATACCACCACTGCATACGGTAATTTTAGCTTTCCGCACATGTTCAAGTGTTTTCAGGCGTTCATCGTAAGTACGGGTAGTGATAATACGTTTGTAATCTTCTTCAGATGTATCCAGGTTATGGTTGTAGGCATATAAACCAGCATCCGCTAAACGCTGTGCCTGGCTTTCGGTAAGCATGCCCAGGGTACAACAAACTTCCATATCGAGGCTGTTTACGGCCTTTACCATGTCAATTACCTTGTCAAAATCGCGGTTATCGCGTACTTCGCGCCAGGCCGCGCCCATACATAAACGTGATGCACCGCCGGCTTTTGCCTTTTCGGCAGCAGCAATAACTTCATCTTTAGGCATTATGGCGTGCACATTTACACCTGTGTTATAACGGGCAGCCTGAGGGCAGTAAGCGCAGTCTTCAGAACATCCGCCGGTTTTTATAGAGATCAATGAACTGATCTGTACTTCTGCATAGTCCTTATTTTCACGGTGTATAGTAGCTGCCTTGTATATCAGGTCAAGCAGTGGCGTATGGTATATTTCAGCTATTTCTTCTTTCGTCCAGTTGTGTCTAACTTCAGTCATTCTCTCTCAGTTTTTGATGGTTCAAATTTATAATAAAACGCTAAAAGCAAAAATGCGTAAAATAAAATGATGTTTGGGTGGCATAAAATCTAATTAGTCAACTCCCGACCCCCCCGGTTTGTGTCCCCACAAACCGCCACGCGAAGGGTTGACCGTGAGGACACGGCCAACGGGAATTATTATTTCAACAAAAGCTTAGTAGCCAACCAAAGCGGTAATAAAAAGCCAATACAATCGGTAAAAGTGGTAATGATAATGGATGAAGCTACTGCCGGGTCAATCCCTACCCTTTTTAATATCAGCGGAATAGAAGCTCCGGTTAAACCTGCTATAATGAGGTTGCCCGTCATTGCCAAAAACAGTACCAAACCAAGCAGCGGATTGGAATCGTAAAAGAAAGCTACAATAAAAACGATGAGGCCGTTGGCAGCACCATTGATCATGCCTACTAAAAATTCTTTTAATACGGTATTGTAAGCTTGCTTATCGGAAAGATCGCTTAGCGAAATACGCCTTACGGTTACTGCCAAAGCCTGTGTGGCCGCATTACCGCCCATACCCGCAATAATGGTCATATAGGCTGAAATAATAGAAAGCTTTGCAACGGTAGAATCAAAGTCCCGGATGATAGAAGCCGCGAGGAATGCCGTACCCAGGTTAATTACCAGCCAGGGTAAGCGGCTTTTTACAGCCTCCAGCCAGTTACCGCTCAGTTCCTCGTCTTCAGATACACCAGAAATTTTCAGGATGTCCTCAGTGTTCTCCTCCTCCATTACGTCGATAATATCATCTACTGTAACGCGGCCAAGCAGCTTCATATGGCCATCAACAACCGGGATACTGGTAAGGTTATATTGCTTAATCAGGCGGGCTACCTCTTCCTGGTCAAGGTCAGCTTTTACGTAAACAAAGTCGGTAGTTACCAAGTCACTGATCCGGGCATCGGCGCGGGCTTTAATAACCGTTTTAATGGAGAGGATGCCTTTCAGGATATCGTCATTATCAACCACGCAAATGGTATAAAATTCTTCCATCTCTTCGGATTGCCGGATGATCTCATCTAACGCATCTTTTTTATCAAGGTTGATATTTACCTTGATAATCTCCGAGTTCATCAAACCACCGGCTGTATCCTCGGCATAGGTCATCAGTGCACGGATGCTGCTGGCATCTTCATGGTCGAGATCCTCTAAGATCTCCTGCTGGTCTTCCTCATCAAGCTGGGATATGATGTCGGTAGCATCATCGTAGTCAAGCTCTTCAACTATCTCGGTACGTTTTTCGGGATCAAGGTTTACAAGCAACTCGGCGGGGCCATGCTCTTCATCCATTTCCGATAAAACTTCCGAAGCAACGTCGGCAGGAAGGATATTAATGATCCTTTCTTTTTCTTCCTGCTGAAGTTTTTCAAATAGTATAGCAATCTCCGAAGCGTGGTATTCCTTCAGAACATTCTCTAACTCAGCATCATCGGCTTCGAGCGCTGTTTTAATGCGGAGCAGGTCGGTTTTATCTAAATCAAAAGATTGCATACCCGACTAAATTAAAACAATTACACCACAATTAAGGAATTAAATCGGTACAAAAACAGTGCCTGAAGTAGTAATGTAAAGGAGTTCAACTGTTAGATACTATGGTCATACTTAACCTTTGCAGCGCTCACTTTGCTCAATTTAAAAAGCGCCTGTTCAACCTGTGTTTTACGAATGGAAAGCTGAATGCTGCAATCATTATCAAATTGCTGATTAACCACAGTAAGATTTTCTTCCTTAATAATGCGCATTACGTCATTCATTTGCAGATAATCAAACGAGACCGTGTAAACGTCATTTACTGTTTTCGAAATAATAACCGACTGGTTCAATGCTTCTTCGGTTGCAACTTTGTAAGCATTGATTAAGCCGGGCACACCTAATAAAGTGCCCCCAAAATAACGGACAACCACAACTACCAGGTTAGTGAGATCTTTCGATAAAAGCGTGTTTAGGATTGGTCTGCCTGCAGTTCCTGAAGGCTCTCCATCATCGTTAACCCTGAATACAGAACGATCAATAGTTAATCGCATAGCCCAGCAATGATGATTGGCTTTAGGATGCTCTGATTTTAATTGGGCAACAAGAGCCTTGATATCATTTTCAGAATTGATAGGGAAAGCATAGGCCAGGAATTTGCTGCCCCGGTCGCGAAAGATACCTTCGGCAGGATTTTCTATAGTTTTATAAGTATCGTCAAAAAGCATTCAAAAATATTACAAGTGCAGGAAGCCCAATGTTTGCGGGAAATAAATAATAACAATAGCCAATACCGCTACGGCTATGCCGATCTTGTTTAGCAGGCTCAGTTTCTCTTTAAATACAAAGATACCAACCAATGTGCCAACCACAATAACGCCAATATTTACCGATGAAAATACCGCCGAAGGACTATTGGCCAGTGCCTGGTGTGCTTTTAAATAAAACAGGATATTGCCAAAGTTAGCTATGCCGAGGATCCAGCCTATAACTATTTGTGGCAGGGAGAATTTTGTTTTTTTAGTAGATACCTGGTAAATTAAACCGGCAAAGGTTAATACAAAAGCTATAATGAAGATCACAAATATGGCTGTTGTGAAAGGCACATTACTCACTTTGGTAAGCTGTTTTAACAACACGTCGATAACGCCAAAACCCAGGAAAACAATTAACAAGTAAATCCACGAACCTTTTTCCACTTTATTACCCGCCGATTTTTGCCAGGGAACAGAGCAGATGATGGCAATGAACGCTAACGCGATACCGATGGCCTTTATTGTACCCGTAGCTTCACCAAATAAAACAAACGCTGCCAGTATAGGAATGAACAAGGACAGGCGCTGCGCCACATCTGTACGTACAATGCCGGCTTTTCGCACCGATGTAGCCATGATCACAAATATGGCCGGGAAAAGGATGCCCAAAGCCAGGTAATTAAAAACAGGCCCGTTTTGAATAATATTCAGCTGCGGTTTAAAAAAGAACCAGGTAAGTAAAATAGCCATGGAGTAATTCCAGGTGATGGCCTGGTAAACATCTACATGGTAGCGTTTTGCCAGTTTCAGCAAAATAGAAACGATAACACTACAGCAAATACTTAAAAAAACAAACAGCATTTATATAACTGGCTTATTGTATAAAAATTGTAAGCGATCGGCGCCTACAGGATATTCATCGGCAAGTATACCTGTTATTTGCGGTGCTTTTATCCCTTTGTTCAAAACTTTATCGCCGGTAAACACCCGGGCTTCATCCCAGAGACCAGCCTCTATGAACGCCTCAAGCGTACGTGCGCCTCCTTCAATAATAACCGATTGAATATCCTGAAGGTATAACTGGTATAAAATGTATTGCGGCACAAAGCGATCAAAATCCTCAAGTGCTATGTACCTGTTTTTACCATCTACATCAAACTTAACCTCGTTAAATATCAACGTTTCGACCGACTGATCAAATACATTCAACCCTTTATTTAATTCCAGCCGGCGGTCAATTACCACACGTTTAGGCGAAGGGCCATCCCAGTAACGAGTATTCAATTGAGGATTATCGCTTAGTACGGTATTTTTACCAACCAGCACAGCATCTTCTTCACTGCGCCATTTATGTACCAGTTTTCGTGATTCAGAACCAGTGATCCAGAATTGGCTGCCATCTGCCGGAGCAAAGAAGCCGTCCTGGGTTTGCGCCCATTTTAGTATAATATAAGGCCTGTGTTTTTGTACTTTAGTAAAAAAGCGGCGGTTAAGCCATTGGCATTCCTGTTCAAGTACGCCGATAATTACTTCAATGCCGGCGGCTTGCAGTTTTTCAATGCCTTTGCCATCAACCTGGGCAAAAGGGTCGCGACAGCCAACTATAACCTTTGGGATCTGGTGCTTGATGATCAGATCGGCACAAGGAGGCGTTTTGCCATAATGCGCACAAGGCTCTAAGGAAACATATATAGTTGATTTTTTGAGCAGTTCGGCGTGGTTATCAAATTTTTCAGTTACCTGAGCAATGGCATTAACTTCAGCATGGGCCTGGCCATATTTTTGGTGATAGCCCTCTCCTATTATCCTTCCATCGTGAACCACAACCGCACCAACCATCGGGTTCGGACTAACATAACCTGCGCCAAGCTGGGCAAGCTCCAAACAGCGGCGCATATATTTTTCATGTTCAAGCATGCTGCAAAAGTAGCTTTTATGTTACTTTGTTGCATGATTACGATTAAGGATGTTTTTGAAGATTACCGACAGCAGATAAATGGTGTTTACGACATTAATGAAACAGAGGCTATTACGCTGCTTGTCATCGCTGAAATTACGCGCCTATCAAGGGCATCGATCAAAGCATTCCCTGAAAGAGCATTAACCGCCGAACAGTCAGAACACATCAAAAACATTCTCGCCGAACTTAAGACAGGTAAACCGGTTCAATATATTTTGGGTGTTACCGAATTTTACGGCTTACCTTTCAAGGTAAACCCGTATGTGCTGATCCCCCGCCCCGAAACTGAGGAACTGGTAGAATGGATTTTGTCTTCCGAAGGTGAAAGGTTAAAGGTGAAGAGCGAAAGGTTTTCTATTCTGGATATAGGCACCGGTAGTGGTTGTATCGCCATCAGCCTAAAAAAGAATTTGCAGGATGCAGACGTGTCTGCGATAGATATATCTGAGGGGGCCTTGCAAATGGCCAAGGAAAATGCTGTGCTAAATGAGGTTGAGGTTAATTTTATTCAGGCTGATATTTTAAATATCAAACCAACCAATGAGGAGGCTCAATATGCTATCATTGTAAGTAACCCTCCCTACGTAACGCTTGACGACAAAAAGCAGATGCACAGCAACGTAACTGATTTTGAACCGCACACAGCGTTGTTTGTTCCCGAGCACGATCCGCTGATATTTTACCGGGCTATTGCCGATTTTGCTTTAAATAATTTGATTTCGGGTGGCTTACTTTACTTCGAGATCAATGAAAATCAGGGCAAAGAAACAGTGGAGCTATTAGCAGGTAAAGGATTTAAAAACATAGTGTTAAGAAAAGATATGAGCGGCAGGGACAGGATGATAAAAGCACAAATTTAATCATCACAACTTATCGCTTACTACTCCTTCAAACTTATAATAGTTGTTGTAAAACAGCCAGTAAGCTATACCGAGGTTTAATGGAACAAGCACCCAAAGCAGCTTAAACATAATGATCCAGAACAGTACTATAAATAAACCCAGGATCCATTGCAGGTATTTATCCATATTAAGCCCGAACCAATAAAGCAGGCAGTGGAACAACATTGCGGTGCTTAAAGCCAATAGTAACAACTCGGCTGCCATCAATGGGTTAAACCTGCTGAACAACCAAATACTTTCGGGAATCAGTAACAAGAAATAAACACCTGTAAAATTCAGAAAGAGTCTTTGCCTGCTGTAAGGTAAATTGCGGGAGAAACCTAATCCGTTCTCTTCAAACTTCCGTTCTTCAAATATCAAAACAATATGTGCGGTTACGACCGCGAGTATGGCTATGCCGGCTACACGTGCATCTGTTTTAACATCAGCAAATACATAAAACACCCCGGTAATGATAAGCCATGACAATGCCTTGGTGATCAGGTATGGCACTTTGCGCTTATCAAAAAGATGGTAAACGTAAAGGCTGAAATAAGGCTTACGCCATTTGCTGCTTAGCTTTAATAATAACGATTGACTACTGCCATCAACAAGACGGTTAATCTGCCTTGTATAAATAACCGCGCTTAAATAACTTAGCCCTAACAAATACAAGAAGATGCAAACCGGCAATACATAATAATGGTTAGCAAAGCCAACACAAATTGTTATGATTGCATAAGCTATTATTGGCGATAATATAGCAGCCTGTACCCAAAACCAGCTTTTTAATTGCTTCTCCCGGCTCAGAGAATTACTGCTGTAAAATAAAAAATGCTGACCTTCGGCAAAGATCTGCCCAGATACATAATGCCAGCTTTTAATGGCATAAATCAACCAGGCCGCAAATACCAGCGCCATCACTATCGAATTACTATCCATAGCCAGCATTAAGGCTTTATGATAGCCTATTAAATATTGAGGTGGCACAACACCAACCATCGCCAGAAATATAAAAAACAAAATTCCAGCATGAACCCGGAAAAAACCATTGGCAAATATTTTTAACAACACATTGGTTAGCGGCTTCATTAGCTGATAAACTTTAGGGTTTGATCTTCAACTAATAATTCGCCAGATACGGGCAATGAGCCGTCCTCCAGTATTTGGTGGGATGATAATAAAAAGCTGGTTCCCTCCTGCTCATGCCTTTCCCTGATCCAGGTATTTAGTCTGGCTAACGAGGCTGTATCAATAGTGATCAAAGGTTCGTCCAACAGAATCAATTTTGGCTTACCTAAAAAGGCCAGTAACAGCGAAAGTTTTTTCATCATACCGCTGCTGTAGGTGCCAACCGGGCGCTCAACAAAGCTTTGCATGCCCATGCTGTTAATATAATGCTCCTCCTGCCCTGTTGGGGCATCTTTGGCATCGGCAAACAGGGCAATCATTTCTGATCCCGTTAAAAAATCAGGAAATACGGGTTCGGCTTCGGCAAAGTTTACCAGCTTACGGTAAGCTACAGGTTGTTTCTTGATGCTGATGCTGTTGTCAATCAAAATGTCGCCATCAAATGCCAATATCCCTGCAATAGATTTTAGCAGGGTGCTTTTACCGGAGCCGTTTATGCCTTTTATCCAGTAAATACCGGCCTGTAATTGCAGGTTTTCAATTTTTAAAGCCGGGTAACTACCGTATGATTTTGTAAAATTTTGAAATTTCAGCATTGTTGATTTGATAACAAAATGAACCTGTTGTTACACAAAAAGAGACGCCTTAAACGCGTCTCTAACTTAATTATCCAAATAAATCCGAAATCGAAAATCCCAATTCCGAAATTATAGCGCTGCTCCTTCAATCAGCGCGCTGTAAAACTCGCCAACGTCCATACCTGCAGCCCTTACCTGTTGCGGAATCAAACTGGCCGCTGACTGGCCCGGGGTGGTATTGATCTCAATAAAATAAAAATCAGTACTGCCTTCCAATAAAATAAAATCGACCCTTGCCATACCGCGGCAGTTAAGGCGGGTGTAAACTTCGGTAACTATGCCGGCAATTTCTTCAACCTTTTCGGCAGATAGATCTGCGGGGGTTATCTCCTGGGTTATACCATCTGTATATTTAGCCTCATAATCAAAAAAGTCTTTAGAGGTAATGATTTCCGTAGCTGGCAATACTTTTATTTTGCCTTGCAAACGGGCTATTCCAATGCTAAACTCGCGGCCTTTAATAAATTCTTCTACCAGTACCTGTGCATCTTCCTGAAAAGCCCTGTTCAGCGCATCGGGCAAACCTGCAATGTTTTGCACTTTGCTCATACCAACGCTGCTGCCCCCGTTATTTGGCTTAACAAACAACGGAAATTTTAAATTAGCCGCTATGGTAGCAACGTCATGCACATCGCGCTCAAATAAACGCATGGAATGTGCCGTGTGCAACCCATGGATCCCGTTAACAATGGCTTTGGTGTAAGCCTTGTTCATGGTAATAGCCGATGTTGTAGCATCGCAGGTATTATATGGGATGCCAAGCATATCAAAGTATCCCTGCAGTTTGCCATCCTCGCCGGGGGTACCGTGAATGGTAATAAAAGCGAAATCGAATTTTATTTTTTCCTGGTTAAGGGTGATGGTGAAATCGTTCTTATCTACATCAACGGCAGTATCATCGGCTTCAAAAAACCACCTGTCGCGGGTGATCAGGATGGTATAAACTTTATAGTTGCTATTAGCTGCGAGGTTAGCAGCTATATTTTTAGCGCTGTTCAGGGACACTTCATATTCACCGGTAAAGCCTCCGGCCAAAAGGGCAATATTTTTCATGATTTTAGTCAGAAAGTTCGAAAGTCGGTAAAGTCCGAAAGTCGGAAGCAGACCCCCAAATTTAGTAATTAGATCATGTAGTCATAATTTTTTCTGAACATCTCAATCAATACAACCAAACTATAAACTAACTATCTGACTTACGGACTTTACCGACTTGCGGACAACTTTAAAACTTTACGGCTAACAAAATAATTCCTATGTTTGATACTTAATTAAAAGGTTTACCCTTACATATACTGATGAGCAAATTTGGGGCTTACTTAAAATCAAAATCATTCCGGAATAACGTATTAATGGCTATTGTGACAGTGATAGCCGTTGTTTTAATAGCATTTTTCAGTCTTGGTTACTATACCCGTCACGGTTCGGGCATACCTGTACCAAAGCTTAAAGGCCTTACCATTGATAAGGCTATGGATATTTTAAAAGAGCAGGGATTTGGCTATAAAATTGATTCTGTTTACGTACAGGATGTGGCCCCCGGCACCATAGTTGAACAGGACCCTGATCCCGGAACCAACGTTAAGGAAAACCGTGTGATCTACCTTACTATGGTAACTCTTCAGGCACCCCCCGTGTCCCTGCCCGATCTTGAACAAAGCAATTACCGTGAAGCTGTTGCCACTATATCAAACTATGGATTGAAAGTTGGCGATACAACTTACCGGTCTGACATTGCCAAAGACAGGATCCTGGAAGTACGTTTTGGCGGCCAGGTTATAAAACCAGGTACTAAGCTCCCTAAAGGGTCAAAAATTGATCTTGTTTTAGGCGATGGCGAAGGAGCAAGTGAGGTGGAAATCCCAGAACTGGTAAACCTTGACCTGGATGCTGCCCGTTTTGCTATTAAAGGTGCGGGGCTGACTGTTGGTATCGTTACTTACCAGGGTACTATTACCGATTCGACCAACGTGGTTGTAGTTTCGCAATATCCAATGAAAACCGATTCGTTAAGCAAAACAAGTATAGGTACGCGTATAAACATCACTGTTTCACAAGGCACAAAAACAGATGCAGCTCCACCGGCAAATTAAAGCAACCGAACTACTCAAGCGCTTAAACCAAGGTGAGAATCTTAACCTGATAGATGTGCGTGAGGTTATTGAATACCATACCTATAACATAGGAGGCGATAATATCCCGTTGTCAAGTTTGGAAAGTACACTTAAAAGTTTACGCTACAACAAAACCGATGAGATAATCGTTATCTGCAAAGTTGGCTTAAGGAGCGAAACCGCAAGAGCTATATTAGAAGAACACGGCTATCGCAATGTGAGGAATCTAAGCGGCGGACTAATCTCTATTCAAAAATTGAAATAAATATAACAAACATCATCTATTCAATATCATGACCGCGGGAAAACAAGGATCAGGCATATTCAAAAAATTCATCATAGCACTGGTAATCATTGTCATCGTGCTTTTAGGCTTCACAGGGTTTAACTATTATCTTAAGTACTTTGGGCCTAATGTTACCGATAAACAGGAGTATTTATACATTCACACAGGTGCAACTTTTAGTGATGTTTTTAAAACCATCCAGGATGAGGGCATTGTAAAAGATACAGCATCATTTGCCTGGGCAGCCCGGAACATGAATTACACTACCCGTGTAAAGCCCGGCAAATATCGCCTGCATGAAGGCCTGGGCAACCGCAAGCTTATTAACATGCTTGCATCTGGTACGCAGGAGCCTGTTAAGGTTGAATTTCATGGACTACGACTTAAAGAACAATTTGCCGGTTTCATCTCAAAAAAGATCGAACCTGATTCAATGGCAATTATCAGGCTGCTTGATTCGGCAAGCTTTGTAAGCAAGTACGGTTTCACCACTGATAACGTATACACAGTGATCATGCCCGATTCATACCAGATGTACTGGAATACAAGTCCCGAAAAGTTTTTTAAACGGATGTACGATCACTACCAGGCTTTTTGGACTCCTGAACGTAAACAACTGGCCGCCGCCATAAATCTCAGCCCGCAGGAGGTTTCTGTTTTAGCATCGATAGTAGATGCCGAAGCTTTGCATGATGATGAAATGCCTGCTGTAGCCGGTTTATATCTTAATCGTCTTAAAAAGGGAATGAAGCTTGATGCCGACCCTACCGTGATCTTCGCGTTAAATGATTTTACTATAAAACGTGTACTTACACGTTACCTTTCATACAATTCCCCATACAATACCTATCTGCATACCGGCTTACCTCCGGGCCCTATCATGATGCCATCGGTTAATGCTGTAAAAGCGGTATTGAACTATCAAAAGAACGATTATATTTATATGTGCGCCAAAGCTGATTTCTCAGGCTACCATGCTTTTGCAACCAACGTGGCCGATCATTTGGTTAACGCACATAAATTTCAGCAGATGCTTAACGAGCGTAACATCCGCAGGTAATGTTTGAGCACACCACCAAAATACGGGTGCGCTACGGCGAAACCGACCAGATGGGTTATATGTACTATGGTAATTATGCCGAATTTTATGAAGTCGGCCGTGTAGAGATGCTCCGTAGTCTTGGCCTTACTTATAAAGGCATAGAAGAGTCGGGCATTATGATGCCTGTGCTTGAACTGAACTGCAAGTACCTGAAGCCTGCTTTGTACGACGAAGAGATCAGTATCAAAGTAATCATGGATAAACTACCCGGGATCCGTATCCATTTCAGGTATGAGCTTACAAACCCTAAGGGCGAACTCATTAATACAGGCGAAACGCTACTGGTGTTCATCAACATGAAAACTAACCGCCCCTGCCTCCCGCCACAGGATTTTGCCGATAGATTAATGCCCTTTTTTAAGTAGATTTGGTGTAAATGAAATGGCTGCACCGCTTTTTACTCCGGTTTAGTTTCTACAGGTATATCATCGAGTGGACAAAGTCTGTCATCATTCCGGGTTTCAGGCCACTGCCTTTATATACCGTTATTGATTTTTTTGTAAAAGAAATCACCAATAACTCTCTTATTAACCGTGCTTATGCACTGGCCTATAGTTTTATGCTGGCCGTTTTCCCTGCTACCATCTTTCTGTTTACACTTATCCCCTACGTGCCTATAAAACATTTTAAAGGCAACCTGATGATGGTACTGGCCTCTGTAATGCCTACAAACGCCTATATGGCCTTCAGGGAAACCATTTTTGATATCGTAAGCAACCAAAACGGTAAGCTGCTCTCCTTCGGTTTCCTTTCAACCCTGTATTTTGCAACTAACGGGGTTATAAACCTTATGAAAGCTTTTAATAAATCCTCATTAATTGATGATAAGCGGAGCTGGATTAAAAAGCGCCTGGTAGCAACCGGAATCACTGTAGCCATCAGCTTTGCATTGTTACTGGCAATTGCCATACTCATTTTGGGGCAATCCATTATTAAATTCATCCAATCGCATGTGGCATCTGAAAATCATTTTTGGGTTTACCCGGTTATGTTATTCAGGTGGGTTATTATTGTGGTGATCATTTTTGTGACCATAGGTTGTTTATACCGCTATGCCCCCGCGCATAAAAAGAAATGGAATTTTATAAACCCCGGCTCCATACTGGCTACTGCGCTGGCGGTTTTAACATCGCTGGGTTTCTCCTATTATATCAATAATTTCTCCTCGTACAATAAGGTTTACGGATCTATCGGAACGCTCATTGTGGTTATGATCTGGATGTATATAAACTCATTAATTTTGATCATCGGGTTCGAATTAAATGCGTCCGTAGAGCTTTCAAAGCGCACAATCCGCATCGTAAAACCTCGTTTTAATACTTTTCGAACGAAAAAAATCCCTCAAACAAAAAATTAAAATTCTGTTAATCAGTAGTTTATATAGATTATTTAATTAAATTAAAAAAAATGAAATTCAAATTTGGCAATTCGCCCCGGATTTGTACTTTTGTCCCCGGAGAGCTGGCAGAGTGGTCGATTGCGGCAGTCTTGAAAACTGTTGAACTGTGAAAGGTTCCTGGGGTTCGAATCCCTAGCTCTCCGCTGATTTATTTCGATATCAAATTATTAAAAAGCCTGCACATCAAACGATGGCAGGCTTTTTTTTTGACACAGGTCCTGTAAATAGCCTGGCATCAAGAGTTAATGCCGGTGGTAAATTCAACGCAGCGTGATAGCGAGCACTATTAAAACTGACGAAGGGCATATTATTTAAAAAAAATGGGGACTTAGTTTTGGTAGGTTTAAATACTTGCCATTATGTTAGGAAAATTAGAACAACCGGAAATTGAAGATTTGCCCCAAGTTGCGATACAGGTTAGAGGCTTAAAAGCTTCCAACCTGATCTGTAATTTTTTAAATACCTGACCTGATTGCTATCAATATTAGACAGCCAATAAAGAACCTAACCATCCTGAAAGAACACCAGGGTTAAACTTTTAATAAACCGAGTGATCATAAACACTCAATAGATACGATCTATCGTAAAGGCTTAGAAATTCATTCGCCATGATATTGTTGCGAATTGGCTATGATAAGGTCTTTGATAACTTGTGCGTTAATTAATATAGAATTGGCTCTGCTAAAGCGTGCTATATTAATGCCTACAAAATGTTTCCGCGCATCGAATACAGGGCCGCCACATTGTTCGGGACGCAAGATCAGGTCTGTACTGTAAACACTCCTGAACCCGTCCCTGCGCTGACTTCTGCCACCGGCAAAATGGTCCGCAGGATGGTCATGGAGCATTTGAGGTGGGTAGATGAGTACAATATTCTTTATTAAGGTTTGTGAACCTCTTTGCAGTTTGAGTTGCAAGGTGTCACCCGGCCAATGCCTGGTCAATGAATCGTTCAGGCCAGGGATTATATCGCCAGCCCGGATATCATGCTGTGCCGCAGGTGAACCGGGGCGAACAAAATAGATTTTTTCTGGACTGATGCCGTGTACAGGTGTAGCACCTAAAAATCCTGCACTGTTAATTTTCCGAAGCTCAGTAGGGCCACCACTTAGTATACCTGTCACCACTGAATCTATTACGGGCGCAAACAAGATATCCCCCGGATCTGGGCTGACGATCTGCTTAATATTTAAGCCCTTAAGCTTTTGCGCCGTGCGAATGAGCACGAGATCATGCTCTTTATCTCGTGATATCACCATGCCCGGTTTACCAAGAATGAAAACTGAATCACCTACCATTGAACTCTTTGAAACTACGAATGATTGGATCACCGCCCCAAGCACCGTTTGCGCTTTACCGTCCAACCGGCTCGTGACCCTGACACAGGATCCGGCGTAAGTTCCGGCTTTGGGCCAGGCAAAATGGATGGTTCTGCTCATTTTTTGGAGGCTATCCGCCTTGTCCGGCCAATTGTGGTAAACAAGCGGTACCTGGAGCGCAGACCAATATTTTCGGTACAAGTTTATAGGTACGTCATAGTTGGCTGATTCAGGGACCTCAATTGCGCTGTGCAGCCCTATGAGTTCGCCGCTTAAATTAAAAAGAGGACCACCGGAATCACCCGGTTCCATCAATGCTGTCGAGCGGATAAACCCACGACTGTTCAACGGATCGATAACCCTACCAAAACGAATGGTGGGTTGCGCTTGATCAAGGCTTTCAGGATAGGCAATGCTAAGGCAGGGTTCGTCCTCATGGAGATCAGCCAGACTCATAGCCACCCCGGGATATTGTTTACTTTTCAAAATCCTCATTAGTGCGACGTCAGGACGCGTCTTGTCTTCCGACAGTTCAATTTTCCCCAATGCCTGCGCAATGGCTTCACCGCCATCAGGGAAAAAAACCTTGTAAGTACTGCCCGGCGAAATAACATGAGCGGCTGTGAGGATGAAATTGCCTTTCACCACAACGCCACTGAACTGTGCACTGGTACGCTGCTGTTGCAGGGTATCAAACCCCCACATACGAACGCATGCTGGCTTAACTTTAGCTACTGCTGAGCCAATATCTTGTGCCGCTGCATAACGGGTAATTACGAAACAGCACAGGATCAGAAGAAACCTTGTGTGCATTTTAATTCTTAAAAATTTCTTCCAGCTTTTTATTCAGATCTTCGCCGCGCAGGTTCGTGCTTATCAGCTTACCTTCACGATCTACCAGAAAGGTAGCAGGTATTGCTGAAACGCCGTAAAGACGGGCGACACTGTTGCTATTGCCATTCAGATCGCTTACTTGCGGCCATGCCATCCCTTCCTGTTGTATAGCCTTCAGCCATTTGTCACGATTATTGTCCAGCGATACCGACAGTATCTCGAAGCCTTTATCTTTATACATTTTATACTGGCTCAAAAGGTTTGGGATCTCCTGCCTGCAAGGTGAACACCAACTGGCCCAAAAATCAACCAGCACGATCTTGCCCTTATAGTTGGCTAACGACACAGGTTTACCCGCCGGGCTAACCTGTGTAAAAAGCGGCGCAGCCCCACCAATCTTCAGCCGGTAATGCGCTTCGATAAATTCCTTGATGTTTTTACCATTATCACTTGACTGTATTGCCGGACTAAAGGTTTTGAATACCTGTTCGGCAATCGCAACAGTCTTATCATTTGAAGCAGTCCCAAACAGCGCAATCGGTGCAAAGTAGGAGTCCGGATGAGTTTTGGCGAATTCAAGATTTTTGGTTTGAAAATCGGCGATCATTTTATAATGGTGGCGTGCAACCTGGTTGGTGAATGCGGTATCATTCACAAGTTCGGGTGCAGCAGCGATCTCGGCATTGGAAATATGGTCAATATCCCAGGGCATCGGACCTACCGCTTTCACATAAGCCGAATATTCTTCATAGGTTTTAGAACCGCCCATTTGCGCATTCGCCAAAGAGTCCTTAGAAGTTATATTAAGCGTTTCGTTTGCAAAATTAAAATAGATAACATCCCCGCCATGAGTAGCAATTTCCCGCCCAAGGCCTTTATGATCAAGTGCCAACCGTACAGAACTGTACGGGTTCATCTGACCGGTAAGATGAAATGCGCCGTTGGCCAGTACGGTCGAATCCTCATGCCCTTTTCCATCTGTCATAAAGCTTAAATAAACTTTCTTCCCGTCGAGATTACCAATCTGCCCATTAATTGTAAAGTGGGAAGTTTGCGCTGCAGCGTTCAACGCTGCCATGCTTAAAATAATGTTTAATAGTTTTTTCATAATAGTTTTTTGTGGATTCGATCTGGATCAGGGTTTATAGTATTTCAAGCATCGTTTGATACACCGTTAATTTGCATTATTGCCTACCAAAATCTCATCATAGTACTTTAGTATATGATCTCCGAAAACGAAAAGCGCCCATCCGAAATGAATTTTTTTTAGATTTTCTCATTAACGGACGCAACTTCCGCTCTGGTTCAATAGATCGACCAGACGAATCCTATCAGGGACCGAACACAACTACCTGGTCCACCGGCCACCTGTAGTCGACGATAAAAAGCGATAGTTCCGGGGCAGCCCGTGATTGTACAGACAGATAAGAACTTCAAGCATTAAATTTTACCTTGTACTAGAGATTGGTATTTAGCCAGAAGTTTGACAATACTAGTATAGGAAACAAAATGATTACCCCAATTTGGGTTCTTACGTAAACTTGGATAATTACAGAGAAGTACTACGGCCGTTTTGCCCATGAAATCGCGTTAACGGGAATGTTCCTCAAATAATTTCAGATCAGTTGTCCCATCTTCTTTCCGCTCTTCTGTTTCCTGATCTTTAAATACTTCTCTGCTGAAAAGGTCGGTATTTGTGAGCTGTATTTATTGGTATAATTTTGCCCACCAAAAAGCTCAGTTAGCATTAAAATGAGAGCAATTTGGTGAGTAAATTTGTAAGCTTCATGTTACTCACCAAATCAGTTTTATCACTTTGAATATCAAAATCTCATTCTTCAATACATTTTTTCAGAAAATGTAGATTTTCCAGTGCAGCTCCAGCTGTATTATTAAAATAAGCATAAATACTTTTACCTTCCTCCTGCCACTCACCAATATACGAGGCATATTCAGCAAGAACACTTTCACTGTAACTTCCCTTGTAATTGCCTGACGGGCCATGGAAACGAAGGTAAATTAGTTTATCAGCGGTTATTTCCATCGGCGTGGCAGACTTAGGCATATCCTGTAATACCATAGCTGCCTGATACTTGTTTAACAATTCCAACACATCGTCCCTGTACCATGAAGAATGACGGAATTCAACAGCAACAGGCCACGCTTCGGAATTTAGCATGCCCAACAATATCTCTAACTGTGGCAGAGCTTTTACATGCAGGCTTGGTGGGAACTGAACCAATAAGCATCCTTGTTGCGTGGAGGGTAATTGGATCGCTTCCTTAAAGGAGCTAACATCCTGTGGATTGAAAAACAGGTTTTTCACATGAGTGATCCCTTTCCAAAGTTTAAAAGTAAAGCGAAAATCACCGTTTACTTCAGTGGCCCAGCGCGCAACTGTTTTTGGCTGTGGAACTTTATAAAATGAGCTATTGATCTCAATACTGTTTTCCTGCAAAGCATAGTAACCCAACCGGGACAGGTGGCTGTATTTAGGCGGAAAATCGCGCTTGGGCACATCTATCTGTAAACCGCTGGTGCCGCCAAAGAATTTTCCTTCCATCAGTCGAGGATAATATACCAGTGATGGTCATCATCCAATGCATAGACCAAGCCGTCACTCATTTCATAAATATCACGGGCATGCCTTTGGCTAAAGTAGATTTTTTCATCACGTATTACCGTGCCGTTATTTTCTACACGCAAAAAGAAAAGCAGTGCCCCGAGATTCGGCGCTACATCTTTAAGGTGCCTGGCCTCCCCTTCCTTTACAAATGCCGAGCTCATGCTTGTTTAAGTTTTGCTTCCATACTTTGGGTGGTATGAGGAACCGCTTTCAGACGTTCTTTAGGAATCAGTTTACCTGTAGAACGGCAAATTCCATAAGTCTTATTTTCAATACGTGTCAGTGCGGCTTCAAGCTGCTCAATGAACTTTTTCTGCCGTCCAGCCAACTGGTTGATCTGTTCTTTTTCAAAAGTAGCTGAACCATCTTCCAGCGTTTTGCCGGCGATTGCGGCGTCATCGCCGTTAGAGTTGGAAGCGCTGAGCGTCCCAACCAGGTCCAGCAATTCTTCGCGCGCAATATTGATCTTTTCATTGATCAATGTCCTGAATTCAACTAATTCAATGTCGTTGTACCTCGTTTTTGTAATTTCCTGTTCCATGATTTGGTTAACAAACATTTATAAAAATGGTTGACATAATTCTTTAATGGGAATAATCTGTTAAAATAATCAATATTGCAAAATATGTAATTATTTTAATTACAAATACAAAAATTCATCCTACTGCAAAAACTTTTTGGCTTAAAATAAATTATATAGGCGATTGACCGGTACGACACCGGGCAACTACTTAATATCAATTAATGGAAGAAAATATTTTACCAGGAAAACCGTTTCCTCTTGGCCCGACTTGGGACGGTAACGGCGTAAACTTCGCGTTATATTCAGAAAATGCCACCGGTGTTGAACTGTGTTTGTTTGACGCGGAGAATGACCAGCAGGAAACTGCCAAAATACGCATAACGGAAAGAACAGATTTTATATGGCATATTTATATTAAAGATCTTGCGCCGGGGCAATTGTATGGCTTTCGTATTCACGGCCCCTATGAACCTGAAAACGGGCACCGTTTTAATGCCAATAAATTATTGATGGATCCTTATGCAAAAGCGATCTCCGGAACAATCCAATGGAATGACGCCCTCTTTAGCTACAATTTGGGCGATCAACAGGAAGACCTGAGTTTCAGCGAAACGGACAGCGCCCCCTATCTGCCAAAATCCGTAGTTATTGACCATCATTTCAACTGGGAAGAAGACACAGCTCCTGCTTATCAATATTATAATACCGTTATATATGAAGCACACGTAAAAGGCTTTACAAAACTTAATCCGGACATCCCGGAGGAGTTGAGAGGATCCTATGCAGGGATTTCGCACCCGGTCACTATAAAATATCTTAAGGAACTCGGCATTACCGCTATTGAGTTGATGCCTGTACACCAGTTTATTTCAGACCGGCACCTGAAGGAGAAAGGGCTATGCAATTACTGGGGCTATAATACCATTGGCTTTTTTGCACCCGATTCACGGTATTCAGCTTCGGGCTCTAAAGGGGAACAGGTTACTGAGTTTAAAACGATGGTTAAGGAACTTCACAAGGCCGGGATCCAGGTGATACTGGATGTGGTGTATAACCATACTGCCGAAGGCAACCACATGGGGCCAACGCTTTCTTTTAAGGGTATAGATAACGCTACGTATTACCGCCTCACCGACGAAAAACGATATTACAATGATTATACCGGTACCGGGAACACACTTAACGCTTACCTGCCGAACGTATTAAGGCTGATGATGGATAGCCTCCGGTATTGGATCACTGAAATGCATGTTGACGGCTTCCGTTTTGACCTTGCAGCTACATTGGCCCGGGAACTACACGAAGTGAACAGACTTGGGGCATTTTTTGATATCATTCATCAGGATCCTGTGATTTCGCAGGTTAAGCTGATAGCCGAACCCTGGGACGTAGGCGAAGGCGGCTACCAGGTTGGTAAATTTCCTCCCGGCTGGGCTGAATGGAACGGCAAGTATCGTGACTGTATCCGGGATTATTGGAGCGGATCAGAAAATACCTTGCCTGAATTTGCCGACCGTATTACGGGCAGCGCCGATCTGTATAAAGATTACCGGCGTCCAACTGCCAGTATTAATTTTATTACAGCACATGATGGCTTTACGCTGAACGACCTGGTATCTTACAACGAAAAACACAACGATGCCAACGGCGAAGACAATAATGACGGGGAAAGTCATAACCGTTCATGGAACTGTGGAGCCGAAGGCCCTACCGATGACCGGGGCATCAATGATCTGCGACAGCGCCAAAGAAGAAATTTTCTGGCTACCCTCTTCCTATCGCAGGGTGTACCAATGCTGGTGGCCGGCGACGAATCGGGCCGTACCCAACAGGGTAATAACAACGCCTATTGCCAGGACAACGAGATCTCCTGGCTCAACTGGGCCGCGGCTGACCAGGATTTGCTGGCGTTTACCCGTCAACTAATCAAACTGCGCAATACCCATTCGGTTTTTTCAAGGAAAGAATGGTTCAAGGGCGTGGCCGTTAAGGACTCAAATATTGAAGACATAGCGTGGTTTCTTCCTGATGGCACTCAGATGGAAGAAAGCCACTGGCAACAAAATTTTGCAAAATCAGTTGCCATGTACCTGAACGGAAAAGGGCTTCACGGTGTTGATTCTGAAGGTAAAGAAGTAACGGATGATAACTTCTACCTGGTTTTTAATGCACATGACCAGGGGCTTGATTATAAACTACCCCATAAAACATACGGCAGCAAGTGGAAGGTAATCATTGACACCAGCAAGTCCGACTTCGTCTTTGATCAAATTTTCCACCCACAACAGGCGGTACATGTAGAAGGGCGTTCGGTTGTTTTATTGCAGGATGTAAAAGATGATCATGAGTAACTTAATAGTACATAAGAGGACATTAGGTACAAATTTTAACGGCACAGGCGAGGCAGAGGTATTGCTTTGGATACCGAATGCGACACAGGTATCTATCCGTACAGGCAACGGGCACGAGCTTCCACTTACCAGAAAAATGCGCGGTTACTGGGAGTTGCTTACCAATAATATTTTGAAACCTGGCGTGGACTATCATATTGTTATTGACGGGAAAGCCTGCCCGGACATTTATTCTTTGCATCAGCCTTACGGAGTGCATGGCGCTTCCCGCGCGGTGGATGTACACAATATAAGATGGACTGATCATAACTGGATCAACATCCCGCTGGATGAATATCTGATCTACGAAATACATACCGGTACATTTAGCCCTGAAGGTACCTTTGCCGGAATTGAAGAAAGGCTTGATCACTTGCTCACTCTTGGCATTACCGCCATTGAAATTATGCCTGTAGCACAATTTCCGGGTGAACGAAACTGGGGTTATGATGGTGTTTTCCCTTTTGCAGTACAGCAAAACTATGGCGGAGCAGAAGGTTTGCAACAATTTGTGAACGCTTGCCATGTAAGAGGACTTGCAGTTATATTAGACGTGGTTTACAATCATATTGGACCGGAAGGGAATTATTTTCAACAATATGGCCCCTATTTTACGAATAAATACCAAACACCGTGGGGCAATGCCATCAATTTTGACGATGCGGGGAGTGATGAGGTAAGGCGTTATTTTTTAGAGAATGCCTTAATGTGGTTTCGCGATTTCCATGTAGATGCCTTAAGAATGGATGCGGTACACGCTATCAAGGATTTTAGCCCAAAGTATTTCCTGAAGGAACTAAAAGAAAACGTTGATGAATTGATGCAGAAAACTGGGAAAACGCACTATCTGATTGCCGAATGTGACCTGAACGACCATCGATTTATTGACCCTTTACTAAAAGACGGATACGGTTTGGATGGCCAGTGGAGCGATGAGTTTCATCATGCTTTGCGTGTTTGCGCCGGAGGTTGTAAGGAAGGGTATTACAGTGACTTTAATGGTATTAACGATCTTAAAAGCGCTTTTGAACATGCTTATGTTTATCATGGTCAATATTCTAACCACCGGGAAAAGACCTTTGGGACCGACCCATTGGAAAATCCGGGCCGGCAATTCGTGGTGTTTTCACAAAATCATGACCAGGTTGGCAACCTGATGTTGGGTGAAAGGTCGGCCCGGCTGTTCAATTTTGAAATGCAAAAACTCATGGCCGCCGCGGTTATGATCGCCCCCTTTCTGCCAATGTTGTTCATGGGAGAAGAATATGCCGAACCTTCCCCCTTCTTATATTTTGTAAGCCATACAGACCTTGAACTGATCGAAGCGGTTCGCAAAGGCCGCAAAGCTGAATTCGCAGCATTCCATAACAAAGGCGAAGCGCCTGATCCGCAAAATGAAGACACATTCCGGCAATCCAAACTTCAATGGGATAAGCCCGAACAAGAACCGCACCGAACCCTCTTTAACTATTACCAGGCATTGATCCGGTTGCGTAAAATGCACCCAGCTTTACGCTTACCCGACAGAAAGAACCTACGGGTTACAGCCGACAAGGAAAAGAACATACTAACAGTGATTCGCTTTGGTGGAGGACATACCTTACAATGCCTGCTAAATTTTTCAAAAGAACAACAAATTATTGAGTTACAGTCTGAAGTTAGCCTTGTTTTCAATTCAGCTTCCACGCAATGGAACGGTCCCGTTTTCGACGCAGAATTTAGTATTAATGACTCATTGATAACACTATCGCCCGAAAGCATTTTAATATTTAAGCAGCATGTTTGATCCCGTTTCCACTTACCGTATCCAGTTTAATAAAGGTTTTACCTTCAAAAACCTGATAGACATTCTCCCCTATTTGCACGAACTTGGGGTAAGTACCATTTACGCTTCACCAATTTTTGAAGCGGTACCCGGCAGTAACCACGGCTACGATGTTATTAATCCCCACCGTGTTAATCCCGAGATTGGTTCGTTACAGGAACTGGAAACCATCAGCCACAAACTGAAAAATCTGGGGATGAATTGGATACAGGATATTGTACCCAATCACATGGCTTTTGATCCGGGCAATGCATGGCTGATGGATGTTCTGGAGAAAGGACAGGAATCTCTATTTTCGCGCTTCTTCGATATCACCTGGGATGCTATGGCTTTTGGAGGAAAGTTAATGGTACCCATCCTCGGAAGCTCGCCAGAAATAGCACTTGCTAATGATGAATTACAGATCTCATACAAGCACGGTAAATTCAGGCTCAACTATGCCAAACAGCAGTATCCCCTAAACATAAAATCTGTCTCACAAATCCTGAGATCGGGCGATGCCTCCACACAAATCGCGTTAAAGAAATCGCTATCAGGATTAAATGGCAGTTTGTCAGTTGAGGGTATAGCTGAACTAATCACCGGGCTTGCAAAACCAAAGTTAGAAGAGATGGACGATTATATTCAATCGGCAATTAACCGGATTAACAAAGATAAAGCCTTGCTTCATCAAATCGTTGACGCGCAATATTACCAACTCAGCTTCTGGCAGGACAGTGACCATCAGATCAACTACCGTAGGTTTTTTACGGTAAATGGTTTGATATGCCTGAATATTCAGGATGAAGAGGTGTTTACAACCTATCATAGCTTTTTAAAAGTATTATTGGATAAGGGCCTGGTCCAGGGATTGCGTGTTGATCACATTGATGGGTTGTTTGACCCCAAAGCCTATCTTGAAAGGTTACGATCAATGGCCGGCGAGCAAACATATATTGTGGTAGAGAAAATACTGGAGCAGGGCGAACAGTTTCCGGAAGACTGGCCGGTTCAGGGCAATACTGGTTACGATTTTTTGGGCGTGATTAACAACCTCTTCAGTGAGCCCAAAAGCAAAAAAACTTTTACAGAGTTTTACCGGGAGCTGACCTCCGATCATAAACCTGTCGGAAGGGCAATAGTTGAAAAGAAAAGTGATATTCTTTACGGACATATGGCTGGTGAATTGGATAACCTTTATGACATGTTCCGAAATTTGAAACCAACGGATCCGAATATAACAAGCATAGCTGCTGAAAAATGGAAGGAAACTATTGCAGGCTTTCTTATTAGATGCCCGATGTACCGTTACTATGGTAATCAAATGCCTCTTGCCCCGGTTGAAGCCGCGGCTGTAAAAGCAATTTTTGAACTTATTGTCAACGCCAATCCTGAACTTTCGATAACAGCCCGATATTTAAGTAACCTGTTTATCGGCGAGCACAAGAATAAAGATAAAGTAGCTATCCTGAAATTTTATCAGCGCTGTATGCAATTTACCGGCCCGTTGATGGCCAAAGGTGTGGAAGATACGCTGATGTATACATACGATCGTTTTATCGGACACAATGAAGTGGGTGATTCGCCGCAAGAATTCGGAATCACAATTCGTCATTTTCACCACCTGATGAAAGATCGGCAGGATCGGTGGCCAGTGTCAATGAACGGTACATCCAGCCATGATACTAAACGTGGCGAAGATGTACGGGCCAGGCTGAATGTACTAACAGACATACCGGATAAATGGCTAAACCAGGTCCGCGATTGGCAGCGGGACAACCACAAATTTAAAACAATAAATACGCCCGACACCAATGACGAATATTAATATACCAAACATTGGTTGGTTTCATCGCTCTACCCGGGCAACCGGATGATAAGACAGGCGATCGGCTGGAAGCTTACCTGACCAAGGCGCTCCGGGAAGCTAAAACGCATACCCAATGGGCTGCGCCTGATGAGCAATATGAACAGGCCACGTTAAACTTTGCCAGGAAACTGGTAAACGATATTGATTTTTTGAAAAGCATGACAAGCTTTCAGCAACGGATCGCAGACGCTTTCATTAGCAATTCGCTCACGCAGGTTTTATTGAAATTTACTTGCCCCGGCACGCCGGACATTTACCAGGGCTGTGAATTGTGGGATTTTAGCCTTGTAGATCCCGATAACCGGCGTCCTGTAGATTATACATCGAGAGCCGCTTTATTAAAAAATGCAAAGACCCAGCATGTTGGTCAGCTTTGGCAAACCAGGCATAATGGTGCAATCAAATTATGGTTAACGCACAAGCTTTTACTTCAACGTAAAAATAACCCTAAGCTGTTTACCGAAGGGCATTATATTCCGTTATTAATTGAAGGTGTTTACAAAGACCAGGTTATCGCTTTTGCCCGCGTATATCAAAGGCAATGGCTGATAGTAGTATCCGCCTTGCACACAGCAGCCATCAATACATCAGATTGGGCCGACACCAAAATCATACTACCTCATGACGCCCCACTTGAATGGAGAAATGTGTTGAACGATGAAAAGAAGATATGGAATGAGCAAATCTTCTTGAAGGAATTATTGTTTGATCTGCCCTTTTTACTACTAAGATCGGACATATCATCTAAAGAAAGAGCTGCAGGTATCATTTTGCCAATAACAGCCCTCCCTGCTCCTTATGGCATCGGTGACATGGGACCAGATGCAAGGCGCTTCGTAACTTTTCTCAGTTCTTCGCATCAGCGTTACTGGCAATTGCTGCCTGTTAACCCAACAACCACGTCATCCGGGAATTCACCATATAGCGCCTTTTCCAGCATGGCTAGCAATACACTGCTCATCAGCCCTGATGACCTGGTAAATGATGGGCTTTTAACAGAACGGGAAATAGTTAAATGCCGAAGATATAACGGCACGAAGATTAATTACGTCCGTGCGGCATCTAAAAAGAGCAGCTTATTGAAAATCGCTTACCATCGCTTCAGCCAAATTGAACCAGATGACTTAAAGAATGAATATGGGACATTTAAAATAAAAGAGAAGGCCTGGCTACAAGACTTTGCATTGTATGAAGTTGTAAAATCGCATCACGGAGGTACCCCATGGCATGAATGGCCCGCCCCATTTAAACACCGTGATCCGGAAACCATCCGGATATTCCGAGATCAACATGAACAGGAAATGGACAGATCCATGTGGGAGCAGTTCATCTTCTCCCGTCAGTGGCAGGCACTTAAAGCCTTTGGGCATCGAAATGGCGTGCAGTTGTTTGGAGATCTCCCCTTTTACATCAGCTATGATTCGGTAGATGTATGGACACATCCTGAGCTTTTCAAACTGGATGCCAATAAAGATATCTCCGGCATTGCGGGCGTGCCACCGGATTATTTTAATGCTGCCGGCCAGTTATGGAACATGCCTGTTTATTCGTGGGCAGAACACAAAGCGACTGATTACAATTGGTGGCTAAACCGAATGAGAAAAAATATGGAATTTTATGATCTGATCCGTCTGGATCATTTCAGAGGGTTCTATGATTTCTGGGAGGTACCGGCGGAGGAAAATAACGCCTTACGCGGCTCGTGGCAACTGGGGCCTGGTGCAGCTATCTTTCAGGTCTTTAAAAAAGAATTGCACGATCTGCCTTTTGTTGCCGAAGATCTCGGCGACATCAACTATGGTGTTTATGAGCTCAGGGACAGGTTCAAGCTTCCCGGTATGAACGTATTGCAATACGCTTTTGGTAATGATATGCCGGTTTCGGTGCATAGCCCCCATAATCATGTCGTAAACAGTATAACTTATACCGGCACCCACGATAATAATACCTTACTCGGCTGGTTTAAGGAAGACCTGAGTGCTCAGGAGCGAGATAATTTGAATGGTTATTTCAGCAATCATGTAAACCGCAATAACCTGAACCGGCTGATGTTGGAAGCCTGTTATGCCTCAGTTTCCGCGATAGCAATAGCGCCAATGCAAGATATTCTCAAACTTGATCAGCGGTCCCGGTTAAATGTGCCTGCCTCTAGAAAAGGAAACTGGACATGGCGTATGAATGATTTTCTGCTTACTGAAGAGCTGTCGGCTTCACTAAGAGAAATGGTAAGAAAATACAATCGTTAATTATCGGGCATTATGCGTTATGAGTATGCGATTTGTTTCAAGTGAGTTCATTTTTAAATTAAAAACACTTAAACGGATGTTATTAAAAAAGGATGTTTTAAAAGTCATCCGGAAAAAACAGGTTTGATCGATAAATTATAATATAAACATCTTACCGCTTCCTGTTATATAGCTTATAATATTATCGGTGAAACGAACCTGGTTCAACCGCCATTTCGAAGACAAATATACACGATGGAAAGTTACTTCGGGAATGGCGCGAACCGATTTATTCAAAACACAAGATCATTGAACAGTTGAACAAGCATTTTTCCTGAAGAATCAACCATAAAGAGTAGCCGGTTTTAGGCAACACTTTATTATTTGATGAATCAAAAATCATACTTCAGGAACATCGCGTGCTACTTTGATCTGGTTACGTTCCGCATAGATCTCCTGAGCCTGGCCATTTACAGTTGCACGTAGTACACCCTTAGTTAACGTGTCATTATACGCCTTTTTGAGCGCATCCTCATCGCACTCCGCTTCAGACAAAATACCGGCGCGGTTGCTTCCACCAAAAAGCGACTTCACATCAATCCAGGTGCCATGTACAGTACCGCTCGCGCTGTCGCCAATCAATGCGACCAGATCCCGTCCGCTTTTACCGCTTTGTTCCGATTAGCCCTGAAATAATTTCTTCAGGTAGATGCTTTCGCATTATTTACCCTTAAGTTGAACCATCACTTTTATGGTTTGAAAAATGATACTTAAGTCGTTATTAAAATTAATGTTTTTCAAATAAATAAGGTCATAACGAACCCGATGCCTCATTTCCYGAACGTTTTCTGCATAACCATAATTTACCTGACCTATAGAAGTAAGGCCTGGTT
>NZ_JBFUHE010000023.1:0-82164 GCF_056402535.1 Mucilaginibacter sp. P4_A11
TTGTACCAATTTGCCACGGTAACATTTCCCTGGTTTAATGTTCCGGTTTCGGTCATTGTTGTAGGCTGCGGAACATAAGTAGTAAATATGGCGTTGTTTATAGAACCTGCCGCGGTACGATCGCCACGGAAAAAGAATAAAAAGCCGTTGCCTATGCCGATAGAACGGGTGCCGGTTTCACCATCAAAAGAGTATGGAGAAGTCAAACTGTTAACCCCCCTGTAATAGCCGGATGTAAAAGAGCTTTGGTTAGCGGCCTGGCTTTCTTTAAAAAAGTAAATGGAAGGGTTATTAGCCCCCGGCGAAACATCAAAGCCGCCTGCGGCCAATGTTGTGCCCGTAACAAACGCGTTGTTCTTAAGATAAGCCAGCGTAAATACTTTGATTGGAGCGCCTGTGTTAACTGTCGAGGTCAGCAAACGATACCCTCTGTATTTTGTTGCTCCACCGTTAATATAACGCTGTACATTCACATTACCCGTAATGGCTGTGCCAGAAGGAATAGCGTCTACAGTAGCAGAGCCGGTAGCGTCAGAGTTTAATGTTAAAACACCGCCCGCGGCAAGCGTAGCAGAACCGCCCATGGTAAGGATTCCTGAAGAAGATACTGCGAATTTACCTGTGCCCGAAGCCGACATCGTTTTTGTTCCGCTGTTGCCGACAGTAACGTTATTAAAAGTACTGCCGCTTGTACTGTTATCAAAAAGGGCCTGGGTGCCCGCTTTTGTAAAATTAACCATACCTGTACCGGCCGTAAAAGTACCTGTATTGCTGTAATCGCCGTTGTAATTCACAATACCGGTTGTTGCCGTAAAAGTACCTGTAGAAGTATTGCTATAAGCACCCGCTATGGTAACTGTGCCTGAACCCGCTGTAAATATCGAATTGTTGGTGGCATTGCCTGATACTGCTATGGCTTGCGCGTTGCCAGTAATAGTACCACTATTACTTAACGCGCCGCTTATAGCCAGGCTCGCAGTTGATGTGCTGCCTGTGATTGTACCTGCCGTGTTGGTGAAATTTCCGGTAACAAACATACTGCCTGAGCCAAGTTTCAGCGTATTTGCGGTATTGGTGTAATTTCCGGTTACCGCTATGTTGCCGCTCCCTTGCGTTACATTGGCTGAGTTGCCCCAATTCCCGCCTATCGTAACCGTTGGATCATAGGCATCCAAATCTGTAGTTGCCGAAGTGGTTAAATTTGTTGAAACTGTTAATGAACCACCGGTTGCAGTTCCTACTGTTTTTGTACCGGTACCGGATAAGATCAGGCTGGTATAGGAAACCCCGCCAGAAAGGCCGGTAATACCAGATGAAGTATATACTGTTTGGCTTGCGCCCGAGTAATCAATTGTTGCGCCGGCTCCGTTAAATGTTACAGTGTTGGTGAGCGAAGATGATAAGCCGGATAAAGCTGTAGAACCCGTTAATTGTAAAGTGGCATTTGATACTGCAACAGCAGCCGAATTACCTAAAAAACCACCGGTACCAACGCTTGTAGTTATCCCGGTTGCATTTACCGTACCCGCTGATATATTGAAAACAGGGAGGAAATAGTTGCCACCTGCAAATGTGTTAACGGTTGATGCTAAATTAATGCTACCCGCAATGGTCATTTTGCCGGTATTGGTGTAGTTTATGTTGTTGGCGAAGACATTTGCAGCGGTTGGTGAGGTATTATCTCCTAAAACAAAACTTCCACCTACCGAGATATTTGCTGTACCAGCTATATTAACTGTAGAAAATGCCTGTGTGAAATCACTTGAAACAGTAAAGGCATTGTTAACAGTTAAAGGCTGATTTACTGTTAATGTTACGCTATAAAGTCCGAAACTATTAATGCCTTTTTTAGGGCCCATTTGGATGGTACCCACAGTTGCACTGCTTGCAACAATAGGTGAGTAAGTATAAGATTGATTTATGCCAATACGGGCCATGTCATTACTGCCTGGAACTCCGGTTGGGCTCCAATTACTGCTTGTTGCCCAAAGGCCGGTTGGTTGCGTTCCGATCCAATCATATACCGTACCTGTAGTTATAGTTGCGCCGGTTGTACTTGATGCCCCTGAAAATGGAAAATATCCCGAAGTATAAAAACTTTGAAAGTCATCTGCCGCGGCACTACTTACCGAAAAGGATATGGTGCTTGGGTAACCGGTAAAAAAGGGATTTTGCGTGGTGGCTACAATGAAAAAGTTAACAACGTTGGCGGTGCTTCCGTCTGTATTGCCAGACGAATAATAATATTGATTAACATCCATTTGCTGTGTGTTGGAGCTGTTGAAGGATGTTGTGGTTATTGATCCCGCAGCTGTGGACACAGATAGAATGCTGTTATAGGTATAGTAAAGCGTACCGCTGCTAAACAATGCCTGGCCATTGGTTGACGAATTGAACCTTAGCCGGCCAAAATTAATATCTCCCCTAACATTTACATTTACACCATATGGGATAATACCGCTTTGCCCGGCATAAATAGGGCCGGTAGTTATACCATTTGCTGCACTGGTAATAGGTACGTAGTCAACCTTTTGTTGATAAAAATTAAAATTGTCCCATTGAAAACGGTTACTGGCGGAAGTAGACGATTCAAGGTATGAGTAATTGTACGTATTTAAATCAACACCGCTCACACTGGTACCCACGTTAACGGGGCCTGTAGTTGTTGTTGCGTTGGTTGATCTGTTTAAAATATAAATGTAATAATAACCTATAACCGATTTTACAACCCTGATTTGGTAGGTTGTAGTGCTGCTATTGGGCAATGAAATGGTAGCGTAAGTGGTATATTGATTATTAGCAGTACCATATTTTGCTCTTAATATTAAATTACCACCGGCCTGGGTAAGATATAAGCCTTTGGTATAATCGGTACTGGTGTTTGTTGTATAAGCATTGGCAATAAGCCAGTACCGCCATGAATCGGTACTTGAGCTGGTACTTGCTGTCATGGTAACCGCCGGATCGGCAGTTGTGGCTCCGGTTACGTTTTTATAATCAAATTCCCACTCCCATGTATTATTAGCCAGGCTAAGGCCGGCCGCCGAGGCCGAACTGCTCATAAAATTCCAGCGAAGATAACCTACGGCGTTAAGACCTACAGACGAAAGGCTTTTGGATGAGTTTAACGATGAACCCGAAACAAGATCAATTGTAGTTGACGAAGAGTTACGGGTTGATCCGGCAGCGGATAAAAATGTTGAGGGTGAGCCCGCAGTAGCCGATTCCAGATTATTGTAATAATATTGTCTTGGTGTATTGGTTCCGTCGTAGTATTCCTGAGCCGCAACTCTGTTAACCAGGCACAGCAGGTACCCGGCAAATAAAACGCAGAGTAATTGTGTTTTCAAATTAATTAGGTTTTAGGCAGCAATTGCAATAATGATGCTGATTCAATAAAAATGCTATTAAAGTACGGATTTTATCTTAAATAGGCTTTTGTATTATGAATAGCGTACTTCACTTGGTTGTTTATTAAGAAAATGGAAAATTGATATAAATTAATTATTGATTATTATTTGCCCGGTTTGGGGAATGTTTTCCCCTGTCGATTTAATCAATAAGCATGTTGTTAACCTATAGTGATGGGTAATTAATTAGCACACAACGGTGATTTTTTTTAAATATTCCGGTTTGGAGTGAGATTTTCTGGACGCTGCCAAGAGAATTGAGGCTAATAGCTCAATTGAAGATGGTGTTGCGAAGTGTTTTACGGAATGCTTTAAGAGAGAAATGGATGAGTGTTCAACTTTTAAAAGATGGGTGTTCAACCTTTAAAGCAACAGATTTTTAAGCTTTTGATTATCAGGGTATACGTGTTCAATTGTTATTTTGTCAATAATGCAAATGATTGATAATCAATAGCTGTTACATTTGGAAAATGTACCAGGTGTTCAGCCCTACAAAAGTTGAACACCTGGTGCATTTGCTTTATTTAACCTTTTGGCTGTTGTTGCCGCGGTTAAGATCGGGCAGGGCGGCATCAGGATCAATGGTCACCGATTCGGCTTCCTGTGTAGTAGGCAGGGTATAGGTAATTTGCTTGTATTGCAGCCATGTTTCTACCGGCAGGTAAAAGCGTTTTTTGCTGCCGTCTTTAAATTTTACTTCAACAGTAAATGGCATCGGTAACTGCTCCTTGTTTACCACATTGATGGTAATACCTTTGGAGGCATCCTTTCCGGCATATTTGGCATCAATAAGGGCTATATCAACCAACCAGTTATTGTAAAACCAGCCTTTCCAAAACCAGGAAAGGTCTTCGCCTGCACCGTTCTCCATCGACCTGAAAAAGTCATCAGGCTGCGGGTGTTTATAAGCCCATTGGTTAATGTAATTTTTAAAGGCATAGTCAAACCTGTCTTTTCCTAAAATTTGCTCGCGTAGCAACACCAGGCCAAAGGCAGGTTTGTAATAGGTAAGTGGATGACGGTATTTTTCGGGGATGGCATCAGGAGCCGTCATGATACTTGGCGATTGCGGATCAAGCAACGCCGGGATGATCTCGTCGGCCGGATTGCCGCCGCCGGGGGCGTATTCGCTATCCCGTTTTGGTGCATATTCGCCTTTGTTAAAAGCGTCGGAAGCATAAATATCGATAAAGGTGTTAAGGCCCTCATCCATCCATGCATAGCGGCGCTCGTTTGATCCAACAATCATCGGGAACCAGTTATGACCAATCTCATGCGCGGTTACCCAGTAAAGCACGCTGCCTTTATCTGTAATGCCGTCAAACACAATGCCCGGATATTCCATACCACCGGCAATACCGGCCTCATTAATAGCAACGGGGTAAGGGTATACAAACCATTTTTCTGAAAAGTATTCAATCGACTTTTTGAGATATTCAGTGGCACGTCCCCAGGCATCATTGCCATAGCTTTCGGCCGGGTAAACGCTCATCGCCAGTGATTTTTTACCACCGGGCAGATTAACCCTGGCTGCATCCCAGATATAAGCTTTTGATGCACCAAAGGCTACATCGCGGGTATTGAGCATTTTAAAATGCCAGGTTAGTGTGCCCTTGTTTACCGGGCGGCTGTCAGGATCATTAACCTCGGCCAAATCACGGATCATGATGGTTTTATCGCTGTTGCGAGCCTGATCTAACCGGGCTATTTGTTTAGCGGTCAGTACCTCCTTAGGGTTAAGTAATTCGCCCGACCCGGCAACGATCATATCCCATGGTACGGTTACCTGGTAATCAATGTCTCCATAATCTAAATAAAACTCACCGCTGCCCAGGAAAGGTAGGGTATCCCAGCCATGGCTATCGTCATAAACACACATCCGCGGAAACCACTGGGCAATTTCGTAGATCTTGCCATTTTTAGTATCGCAATAGTCGGTACGGCCCCCAAATGCCCCCGGGATGGTATAGTGATAATTGATGCGCAGTTTTATAGCTCCCTTTTGCAGCGGATGTACAAGACGTACCTGCATCCGGGCATCGGTAATTACAAAAGGCACGGCTTTAACCACATCGCCATAATCAATCGATACGGACTCAATCTGGTAGCCGCTGGTATGCTGATCCACGCCAGGTGTGCGGTCGGTAAAGAAGTTAGAGCGGGCATCCTGTTTATAGGTATTTTGATCAAGCTGCAGCCAAAGGTATGGCAGGGCATCAGGACTATTGTTGATATAGGTTATCACCTCAGTGCCGCTTATGGTTTTGCTTACCGTATCGAGGGTAACTTTTAGGGAATAGTCGGCGCGGTTTTGCCAGTATCTTGCTCCGGGAGCACCATTGGCCGAATGGAAATCATTACCTTTTTCGGTATAAAACATAGGCGAAAAAGCCTCCGCCGGATTGTAGTTCGATGAAGTGTCGTTGGGATTGAGTTTCCTTTTTTGCGCCGATGCGCCGAGTGCTAAAACCGACAATAAACCTATGCCGATAGATCTTAATTTCATGGTGTGTATTTAAGCACCCAATATACAAAGGATGCCCGGAAAATTTGATTTATGGGAAAACTTAAGGCAGATATTTACTTAAAGGCATTATAAAAAAACTATTTTAGTGCTATAAAAGCTAAACTTGCACTTTCCTGTAAATATACCTTTAGGCAACTCCTCCATTCCCGTACATTTTATTTGCGAGACACTATCGTACTTTTTAGGCTACCGGTATTATGCCTGGTTGCGAAAATATTCTACTGATAAGATCAGCACTGATCACCGGCTCATTATTTTTATCGGAGCGGCAGCGGGCGCATTTATAGGCTCGCACCTGGTGGGGATCTTTGAGAATCCGCCTTTGCTGTTTGCGCATTTTAATATCATCTACTTTATGGGTAATAAAACCATAGTAGGCGGTATGCTCGGGGGCTTGATAGGGGTTGAGCTTACCAAAAAACAATTGGGGGTAACGGCTTCATCGGGCGATCTGATGGTTTACCCGCTAATCCTGGCTATGGTTGTCGGTCGTACAGGATGTTTTTTAGCAGGGCTGGAAGATGGCACGTACGGCATAGCCTCTAACCTGCCATGGGCCATTGACTTTGGTGATGGCGTCCGCAGGCACCCTACTAACTTATACGAAATCGTATTCTGGCTGATGCTTTGGATCTTGCTAAAACTTGTTGAACAAAGGCACCGCTTCGCTGACGGTGCAAGGTTTAAAGTTTTTATGACAAGTTACCTTGTTTTCAGGCTGCTGGTTGAATTTATCAAGCCCAATTTTTTCAGTTTCGGTTTGTCGGTTATTCAGTTAGTTTCTATCGCCGGTATTTTGTATTATTATAAAGTATTTCTACATCCTAAAAAGCTGTTTATCAACCATGCCTGAACGCCCGTATATTTATTATGATTTTACGCTAAGCATTTGCTCTACCTGTTTGCGCCGGGTTGATGCTAAAATTGTTTTTGAGGACGATAAGGTTTACATGCTTAAAAACTGCCGTCAGCATGGTTTTGAAAAGGTACTGATCGCCACCGATGTGGAATATTATAAAAACTGCCGCAACTATGCCAAGCGGAGTGAAATGCCGCTTAAGTTCAACGCCAAAACGCACTATGGCTGCCCTTATGATTGCGGCCTTTGCCAGGATCATGAGCAACACTCATGCCTTACTGTTGTTGAGGTAACTGACAGGTGCAATTTAAGCTGCCCAACATGCTATGCCATGTCATCACCAACCTATGGCAGGCACCGTACCTTGGCCGAAATTGAACAGATGCTGGATGTGGTAGTAGCAAATGAAGGTCAGCCTGATGTAGTACAGATCAGTGGGGGAGAACCCACCGTGCACCCCCAGTTTTTTGAGATCCTGGATATTGCTAAAACCAAGCCTATTAAACACCTGATGGTGAATACCAATGGCATCCGCATAGCCAAGGATGAGAGTTTTGTAAAACGATTGGCGAGTTACATGCCCGATTTTGAGATCTACCTGCAATTTGATTCATTTAAGAAAGAGGCGCTTGAACAGCTAAGGGGCGAGGATCTGCGCGAGATAAGACAAAAGGCCATCGAAAACCTTAACAAGTACAATCTCTCGACAACGCTGGTAGTTACTTTACAAAAAGGATTGAATACCGATGAATTAGGGGCGATAATTGAATATGCGCTGAAGCAACCCTGCGTTCGTGGGGTAACCTTTCAGCCTACACAACAAGCTGGCAGATTGGAGAATTTTAATGAGCAATCCGACCGGTATACCCTAACTGAAGTACGCAGCGCAATACTGGAGCAGACCAAGATCTTCAACAAAAACGACCTGATCCCGGTGCCCTGTAACCCGGATGCCCTGGTGATGGGTTATGCCCTTAAACTGGGAGGTGAAGTAATTCCTTTAACCCGGATGATAAATCCGGATGACCTGTTGGATAATTCAAAGAACACCATTGTTTACGAAAACGACGAACGTTTGAAAGGCCACCTGCTCAATATGTTTAGCACCGGTAACTCGGTTGATAAGGCGAAAGAGCATTTGCACTCGTTGCTATGTTGCCTGCCCGAAATTGATGCGCCGAGTTTAAGCTACGATAACCTGTTCAGGGTGATCATTATGCAATTTATTGATGCGCAAAACTTTGATGTGCGGGCTATTAAAAAATCATGCGTGCATATCGTAAATAAAGATATGCAGATCATCCCTTTTGAAACCATGAACATTTTTTACAGAGACGATAAACGGGAATACCTGGAACAATTGAGAGGAGAAATTTTTGTATGATGGAAGACAATAATAAAGGGCCGCAAAACATGGATGATAGAAACCATGATAGATTTCCTGGCGACGAGAAAGGAAAAAAGTCATCTGCTATGAAGATAGTGGGATATAACTTGCTCGCCCTTGTCGCTTACACCATTATTTGCGAAATTACAGCTAAAGACGGTGGTTTTGTTTTAGATATGTTTTTTATTGGGATCCAGGTTTTTATCGGTATAATATTAGCCATCGTCAACAGGAGTTGGGTATGGCTATTAAGTGCCCTAATGGTTTTAATTATAGGATTTTCAACCTGCGTGGGTATGTTAAGCATTAACGGGTTGTAATTTATTATCCCAACATTCCCGCCAAAACTCCTTCTTTTAACGAATTAGTACACATGCTTACCTTATGAATATCCAGCGCATGCATAATAAACCGAGTAACTAAGGATGCCGATACGATCATATCAACCCGCACGGGTATGATGCCTTTATTGGCAGCCCTTTCTTTATGACTCGAAAAAATGAGTTTATTGGTGATGGTTAACAACTCTTCCTCGTCAAAATCATAATGCTGGATGCTCTTCAGATCAAATACTTTGGTTTTTCCGGTTTCTATAAGCCCGGCAAATGTTTCAAATGCCCCCGATGAACCGACAAGGGTATCGATTTCCATATCAGCAGTGGCGATGAAAAGATCGTTCAGAGTATCTTCCAGATATAAATTCATGGCCTCGATAGATGCCGGAGGGATAGGGTCGGTATGATGAAACTGATCCATAAGACGGGCAGCACCCACTTCAAAGCTCTGTTTCCACAGGATCTTATCAGTATTCCCTAAAATAAACTCCACGCTACCGCCGCCGATATCCATGATGAGCGAGTTTTTTGCCGACAGGCATCCGCTTAATTTTACACCATTGTAAATAAAACCCGCTTCCTGTTCGCCGTCAATGATCTCGATAGCAATGCCTGTTTTGGACTCAACCTCTTTAATGAAACCCTTTCCGTTTGAGGCACTTCGCAATGCCGAAGTTGCTATTGCCCTTACACTGGTAACACTGTTGGCTTCAATGAGTTGATGAAAGTGCTGCATGGTATTTACTCCGCGCTGAAAGGCTTCGGGTAAAATGTAGCCCTTATTGATGCCGCCTTCGCCTAACTTAACAGCTTCAGTAACGTGAACAATTTCTTGGTAGTCATGGGTCTCGCCCTCGGCAATCAATAAATGGAAGGTGTTTGTACCCAAATCCATTACTGCAACGCGTTTACTCATGCAGCTAAAATAGTTTTTTTTTAGCTGAAAGCTCAAGGTTTTTTAGCTGAAAGCCGAAGGCCTAAAGCAAAAAGCTTTTGAATGACTTTATGTCCAAGTTAAGCAAAGCGCTTTTTAAAAGCTTTAAGCCTTTGGCTTTCGGCTTTTAGCTTAAGGTGGCTTTCAGCTTACCTATTCTTTATAAAAGAACCACTTAACCAATTCTTTATAGCTTGCTTTTTTGCCGTACATCAAGACACCCACACGATAGACGCGCGCAGCGACATAGGTGGTAAATAAAAAGCCGATCACCATTAAGCTCATCGACAAAGCAACCTGCCAGGGTGGTGGGCCAAATGGGATCCGTACCATCATAGCTACCGGGGCAGTAAACGGAATAATAGAGAGCCATACTGCCAGCGGGCTGTCGGGGGCACGGAACAGAACCGACACTGCCAAAATATACGTAAATAACAAAGGCATGGTTATCGGGAACATGAACTGCTGGGTTTCTGTTTCGCTATCAACCGCCGAGCCCACGGCCGCAAAAAGAGCGGCGTATAAAAGATAACCGCTTAAAAAATAAAATATAAAGCAGCCCATGATATAGCCAAAAGGAATGGTTTGTAATACTAAGAGCGCATTTGCCATTGGGCTGGCCGGCGAATTAAAAGCATGTCCCGCTATTTTGGTTGAAATGATAGACAAAATTATCCATGCTCCAAATTGGGTTAAGCCAACTAAGCCAACGCCAATGATCTTACCCAGCATAAGCTGAAATGGTTTTACCGATGATATTACTACTTCAATAATACGGTTGGTTTTTTCTTCTATTACCCCGCGCATTACCTGCCCTCCGTATATAAACAGGGATATGTAAATGAGTATGGCACAGGCAATCCCTATCAGGATATTGGGGCCGATATTGGCGTTCTTATCGCCTTTATCTGAAATTTCGATAGCATTTACTGATATGTTGGCTCTTTTAATGTTACGCAAAAGCGCTGTATCGATATGATGCTTTACAAGGTTGTTTGAAAAAGCGATATCGCTGATCTGTTTCTCAATTTCTTCGGAAAGAGGAATAGAAGCTTTCTTTTTGGAAAAGATCTGTACCGAATCTTTCTGCAAATAGTTTGCGGGGATATACAAAATAGAGATCCCCTCGCTGTTCTTTAGCAGTTGTTTAGATGATTTAAGATCGGTAAGGGCATAAGTAAACTTTACATTAGTAACATCATGGAATTTATTTGCGAAATCGCCGCTTTTATCAATCACATTAACCGTTTGTAAAGAGGATAATTTATCGCTGTTCTCGGCAACCATTTTTATAACTACGCCCATGACAAATATCAGCAGCGGCACCACGAATATCATGATGATAAATGATTTTTTGCGTACCCGTGTGAGATACTCACGCTGTATAATGAGTAATACTTTATTCATGGCTGGTTGAGTTTGGGTTAACTTTTTCAATGAAGATTTCATGCATACTTGGGATAACCTCCTGTAGCATATTTACCCGTACTTTAGGGATCAGGTATTGCAAAACATCGTTGGAGTTATGTTCACCCGTAAGTTTTATTTTGATGTTGTAGCTGTCATCTTCAGTAATGGTTTCGCTAACTACATCAAACGGTTGGCTGCCATCGAAATTAACACGTTCGCCTGCATATTCAACCAGGTAGGTATCGTTACGATATGAATTACGGATATGTTTAACCTTGCCATCCAGTATCTTATGTGATTGATGGATGAGGGCAATAGCATCGCAAAGCTCTTCGACTGATTCCATGCGATGGGTAGAAAACAGAATGGTAGCGCCTTTTTCGTTTAGCTCGAGGATCTCATCTTTGATCAGTTCGGCATTTACCGGGTCGAACCCGCTAAAGGGCTCATCCAGGATGATCAGATCAGGCTCATGCAGTACGGTTGCCACAAATTGGGCCTTCTGCTGCATACCCTTCGACAGTTCTTCTATCTTCTTCTTCCACCAGGTTTCCATTCCCAGTTTCTCAAACCAAAATTTAAGGCGTTTTTGCGCTTCAGCGCGGCTTAGTCCTTTGAGGCGGGCCAGGTAGATCATTTGCTCGCCTATCTCCATTTTTTTGTACAGGCCGCGTTCTTCGGGCAGGTAACCTATGCGTTCAATATGCGATTGGTTGAGTTTTTCGCCGTTGAAATAAATCTCTCCAGAGTCTGGCGCTGTAATTTGGTTAACAATACGGATAAGTGAAGTTTTGCCGGCACCGTTAGGGCCAAGCAGGCCAAAAATTTGCCCACTTTCAACTTCCAAACTTACATCACTCAGCGCTTGGTGACCGGCGTATTGTTTAACAATATTGCGGATGCTTAGCATTTATTAAGGTTTATGTATTTGTTTTGGTTGTTAGATAAAGTTAAGTAAAAAAAGTTACAGCCCTGGTTTATCATATGGCGGCCAATCGGATTTCTCCATGTCATAAAACGGCTTTTCCAGTTGCTCGCTATTGAGTGCATTTAAAGCGGTTACTGCTATGTAAATTCCTGTTGCAGGAACAATCAGGTACACAAGCCCGATGTAGCGGATATAAAGAATATAGCTGGAATTGCCGATAAGAGGAATTATCATTGGTACTACCATGTAAAACACCATGATAAATAGTTCACTTAAGGCAAAAAGCAGCAGAGGTAGCCTGAACACGGAAGGGCGTAGCAAAAAAGTTATGATTACAAGGCATATTATTACCAGTAAGTTAATGGTTCCCTGTAACTGGTAAAACAATGCTAATAACTGCCTGTCGATTTGAAAAATGCTGATGAACGTGTTAACCAATCCAAAAATGGCACTATAGATTGTATAAATGATGAACGCGTTTATTATAAGCGGTTTTTCATTGATGTGTTTTAAAATACCTATCACAAATATCATCATCCATGCAAAACAAACAACAGGCATGAACGAAAGCAAAGGCCTGGCGCCAACCGAGATTGTAAGTGAAATGGTTTGCATAGCATACAGGAGCAGTAATACTAATATACTTATAACAGATGCAGCAATAGTAAGATAAGCAGTATCTCGTGTTGGTTTCATGAGTAGGATAGGTTTTATTTAAAGTAATATGGTGTACAATTATCCTAAGGATAAAAAGGCATAGCTGTTTATTGAAACTAAAAAACGGCGTAATGGTTTTAGTACAAAATACGCTGTTTATTTAATACTTAGCTGATAAAATTTACTTTAGTTGCTTTAAACTAAACCTCAACGTTTCAATAGCCTCCTTTTGCCTCGAAACGATCACATAAAGGTAACCGTTATAAATGATGGTATGCGGGTAACCGTATTGTCCGCCTTTCCATAAGCCTTCTTTTTTGAGATGATACAACTCGTTAGCTATGATGCAATTTTTATCAAAGCTTTTACCATCCGCCGATAGGGAGATCACCAATGGATTACGGTCGTAATGGTGCAGGGTATCCGGGATACCTACATAATAAAATCGTTTATCCGGTAGCCTGCCAAAGTGGAATTTACTATCATTATCGGAAAACGGAGCCTCTGCGGGTCGCAACCAACTACTTCCGTTGTCTTTACTTTCCGTAAGCCATAAATGACCTTTCCAGCCTTTGCCGGTTACCCGGAGCAACATATGTAAAATGTTATCATCTGTTTGAAAAAATGAACCCTCGCAAAGTGGCGGTAAACCTGATTTTGCTGCCGGGGCGTAAAACATGGCCGGGTTATCCTGCTTGTAAAGTGAATCCGGATAAAAACTGCTCAGCTTCCAGCCCGAAAGCCCTCGGGGATCATCTGTGTAAGGAAAAGTAAAATTACCGCTAATGATCAGTCTGCCGCTGTTTGTAACCTCAGGACCGTGGTTAGGTACAACAGGTAAATGCATATCAAGCGGTTCGCTCCAATGTTCACCGTCAGTACTGGTTTTAGCCCATAAGTGGGTGTTTTGACGGTGTTTGTCGTAATCACCGTAATAGGCAACTAAGGTTCCTTTATATTGATACAGGCCAGCTGCAGTGAGTACCGTAAGCGTGTCGTTGATTTTGCCGGGTGAGGCCAGTACAGCAGGTGCCGACCAATGTTTGAAATCCTTAGAAGTTGCATAAACAACCCTTTGCCCCGGCGAATCCTCGTCAATCATCCCATTGCTCCATATCGCTATAAGGCGGTCTTTAAAATGAATGATGGACGTATGGTGGTTATATAGCCATTCTTTATCCGGCGAGTAGATCATTGACCGTTCAATGTTTAGTTTGGGTACCCCGGCTTCGGTTTGGTAGTTATTGCTGATGGATGGAGTTTGGGCGTATGTACCGGGAACGGAAAAAAAAAGACAGATAATGAATAGAAGTTTGAATTTTGGAGACATAATCCTAATTAACACAAATTATCCGGTTAGCGAAAATGGAGTTGAGATTTGGCAGATTAAATCTCCCGTGTAGATTTAGCGTTTCGGAATTAACGTATAGCATAGGTTGGTAAATCACCACGACATTAATCTGCCAAATTTTATAACAAAACCATGGCAATCCTTTTATCTCATAAATCAAGGTTCTTTTACTAAATTACAGGCTCTATCAAAATACATCATTTATGAAGCGAGCCTTACTCATTATACTCACGCTTTCTGCTGTTTGTACGGTATCTGCCCAACAAAAAAAAACTTTAAAACCGGCTGATGTTTATCGGATTCCCACGGTAAGCGACCCGCAGTTGTCGCCCGATGGTAAGTGGGTAGCTTATAGTGTGTCGGAAGTTGATACCGCAAAAGACCGCCGCGTGTCTCATTTGTGGATGCAGAGTTATGATGGTAAGGAATCCATCGAACTTACCCACGGTGATGAAGCCGCTTCGTCGCCACGCTGGAGCCCGGACGGAAAATACCTTTCGTTCCTCTCTTCGCGCGATTCAAAAACAGGCTCGCAGGTTTGGTTGATAGATCGCCGGGGTGGGGAAGGCGTTAAACTAACCAATATTAAAGGCGACCTTGACGATTATGCCTGGAGCCCCGATGGCAAGCGTTTGGTAATGGAGATAGGCGATCCCGAAAATAAAGGCAAGGAAGAACCTAAAACACCCAAACCTATAGTTATTGATCGTTATCATTTTAAGCAAGATGTTGTGGGTTACCTTCAGCACCTGCATAATCACCTGTATTTAATTGATGTAGCAACAAAAAAACTGGATACATTAACCAGGGGGGATAAAGATGAGAGTTCGCCGGTATGGTCGCCGGATAGCAAGACCATTGCATTTGTAAGTAACCGGAGTGCCGATCCCGACAAAAATCAAAATACTGATATTTTTACTATCGATGCCCGGCCTGGCGCCAGCATGCTGCAGCTTACCACCTGGAAGGGTAGGGACGGCAGCCCGCAATGGAGCCCCGATGGCAGATACATCTCTTACCTGCGCTCAACCAGCGACGCTGATTACATGATGTACGATCAAAGCGTAGTGTGTATTATGGATGTTGTAGGGCAAAATAATAAGCCACTTACCCTGCAACTCGACCGCCCTACCGGTGCGCAAACCTGGGCTAAAGACAGTAAGAACATCGTTTTTATAGTAACAGATGACCGCACCCGCTACCTGGCCAATATCAATATTAACAGCGGTAAAATCACTACAATAAATAAAGGCGATTATGTTTTTAATGACATAGCCACTAACCTTTCGGGAAACTGGATAGTGCAAAAGACAGATCCATACACGCCAGCCGAATTATTTGCCCTTGAAGATAAAAAGCTGCGCCGGCTTACTTTTCATCATGATGAGTGGTTAAATACCGTGCAACTGGCTTATGCCAAAGGTTTTGAATCAACAAGTGCCGACGGTACAAAGGTATCGGGTATTGTTTTAACGCCCGATAGTATTCCTAATAAAAAATATCCATTGATCTTGTTCATTCACGGAGGGCCGGTGGGGCAGGATGAATTTGGTTTTGATGCAACAAGGCAAACGCTGGCGGCTGCCGGTTATGCTGTAGCAGCCGTAAATTATAGAGGCAGTAATGGCCGGGGCCTTGATTATTGTAAAGCCATTTATGCCGATTGGGGCAATAAAGAAGTTAAGGATTTGCTTGGGGCTGTGGACGAACTGGAAAAATTAGGTATTGCCAATCCCGATAAATTGGGAATAGGCGGCTGGAGTTACGGCGGCATCCTTACCGATTATACCATAGCATCGGATACTCGTTTTAAAGCGGCAGCCAGCGGAGCGGGCAGCGCATTGCAGCTTTCAGTTTACGGCAGTGATCAGTATGTGTTACAGTATGAAAATGAAATAGGTGTACCATGGAAAAACGCCGATAAATGGATCCAGATCTCGTATCCGTTTTTCCATGCTGATAAAATCAAAACACCGGTATTATTTATGTCTGGTTTGAAGGATTTTAATGTGCCTACCATTGGTAGCGAGCAAATGTATGAAGCCTTGCGATCGCAGGGGATTCAAACTGAATTGATTCTTTATCCGAACCAGTTTCACGGCATTACCAAACCAAGTTACCAGGTTGACAGGTTGCAACGCTATGTGGAATGGTATGATAAGTATTTGAAAAAATAATATTTTATGCCCTAAGAAGGTTTTTTTTTTATCGTGTTTTATGAAATATGTTCTGTTGATTTTAGGAGGGGTGATTTCTTTGCCTTTGATGGCTCAAACAACAAAAAAGCCGCTCAAACCCGCCGATCTGTATAAACAGCCAACACTGATGGCTCCGCAGTTATCGCCCGATGGTAAATGGGTAGTTTATGAATTATCTGAAGTGGATACGGCTAAGGATAAGCGCGTATCTCATTTGTGGATGCAGAGTTTTGACGGAAAGCAATCCATTCAGCTTACTTATGGTGATGAACCGGCATCTACCCCAAAATGGACGCCGGATGGTAAGTATATTTCGTACCTGTCCGAAAAAGATTCCAAAAATGGCGGTCAGGTTTGGCTGATGGACAGGCGAGGGGGAGAGGGACATAAACTAACTGATATAAAAGGTGAGCTTGAAGAGTACGTTTGGTCGCCGGATAGTAAAAGGTTAGCGCTGATCATTAAAGATCCTGAGAATAAAGGAAAGGAAGTGTCCAAAACTACGCTCCCAATTAAAATAGACCGCTATCATTTTAAGCAGGACATTGAAGGTTACCTGCAACACCTGCATTCCCATTTATACCTGTATGATGTGGTCGCTAAAAAGCTGGATACATTAACCAATGGTGGAATGGATGATAGCTCGCCGCAGTGGAGCCCCGACGGAAAAGCAATAGCCTATGTAAGTAATCACACAGCCGACCCCGACCGGAATGAAAATACAGATATTTTTACAATAGAGGCTAAGCCGGGCGCTGAGCCAAAGCAGCTTACCACATTTACCGGCCATGATATTAACCCAATATGGAGCCCGGATGGTAAACGTATAGCTTACCTCCGCTCAACAAGTGATGCTGATTATTTCATTTATCAGCACGATATTTTATGCCTGATGGATGCCGACGGAAAAAATAACCGCCTGCTCACCGAACAGCTGGACAGACCTGTTAGTAATATCGCCTGGAGTAAGGACGGTAAAGATGTAGAATACCTGGTAAGCAGCGACAGAATTCGTTATGTAAACAGGTATAACCTGCTTACCCGAAAATCGATGCTGGTATATAAAGGTAACGAATGCAGTTTTTCTGATATTATAGGCCATTCGTTAGGGATCTGGGTAGGAAAGATGACCACACCTTACATGCCGCATGAACTGGTGGCGATTGAAAATGGCAAGACCCGCCGCTTAACTTTTCACCAGGACAAATGGCTGAGTGAAGTTAAGCTGGCTTATGTAAAAGGTTTCCAGTCGTTCAGCAGCGATGGGACACTGGTTTCGGGCATTTTGTATACGCCGGATAGTGTTGTAACTAAGAAAATGCCATTTATCCTTTATATTCATGGTGGCCCTACAGATCAGGACGAGTTTGAATTTGATGACATCAGGCAAACGCTGGCTTGCGCTGGTTATGCTGTAGCAGCAGTAAATTACCGGGGCAGCACCGGCCGTGGTATCGAATATACCAAAACCATATATGCCGATTGGGGTAATAAAGAAGTGAAAGACCTGCTGGGTGCGGTAGACGAACTGGTTAAACTCGGTATAGCCGATAAAGATCGCCTGGGTATTGGCGGCTGGAGTTACGGCGGCATTCTTACCGATTATACCATAGCCACCGATACCCGGTTTAAAGCGGCATCGAGCGGAGCAGGCAGTGCATTGCAGTTAGCCATCTATGGATCGGATCAGTGGGTGGTACAATATGATAACGAACTTGGCGCGCCATGGAAAAATGCAGATAAATACATCAAACTATCGTACCCGTTTTTTCATGCCGATAAGATAAAAACGCCTACGCAGTTCATGTCTGGTTTAAAAGATTTTAATGTGCCAACCGGTGGGGGAGAACAAATGTATGAAGCACTCAGGTCACAAGGCGTACCAACGCAGATGGTGCTTTATCCTGGTCAATATCACGGTATAACAGTACCCAGTTACCAGGTTGACAGGTTGCAGCGCTATATCGAATGGTTTGATAAATATTTAGCCCCCCAGTCCTCCAAAGGAGGCGCCTTTTGATGAGCAAAATATAAGGGCTTGAGTTTAATACCCAAGCCCTTTTTATTCTGTCGATTCAAAAATTCTGAAAATCCTGATCTCAGACAACCAGTTTTCCTTCAATCGAATCATCAATAGTTTTACCTATTACGGCACCAGCAAGTTGTTTTACGAAGGCTATGGCGTTGCCATGTTTATTATCCCAGTAATAACCTTCGGTAGGCTCAACTTTGATAACGCTGATGCGTGGATCGTCAATACCTCCGGTGAACCATACTTTTAACATGGGCTCCCAAAGCTCTTTTATCTTTTCTTTGTCTTCTGTTACCGTTGCAATCCCGTAAAGATTTAAAAAGTCAGAATATCCTGATCCCTGAAAAAGCAGGTGAACAAAGGGGTCTTTGGCCAACTCGTCATTTTTGTGGCTGTCGTTAGCGCTCAGGAACCAGAAGTTTCCCTCATCGTCAATTTTTTGTGCCGACATTGGTCGTACAGAAGCCGGGACACCTGTTTTAAGATTACTCAAAAAAAAGCAGCTTTTCGCACTTTCTGCAAGTTCTTTGATCTTTGCGAGGGCTTCCGGGCCATTGAGGTCCTTCATGTTATCCTCAGGTTGTTGTTGATTGATACTATCCATTTTTTAAGTTTTTGTTGGTAAATGTTATAAGGGTAACCAAAAAAAAACTCAATTGTGTGGAGATGTTTAACTTAATAGATAATTATTTATTTAGAAGTGGTGGTTTGGGGCGGGACTGAGTCTCCATTACTGCGTCATCGCGAGTAAGCATCAGAAATCCTAAAAAAAACCGTGATGACGTATAAAATATATTTCAGCGATGGTGTGCGTGGGCTGCGTTAGTGATAGGAGCGGATACCGGCCTTGTGGCTAATGCCTTGTGCAGTATGAGCGGATAGCACGGGCCGCAGGCAACGCCCATATTTATAAAACGATCAATAAATATACTTGATAATCAATAATTTACGATCACGTCATTATAGGGAACGAAGCAATCGCGAGCTTTACAGAGAAATCAGTATTACCGCTCTGCCTCTTGGGGATTGCTTCGTGCCTCGCAATGACGCATGGTATAAGAGCGATAAAGCTTTAAAGTTAACCTCACCCAAACACCACCATTCTGTCCGGGTACTTGGAGGCATAAGTAGCTACAATATTTTTGATATAATCGTTTCCCGGGTAGGGTGTGAGGTAGCTTTTGAGTTGCTGCACGTTATCAGCGTCAAAATAATGAGAGATATAACCCATGCCATAAAACTGGCCTTTCTCAACCAAAATACAGCTGTGTTCATCGCCGGTGCGGCCTTCATCCCGGATAGCGTAAGTAGGTAAAGCCAGCTTAAGCTGATCGATGGCATTGTTTACCTTCTCATTGTAACTTTCTGGGGATTCAATACCTTCGCAGGCACAGTTGCTTCCGGCTGCGCTGGTACATAGCTCATTGTTTTTTTGAATAAAACAAAGTTTAGGGCACAGGTCAAACGTCTCTATCAATTTGTTAAGCAGGTTATACCCATCAAGCAACGAGTTACAGGTATATATCGGGTCACTGTATTTACGATATTTATCAACTGCTAATCTGATATAGCCGCGCTGGTCTTCAAAAGCGTAAAGACAGAAAGCGTTTTCGAAGCGTTTTAATGAACGGTTGTATTTAGGCCACAGGCGTTTGATCTCGATGGCTTCCAGCACAAAAGCAATGAGTTCGGTGCCACAAACCTGGTGGCTGATCTGGTGGATATTGCGCAAAAACTCCTGCCGTTGAAAACCTGGATTATTGCCTGTAAAGTGACTACTTACCCGTTTTTTAAGGTTTTTAGCCTTGCCTACATATATCACTTTACCTTTTTGATCATGAAAGTAATATACCCCCGGTGTGTAAGGTAACTGGTCTATATCCTTTTTTGATAGATTAGGTGGCAGTACCTGGTCTTTTGAACCTTGCTTAAGCGACTGTTTAATATGGTTGTCTGTATCGCTGTTTAGCAGTAGCGTGAACAGTTCGGCGGTAGCTTCGGCATCGCCCATAGCACGGTGGCGGCTTTGATTATCGATGCCCAAATGTTTACATAACCTGCCAAGACTGTATGATGGTAATCCCGGCAGTATCTTACGTCCAAGCCTTACAGTACACAGTTTATTGGTTTGCAGGTCATAACCCGCTGCGGCAAGGTGGTATCTGACAAAAGAAAAATCGAAGTTTACGTTATGGGCAACGAAGATCTTACCGTGAATGAGGTGATAAATATCGGCGGCAACATCCTCAAAAGGCGGCGCATCTCTTACCATCTCATTGGTAATACCGGTTAAAGCGCTGATGTAAATGGGGATGTCACGCTGTGGATTAACAAGCGTTTCGAAGCGTTTAACCACTTTTTTGCCATCATGTATGCATATGGCTATCTCGGTGATGCCATTAGCACTGGCATGCCCCCCGGTGGTTTCTATATCGACAATTGCATACATGATATTTCAAATGTAATATAATTTTGCTAATTATTTTAGTGAAATAGTGTAAAAAAACGTCGAGAACGAAGCACTCTCAAACTATAAAGAGCGGCTCTGCAAATCGGGGATTGCTTCATGCCTCGCAATGACGCTTGCAGAAAAACAAAAGCCCCTGGAAGAGAATTTCCCAGGGGCCTTAAATATCTTTCGGATTTCCCTATTGCGGACTGCCGACTTCAAACTTACGGCTTCTTCTTAGCAGGTAACTGCTGTTGGTTCCGCATCATTTCTTCCATACGGGCGCTGAAGCCTGATTTTTTCTTTTTGGTATCTTCAGGTTTCTTTTTGTTTTCCTGGATCTGGGCATGGATCTTTTTATCATCAACCATAAACTTGATCAGGTATTGCTGTAAAAAGGTAAACATGTTGGCCAAAAAGTAATAATAGTTCAAACCGGCAGGGTAGCTGTTCAGTGTGAAAAGGAACACCAGTGGAGTGATGTAACCAATGTATTTCATTTGACCTGTAGCACCCGAGATCTGGTTGTTGAAATAAGTATAGATCAACGTTGAAATGGTCATCAGTAAGCACATTAAGCTAATGTGGTTAACTCCACCAATGAGGGCTATAGGAGCAAATTTGATAACCGAGTCATAAGTTGAAAGGTCATGCATCCACAGGAAGCTTTCGCCCCTTAGCTCAAACAAGCTTGGGAAGAAGCGGAAGAATGCAATAACTATAGGCATCTGGATCAGCAAGGGCAAACAGCCTCCTAATGGGTTAACACCTGCCTTTTTGTACAGTTTCAGATATTCCTGTTGTAACAGGGTAGGGTTATCTTCACCAACTTTAGCTTTGATCTCATCCATTTCGGGCTTCAATACACGCATTTTAGCCATGGAAAGGTATGATTTGTAAGTAAGTGGTGACAATACCAGTTTCAATACAATGGTTAATACTAAAATGATAAGACCGTAGTTCCAGTTGAATTGCTTCAGGAAATTGAATACCGGTAATACCGCAAAACGGTTGATATATTTCAAAGGACCCCAACCTAAATCTACCAGTTTTTGCAAATCGTTACCCTGATCTTTAAGTGTTGAGTAGCGGTTTGGTCCAAAATAAAAATCTAACGGAACTGTGCCGTCGCTGGCGCGTGCAATGGTGAGGTCGGCCTTCATTTGCCTTACATCAGTGGTATCTGCCACATCGGTTGATACCGCTAAGCTTGATTTACTGATGCCTCCTTTAGCGATCAGCACGTTTGAAAAGAAGTGTTGTTTAAATGCAACCCATGATAGTTTTTTATCGCCAACTTCTTTCTGATCGTCTTTAGATACACTTAATGATTCATCATGATTTTCTGAATCAAGATAGTACACGGTAGAGTACTGGCGCTCTTGTTTAATATCTTTTTCCTGTTTGTGTAAACTTGACGCCCAGTTGATATTAACATTAGCACTGTTATTGATCACACCATCAAGTCCGGTTGGCTTAATAGTTAAGCCTAACTTATAGCCGTCGCCTTTTAAAGTATAAACGTAATCGATATACTGGGTAGGGCTATAGCTCAAACGCAACGTAACCGAACCTGAATCCTTCTCGGCTATGTTAAGTGCTTTTACGCTCGGGGTAAAATAGTAGTTGTTGGTGTTGATATTGGCAACTCCGGCAGCGAACTTCAAACCAAATTGGTTGCTGTCACCGCTGAAAAGTACCAAAGGTTTTTTATCAAAAGTTTTGTAGTTCTTTAATTCAACAGAGGCTACTTTACCGCCCTGGGTGCTTAATTTAATAAGCAACTCTTTATTCTCGATGGTAACAAACTCTTCTTTACCAACAGATGCAGCGCCGAAAGGCATTTTTAATAAAGCCGAATCAACTTTGACTGTTTTGGCGGTATCAAACTTTGCCGTGGTTTTAGCAGCAGCTACAGTTGCAGCCACGCCCGCTTTTTTCAGCGAATCCTGGTGCTGTACTTCACGCTCTTTTTTAAGGTCGGCTTCCGACGGCTTTAAAAAGTATATCGAGCCGGCAATGATCGCCATGATCAGGAATAATCCTGTAAACGTATTTTTATCCATTATCTAATTATCGTACAATTACTTATTTTTTGCGGGCATATGCCAGCGAAGCGGCGACAAAGTTAATAAAAAGTGGGTGCGGATTAGCAACTGTTGATTTTAATTCGGGGTGAAATTGCGAACCCACAAAAAATGGATGGTTTTTCAGCTCAACAATCTCCACCAGGCCATTGTCAGGATTTATGCCCGATGGGGTAAGGCCAGCAGCCTCATATTGCTTAAGGTAGTCGTTATTAAACTCATAACGGTGACGATGCCTTTCAGAAATATGCGTCTTTCCATATATTAAAGCAGCTTTTGAGCCTTTTCTGATGTCACAAGGATAAGCGCCTAAACGCATGGTACCGCCTTTATTGGTGATGTTTTTCTGATCTTCCATCATACCGATAACAGGGTATTCGGTTTCTGGGTTCATTTCAGTACTGTTAGCGCCTTCAAGCCCTAAAACGTTACGGCCGAACTCAACTACTGCACATTGCATGCCCAAGCAAATACCAAAGAAAGGAATATTATTTTCGCGCACATGGCGGATAGCCTGGATCTTGCCTTCAAAACCACGCTCGCCAAAGCCAGGGGCAACCAATACACCGTGCATACCTTTCAGTTTTTCAACAGCATTTTCAGGCGTTAACTGCTCTGAAGGAATGTATTCAATCCTTACTTTGCATTCCTGTTTAGCACCAGCATGGATAAAGGCTTCGGTAATTGATTTATAAGCATCCGGCAGCTCAACATATTTACCAACCAGTGCAATGCGTACATCGGCGGTAGGGTTTTTCAGGCGACCAAGAAATTCTTTCCAGTTTTCGAGGCTTGGTTCGTTTTTGTGCGGAAGCTTTAATTTGGTAAGTACTGTTTTGTCAAGCTGCTCTTTAAGCATCAACAAAGGCACATCATAAATACTTGGTGCGTCAATTGATTCAATAACCGCGTTGATGTTCACATTACAGAATAGTGCGATCTTTTTGCGGATATCATTGGTAAGGTGGTGTTCGGTACGGCAAACCAGGATATCTGGCTGAATACCGTACTCCAGTAACATTTTTACCGAGTGCTGCGTTGGTTTGGTTTTCAATTCGCCTGCTGCTGCAAGGAAAGGTACCAGTGTAAGATGGATAACCAGTGAGTTGGCCGAGCCAATTTCCCAGCGGAACTGCCTTACAGCCTCAATATATGGTAACGACTCAATATCGCCTACGGTGCCGCCCAATTCGGTGATCACGATATCATATTCACCGTTTTCGCCCAGTATGCGGAAGTTTCTTTTTATTTCATCGGTAATGTGGGGCACTACCTGTACAGTTTTTCCTAAAAAAGCACCTTCGCGTTCTTTATTAATTACATTCTGATAAATGCGGCCGGTAGTGATGTTGTTGGCTTTTGAAGTAGGAGTGTTCAGGAAACGCTCGTAGTGGCCAAGATCAAGATCGGTTTCGGCACCATCTTCGGTAACGTAACATTCGCCGTGTTCATAAGGGTTAAGTGTTCCCGGATCGATATTGATATAAGGATCAAATTTTTGGATGGTTACACGGTAACCGCGAGATTGAAGGAGTTTGGCTAAAGAAGCAGAGATTATACCTTTTCCTAACGATGAGGTAACACCGCCCGTAACAAAAATATATTTAGTCATGATTTTTTTTGAAAATGGCCGGGCTTTTATACCGCGACCAATTGTTTCTGTACGGGATACAAAAGTAAGAAAATTTTCACGCTTCGGCGTATCTGTTTTTCAAAAAAGGAAACTGTTAATGTAATTTTGTTGTAAGTTATTTTTAAAGAGTAAGTTATGAGAGGGATACCAAAAAGGAAAGCAACCTTATACACTTTCCTTTTGCCTGCTGTACAACTCAATTTTGCGGTGCAATTCGTTAGGGTTAAAAGGCTTGCTTACGTAATCGTTCATGCCAACGGTAAATGCCATATCCTGGATATCAAGCATGGCTGATGCAGTGAGTGCTATAATTGGCAGTTTTTTGTATTTGTCGCCTGCTAAGTCGCGTATGGCACGGGTAGCCTGGTAGCCATCCATTTCGGGCATTTGCAGGTCCATCAAAACCATATCATAGTCGTGGGTTTGCACCAGCATTAAAGCAATTTCGCCGTTTTCAGCCACATCGCATTCAACATCCCATTGTTTCATGAATTGTTTTGCCAGTATCACGTTGATCTGGTTGTCTTCAGCAATCAACAGTCGCGTGCCTTTAAGGCTTTTTAAGCGATAAAACTCATCGCCATCGGCTGTACTGTTCAATTGTCTTTTACTGTTTTTGAAGGTAAGGCTGAAGTTGAATACCGAGCCTTTTCCATATTCACTTTCAACGGTAATATCGCTGCCAAGCAGTTGCAGCAGGCGTTTGGTAATAGTTAGCCCTAAACCTGTGCCCCCGTATTTGCGGGTGGTATCCGAACTGGCCTGGCTAAAACTTTCAAAAATATGATCAATTTTATCTGGTGTTATGCCTATACCAGTATCGGCTATTTCAAAGTCAATGGTTGATGAGTCATCTGTACTGCTGGCTAACGATGCAGTTACCGTCACCTTACCTTTATGGGTAAATTTAACAGCATTGCTCATCAGGTTAGTGAGGATCTGACCCAGACGTACCGGGTCGCCAATGATGGCATTGGGCAAATCCTGATCCATCATCAATTTTATCTGGATGTTTTTTTCGTTTGCCTTTTGCAGCAGGGCAAGCCGTATGTTTTTGATCAGATCGGTTAAACTAAAATCAACACTTTCAAACTCAAGACCACCGGCCTCTATCTTGCTAAAATCCAATATATCATTTATGAGCACCAACAGGTTTTCGGCCGAAAACTTCAGAAAGTTCAGAAACTCCTTTTGCTCGGGCTTGGGGTCTTGATGAATGAGCAGGTGAGTGAAGCCGATAACCGCGTTCATTGGCGTACGGATCTCATGGCTCATAACACTCAGGAATTGGGCCTTGGCCATGGCCGCTTTTTCGGCAAGCTCTTTTGAGTGGATCAGCGCAACTTCCAGCTCTTTAGCTTTGGCTATCCGGTCGTGTAAAAAGCTTATAATATGGATAAGGTCATCGTCCGAATCAGATATATTTAATTCAACATTGGGATTGAGCGCCCTTATGGCTTCTTTTAACTGGGAGATAGAACGCTGTTTGATCTCGTTCTGTAGCCTCAGGTTATCGGTAGCGGTTACGTATTCACGCTCACTTACATTAAAGGCATGATCTGCCAATTTTATCGACTTCTCAAAATTTTTGAAACTGTTGTTTACGGCACCTAAAAACTGCAAAATAGCATCATCTTCCTGATATTTCGCCGGAAGCATTTTTTTTATCTGCTTATCTAATAAGTGATGGTACTCCATAAATTAGTGTTCGGTAAAGGTTGTGATAGTCATGGTTTGGTTATGCAGTTCGCAGTTTGACCCTTTATTAAGGGGTGATAATTCTCCATAGGAATAAAAGCCTGCCATAGATGTTTTATTGCCGAAAATATGTTTAGCTGCCATTAATTCTTCATCTGTACGTTCATTAAGCACCAGCTTGCGACCTACACAACTAACCAATATAGCCAGGTCGGCTTGTTCAGGACTTGTTATGGCATCAGAAGCAGCCGATGATGAAGCGCCGATCAGTTTTTCAAAATTGGCTTTCATCAGGCGTACTTTGCTGCCTTCGGGCAAATTGCCGGCAAAGGTCATTGATTTCTCAACTTCGTTAACGCTCAATATTGTACGCACCAGTTTTTTGTCCGAACCTTCGATACTCAATGATAAAGGGAACAATAGGGCTGAGCCAGGCAGTTCTTTGGCATACTCGCCTAAATATTCTTTGTAAAGATCAAGTGCGCTTTTTTCATCTATCTCAAAAAGTACATTTTTATCCGAACGGGTGATTGTGCGCTGTGGCCCAAACTCTTCCCAGCCCCCGCTTGAACCATGGCTGATGTGCAGATTTTCGCCATAAAAGCCGATAGCTATAACATTACCCTGCGCAGGAATATCATTGAGACTGGTAAAGGTGCTGCTGAATCGCGCTGCGTCACCTGCCAAACCGCCGGTTACCGGAACTTTATCCGGGTTATCGCGGTTAAAGCCGTCAACCAGTTCGCTTCCATTTATAAAAGTGCCGTCGGATATAATAAATACACAGTTTAGCCCTTTTTTATCCAGCTGTGCCATCAGGAAGGCACCTGTTTCGGCGCTGTTAGCCTGTTTGTTGACGTGAGTAGAGGTACAGGCAATGGTTGATTTTTCCAGTTCGACAGCGGTCACCACTATACTGTCATCATACACATCGCTTCCTATGATCTCGCCCGAAGTAGAAGCGAACACAATATTTGCGTTAGGATAGTCCGCCTTAAGATAATTATAGATCGCAGGATCAGTGATCAGCTGCGGTGCACCGAAAGCAAGTACCAATTGGCATTTTTCGGCGGTAAATTCGGGATCGGCGAAGTAGTTTACCCAGCTATTGTTTACAAAATGATGCTGCCTTATCCTCATAATGATTTCAGGTTAATAACACGGCTACGCTACACGTGAAGTTAATAAAATACAAAGCAATAATTGGTTAAAATACGAAACTATAAAACGGTTTGTTGTTTACCGAAAAATCGTTAATTATTAATAGTAGAGTTTGTGTTTCAATAGTTTAAATGGCCTTTAATATGGCGCACTTAATCTTATACGTATTAATAATTGGAAGGTTTTAAGCAGGGGAAGCAGTACGTAATAATTGTGGATGTTGAGGAAATACTATATATCAAATTTCAATTTCTCCAGATCCTCAGGCACATCAACAGCATGAGTTTCCAGCTCGGTTTCGGCTACTTTGATGCGGTAGCCGTTGTCGATCCAGCGAAGTTGTTCCAGGCTTTCGGCTTTTTCAAGCGGTGATACCGGCAGCAATGTTATTTGCTGCAACACATCGGCACGGTAACCGTAAATGCCTATATGTTTATAAAAAATATGAAATTCGAGCCAATTCTCAGGCTCTTGCCCACGGATGTGGGGTAGGGTAGCGCGTGAAAAATAAATAGCTTCAGATAGTTTGTTGATCACCACCTTGGGGGAGTTGGTATTATGCAGTTCCTGGTCGGTCAGGATCCTTTTTATAAGGGTAGCCAGCTGCGTATCAGGGTCGTTAAAGCAGGCTGTTAATTTGGTGATCTGTTCAGGATCAATAAAGGGCTCATCGCCCTGGATATTGATGATCACATCATACCCGGGATGCAGGCGGGCAACTTCGGCACAGCGATCGGTACCGCTTTGGTGATTGGAACCTGTCATCACCGCAACGCCGCCAAAGCCGGTTACATGCTTGAAAATGCGGTCGTCATCAGTAGCTACGATAACCTCGTTTAAGCTTTGGCATTTTTTAGCCTGCTCGTATACACGCTGGATCATAGTTTTACCGCCGATATCAACCAATGGTTTACCGGGAAAACGTGACGACGCGTAGCGGGCGGGGATGATGCCTAAGATTTTCATTGCGTGATTTTAAAACAGCCCGTTAATCTCCCGCTCAATCAGGTTTACGATGGTAGCCATATCCTCGGTATTGTTTGCAAAATCAAGGTTATCCTTATCCAGGATCAGCAGTTTGCCGAGTTTGTAGTTGCTAATCCATTTATCATACTTTTCATTCAGTTTGGAAAGATAATCTAAACGGATGCCTATTTCATACTCACGGCCACGGCGCTGGATATTGCTCACCAGCGTAGGTACCGAAGCTTTAAGATAAACGAGCAGATCGGGCGGTTTAATAAACTCGGTTATATTCTGGAAAATTGATTCGTAGTTTTCATAATCGCGGGTGGTCATGAGGCCCATATCATGCAGGTTTTCGGCAAAAATATAGGCATCTTCATAAATGGTGCGGTCCTGTATGATATTATGGCCGCTTTTCTGAATATCAATGATCTGGCGGTAACGGCTGTTCAGGAAGTAGATCTGCAGGTTAAAGCTCCAGCGTTTCATATCGCTGTAAAAGTCCTCAAGGTAAGGATTGTTGTCTACAGCTTCATACAATGGGTCCCACCCGTAGTTTTTGGCCAGCATCTCGGTGAGGGTAGTTTTTCCGGCGCCTATATTTCCTACAATAGCTAAATGCATGCGTTTTGATTAGTTGTCTGAATCAGAATTTTCCTAATTTACAGAATTAGCAGAATTAAAAAAGGCTTCAACAAAAATTCTGACAATTCTTAACTTCTGTAAATCCTGATCAAAATTTCCTGAAGCCGATGATCTCTCTAACTTCTCTTATTGTTTTTGATGCGCTTTCGCGGGCCTTTTCGGCACCCATTTCGGCTACTTTACGCAGATAATCGGCATCGTTGGCAATGGCATTGATCCGGTCGCGGATAGGAGCGGTGGCCAGCACCATATCTTCGGCAAGTTGTTTTTTCAGATCGCCATAGCGGATGGCCATTTTATTATATAAGCCGTCAAAATGGGCAAGTGTATCAGGTGTTGATACTACTTTCATCAAATCAAACAGGTTTTGGATCTCCTGTGGTTTCTGCTGGTTTTCAACAGTCGGGCCGCCGTCGGTTACTGCGCGCATTACTTTTTTACGGATAGCCTCCGGGGTATCGCCTAAAAATATGGCATTGCCTTCGCCTTCTGATTTGCCCATTTTTCCCTTGCCATCTAAGCCGGGAATTTTTACAAGGCTTTCGCCAAAGCTAAATGCAAAAGGCTCGGGGAAATAATCATGATTGTACAGTCTGTTAAAACGGTTACCAAAAGTGCGGGCCATTTCAAGGTGTTGCTCCTGATCTTTACCAACAGGCACTTTTACGGCTTTATGGATAATGATATCGGCAGCCATTAATACAGGGTAGGTTAGCAAACCGGCATTAACGTTTTCTGGACTGGCACGCACTTTATCTTTAAAAGATGTGGCACGTTCCAGTTCGCCCAGGTAAGCGTTCATGTTCAGGTACAGGTATAATTCGGTAACCTCCGGAACGTCAGATTGTACGTATATCGTAGCCTTTTCAGGGTCGATACCTGCGGCTAAATATTCTATCAGCACCTGTTTTACATTGCCATGTAAATTAGCAGGTGTAGGGTGTGTAGTTAACGAGTGGAGGTCGGCAATAAAGAAAAAGCAGTTGTATTCATCCTGCATTTTTATAAAGTTTTGCAACGCTCCGTAATAATTTCCTAAGTGTAAGTTTCCGGTTGACCGGATACCACTAACAACAGTCTCCATAGTGTGGCGAAAGTAAGGAATTTTTCTATTTTTGGTGATGATGAAAATGATATTGAGAAAAGTTCACGTTTATATTTACGTTGTAAGCGTGGCCCTGGGCTACTTTTTATTATGGCCTTTTTTCTATTATTTTTCCCGTAAACCAGATCGCTACCACACACTTAATACATGCAGAAGGATCTGGGGATTAGTAAGTTCGGCCTTTGTAGGTATTTTTTACAAGTTTGAGTATGAGCAGCCGATAGACTGGAGCAAGCCTTATATCATTTGCCCTAATCATAGTTCAAACCTTGACATTTCGGCTATGTGTATCCTGGTTAAAAGCAATTGCTGTTTTATGGGTAAACAGGAGCTTGAGGACGGCCTGGTAACCGGTCTTTTTTTCCGTACGGTGGATATCCCTGTTAACCGCGACAGTAAAATGTCATCATTCCGGGCGTTTAAAAAAGCATCCGAAAAATTACAGGAAGGTATATCCCTCATCATTTTTCCTGAAGGGGGGATTTCAGATCATTATCCGCCTCAGCTTTGCCAGTTTAAAAACGGCCCTTTCAGGCTGGCCATTGAGTTGAAAATACCCATTATCCCGGTATCATCGGCAAATACCTGGCAGATTCTTTGGGACACCGGCACTAAACACGGCAGCAGGCCGGGCCTGTGTAAATTTAAAGTGCATAAGCCTGTTGAAACCGCTCACCGGGTAATTGATGACGCCGACGCTTTGCGGGATGAAATATTTGAAATTATAAACAATGATTTAAAGCCTGAAAACTTTGTTTCAACTTTCGCTTAGTCAATTATATGGCAGCAGACCGGGAATTTGTGATATATTTGTACATAAACCCATTGAAACGGCCCGGTTAACTTTTGTTGAAGCCGGTGCTTAACTCAATATGGCTTACCATTTTATAAAGAAAAAATTACAACAGGCATGACCATCGACAAAGAAACCGTTGAAAAAGTAGCCCACCTGGCCCGCCTTGAACTTACCGAAACCGAAGTGCAGGATACCATGAAGGATATGAGCAAGATCCTTGATTTTATGGCTAAATTGAACGAGGTAGATACAACGGGTGTTGAACCGTTGGTTTATATGACTACCGGGGCTAACGTGCTGCGTGAGGATGTGGTTAAACAACAAATTACTCACGAAGAAGCTTTGGAAAATGCCCCTAAACATGATGATGATTACTTTTTAGTAGCGAAAGTTATTGAGAAGTAAGGGTTTTTGAGTCCGAAAGTCGGAAAAGTCCGAAAGTCGGAAAGCGCGAAAGAATGGGAACTAAAAAACTTACGGACTTGCGGACATCGGACTTACGGACTTGGTTCGACTAAAAATAAAAACCGCTGTAACATTAGGCACCCTTGTGCAGTCCAAACAAAAAATAATTCATGGAGCCAACAAATACTGCCAAACCGTTAATTACTATAAAAGATATCGGGCGTAAATATGTAATAGGTGCCGAGGTGATCCACGCACTTAAATCTGTTTCGCTTTCCATTAACAAAGGCGAGTTTGTTGCTTTGATGGGTCCATCTGGTTCGGGCAAATCAACTCTGATGAATATTTTAGGCTGTTTGGATACGCCAACCAAAGGACAGTATATCCTTAACGGGATAGACGTAAGCCACATGACAGATAGTGAACTTGCCGAAGTGCGTAACTCGGAGATCGGCTTCGTATTCCAGACGTTTAACCTGCTGCCACGTAATACTGCGTTGGATAATGTGGCACTGCCACTTATTTATGCGGGTATCAATAAAGAAAAACGCATGGAGCGCGCCTCTAACGCTCTTAAAAACGTAGGGCTCGGTAATCGTATGGATCACAAACCAAACGAACTTTCGGGTGGTCAAAGGCAGCGTGTGGCTGTAGCCAGGGCGCTGATTAATGATCCGTCTATCATACTTGCCGATGAGCCGACAGGTAACCTGGATACCAAAACCTCTATCGAGATCATGGGCCTTATTGAAGATATCCACGCCAAAGGCAATACCATTATATTGGTAACGCACGAGGAGGATATTGCTATGCATGCCCACCGTATAGTACGTATGCGCGACGGTTTGATAGAAAACGACTACGTTAATACCAACGTTCAAACTGTTGATCGTAGGGTAGAGGAGGTTTAAGCCTCGGCCCCAGCCCCTAAAGGGGGAGTTAAGCGCGTTTCCTTAACTGTTATAAATATTTTCATTTACGCTCCGTGAATCGTGAAACAATTACAGACAGGCAGCTTTTACGGACAAACCAACCAAATAACACATTTACAGGGTATCACTATAACCGATACCGAATACACTCTTGATAAGGTGGACTGGCATTACCATGAAAATGCCTACTTCACTTTTATACTGGCCGGTAATGTTATAGAAGGCAATAAAAAGGAAGTTTATCATTGCCCGGCTGGCAGTTTGCTGTTTCATAACTGGCATGACCCGCATTATAACATCAAGCCCAACGGTTTTACTCGCGGCTTTCATATCGAGTTACAAAAACACTGGTTTGATGCGCTGGAGTTAAAGCAGGATAAACTGGAAGGCAGTTTTGCAGTTGGTGATCCAGACGTCAAATTTCTTTTGTACCGGATCTTTAAAGAATCAAAGTTCTGCGACGAATTGACCGGGATAGCTGTAGAGTCATTATTACTGCAAACGCTCAATAAAATGCAGTTAAATAATATTGGCGCGTCAAGGCAAATACCTTTATGGGTAGGCAGGCTAAAAGAATTGCTGGCCGATGATTCTGCCGCGAAGCATACACTTGCCCAACTTTCAGGGGTATTGCAAATTCACCCGGTTCACCTATCGCGCGATTTCTCCAAATATTTCAATTGTACCATAGGTGAATACATCCGCAAGCTCAGGGTTGAAAAGTCGTTTGCGTTGCTGGCAAATGAAGATTTGTCTTTAACCGATATTGCCTTTACCTGCGGATTTGCCGATCAAAGCCATTTTTTACGCTGCTTCAGGCAATTTGGCGGAAGCAATCCATCGGCATATCGCAAGCTTTTATTGAGGGCATGTTAATCCTGTTCTATTTTAAATGTGTTTATTGAGGCAGATTTGTAAAATCTAAACAAATAAAAATGAAACGTTATTTACTAATACTCTCCATCATAATTGCAGCTACCTGTAAAATATACGCGCAAGAAGGCAATATAATAGAACCGGAACCTATTACTTCGGCTTTTCAAAAAGCCAATATTGGCAAAGTTGTTTTTGAGGCAGATACCATTCCGCTTGAAAAGTTGCAACAAACCGATCTGTTAACGGGCTATGAGGCCAAACCTGCCAATAATTTGTACATGCGGCTTTTGCTGGCTAATTCATTAACCAATTATCAACATAGCTTGCAGCCATCATTAAGTGTTGAACAATTAAATCAGGGTAATTTTCAGTTTACTTTTTATGTAGATGGCAAACAGGTTTACCAGGAAAACCTGCATAAAGGGGCTAATTTGCCGAATGTAAAAAATACAAAGACCACCATCTTTGTCCCGCTCATTAGCAACCGGGGAGAGGATTCATGGGGGCGTTCTTTGTGGGGCCGGTTTATAAATCGTGGTGGTGACGATGCGCTTACAACCGGCACACATCAGTTAAAAATTGAAGTAAGGCCTTATGTTGTTGTTCCCGATATGAAAGTTGGTGAGCTGATAGCGCAGGGCGAGATCAGGTTTACCATACCGGCAATTGATCCAAAGGATGCTGAACTTCAACCGATAAAACCAGGGAGCGGCTGGCAGGTATTAAAAGAAGGCTTCGATACAAAGAAAATCATGGAGATGAATGCGCTTATTGCCGGTAACAGGTTTAAGCAGATCACCAGCGTGGTGGTGATCAAAAACGGTAAGCTGCTCATTGAGGAGTATTTTAACGGAAGTGCCCGCGACTCATTGCATAATCCGCGTTCGGTGGGTAAAACATTTGCTTCGACTATGATGGGTATTGCTATTCATGATGGATACATTAAAAGCGTTGATCAAACCTTAAAGGAGTTTTATGATCTTAAAAAGTTCAGCAACTACTCGCCCCAAAAAGAGAATGTAACGCTGAAAAGCCTGCTTACCATGAGCTCAGTTTTTGATGCGGATGATAACAAAAGCGACTCACCCGGTAACGAGGAAAATATGTACCCTACCGATGATTGGGTTAAATTCACGCTTGATCTTAAAACTGACAGCAATAAAAGCGCAGGCAAGCAATGGAACTATTTTACGGCCGGCGTGGTGGTGTTGGGAGATATCCTGAATAAATCGGTACCCCGCGGACTTGATAAATATTCGGCCGAAAAGCTTTTTAAGCCCTTAGGCATCAGTAATTATCGCTGGCAATATACCCCGCAAAATGTACCTAACACAGCGGGAGGCCTGCAAATGCGCTCCCTTGATTACGCCAAATTCGGCCAGTTATATAAAAATGGCGGCTTGTGGAATGGCAAGCAGGTACTGCCGCAAAGCTGGGTGAAGGAATCATTCGCTAAACACCTTACATTGCCAAAAGATGTGGTAGGCGAGGGCTTTTACGGTTATCTGTTCTGGAATAAAACCTATACGGTAAACAACAAAGCTTACGAAACCTATTATTGCTCGGGCAATGGCGGCAACAAGATCTTTGTTTTTACCGATCAGCCGCTGGTGGTTATTATAACTGCCAAAGCTTACAATACACCGTACGCGCACCCTCAGGTGGATAAAATGATGCGGGATTATATTTTACCGGCGGTGCTGAAGTGATTAATGTAGAGACGCATCACATGCGTCTCCAAATATGCAGATCGAAATTGCATTGCGGCAGACGCATGTGATGCGTCTCTACATAAAAAAACTATTTTATCTCCTGTTGATTTAACTTTCCATTATCAACCCACCACCAATACCATTTGCCACCGGTGGCTTTCCTTTGCTTAAAATGAGCGATATCAAAACTGCCGCTGCCTTCGGGCAAGCCCTGAATTTCATAAACCTTAATTGCCTGATTTTTCCTGTTCCACGTTAATGGTTTGCCGGGTTCGCAGGTTTCAGGCGTTTTTTGGGCATTGGTAAGTAGAAAATACGCTTTGCTGGTGCCGATTATGGTTGCCTGGCCATTTTCATCCATACAAACAGCAGTGCGTTCGTCTGCAGCTATGCCGTTGGCATAAATGTTCCAGTTTTTAATGATACGGCTTAAAAAGGTAACGTGCCGGCCTTGCCTGTTGCGGGTAAGGTAATGCTGATCGGTAATTACATTTTTAAGGTAGGGTGACTGTAAAAAGTCGTTATTGTAAACTTTTACCAGCGGGTTGTAAGGATCATTGAGCGCTTCGTCGGCGGTAATACTGCCATCTTCGCCGCTATAATAAAACCCGCCTAAAATAGCGCAGCCCGCGCTGGTGCCGCCAACGGGGGCGTGTTTGACGTTGAGCAGGTAATTAATAGCATCAAGCGTTTTGGTGCCGCGCCAATATTTCATATAGTTGGACTGATCGCCGCCCGCAATAAACAGCATTTCGGCATTACGGATAATGTTGGCTACTGTATCATTATTGGCCAGCTCACGCGAATCTATCTTGAGTGTTTCAACTGAATTTACCTTACCTGATCCCAAAATATAAGGATTGTAAGCATCAGTGCCCGAGACGCGGATCACCACTACATCACCGCCACCGCTACGGTTTATCATCCATTTAAAAGCATTATCAACATCTTTGCCGCCGCCAATCATAGCTATGCCGCCTTTAACCGGGGTGTTTACATCAGCTGTATCGCCGATGATACCGATGGATGCCGGGCGGTGCGGGATATATTTATCCGCCTTAATTGTATCAGTTTTGTTTTGTGCCGATGATGTAAAACCTAAAGCTATAAGCCAAAATAATATTGCTATTGATTTCATAAGGCTATTCAATTTTAAACAAAATACAAAATTATTCCGTCTGCCATCGAAATAGTAAAAATCAGGATTTAGGCTGGTAATAGTTAATAGTTTTTTATTTAGAAGTGTTTTTCAAAATGTAAAAAAGTGGTTCACTGATATTGTATTTGAATGGGCCAAAATCAAAGAAAGCATTTCCGATAAGCAGGTCGGATTTCCCATCTTCGTTGATATCACCAGCATCAAGGGTTACTGCACGTTCGAATTTTGTACCGGCAGGAAAAGCGTATGGTTTGAAGTTTAAGTTGCCGGTATTCTTCAGGTATACAAAGCCTTCTTCAGGTTGCCTTGCGTCAGTAAAAAGACTGATCGTTGCGATATCGATATTACCATCGCCATCAAAATCTTTGGCGATAGCTTTATAGCATCCGTTTAGAGGGTAAAAATACCGCTGTTTATAATTCCCTTTTCCGTCGTTTAAGAAAATGTATACACCATGATAGGGTTTTAGTACCAGTGTGGCATTTCCATTATCGCCGCAGGTATAAACGATATCTTTACGACCGTCGTGGTTCATATCAACCATTTCAAAATAGGATGACCCGTAAATCGGCGGAAATCTTAAAATCTCCTTTGATTCAAATTTACCTCCCCCTTTATTTTCAAAACGAAAAATGCCTTCTTCGCCCTGTGCAAAAAGTACATACAAACCCGGTAGTTTGTTGTCCTGGTAATCAATATATGCTTTTATGGCTCCTGGTAAAGTACTTATGACATGTTTTGCAAAAGCGCCATTGCCGAGGTTTTCCATCCAGCAAAGTTCACCCGTAATGCTTCCAAACTCACAAATAACGTAGTCAGTTTTATTATCGTTATTCATATCTGCTGCCAATACTTGAACCGGGCGACCAAGCTTATCAAAAATGGGCCGRGAAGCTAATTGCATTTTACCTTTTGCTGTGATTGCAAGGGGAGTTATAGCACCCAGTTTATCACTGTTTGCTCCCAATTCCTTACCTATAGTGCAGATCATAGTATTGCCATGATCAAAAAGGATATTTACGACAGGTCCGGTAGTAGCCATTGAATCAATGACGTTTAATTGGGCTGATAAAAGATAAAGTTTCTTTGCCTGCCCGTCAGCAACAAAGATCCGGGCGGGTTTAACGCTGTTATCAATTTTTACATAACAGCCCAGTACCTGCTTCCCGTCAAACGATTGCAGCGGTTTTTGGATGGTGAAAAATGGAAGCCCTCTTTTTATTGCCAAAGTCCTGTTTTGTGCAGGTAAAGCAATAGGGGCAGTGTTCATGTAATAATCAATAATATCCTGCCATTGTTCCTCATTTAATAGCGGCTTGTCTGGCACTACCAGATCGTCGCCCTTGATCGTTCCAACGTACGATTGCCCTCTATGAGCTTTAATACCCATGCGTAAACCCATTTGCGGAAATACATTTTTCCACTTAAACCTGTTAAGTAAGGCCGGATCAGGCAGCATATGGCACGAGCGGCAATATTGTTGTGACAATATCTTCCCCTGGGCAATACTTTGCAAGGTTGCTGTAGGAAAATCAGTACGAATATCGGAGCCGGCATCATCCTGTTTATTTTCAGAAACATGCCACAGGGAATAGCCTACCAAAACACTTATGATCAAAACAACTAAACCAACAATTACAACTTTACGATTCTTTGCAGGACGGTAATTATCAGGCTTATTATTCATGAATATTTTAAAATGCGATTAGTATACAAAAGCTAAAAGCCGAATGCACAAAGCTTAAAGCTAAAAAATATTTGTCAGTGTAGGGTGTTATAATATTCTTTTAAACATATAACCCCGGGCATTTGCCCAGGGTTATATTAAGTTCAGGTATTAATTTTAATATCCCGGATTTTGCACCAGTTTTTTATTTTTATCAATTTCTGCCTGTGGAATTGGCATCCAGTTCTGCCGCTCGAAGAAGGTGTTTGTGAAAATTTTAACCGGAGTATATGTAAATCCGGAACCGGCCGCTTCTATCTTCATACCATATTCCGGCGAGGTGAGCACGCCGTTTGGTCCCGTCGTTATCAGCCATCTTCGGATATCAAACCATCGCTTATCCTCAAAAGCAAGCTCAATTCGTCTTTCCCGCCTGATGTAGACGCGCATTTCATCCTTGGTTAAACCAGCTTTTACAGCAGGTAATGATGAACGGGCCCTTACTTTATTAACCGCGTCGTAAACTGACGCGTCCGGCCCTACGGCTTCATTTTGAGCTTCGGCATAACTCAGCAATACTTCGGCATAACGGAAAATAATGTAATTGGCAAAGCTTGGCGCAAGGTTGATACTTGTTTGCCCTGTAATGCTTTCATCAAGTGTTTTGCGGGCGTTGTAACCTGTGTTGGTAATATCGCTTGTGGAGCCAAGATCTATCTGGTTACTGCCGCCTATGCGCGTTTTGAATATATCGCCCTGCCATGAAGAACCATCGTACAGGATTGACTGATAAAAGCGCTGTTCGCGGTGTACATAAGGGGCTTGCGGATTATACCCGGATGCGGCATCGGTAATAGGTAAACCATTGTCCATTGAGTAGTCATCAACAAGGCCCTGTGTAGGGGCAAGGTTACCCCATGATTGTTGAACGCCGTTTACATAAACCGGACCCAGATAACCTTCCCGGTGACTGCCTTTAGCAGGACCGGTAGCGTACCCTCTGGCGAAAATTGTTTCGACATTCCAGTTGTTTGCTGATAAAAACTGATCGGCATAGGAGGTAGGCGAGGCGTTGAACAGGCTATAAGTTCCCATATCCATTACCCCTTTATTGGTAGCTGCTGCTTTACTCCATTTAGTAACATCGTTGGCCGTATTCACCAATGGGCTGGCTGCAAAAAGCTCTACCCAGCCTTTAAGGGTTAAAGCAGCGCCTTTTGTAGCTCTACCGGTTTCTGCCGCTTTTGCAGGTAAAACTGATGCCGCGGCATCACAATCGGCCTCAATAAATGCAACTGTTTCATCAATGGTAGCACGGGCAGTAAAAATGTCACTCCCATCCCGGTTATCAAGTGGTATGGTGATAAGGGGCACACCGCCGTATGCTGTAAATAGCAATGAATAAAAGTAAGCCCTCATATAGGTGACTTCCGCAACACGCTGTTTGTACCAATCGTCGGTATAATTCGCTTTATTTAAAGCAGCCTGCTGCAAAAATATATTGCATTTCCTAATTTTTCCGTAGTTACCTTCCCAATCCCACATGCCRCCAGGACCTGTAGGAACATTGCTTGGCCCTATTGAACCAGCCCTTACAGTAGCTTGTCCATTTTCCCAGGCTGCCCCGCAAAAACTATTGTCTGCATATTGTTCTGTTAATTGGTAGTCGTTGTTAACATCTGGCAGTTGATTGTAAATATCATTCACAAAAAGGTCGGCATGGCTTTGAGAATCAAATGTTGCTGCACCGGTCAGAAATCCTTTGGGCGTTACATTTAAAGAAGAATCTTTTTTACATCCACTAATACTTACAATAAGCAAAGCAAGTAAAAAAAGCTGTCTGTATTTTATAAAAATCTGTTTCATCGCTTTCTTATTTTTAGTTAAAATGTGGCATTTAAACCTAATGAGAATACACGCTGCTGGTAGTAGTTGGTGTTACCTCCACTGTTTTCGGGGTCAATGATCTCTTTTACGTGCGGTAAAGAGTTAATGACATTTTGCCCGGCAATATATATTCTTATTGATTGGATTTTATTGCGTAATAGCTTGTTAGACAGTGTGTAGCCAACTTCAAAACTTTTTAACCGTATGTAGGAGTCGTTTCTGACAAACCACGAAGAAGTTTGCGTGTTATTTGATGTTGGCGTGCCTGTAACCCTTGGGTATAAGGCATTGGGGGTAGAAGGTGTCCAATGATCGTCATATACCAGTTGGGAAGCCGAACCGGATGCATTGAAAGGAAAAGCGAAGTAGTTGCTGATAACAATGTTGCTGTTACCCGAACCCTGGAACAAAACGTCGAGATCAAAGTTTTTAAACGTCAGTCTGGGCTCCAATCCATAAATGATCTCTGGCGTATTTGGATGCCCGATTACCGTTTGGTCATTAGCGTCTATCTTGCCGTCCGGTTTTCCGTCAGGCCCGCTTAAATCGGCGTATTCAATATCACCTGGCTTAACCGGCCCGAAGGAGGGAACCGGTAGCCCGGCTTTGAGCGATCCATCTGTATTAAAATCCGTTGTTTTAAAGTACCCCAACGCTTGATAACCAAATATGGTATTCAATGGTCGGCCTGTTATCCTCCTGTTAGGGTTGTTTGCCGTTGCGCTCGTTTCGTAAACCTGTAATAATTTATTCCTTGCAAATGTAAAAGTACCTGTAACATCTAACCGCAGGTCTTTTGAAAAGCTATGAGAGCTTTGCAGTGTAAGGTCGATACCATGGTTGCTCATGATACCTCCGTTTACAAGTCCGGTTCCAATACCATATTCTCCCGGCAATGTATTTCCGATACCTACGAGCATGTTGGACCGCTTTTCATAAAAATAATCAGCTTCAATGCTTAGTAAGCCTTTCCATAACGTGGCTTCAAACCCGATATCGGTTTTATTGGCTTTTTCCCATGTGATGTTAGGATTGCCCTGTAATGCCTCATTGATGCCTTGTGTTGCACTGCCATTTATAACTGCAGAGTTTGCGTAAGGGTTATACGGGCTTAGATATTGGTAAGTAAGAATCGTGTTTCCAGACCTTGGGTAGGCTCCTGATTGACCCCATGATGCCCTGAGTTTCAGGTTATCGATCCACGTAAAATTATCTTTGATGAATTTTTCTTCAGATAAGCGCCAACCGGCTGAAAATGCCGGAAAAAAGCCGTATCGGTGCCCCGGGGCAAATAAATAACTTCCGTCATAGCGGCCTGCTGCTTCAAACAGGTATTTTTTGTCGTAGGTATAACCTACCCTGTAAACGTAGCCAATTTGCTTTTGTCCGTTTGAGTAACCGCCATTAGTTGCATCGGCTGCTGCCGGGCCACCATAATTCAATTCATCAATATCAAGATTATAGTTAAACTTGGTGGCTCCAAATGTTTGATACTTTACCCGGCGGCTTTCAAAAACGGCCAAAGCGGTAATATCACTTTTACCAAAAGAGCCCGAATAGGATAACAAGCCCTGAACGGTTAGTGAGTGGTTCTGACTATAATTTTCTGTAAACGTAGCCTTTGAATTTCCTTGTATACCTTGTTTATAAGTATAAGGAGTGGTAGTTACATCAACGTTATAGAAAGGTATTGGTGTGGTATAGATCCGTTGAAACGAAGTTATATTTCCAGTAAATAACGGATCAGGCCCATTATCATAACTGATCACACCTTTCAGGCTTAAACCTTTGATCGGAAGCTTTTGATCAATAGTGAATTGTGAAAGCACAGCCGTGTTTTCATTGAATTGATAACCGCTATGATAAATTTCGCCAATAAGTGATTGACCGATATAGCCAGACCATAACCCGTTGCTGTAATAAATAGGAGTTGTTGGTGCCTGGCGCTGAGCCTGCCCAATAATGGTAGCCGCGTTTTGTGACGGAAAGTGCTGGTCTTCCACATAACTATTAACAGAAAGTGATACTATTGTAGTTTTTGTGGCATTTGCAGTTAAGTTTAACGAGCCATTATATTTATCAAGATAGGTTGGGTCCCACATCCCTGCCTGGTGAGTGTATCCTAATGATGCAAAGTATTTGATATCGTCGGTACCGCCTGAAAGGGTTACGTTATTGTAGGTAATTGGGCGGTTTCTCTGAATAATTTGCTGTAACGGATGCCCGTCTGCGTGCCCGTCGGGATCAGAATGGTCTTTGAATTTCTGAATATCGTCTGCTGTATATGCTGCGGGTTGGCCATCATTAGCATTAGCTTCATTACGCAGAAGCGCATATTCGTAAGATCCAACAAAGGTTGGCACTTTGGTTGGGTTTTGAATACCGTAGTAACCGTTATAAGTTAAAGTAGGTTTACCTGATTTGCCCTTTTTTGTAGTAACCAGGATTACGCCATTAGCACCCGCCACACCATATGGAGCAACGGCGGCCGCGTCTTTTAATACAGATATGTTTTCAACAGTATTAGGGTCAAGACGACTAAAATCGCGAGGTACGCCATCAACAATAAGTAATGGGGAGCTGCCACCGGTAGATCCGATACCCCTGATCAGTATATTAGATCCGTCGTAACCCGGTTCTCCGCTACTTTGGGTTATAATTAAACCGGAGGCACGCCCAACCAGGCTGTTGGTTAAATTAACTACCGGTTTTTTAGCAATTTCGGTAGTTTGAATGGTTGATACTGCAGCAGTTGAGGATGTTTTCTTTTGAGTACCATAACCAACAACGATTACCTCGTTCAGGTTCTTTGCGTTCACTTGCAACCTGATGGTTACCGAGGTTTGTCCGTTAAGTGGAAATTCTGTCTGTTCGTAACCTATATAGCTAACTACCAGTACGGCATTAGGATCGGCATTGAGCGTAAAACTACCGTTTACATCGGTAACGGCACCTACGGTGGTTCCTTTGATCTTTACAGAGGCGCCGATAATGGTTTCGCCTGTGGTTTTGTCAATCACCTTTCCTCTAATTGGCGCAGCAGTAGCAGCATGGTGAGGAGATCTTATTATACTAAGCGAGTTAAAGGTAGTTACTGCATAGCTGTTTGTTTGAATTGCCATCAGCAGGATCAGTGACAGAGTTACTGATCCGGATATTTTTCTCAAAAATATTTTACCAGGTAAAAAATATTGCATAATTGGGTTTGATTAAAAATTAAAACTTGGGCATTAGTTAATGCGTCTGGATCTTTGTCCGGTTTCCTTTTTACTTTTTTTGTCTTACCATTAGTTTTTGTTTAGGTTAATAATCAGTTAATAGATGCAGGTAATAATTGTTAAAACAACAGTTTAAATTCAGGGCGAAATTCAAGCAGCGATCTCAAAGAACAAATTTTGCTTCCTATAAACCTGATGTTAATAATCATGGTCCGCGTTTCTTAGAAAGAAAAGAAGCCATATTATTTAGCGCCTCAGGAAGCGACTTTTAATAAATAAAAAAACTGTACAAATAGGCTGCTACAATATTTGCAGCGGTTACAAGAGCGGTCTGTTGCTAATTGGTTATCCCAATTAAGCGTTATTTTTTTGGAAAAAAAGGGGGTAAAGCTGTAAAAAAAAGGGGATAAAATCCATGAAATGCAACATCTTTAAAATTAAACTGTCTTATGTCCCTGTTTTTGGTGAGGAATAATGTATATATGACAATTTAAAGGCAACGAACAACATGTAATAACCCGGCGCTTTAATTTTTCTGATACACCCTTACATAATCAACTTCAAAGCGCTTAGGGAATTTTGTGCCTGATGGGTCTCCGCCGTTATCGCCCCCTATGGCAAGGTTAAGCAATATGTAATGAGGCTGCATGAAAGGATTGAATTGGCTGCCATCCTGGTTAACCAGGTCTTTCAGTTCAACATGGTTAAGTAAAAGATCATCTACATATAAGTTTATAGCGCTTTGATCCCAATCCATGCGCCAGGTGTGAAACTTTTTACTCCAGTTGGCTTTAAAGGTATTCAGCTTTTTGTTATTGCTATACCATTTGGCTTTATAAGGAGCCTCCGTACCACAGGCAATATTGGCCAGAAGCATATTCCGGTAATATTCCATAATGTCTATTTCCCCGTTGGAGGGCCATGGCTTTTCTATGCCTAATGTCCAGAAAGCGGGCCACAGGCCTGCATCGGTACTTATCCGGCCGCGCATAATGAACCTTCCGTATTGGAAACTACGTTTGCCCCTGGTATTAATACTTGATGATGTATAATTTATAAACTGCCTTTTCTGCTTCCAGTTAGTACTGTTAGGCACATATCCCGGATTGGCCAGGTGTACCCTTTGCGCTTCGATGATCAATTTACCACCGCGGCAAATTGCGTTTTGCTCCTGGTACCATTGGTCTTCGTTATTGCGTACAAAGCCCGATTCAAACTTCCAGTTAGCCAGATCGGGAGCCCCATTTTTATTAAACTCATCTGCCCAAACCAATTTATAGCCACCCGATGTATCCTGTTGACATTTACCTGCAAACGGCATAAATAGGAGCAGCAGCGCAATAATTATCTTAGTAATCATAACAAAGGAATAATGGTGGATCTTAGCTGATCTTATTGATCTCAGCTTCAAACAAAATAAGTCATATTTTAAAAAGCCGGGCAGGGGCAAAACCATAAATTAAAGGGGTTGAAATAGGTTATAGGTTCTTTATTGATTTTTTTAGAGAAGTAATGGATCGCAAATACTTTTTCTTCTCCGAACTTTAGATAATGGCCGTTTAATTTACCGGAGGTTTTTCAAACTCGTTTAAGCGGTACGATACCTGGAAATTAGCCCGGTGTTTTTTGATAAACTCTGATGGGTTGACCCCGAATTGTTTATGAAATTGCTCCCTGAAATATTTGATATCGCTGATGCCTACCTGCAACGCTGCTTCATTAATATTGCAACTGGTTTGGATCAGGAGCTCGGCAGCTTTTCGCAGCCGGACAAACCTGATAAAGTTATTAATAGACTGGCCGGTACTGCTCTTGATCCTTTTAAACAGTGTTGGGTAACTGATACCTACTGCCTCGGCCAGGGTATAAACATCAAACTTATCGCTGTTGAAATTTTGCTCGATCACAGCAATACAATTATTGAGCAGGTCTTTATTTTCGCGGGAAATATTAATGGCGATGTTTTCCTTCGTAACTTCCTTATAAAAATATTGCTGAAGTTTGGTTTTGTTTCGCAGTACGCTTTTAACCCTTGCTGTAAGTAATTCTTTGTCAAATGGCTTCCGCAAAAAGTCTATGGCACCTTGTTCAAGACTTTTTACCATGATATCGGGCGTAGTATCGCCGGTGAGCAAAATAACCGGGATGTGTTTTATGGCTGCATCGTCCATGATCATCTTGCATAGTTCCAGCCCATTTATCCCGTCCATAACAATATCACTTATAATCAGGTCAGGGATATATTTTTTGATCAATTCAAAACCAACTGCGCCATCTTTAGCCTCAATAACCAAATAGTCGGCGAAAAATATCTTTTTAATATAGGTCCTGATCTGTTCATTATCGTCAATAACAATGATGGTATGCTTTTCCTGGCTAAATATTTCAAGTTTCTGCATTTCAGTGTTTTCTTCAACAAGGTCTTTGCTGTCATGATCTATAAGGTCGTTCACAAAGCTGTAATCAGGAGCCGCTACCACATTTATCTCCTCTGCCGAAAAGTGATTTATCCCTTTGGGTAATTTCAAAGTGAAGGTGGTTCCGCCGGTTTTATTATTTGTATAATTTATGGTACCCTTGTGGCAGTCAATAAATATTTTAACCAGGTACAAACCTATGCCAAATCCTTTTTTGAAGTAATTATTGTCTTTCACCTGGTAAAACTTATTAAACAGTTTGTCGCCAGTTTCTGTATTGATGCCTATGCCATTGTCACTTATTTTAAAGGAAACGTGTGTATTGTCTTCTTCTACCATAATATGGATGGTGCCATGGTCTGGAGTAAATTTAATGGCGTTTGAAATAAGGTTAAATAACGCGATCTCTATTTTTTCAATGTCTGCAAATACCCCAATATTCCGGCTTGTTGTTTCAATGTTATAATTCAGCTTTTTGATTTTGGCCTGGTGTACAAAGCATGAAAACACCTCCTCGCACACCCTCACAAAATTCATCTCACTTATGTTTAATTGCGCGTTTTCGCTTTCAATTTTGCGAAACAATAGCAGGTGATCAACCAGGCCTAACAAGCGGCGGGCATTTCGGTATACTGTATTAAGCTCATCCGTATGGCTTTTATTTTTATCCAGTAAATCTTTGATGGGGTTGATGATCAGCGTAAGCGGAGTCCTGAACTCGTGCGAAACGTTGGTGAAAAAAGCGAGCTTCTTTTCGTTCAATTCTTTCTCCTTTTCAACTTTTAAGTTAGCCAGGTTAATTTCAAATCTAAGTTTTGTTTGTTTTTCGCGGTATAAAAAGTAAATGTATACCATCCCGAAAATAATAACCAGGTATACTCCATAAGCCCACCATGTTCTGTACCACGGCGGAAATACGATAACCCTGATACTTACTTGTTTTGACATCCAGTTTCCCCTGGTATCTGTTGCCTTGATCCTTAGCGTGTAAGTTCCTTCACTTAAATGGGTGTAATAAGCTGATTTGGTTTTGCCCACATAGTTCCATCTGTGGTCCCAGCCCTCAAGGTAATATGCATATTGAATTTTATCAGGAAATGAATATTCAAGCGCCGTGTAATGAACGGTGAGCGCAGCTTGCTCATAACTAAGCTGGATTGTTTTAAGGTCGGCTACTGATTGATTCTTTAGCAGCTCACTGGAACCATCGGTCTCCAAATTATCAATCTTCAGGCCTGTGATGCGAAGATCTGGCTTATGGTCTGCTACCTTTATGCTGTCGGGGTTAAAAATATTAAACCCATTAATGCCCCCGAAAGCCATATTGCCTGATTGCAACCGGATTGCCGCGTTATAATTAAACTGAAGGCTTTGCAAACCGTCGGAAACAATGTAGTTGGAAAACTCGTTTTTTGCCGGAGAAAACCTTGTTAAACCATTATAAGTGCTGCACCATAGGTTCTCCTTGCTGTCGATAAGTATGTTCAGAACGGAATTGCTTGGTAAGCCATTGGCCCTGGTATATCTTACATGGCTCATATCTGTAAGGTTAAACTTCAATAGTCCGCCGCCTTCCGTGCCTATCCATAAACGGTTTAACTTATCTCCGGCGATAGCTCTTATGCCATAACCAATGTTGAAAAAGCGGTGTGCTTTTTTAACAGTATCTATTTTTATAAGCCGCGTATAATTGCCTGCCCATAACGTTCCATTCCGGTCTTCAAATAAAGAATGTACGTTAACCAGGTTTTCATCAAACAACTCGAAGACGTCTTTTTTCCTGTTATACAAGTAAAGAGCGCCACCCCGGGTAGTACCCGCCCATAAATGGTGCCTGGAATCTTCATAAAGTTTCCATAGGTTATTATCAATTGTTTGGGTCGATGTGTTAAAACATTTGTAATGCCTAAACTCGCTGGTGGACTTGTTAAACTCATCTATACCGCCATTGAAGGACGCTACCCATATTTTGTTATCGAAGGTTTTAAGTATGCTCACAATAAAATCTGAACTTAAGCCGCCGCCGGTTGATGCGTGGGTATAACTGGTGTACAAATTATTTTTGGTATTCCAATAACAAAGGCCACCACCATCTGTACCTATCCATAAATTGTGCTTTTCATCTTCACAAAATGAAAGGATAAAGTTGTTGATCACACTGTTTTTATTAAAGGGATCATTATTAAAAAGAGCGAAAGGCTTTTTAAAATTGTCAACAACACTTACACCGCCGCGCAGGGTTGCTATCCATTTTCTTGACTCCCGGTCATGAAAAACTGTAGTAATAGCTCCGCTGCGTAAAGAGCCGGCTTTATTGCCGTTAGTAATAAAAGTGAGTTTGCCGTTATCTGTATTAAAAATATTAATGCCTCCGCCGTCGGTGGCTATCCAGAGGTTGCTTTTTTCGTCGAGCGTTAGGTTAGATATATTTTCGCTTGTGAGTTTGTCGGTAGGAGGGTGAAACCGGTTGAGGGTTTGTGTTTTAGTGTTAAATAAAAACAAACCGTTTTCTGTACCGATCCACAGGTTGCCGGTTTTATCCGTAAGCAGGCAACTGGCACTATTAAGTTGCGTATTGATGATATTTATGCGCCCAGATTTGCGGTCGTACAAACCGAGCCCCTCGCTTTTTACAAATATCCAGGCACCTCCCCGGGTTGGACATAAGGCCTTTACACTATAGTTATATATATTATTAAGCCCTGTTTGCAGATACAGCTTTTTAATCTTGTCATATCTCAATAGCCCAAGCTCGTCCGATCCTACATATACATTACTGTCTTTATCGGTTACTATGATATTGATGTTTGACGCAATTTTTGACCGGCGCCCATTGTTATGCTCCTGAAAGTATTCGGGATAAAAATATGAGTCCTGGTAATTATAAAAAGCAAGGCCCCGCTGGGTGCCTATTAATATTTTGTTGCCAACGCCGTTTAACGCACTGATATGATTGTAGGGGAGGGATTTATTATTATTCCATTCATTTCTGTAGATCTTAAATTCATCGCTGTCGTACCTATTTAAGCCATCATATGTGCCCATCCATATAAAACCGTATTGGTCCTGGTATATGGAAGTGACCGCGTTGTTTGATAATCCGTTTTCAATACCTACATACCGCACAGGCAGCCCTTCGGCAAAACCAAAAACATGTAGGTAAATGAAAAGGAACAGAAAGATAAAGTGTATTCTCGGATTTAAAGCATTATTTATCCTGCTATACATTATAATTATTAGTTAATAGTTGGTAAGTAAAAATATCAAAATGATTTACAAATGGGTTTTGTTTTCTACGCTGAACGATAATGTTACAAACAACAGCCGGATAGTGTTGAGGCTTTGTTGCTTTGTATAGGAGGGATATGGACTTGTTGGGCTATTGTTGCTCTACTTTTGATAGTTAATGATTTTGGGTTTTTATGGATATTATTTTACCCCCTTAAATTTAGGGCTTTGTCCCCCTTTTTTTTGGTTGTATTATTGCATTTTTGGTCAAGCAACCAATTGTACCTGCATAACGATCTGTGTTTATCCTTTTTTGAGCGATAAACTCATAGTTAGATATAAAAAAAATAATTTATCATGATAAAACGCGGACTCATTTTCTCAATATTGAATGTTGTATTGTTATTAAGCTTACCCATTTTGTTGGCACTTAAAAGTGTTGATGTACCGCCGAAAATTAAATGGGAGCAGCTTTTTAACGGAAAAGACTTAAACGATTGGACTATTAAGATCAGGAAACATAAGTTGAATGAAAATTTTGGTAACACCTTCAGGGTTGTTGATCACAAGATCCAGGTGAATTATGATCAGTATGAAAAGTTTGATGAGCAGTTTGGGCATTTATTTTACAAAAGGCCTTTTTCGTACTACCTGATAGGTGTTGAGTACCGCTTCACCGGAAACCAAATAAAAGATGGTCCGGGATGGGCATACCGCAACAGTGGAGTCATGATACATGGCCAGGATCCTAAAACAATGGGGCTCGACCAGGATTTTCCCGTATCCATTGAGGTGCAGTTGCTGGGCGGAAACGGTAAGGACAAAAGGCCAACAGCCAACGTGTGTACCCCCGGAACGCAGTACGTGCTTGATAACTCGGTTGTTAAAAGTCATTGCCTTGATTCAAAATCGGCAACCTTTCATGGTGACCAATGGGTTAGGGTGGAGGCGTTGGTGCTGGGGGATTCGCTTGTTGTACATTATGTAAATGGAGAAGAAGTGTTACGTTATCATCGCCCGCAACTGGATCCAGTTGGCGGAGCAGAAGAAGGCGCGTTGTTAAAAAGTGGCACAATTTCTTTACAAAGTGAAAGCCACCCCGTTGAATTCAGGAAGGTTGAAATTGTCAATCTTGAAAAATATGCACACGATCCTCAGAAACTTACCGCTGTAATACAGCAACTAACGGCCGAAAAGCGGATCGCCAGGCAATAAAGAATCACTAATAATTTACCTATAACCAATAATTAACGATGTTAAAGTTTTCCCTGACCCTGTTCATCTGCATATCCTTTTTGCTTACATTCAAATATTTCGCCAATACCAGTATTAACGAAGTGAAGCCAGCTAAGCACGGTGTTTTAGCTTCAACACAAGTAAAAGGCTTAAATCACTCTAAAAGCGATTCGCTTCATTGGCCCGCCGGTTTTACGATCACCAGGTTTACGGGCCCTGATATTACGCCAAGCCCGGCTTGTTTAGCAGTAGCAGCCACCGGTGAGGTGTTTGTTGGCGTTGATATGATGGGGTCGCTGGGCAAAGATCCCGGCAAGGGGCGGATAATTAAACTTATAGATAGCGATAACGATGGCAAGTTAGATAAGCATACTGATTTTGCCGATGTTGACGATCCGCGCGGTATACTCATCATGGGCGACCAGGTTTTTGTGCTTCATACAGTTTTTTCGAAAGAAACAGGCAAAGCTAATGGCATGATTCTCGAAGTTTTTGAAGATAAAGACCATGATGGTATAGCCGATGGGCCTCCAAAGCCGCTTATTGAACATTTAAGTAATGCGCACATGCTGGCCGAACGCGGAACAGACCATGCTACTAACGGTATCCGTATGGGAATTGACGGCTGGATCTATATAGCTGTGGGCGATTTCGGCTTTCATGATGCTATCGACCGCGATGGCAGAAAATTGACAATGCTGGGTGGCGGTATCATAAGGGTTAGACCTAATGGCAAGGAAATGGAAATTTATACCCACGGCACACGCAATATCTATGATGTTGCTATTGATCCGTACATGAATATATTTACCCGCGATAATACCAATGATGGTGGCGGCTGGAATATTCGTTTTTCGCATCATATCCAATCTGGCGAATACGGTTATCCACTATTATTTAAACATTTTACTGATGAAATTTTGCCGGGGCTGGTTGATTTGGGTGGTGGCTCGGGTACAGGTTCATTGTTTATGGATGAGCCAACCTGGCCGGAGAAATACAATCATGTGCCTATGACCGCCGACTGGGGACGGAGCGAACTTTATATAAACAGGGTAAAGCCCGATGGGGCCAGCTTTACGCAAGCAGAAGAACCATTTATTGAACTTCCCCAAATCACCGATCTTGATGTGGATGGATCCGGAAGGCTTTACCTCTCGGCCTGGGATGGAGCCGGATATTCAGGCAGTGCATCAAAGGGCTATGTTATCAGGGCCATACCAAATGGATGGTCATATAAGGCATTTCCTGATGTTAAGGCGATGTCGATAACCGATTTAACCAATATGCTAAAATCAGAAAGCGCTGTTGCCAGGTTAAACGCCTCGCAGGAACTTATTATGAGGCCGGCAGACGAAAGTAGTAAAGCGGCTTTTGCAATTGCATCAGACGCAGGCGCACCTTTATATGCACGGGCGGCCGCACTTTTTACTTACGCCCAAATTGCCAGGGAAAGTGGAATAGCCAACCTTGTACAACTTACTCATGATAAAGCCTTGAGGGAATTTGCACTACGTGAATTAACCGATAGAAAAGCCGGAATAGAGCAGGTACCAATAGCTCCTTTTTTAAGTGGACTGAAAGATCCCTCTCCGCGTGTGCAGGCAGCAGCAATCATCGGCCTTGGCCGACTTGGCCGTTTAGAGGCAGCCATTGAATTGCTTAAAACGAAGGTTCCTGCAAGTTTTGTAGCGCCTGCTAAAAATACAGAAGGTCCGCACGCTACGCCTAATTCAGCCATAATACCGGCCCACTTAGCTGTAAGGGCACTTGTGAGTATGAATGCGGTTGATGCATGTGTTAGTGCAATTGGAACATCCAATTCAACATTAGCATTATGGGCATTACGATACATGTATGACGCAAAGGCGGTGAATGGTTTGATTACTGCTTATCCAAAAATTAGAGATCCAAAAACTAAGAAACAAATACTGGTAACCCTGGCTCGCCTTTATAAACAGGAAGCACCTTATGATGCATCATGGTGGTGGGGTACCCGGCCAGATTCACATGGGCCTATTTACAAAGGTATAACCTGGGAAGCTTCACCTCGTATTGAAAAATTTCTTACACTTGAACGGGCCAAATCGGACGCCGCAGGCAAACAATTTTATGCTGATCTGAATGAGCGCCATCAAATGGGTATCACCGCATTTGGAGGTGAGGAAAAAAGCGTTGCAACAAAAGAAACCAAAGTGGATTTGGCAAAGATCCTGAATAAAAAAGGGCAGATTGGCAGTACATCTATTGAAGATGTTATGTTGATGTTAGCCAAAGTTAAAGGTGATCCGAAGAAGGGAAAAGCTCTTTTTGCACAGCAAGGCTGTATAGCCTGTCATAGCCTCACCCGGGGCGAAAAGTTAAAGGGGCCTTTTATGGGACAGATCGGTTCGATCATGAACCGTCAGCAAATTGCCGAATCCATTTTAAAGCCCAGTGCTTCTATTTCGCAGGGGTTTGCCACAGTGATGATAACAGCTAAAGGCAATAAAAATTATATGGGATTTATTACAGATGAGTCTGCCCAAAAAATAGTGATGAGAAATATAACGGGAGATGTATTCACGATTAAATCAAGCGATGTGCTTACCCGGAAGGAATTGAAAACATCCATGATGCCAGTAGGCCTTGCCAATGCCTTATCGTATGATGAGTTTGCATCACTTGTTACTTTTCTTTCTCAGCAAAAAAATTAGGAGCGAAGGTTAATCCTAAGGACTTGTTTGAAAATCAGTAGCTATAAAGTACCTTAGTATTTAATTAGTCGCCGGCAATCTGCAGCAAAATTAAGCAGGTTGCCGGCCTGATTTCAACCCCAACCAATTATGCAACACAACGCTTTATCGCTCAGGCCGTTCATTGGCTCTAAAAATTTTGAAATATCACGTAGTTTTTACCGCGATCTGGGTTTCGACGAAGTTGTGCTTGACGCTAATATGTCGGTTTTTAAAACCGGCCAACTCGCCTTTTACTTGCAAAACGCCTACGTTAAAGACTGGATAGATAATACCATGATCTTTCTGGAAGTTGACGATGTTGCCCGCTATTGGAATGAACTGTTAGCTTTAGATCTGCCCTCAAAATATAAAGGCGTTAAATTAACCCCAATTCGCGTCGAGCAATGGGGGAGGGAATGTTTTTTACACGATCCCTCCGGTATACTTTGGCATTTTGGAGAGTTTTTTAATAAGGCTTAGTTCCCTTTTGCGGTCGAAAGATCAAAAAGAGTTGTATCAACCTCCGGTTTTAACCTGAATGTTATTATGTTTCCGGGCTCAGAAAAGTGCTTTCTACTGATGTAAGCGGCCCTGATATATGCAGGTTGCCCGGTGTGTGATGAGTATATTAACCGGCTTCCTCCCCTAAAAGAATCCTTTGCAATTAATCAATACATTAAGTATTAACCCCGCAATCCGGCAGGGCTTACTCCGGCTATAACCTGTCTTGTGATCTTCTTTAAAAATCTGCTTGTCACTCCACCGTAATAATTTATACAATTATTTTAAACAAATGTTTTAATCAAACGATTGATTAATTTTGTGCCATCATTTACGACACAAAACTTTTATCAAATGGCCGAGTCAGGATTTAAAAAGTGGATAATTACCATCACGGTGATTATAGCCTCACTGTTAGAATTAATAGATACCACCATAGTTAACGTTTCCATTCCCCAGATCCAGGGTAACCTTGGGGCCACCATAACCGATGCCGCCTGGGTAGTAACAGGGTATAGTGTGGCAAACGTGATCATTTTGCCCATGTCGGGCTGGCTGAGTAGTTTTTTTGGGCGCAAAAACTACTTTTTAACTTCAATTATTGTATTTACTATAGCTTCGTTTTTATGCGGTAACGCCAGTAGCCTGACCGAACTTGTTGGTTTCAGGATTTTACAGGGTTTAGCGGGAGGTGGCTTACTTTCAACATCACAGGCCATACTGATTGAAACATGGCCGGCAGAGCAATTAGGCACAGCCACAGCCCTGTTTGGATTAGGCGCTGTTGTTGGTCCAACCATAGGCCCAACAATTGGCGGCTACATAACCGACCATGCCGCCTGGCGCTGGATCTTTTATGTTAATATACCCGTGGGGATCCTGGCCTCTATATTTACGGTAATGTATGTAAAAGTAACATCCCGAGACGGGAAAGATAAACCTATCGACTGGTGGGGGATTGCATTACTGGCTATAACCGTTGGCAGTTTACAAACCATATTGGAAAAAGGGGAGGACGAAGACTGGTTTGCCACCACCTATATCATTGTACTTACCTGTACAGCGGTTATAGGTTTGCTGCTTTTTTTATGGCGCGAGTTAAGTACCGACCATCCTATTGTTAATTTCAAGATCATGCGCCACCGCAGTTTTTCGGCGGGGATGGTTACTTCTTTTATCCTTGGCGTGGGTTTGTATGGGTCGCAGTTTGTTTTTCCTGTTTTTTGCCAAAACCTGCTGGGGTTTTCGGCGCAACAAACCGGCGAGATCTTGCTGCCCGGCGGTTTGTTCACCATTATGATGATGCCTTTTGTAGGGATTATGCTTAATAAAGGGCTGCCCGCACAATTTATGGCTGTGGGTGGTATGATATTGTTCTTTGTTTTCTCCTGGTTTATGAGCGGCTCAACGCTGGCATCAGGTACCGGCGATTTCTTTTGGCCTTTAGCCATCAGGGGGATCGGTTTATCGTTGCTTTTTGTACCGCTTACCACTATCGCTATCGGCGGTTTAAAAGGTGCCGAAATAGGGCAGGGAACAGGTTTAAACAATATGATGCGCCAGCTGGGCGGTTCGTTTGGTATAGCGGGTTTAAATACGCTGATCCATATCCGCGTGGCAACGCACCGCAACAATCTGTTAACCAATATCAACCCATATAATAACTATTTTACCGACAGGTATAACGCCCTGTTGCATGGGTTCATGGCTAAGGGCAAATCATTTTTTGATGCCTCAAAAATGGCCTATGCAGCTATTGACGGTACGGTTAATAAGCAAAGCACGTTGTTAAGTTATAACGACGCTTACATGGTGGTTGGCTGGGTGATGCTGGCGGCAATTCCGCTCATATTTTTGGCGCCAATTGTAAAAGGACAAAAGGCCGTGGCCGACTCACATTAATCGCCCTGGATGATATATGTTTTTGAATGAGTAAATTTGAAAACATATATCATCCATGACAATAATCGCTGAAACGACAACCGAAGAGAAAATATTGAATGCGGCCAGAAATATCTTCACCAAAAAGGGCTTCTTGGCTACTACCGTACGGGATATAGCTACCGAGGCCAATACCAACGTAGCATCTGTTAACTACTATTTTCGGAGTAAGGAAAATCTTTTTGCGTTTATCATGGATGAAACCATCAAAAAGCTTTTCGATAAAATTGAACCGGTTTTAAACGATGAAACCACTACTGCCATCGACAAGATAGAAACTTGTGTAGGATACTATATTGATCAGCTTTTGGAAAACCCTGATTTTCCTTTCTTTATGGTGAACGAGGTACTTGCAGGGCAAACCACTTTACCCATGGTTGAAAAGGTTAAAACGTTAACTGATTCTTTTTTTGCAAAACAGCTTTATGCCATGCAGACCGATGGCGTTATTAAATTTCATCCCATTAACCTGATGTGGAATATTGCAGGGATGATCGTTTTTCCGTTCCTTGTGCGTCCAAGGCAACTGGAGGCTGGCTATTTTGATGCACCCGAATTTGTAGCGATGATGAAGGAAAGGAAAAAGCTGATCCCGCTGTGGATAGGGCAGAGCCTGAAGGGGTAGTAGCGTTCTTGGTTGGTACCTCAGTATTCATTACTCTCCGACTGCTTTCATCGTAAACATTCCACTGTAATATTTGCGGTATGCATAACCCAACAAGAGATTAGGCACTACCAAGGTGACGCCCATAAGCCATCCAGATGGCACTAAAAAAGTATGGAACAGCAATACATTCAAACTGATGGGGAAAAGTACCACTGCCGAAAATGGCGCATAACGGTTAAACATCAATGAAAGCCCTCCCACTATTTGTATCACCTTTTGCATGGGGTAAAAGTAGCCCGTGCCTTTTAATCCAGCTATGAAAGCTCCGGCTTTACCAGTGTGCAGCGGTTGATAAGGGATAAAATGTAAAAAGTAATCGAGCCCGAATATCAAATAAAGTGAACCGAGTAATATCCGGCATACCAGCGTTGTAGTTTTCATGATTGTTTATAACCGGGCTGAATTTATCGAAAAATTTGCGATCAAACTCATATTCCTAAAATATATGATTGATCCCCATGGAAAATGGAAGTGAGTAATTGGAAGGTTGAAAATGTTTTAGGGACGATTTTATCTGGCGATAATATGCAAATGCTCTTCTCTTAAAAAGTCCACCAGATCAACTTCCAAAATTTTCGCTATCTCAATGAGCCTGGTAAGGGTGAGCTTAACATTGCCTAATTCAATTTTGCTGAATGTATTTTGCGATACGTTGAGTTTATAGGCAACATAAAATTGAGTGTAATTTTTTTCTTCCCTCACTGCACGGATCCTGTTGGCTATAAGTTTTTCGGTAAGCATTTGTTGTTTGCTGGTTTCAATTATAAACGTAATTGTGATCACCCCGGATTGGAAAAGCACGTAATAAACAGCTGAGTTGTTTTGTATACCTAAGATCTCTTCTTACTCTAAAATAGGGTGTTGTTAATGTGTTGGTAATCATGGTTTTGTATTTAATTTGGTTGATTGCGAATCTGTTGGTTGCCGTGAGCCGTAGTTTCATCCAAACTAATTAAAACAATAATTTATGAAAAAAATGATCATCGCGGCCTTTGCATTAGTAGCTTTTGCAGTAGTCCCCAAAGCCAACGCACAAACCAAAATGGTAGGCGGCGCAGCTATGTACCCAACTAAAGATATTATTGATAATGCGGTAAATTCAAAGGATCACACTACACTTGTTGCCGCTGTTAAGGCAGCAGGCCTGGTTGAAACCCTGAAAGGCGATGGCCCGTTCACCGTTTTTGCACCAACCAACGAGGCTTTTGATAAACTGCCGAAAGAGACCGTTCCAACTTTGTTGAAACCAGAGAACAAGGAAATGCTGACCAAGATACTTACTTATCACGTAGTGGCAGGCCGTTTAAGCTCGACAGATTTATGGGCTAAAGTTAAGGCGGGTATGGGTAAAGCCGAACTAAAAACTGTAGCTGGCGGTACACTTACCGTTATGGCACAAGGCAAAAAGCTATACCTTGTTGATGAAAAAGGTGGTAAATCATGGATCACTATTGCCGATGTATTTCAAAAAAATGGTGTTATCCATGTAGTTAACACTGTACTAATGCCCAACTAGTAAGAGTTCATGTTTAATTGAATAGGGCCTGGTTGCTTAAAAGCGCCGGGCTTTTGTTATTCAGGGATGCCCGGGGGAAAGATGAATTGAGTTGTATTTAGTTGATTTTGTATGAATTACGGTAGATTAACTTTAAATTAGGTTAAAAGTATGCGTATGGAAAACTTCTGGAAGGAAAAAAAAGATTGGCTGAACAAATTAACCATAGAGGATGCAAAGTTCATATTTGACCAGGCCGAAAAATCTTATAACCACACCATGGAAACGGCAAAGGGAATTTACGAGCGTTCAAACGGGTTGCTAACGCTTGTTTCTGGTATTTTAATCGGCCTTGTGGCTTATGCTATTGGCAGGTGGAAGGATAACCCTCATTTAGATACCTTGTTATTTACAGCCGTAGTAGGGATATTTTACTTTCTGATATTGGGATTGATATTTATTTTGGAAAGTGTAACGCCAAGCGAATATCTTTTACCCGGCACAAGCCCCGAAGCATACTTTAACAACGGGTTTTTCAATGACAAACTTGGTGATGATGACAGGATATTAGCTTTTTATAAGGTTGAAATCATCAATTTTAAGGAACGGATTGAAAAAAATACTAAAAAAAATGATACCAGGTGGAAAATGTACATTCTTTGCTTAAGAGCGATATTTTTTTCGCCCATAGTTATGGGGATTGCTTTTGCTATCGCAACTATAGCTTCCTGATTATTCGGTTTCAAGGTAGTCTCCCTGCTCGGATGATGACAGATCATCGCCATTCCATAAACCAGGTGTTCCGAAATCACCTTCCTCATAAGGCTCGTTGTCTTCGGCGCAAGGCATAGCTTCATCAAGATTGGGATCTGACCTGCCTACGCGGCCCTTACCTGATGTTTTAATATCCCATATATCAGGTATGTTTTGACCGTCTTCTTCGGGAGTGGGGGTTTCATCAGGGTCTGGAAATTGGCTCATAATCAAATAATTATTGCTAATTAAAGTTAATTTATTGTAGGGATAAAAACAAATGAAAAAAATGTGTGTACCCTTTAGTCTCAAAGCCCTGACGTAAAAATGTCAGGCATTCTTTAGAGCGGACAGATCACATTGCAGATCTTTATCCCAATTTCCTGTTATGGCAGCAGCGTCATAGGTAGATTGCAAAAACTGCAGCAGTGTTTTTTCTGGATCGGCTGACCTGGAAACAACTTCATAAGTCAATAAAAACTCACCCATCTCCCCGCTGTAAAATGCTTCAGGAGGTGACACCTGCTGTTTGCTAAAGTCCGCCGGAGTCGGGTAACAATAAGCATAAAAAACCGGATGCGGGAAAGCATCAGATCCGGGCCAAAAACCACAGGAACTTACTTCCTGCGAATAAGCTTCCTGCATTATTATTGCCGGCATGTTAGGAACACTGCCCTGGTGTTTAGGTGCCGGCCTGCCCGAAAAACGGGTTACGGCAAGATCAAATCCTCCCCAAAAGAAATGTACAGGGCTGTTCTTGCCTTGAAACCCAGCCCTGAACTCGGTAAAAACATTATGGACCCTCACCAGTGCCTGCCAATAGTCATGCATGGCGGAGGCGTTATAATTACATGGCGTATGATTTTCGGCAAAAGGAATGGCCGGCTCCACTTCGTTTGGTACCGCGTATATTTCTACGCTTGCATTAACCGAACGGATATTATCCATCAGTGATTTGTAAAAGGCGGCTACACTTCCGGTACCAAGCCCAAACGACCTTTTTTCTCCGGTACTGGTAAATATATTAAGCGTATGGCTAATGAAATCAAGATCGATTTGGAAGACACCAGCATCAAAGGGCATACTGCCGGTAGTTAGGCCGGTAGCACTTACATAAAGGGTAACTTGCCAGGAGTGATTGATCCAGGGCATTTGTTTTAGCCTCACTTTACCAATGATCTGGGTCCACATATGAACACTTGCAATAGTATCTTTCAGATCATGGTAATCAAGCCTGGGCCAGCCTGTTGTAATTGGATTGCTCATAGGTATAGTTTCACTTAACCCTAAATTACTAATGTTTTGCCAATGTTACCTTGTCTTTTCAATCAAATAAAATTAAAGCGGGCGTTCCAAAAGCATTTTTAATTTATGAAATGAATTATATGGGCCAATAGGTAAGGTGCTGTTTACCAACCAAACAGGAATGCTTCCGCCTGGATCCACACTAAATGTATAGTCGATTTTTAGTTCATTTTCATTTTTTATAGTTACGTTCCACAATGCGAGAGAGTAGGGCACTCTCACATACTTTTTATCCCTGGGTAGATAATCCGGAAGGCTTTTTACCTGGATCTGAAACTGTTCATGTTTTTCGGCGGGAAGTACACTCAATTCAACCACAAGGTCACGATCCTTCAATGGCCAGGGTAAATTGGATACAGAATGGTATATAAACTGATCGGGGGACACAATTTTCAACATATTGTTCTCCTTGGTACTATAAACCCAGTCATTATAATGATCGATATCCTTTAATGCTGCTATCAGTTTTGTTTTGGTAGTGTTAAATTCACAAATTACGTGTATCTCTTTTAGGTTGCCTGTTAAAGGTGTTCTGGAATAAACCTCAATGCCATTTTCATTTCGTTTTAATTCCCATTTCCCCTGGGCGTAAAGCCACGTAGGTAAGAAAAATAAAAAACAGCTAATAAGCCACAATCCATTCAGAATATTCTTTGTGCATCCGCTCTTCATAGTGCTTTTTATTTATTTAGATCAAAGTACATGCTGACGTGGGTTATTGCCAGTGCAGTAATCTCATCATCCTTATTGACTACAATCGGGATTGCAAATCGTTTGGTTTAAATACAAGGTTAGACCGGGAAATTAGAACTTCTATCCGTAAGGTTGCTGAATTGTATCGACCAGTAATAAACGTCTTTTTTATTCATGTCACATTCTTATATCATTTGCTCCTGTTAACGCTTAGCTAACATGAGTGGACTAAGTTGGCCGCAAAAATTTATTACGCAACAAAAAAGATCGACAAAAAATTACTTATGGTACTAAAAACTAACAGGAAAATTGGGCTGTTAATTAAAACTGGTTTAATGGTTATGATGGCGGGCTGCATCAGCGGCCCGGCACTGGGGCAATCAGCTCATGTAAACCCCTGGGCTCCCAAACCACTGGTTACGTTACCGCCTCCGGCCAGCCTCAGTAACGGTGTTTGGCTCAAAGGCGAATTGCATATGCATTCCCGGCATAGTAAGGAATCATCAAATAATTCAATCGGGAAGATCATCACTTTCTGCAAATTAGTGGGGATTGATTTCCTTGCTATCACTGATCATGATAACCACGTTGAAGGGGATGTAGCCCACAACACCTGGGTAGATCCGGAGTTTAAATCAGATTCGGTATTATTGTTATACGCTGCAGAGTGGACAACCACCCGAGGCCATGGCAACGCCTTTTCGGCTAAACCTTATGATCATCAAAAATTATATGATGTGCGTGATCAGCGCGATACAGTTGTTGGGCGTATAAAGAATAGCCTAGGCATCCATCTGTCGGCTAATCACCCCAGCGGTAAAGATCATTTTGGATATTCATATGATATGGTCAATTCTATCGAAGTATGGAACTCGGCAATATGGTCAAAAAATGCCAATGCTATCATGATCTGGGATGATATGCTGTCATCGGGCCGCAAGCTGACCGGCAGGGGAGGGAGCGACGCTCATCACGGCGTGCCTGTAGGAGATGAAAAGGCAGGCCCTAACACGTACCAGGCCAAAGCCAATTACGCCGGAACGCCTACTACATGGGTATTTGCTACTGCGCGTACTAAACAAGCTGTCATCGATGCGTTAACCAACGGCAGGGTGTCTATAAGTTCAAACCCATATGCGCCACGTGTTGAGTTTTATGCTGATTTAAATGGTGATAACAAAATGGATATGATGATGGGCGATAACGTAAAAGCAACTGGTAAGCCTGTTAAGTTCAAAGTCCAATTAACCGGGACCAGTATCAAGGATACCACTTACACCATTAATATAGTAAAAAACGGCAACCCTTTTAGTACTTTAAAAATGGATGGAAAAACACCGGTGGTTGAATTTACCGACACACCGGCAATTGCTGGCCGTACATATTACAGAGTTACAGTTGAGGGGCCGGCTACACCTTACCCGCAGGTGCCACAATCGGCAGCGTTGAGCGGGAACATGGTAGGATTGTCAAACCCGATCTGTTTTAATTTCGATCCCAATTTTTGATAGCCTCATATAATAAAGAAAACCGTACACGAGCTTACTGTGTACGGTTTTTTATTTTAACTATTAACTAAAAGAACGAAGCTGCAGTTAAAGTGTTGGTGTTTCTTAAATAATTATTGAAACACCCGTTCAATACGGATTTGTTTAGTTTAGATAAGGTTAGTATGTTATCACCAATTATTGTGATGTAACAGGATATAAAAAGAGCCGCATTGAAAAATGCAAGGCGGCTCTTTTTGTGATTTATTAGCGTGAACCAGAGTATTTTAAAGTTGCGTCAACCTTTCGTTGGTGATCTGCATCAGCACCCCATGAAAACTTAAGATGGAATGTTTTGGCATCGGGATCATAATAATTATCTGAGCCTGGATCATTTTTTACCGCCGAGTTGCCTGTGGCCGAAACTGTAACTTTATTGGTTGTTGGATTAACAACTAAATTTAAACCAGCTACACCACCTACACTTGTTTTACCATCTGCCCAAAGCAGTGAGAAGCTATTAGCATACTTGCCGATGGTTGCCAGCGATATGGTGACGCCATCAGGGTATGTACCACCTAAGACGTTATCGGTAGTAGGTGGAGGGTCTATAAATCTTGTTATTGAGCCGCTTATCGTGTATTTACCATCATAAGAATTCTTAATGGCATAGATCGCGTATAAGGTGTCTTTGCTCGCATCATGTATGCCAACACCGTCCGAATTGGTGAGTTTGTAAGGTAGCGCATACGTTTTTGATAGATCTAATTTGCTTCCATCTATTTTGATAGAAAATGTTTTCTGAAAATCACCATTTGTAAATTTAAAGGTGTAATTATTGCCAGAAATAGAGAGATCGGGTGCCGATACTACCGTGTAAAAAGAAGCTGGTAACAATTCGTAATTGGTGTCGTTGTTTTCATTGAAGTTATCAATTGCGCCCGGAAGCAGGGACACTACGAAATTGTTTGACTTCATAAGGTCAGCGTTATCTTTAGCATCCTTTTTAATACTGAAAATATCAACAGTTTTAAGATCTGTAAAAGGGTCAAAAAACGTAGTGTTTTCCATTCCTGTAGGGAAACCAACCAGGGTTTTTCCGTTATTAGCTGCTTGTCCGCCAATTTTATCAGCAGCAGTTTCTTTCCGGCAGCCTGAAAAAAAGGCAACAGACGCGATACCGGCAACAAGCAAGTATTTAATAAATATATTCTTTTTCATGTTGTGTCAATTTTTAAGAATTAGTTTGTCCTTGTATCCCACCATACATGCGAATCCTGGCTATCACCACCTGTTAGTCTCGCAACTGCTGCATTCACATTTGCACCATTAGTATTGTATTCGCTGGTTGCGTAAACAAACCTGCGCACAATTTTCTTAGATGAGTTTGTTGCATCAGGTGCTGGGGTGAGTGCCGGCCAACCTGTTTTTCTCCAAATATTCCAGCCCATGTGCCCGTCAGGATAGCTTGAGATCCATCTTTGGGTAGATATATTTTTAATCTGAGTGTGGGTAATGTCTGCATCTTTTGCATCGGTTACCGGAAATTGATTTAAATAAGCATTTGAAGGTGTACCAGCTCCCCACTGGTCAAACGACGCGGTAACACCAGCTTTATAAGCCGCGCTTATGCCATCTGAAGTCCAGCCAAGGTTAGCGGCTTCTGCACGTGCCAGCCACGTTTCGGCAGCACTGATGAGCATTACATAGCCATTTTCCAATCGGTAATCACCACGTAAAACGCGTGCCCATTTAGGGTTAGCATCAGTAAAGGCGGTCACAGTTAAACGGGCTAAACCGTAAGGCACGCCGATATTTGAAGTGGCGACATTGCCAACAACTTCGCTTTCACCACCGAAAGCAGCCTGGCGCGGATCATTTGTACCTGTGGTAACATCAGAAAGCGTTTTTGCCTCGGCAAAATCCTTGCGGCCATTATAAAGGTTCCACCATGCGCTTTTGTAGTTGCCTCCAGGGTACTGAAGTTTGAAGTTTTGGTCGTTAGTGGTTATCACACCTGAAGTAACAGCTTCGCTGGCAGCAGCAGCGGCAACAGAAGAAGAAGCGGTTACATTTGACATTTGAACGGCAACAAGCAACTTAAGCGAGTTTGCCATTCTTTTCCATGACGCAACATCGCCACCGTAAATGATATCACCACTTATTGGCGAGGAATCAAATGAATTTATAGCTGCGGTTAAAGTAGTAAGTATGCCTTTATATATAGTTTCCTGGGTATCATATTTAGGCAATATGTTAGCAGAACCCTTTAATGCTTCGCTGTAAGGAAGATCACCCCACGAATCGGTTTCTATCCAAAAAATGTATTGCTGCAATATTTTGGCGACATTAACCATGTTTTTGTTAGGATTTTGGTTAATAACAAGCTGGAGGTTGTTCAGGTTACCCGCATAGCTGCCTGTAAACCCGTTTTGAGGCAGGTTGTATAATGATGTACCTGAGTACTGTGTTTCKGTAAAATATTGAGCATACTGGCCGCCGCTTATCGCTTCGGTACCGGTTGATGCATAACCACCCAGACTTGCTTCAACATTTGATAACAAGGCCGAAGGGATGGGCGTTACTGTTGCTGCAGGATTGTTGTTCACATCGCCAAAATCCTTTACCTTATTGCAACCCGCGCCTAAAAAGCTAAACGCCCCTGCTAATGTATATAGATATATCTTTTTCATTTTTTCTTGGTCTAATAGTCCTTACTCGCTTAGAATGTTACTTTTAAGTTGAAACCGAAACCTCTTGTGCCCGGGTATTGAGCAGTTTCACCTTCTGTCGCGCTGATCTCTGACGGATCGAAATCTTTTGATTTAGCGTATATCAACAATAAGTTACGGCCGGTTAAATCAATCCTTGCCGATTGGAATACGTTACCTAAACCCCATTTTTTGATTGGCAGGTTGTAACCTACGGCAACCTCACGAAGTTTGATGAAAGTTAAATCGTAGATATAAGGATCGTAAGTTTTGTTGTTTGTTAAACCCTGGTAGTATGATTTTGCGTCAACGTAGTAAGTAACAGGTTTGTTATCAGCATCAACACCGGTAACTTTAACACCACCGCCATCAGCAACAGGGTCACGTACCGACATACCTTTGTCATTAAGTGCAGCAGTATTGGCTGTTAAGCCGCTATACTGGCCCCAACGGTTTGATAATGAAACGAATTTACCGCCAAACTGATAATCGATGTTTGCGCTCAGCACAAAGTCTTTAAACAAAGTGAATGAGTTTTGTAAACCACCGGTATACTTAGGTAATGCGCTACCGAAGTATACGTTAGGATCATTGATGTAAGCACCTGATGAAGTAAGGATTGGGATCCCGGCCGAGTTACGTTTGATGCCGTTACCGTAGATCTGGCCCCACCATTTACCTTTTTGATTGATGAGGTAAGGCATATCTGTACCCCATACACCTGCAACCTGCACACGGTCAACACCATATTTGTTGCTGATTTCAACAACTGTATTATCAAGTAACTGGGCAAAGTTTGTGCTGATAGTCCAGCTAAAGTTTGGCAACTTGATAGGAGTTCCGCTTGCGGTAATCTCTAAACCTCTTCTTTTGATCAAACCTACGTTGGTCAGGATAGATGAAACACCGCTGGCAGCGTTAACAGCTAAGCCCAGTGGAATGTCTTTATCATCTGCTGCCCAGTAAGTACCACCAAAAGTTAAACGGTCGTTAAAGAAACCTAAGTCTAAACCAATCTCTTTTGAAGTAGTGGTTGTGCCATGCAATGCAGGGTCAACAAATTGGGTTGGGCCGCCTTGAAGTAAGGCGCCGTTCCATTTGTTTGCACCAATGCCATAAAGTGTATTGTTTCTGTAAGCACCAAATGTTTCGGTTGTTGTACCTAAAGCTAATGGTACCTGGCCCCATGATCCTCTTAATTTACCATAGCTCAACCAGTCTTTAAATTCAGGTAATACTTCGCTGAATACAAATGAACCACCGAATGATTTTGATAACACCGAGTTGGCATCGTTTACAGTGGAAATGGTTGAGAACCAGTCGTTACGTAAAGTCGCATCAGCATAAATGATCCTTTTGTAGTTTACAGAAGCTTTTGCAAATACTGCACGATATTGCTCCTGTGTCCTGCCGTTATTGGCACTGATAGGGTCAACAGAGTTTGCTAACGTATAAAGGTCAGGAACACTTAAACCATTGTTAGTGTTTGCGCTGTTGTCTTTGTAGCTCCAGTTATAAAAGTCACTACCCGCGTTAACATTAACGTGGAAATCTTTGATCTGCTTATCATAGTTAAGCAAGGTTTCGTAGTTTTCACGGTTAGAGTAGGATGTTGAAGTACCATAAGCGGCTTTCTGACCTGTTTGAGTACCGCTTGCCTGTATCTCAGACGAAATTTTGCCTTCGTTCCAGGTATTGGTTTGGTTGCGGCGATAGGTAACTTTAAAGCTCAGATCGTTATTGATCTTGTATTGTAGGTAGATATTTCCATACAAACGATCGCGGGTGTTTAAGTTTTGCCATTGTTTTTGCCATAAGTATGGGTTATACCAGTAGTTACCGCCATAAAATGCACCTGGATTAGATGGATCGTATGAGTTAGGGTTCTGGTGGTTCCAGCTTACATAAGTTCCATCTGGAGATTTAAGATCCTGTAACTCTTTCATAATGCCCATATCCAAATCACGGTGGAACCATGAGTTAAACGAACCGCTTGAAGCACTTGCATAAGCATCGCTGATCTGGCCATGAAGTTGTGTGCCTGAAAAGTTAATGCTTGCACCTGCGGTTAGGTGTTTGTTAAGATCGTAGTTGGCATTCAGGGTGAAGTTATTTTTGTTTAACCAGGTTTCAGGTACGATACCTGTAGTGTGCTGATTGTTGTATGACATCCTGATGTTGTAGTCATCAGCAGCTTTGGTGAATGCCACACTATTGTTCAAAGCAACGCCGGTACGGAAAAAGTCCTTGGCGTTGTCAGGCTCAGGGGTCCATTTTGCTGTTTTGAACGAGTATTTGGTACCAGCAGCCCATGCATACCATGGAATATACTCCTGGCCAACCATTTTAGGTCCCCAGCTGCTATCGTCGGTATAGTCTGGATAGTATTTGCCATCTAAAGCTTTCCATCCTTCAGGATCACCTGCTTTATAATGGTACTGAATGAAATCGGCAGAAGCGCCACCGCCGTAAGTGTTTTGGTAATTAGGCAAGATGTAAGCCTTGTCGAAATTAGCGCCAAGGTTTAATTCAATACCAACACCTTTTGTTTTTTTACCCTTTTTTGTTGAGATAACGATAGCGCCATAAGCACCTTGTGAACCGAACTGAGCAGATGCGGCAGGACCATTCAGGATACTGATGTTGTCGATGTCGTCATTGCTTAGATCATCGGCGTTTGGCATTATTGTTCCATCAACTACGTACAAGGGATTGTTGCCGCTACCAAAGCCGGTTGCACCACGCAACCTGATGTTGGTATTACGACCCAGTGCAGCGGCAGACTGGCTGCGTACCTGAACACCGGCAACCTTACCAGCTAACGCATTATTAACGTTGGGCTGACGTATAGTATTAAGTTGATCAGATTTAACTACCTGTGCAGCGTATGAAGCCGAACGGGATGACTGTTTGGTACCGTAAGCACCGGTAATTACCACTTCGGATAATTTGTTGGCACTGCTTGTTAGTTTAACATCCAACGGGGCCGAAGTGATTTCGACGGTTGATGAAGTAAAACCAATAAAGCTAAAGTTTAGTGATTTTGCAGAGGCGGGGACAGATAAAGAGAATTTACCATCTGCATTTGTTTGTGTACCCAGCGTGGTACCTACAACTCTTACGGACACGCCTGGCAGCGGTAGTCCATCGTCTTTAGAAGTTACCCGGCCGGTAACTGTTTTGTTTTGTGCTTGTACCACACTAATAAATAGCATGATAAAACACCAGCTTGCGAGTAGGAGTTTTTTCATTGTTAAAAAATCAGTTTTAGTTAATACCCAAAACTACAATTTTTGTAATGAAATGAAAAAAAAGTTGAAAAAAGTTTAATTTTTTTTGTATATATTAAAATAGTTATAATTTTTTTGGTAAAACGTTAATTCAAATCCAGAAAAATGTTTGATTTATTGAATTCTTCATATAAAATTCATGAAAATTTTACGTGAATTTTAATTTTTCTATAAATTGTGGTAGGGTGTTAATGAGAAAACTCCTAAATATTACTCATAATGGCTAATTATAAAAAAATATTAGCTGATAAGCTTTTAAAAGTCCGGATTTTTATGATTTAAGCCAGAGCAAATGTCTTCGTAAAAGCTTATACGTTTTCATTTTTAAAAATAATAATATTTTTCTTGTAAAAGAAGTGTGACAATTGGTGTATCTGTTAAGTTTTTAGATAAATGCTTTTATCAATTAATATTTGATTTGATTTTCTTTTATTTAAAATATTGATTTACAGTAATTTGTAACTTTGTTTACTTATGCGGGCTTATTATTTTTATTAAATTGTTTTTTTAAAAAAGAAATGTTTTAATATAAATTGGTAGTTAAGCTATGGTTATCAGTAAATTAATAGACTCGGAATTAGATAGGTTTTATTATTTAGGCTGGAAAAAGAAGTAGAGATACTAAGATATAGGAATGTTAATACACAGTTTGGCCTTGATTTCTCGATATTGTTTAAGTTGCTAACAATTATTGGCCTAAAGCGGCTGGTTATAGATTGTGTAGCGCTTTAAAAGATTGTTTAAAATACTCGCAGCCAGGAGCCAGTGAATTTAAATCGCATCGAAAGCAAAAAATGCTTTCCTCACCTAAGAACTTTTTGTAGTTTGAATGACTTAAGGAACCGGTTTTTGTTGATGTCATTATTGTTTTGTTTGAAATTGACGGATTAATGAGCTTTTTCGCTAACAATGCAGCAAACACTTCCGTTTGCGATTCGTTTTTATCAACCAATAGTTGAGGCGATACGCTTAAATCAGCAAGTGAAACGTTATGACATTTAATTGATGGATTCCTTTGGGGGGTAGGGAATCTGTTTTGCGGCCTTGTCAAAACCACGCCGGTGGCGTCATAGGATTTATCCTGTAGTAATGCGATTATACAAATCAGCATTATTATAAACGTGCTAATAAAGTACTGCATTACTTTTTTCGGTTAAAAGGTTTGGTAAATATGGGCGGCAATTACCTGCGCTTATTGATTTATTTAAACACTGACTATCATGGTTTCTCATTTTATGTCTGTTTGTTTTGGTAAACAATTTTATCAACAGATGTCAACGTGTACAATACAAAGCAGTTGGTATTTTTTGAAATGAGGATAAAGTATAGATTTACTGTGAATTTACAACATAAAGAAAGCTCAGTGGAAAAACTATCGGTAATAATAGCAGATGATCATACTTTATTTATCAACGGGTTGTGCATGTTATTACAGGGCGAAACGGATATCGAAATATTAAGTGTTGCTGCCAATGGTAAGGAAATGCTGCATTTATTACACAGCTATAGTCCCAACCTGGTGTTGCTTGATATCAATATGCCTGGTATTAATGGGTTTGAAGTGCTTAAGCGAATAAAGGATTATTATCCTAAAATTAAGGTGATCATGCTTTCTACCTATAATGAAGAACATCTGATTGAAAAAGCAAAAGCCGAAGGGGCGAATGGCTACTTGTTTAAGAATGCCGAAAAAGCCGAATTGTTGCAGGCAATGCGTTCTGTAGCACGAGGACAACTTTGTTTTCCCTGCAAACAACCTGTTGTTAATCCCCTGCTTAATGGACCAGATCCTTTTTTAAAACAATTTCAGCTTACTAAAAGGGAAGTTGAGCTTCTACAATTTATAAAACAGAATTATACCAATCAGCAGATGGCCGATCACCTTCATCTGAGTATTTACACTGTTGAAACCCATCGTAAAAATATTATGCAAAAACTCAACCTGAAAAATCCGGTTGAACTTACCAGGTTTATACTGCAATATAACTTATAAAGCTTTGTTGGTAAGCGGTATATAGATTGACACAAGGGTTCCCTTGTTAACCTGCGAATCAAACTCAACTTTGCCTTTTAAAAAATTTATCCGGGACCGAAGGTTATTTAACCCCATCCCTTTAAATATATCAGGATTGGTTGTGTCAAAACCTTTGCCATTGTCCTCAATTGTGAGGCTAATGTTTTCACCTCCTCTTATAAGTGAAATGTCAAGCCTGTCAGCATAGGCGTGCTTCATTACATTATTTACGCTTTCCTGCAGTACCCGGTACAAAATGATCTCGGTAGTATCATCAAATGGCGAATCAAAACCGCTGCTGAAGAAGTTTATTGCGATATTGTCATTCTCAATATTCTCAATAAATTGTTTAATTACCTGAGCCAGTCCTGTTTTGTGAAGTGCCCAGGGCATCATATTGTGCGATATGGTTCGCACTTCTTTAAACCCGTAATCAACAAGGTTAATTACTTTTTCAAAGCGTTTTTTTTGATCCTCATTTATAAAAGATAATTCGCTGCCTATAACCGACAAATTGATTTTGGCTGCCGATATTATTTGGCTTACGCTATCGTGTAAATCCTGGGCAATTCTTTGTCTTTCGCTTTCTTCAGCCTCAATTATAGCCTGCATGGCTATGTTGCGTTGCTTTAGCTTATTTTGCCTGTAATAAAAAAAGCCTGCAATTAGCGTTAATAATAAAAAAATGAAGATGCCCACCATCCAGTAATTGCGTTTTGTTATTTCAAACTGTTGTTGTAGTACCTGGTCTTCACGCTGCTTTATTTCATATTTTGCCTGCAACTCTTCAATAGTATTGTGGCTTGTAGTTTTAATTGCGGCATGTTTTTTTAAATAAATCAGCGATTGCCGATAATCGCCCATTCGTTCATATAAATCAGCAATTTCATTTGTAGCGCTTTTTTGCATATCCGCATAATTTATTTGAACAGCAAACTGAAGGCAGTTTTTTAAAGCATCGAGAGAATGAGTGTATAATCGTTTATTTTTATAAAGCACGCCCAGATTAAAGTAATTAATTGAAAGTGCCAGTGTGTCATTTAATGATTTTTTGATATCGATGGTTTTTAAAATTCCCTCCACCGATTGGTCTTGTTTTATACTGCCCATAACATCCCCCATAAATTCATGGCTGTATGTTTCTGAAGTGTTTTGATTTGTTTGTTTTACAAAGTTCAGGGAATCTTTTATATCAAAAGCCTGCCTGAAATAGTTTAAAGCTTCCCGATAGTTGTTTTTGGCTTCGTATAGAGTCCCCGCCTGGTTTAAGATTTGCATCAATTCTTTACGTTCGCCGGTTTGTGGAGCAAATGAAATAGCCAGCTCGCAAAACTCAATAGCTTTATCGTAATTTTTTAATTTAAAATAGGCTTTCGCCAGCCTGCTATAATCATCAGTTAATGCATACTGCTGATTTGTTTTGCTGAGTATTACCGCAGCAATGTTATAGTAATATGCTGTGGAATCATATTGACTGATTTGATAATAGGCTTTTCCTAAAGTTTGAGATAGTGACGCAATTGCTCTTTTATCGTTAAGCTTGTATGCAATGTTCAAACCTCCTTTTGCGACCATGACAATTTTAGCCGGATCATCTTCAGATGAATAGCTGGTTGCCTGGATAGCAGCTGTCAATCGTTTTTGCGCGGGCGATTTGCTGAAGACAATTTTTTTTAAGCTATCAATATTTTGACCGGAACACGGAATTACAGCCAAAATAAGCAGAAGAAACAAAAGGTATTTCATATCCGGGTTTCTGTTCCCGGTTAAAGATAGTAATTTGATATTTATCAGCAAAAGCAGCCGTTTTTAGGATTTTTTACCGGTTAGGTACACTTAAAAAAGACTGGGTGATCAAAATTACTAATGCTGATAGCACCGCCAGTACGAAAAAGACAATTTGCCGCTGCTTTGCCCCGACAATACTTGGTATTCGTCCAGTTCCCTGCAATTTGTTGAATTTAAGTTTATATATAGCCGATAATCCTGCAAAGGTCAACGACATGCAGCCTACCAGGTAATTTAAATTGCTCTCCATGATCTTTTTAATTTAGATTAATACGGTGAATTGATATGTCAAGGCCAGGCATGGCATTGTTTATATTCATTTAACCGTTATTTTGATATCACAATTTTATGGAGCTGCTGAAAATTGCGCAATACAAAGCAGTTGGTATTTTCGGGTACAGTGGTAAAGCTTAGTTTTACAAAAGCATATTACAAAAGCTATACTTGCAGATGCGCTATTAATATAATGTATACAGGTAAGCTAAATTGCAGAACCATGAGTTGCAAAGGAGAAAAAGGAGTAACTTTATTAGGGTTTTGCCTGTATAAATTGTGAACTATACAAAATGGAGTTTTTTGCTCGTAGGGCTATCAATAAAGATCAAATTAATAAACTGTTATTCATTAGATAAAATGACTGATTGTTGTCATAACAATCGCTTTCTGCAGAAAGATAATTAAATGGGAATGCCTTACATCGTCAAAAAAAAGAATAAACACCGGCAACGCGACAGATTAATACCAGGCTTTGTTTGGTTGTTAGTTGTTTTGGGCTGCTTAGGCCGCGCTACAGCTCAAAATCGAAGTAATCAGTCGGACTGGAATGTACCACCGCCATTAACACCCGGTACAATAACTAAGGGGAATATCCAGGGCAATGGCCCGGCCGGTAAGCCTATAGTGCTTACGCTTACAGATATTCCAACGGTTTTACAGCCGTTTGTTTCTGCAACTCAAATGCCTGTGCTGGCTGCAATTGGTTCAACGCCACCTATGGTAGACGCACCCGATCAACCTGGTATTAATGGCGCAAGTACCGGGTTGTCAGAAATTCCTTTGCCCGAAGCTCCTGAAACTCCTCATTTGCCGAAGCAAACAATCTATGACCTCCAGTTTTCATCTGTTATGGATCTTCCCTTACCTGAATCGCCGGAGTTGCCATTGTCGCCTGTTGAGCCTACCGTATCCGGGCAAGTAAATATCATAAAAGGCCCAATTCCTGTAATGCCCGATATAACCGACGCAGTGCCACTTTTATGGCCTTCCGGAGACCTCATGCCGTGGTCTATCCCGGAAATCCCCGAAAGCGAGAACTTTAAAATGGTATCGCCATCGGGGACAAAGGACGATAAGTTGAAAGGCAAGTCCCAATCAAACAAGAAAAAACCGTAACTGCGACATAATGTCAAATTGTTAAAGGGCATTATAACAAGAACACCACAATGAAGAGTACCCCAATAGAATTTAAATATATATTAGTTATCATATTAGCTTTTGTAAGCAGTGTGGCCGGTGCGCAGGTTAGATTTAAGCAGGGAGATGAGTTTCAGAGACAGGTAATCACAAAATCAAATTGTGTTTTGCAACGTGGTGGCCAAACTTTACATGTTGGCTCGGTTTCGGTAGTTGTTAAAACTTATAGGGTAACCGATGCTTCTGAAAAAGGGGCCTCTTTAACCATTACTACAGATAAACTTATTGACACCATAAATGCAATGAACCAGAACCTGGTATATAACTCAGGTAAACCTGCCGACCCAAATTCTGTTATCCAGGTTGGCTTGCAGAAGATGTTAAATAATCAATCAATAGTTTTAGTAAATAACAAAGGCGAGGTGCTGAATTTAAACCGCCCTGTTATTGCTAACGATACACTTTTATCCTTTGCGGGTATTCAGCCCGAGCGGTTATCGCCGGGCACCACACTACAGTTTATGGTTGATTTCCAGGTTAGCCTCACATTTAAAAAAGGCTATTCGTGGAAAGCTACAACTTCATCTACCGAAACAAACTATACAGTTTATGCCATCAACGGCCCAACAACTGTTATTACTTATAAAACATCGGTTTTAGGGGGCAGTTTAAATAGCCGGATAAACGGCTCAATACTTATAGATAACAATACAGGGATTGTTTTAAAGCGGTATTCACAAAGTGTTTCAACCGGGTATGAAATGGTAAATGGAATAGTTTACACCGCTACCCGCCGCAACGCTGTTACCGAGATCTGTAATAAAAAATAGGTTTAGGGCTTTTTTGTAGGGCTTTAAGTTATTTCAATCAGAAGGGTGCAATAAAGATAAAGTAAAAAGCCGCTGCGAACTTTACAGCGACCTTTTATCACTAATACCAATGTTTTAGTCGATACTTTGTTTCACAGTAACTTTATCAAAGTTGATCATATCCCTGGTGTTTTTCTGCACTGCAATGGAAGCAAACAGGGTTAGTAAAAACGACATTGCGTAAAAGCCTTTTTCACTTAATGTTAAAGTAGCATTCCACAAGCCGATGGTAAGTAAGGAAACTGAAATTAAAGTACAGGCCCAGCTTAGTCCATAATAAATATTGGTAACCGGAACACCTTCCAATCTGTCGCGCACACTTTTTTGCACCGATATGGCAGCAAATAAACCAAATAGTAGTACAGTAAAATAATATCCTTTTTCGTTAAGGGCCATTTGAGCGTTCCATAAGCCAATGTTATAACCTACAAAGCCAATGATTAAAGCGGCCCATGATGCACCAATAAATGCGTTAGATGGTTTCTGATCCATATTAATTGTGATAGTTTATTTAAAGATAGGAGAAGGAAACGAAAAAGCAAGTTGACAATAAACTCGGGCATTCAGTTTATTGCAGTAAATAGTTTTCATCAAGTAATTATTGGTGTTCATGTAAAATACTATACCATTGGGTGTTGTTTGCGTTTTTTAGTGCTGTAATTCATTAAAACACAAATAATAACGTTATGAAGAATCACTTTCATACTGATGAAAACTTAAATCACGATGCCGGTAATGATGGGATAGACCGCCGTGGTTTTCTTGAATGTATGGCTTGGGCGGGTACCGGCGTATTATGGATGATGACAGGCGGTGTACTTAAATCATACGGCATGAGCCAAATGATTGACAAGGCTACCGGAGGGCTTAAAAAAGGATTGATAGTGCCTAAATCTGATTTCAGCTTTGTACAGATCAGCGATAGCCATATAGGGTTTAACAAGGCTGCCAATCCTGATGTTGTGGGTACGCTGAACGCTGCAATAGCTAAAATTAACAGTATGCCCAACGCGCCATCATTTGTATTGCATACTGGCGACCTTTCGCACCTTGCACAGGCAGATGAGTTTGACACGCTTGAACAATCACTGAAAAGTATAAAAACCGAAAAGATATTTTATGTGCCGGGCGAACATGATGTAACCGATAATGGTAAACTATATCTTGAACGTTATGGTAAAGGTACTTTGGGAGATGGGTGGTACAGTTTTGATTTACACGGCGTACATTTCATCGGCCTGGTGAATGTAACCAATCATGTTGATGGTGGTTTGGGCTACATCGGCACAGCCCAGTTGAAATGGTTGGAGAATGATCTGAAACCTTTATCAGACAGTACACCCATAGTAGTGTTTGCGCATATTCCGCTTTGGGCTATTTACCCGCAATGGGGTTGGGGCACTGATGATAGCGCGCAGGCTTTGGCGTTGCTGAAGCGTTTTGGGTCGGTATCGGTACTGAATGGGCATATTCATCAAATTATTCAAAAGGTAGAGGGTAATATCACTTTCCACACGGCCAATTCAACAGCATTCCCGCAGCCCGCCCCGGGCAGTGCGCCATCGCCGGGACCTATGAAAGTTCCTGCCGAAAAGCTTCGCAGCTTTTTAGGCTTAACCACTGTAAATTATGTTGAACATGATCATTCGCTTGCTATTACCGATATCCCTTTAATAGAAGCTGAAAAAATAGAGCAGAAATAATGACAATAGTATATGATATGAAAAGGATGTTGTCATTGTTAATGATGGTTTGCTTAGCTACAATAAGTAAAGCTCAATATAAACCCGTTGAGCAAAGTTCAAATCTGAAATTTACAGTAAAAAATCTTGGCTTCGGGGTTGACGGAACATTTAGCGGTTTTGAAGGAAATATCAACTTCGATCCTCAAAATGCTGCGCGCAGCAGTTTTGATGTGACTATAAATGCTTCGACAGTAAATACTGATAATGGGCTGCGCGATGAGCATTTAAGAGGTGAGAATTATTTTGACGTGAAGGATTATCCAAAAATCAGGTTGACATCGGGGAGAGTGGCCGTATTAAATAAAAGTGGAATGTACCAGCTAACAGGAGAGCTGACAATGAAGGGTAAGACAAAGCCGGTATCATTCCCTTTTTCGGCCACGCCTGCCGCCGATGGCTACATTTTTAAAGGAGCATTTAAAATAAACCGGAAAGATTTTGGGATAGGCGGCACAAGCACAATTGCCGATGAGCTGGAAGTAAATATCAGCGTAGCCGCAAAGAAAGGTTAAAATTTATGAGAGTGAAAATAAACAGGAAATTTGCTGTTGTTGCTGTATTGGGCGCTTCAATAACCGGTACCACTGCAATGGCTGTTAACAAACCGGAACCGGTGCGTTATGAAAACCTGAAGGTATTACCGAAGGATATAAGTTCGCACGATTTGCAAAGCATTATGGCCGATGATTTCGAAGACGGGCTTGGCGTTACCTGTGGTTTTTGTCACGCCAATGCGAAGGACGGCCACGGGCTTGATTTTGTAAGTGACGCAAAGCCCGAAAAGGAAATAACCCGGCAAATGATGCGGATGACCATCGGTATTAACAAAAAGTATTTTAAGCTTAAACATCCAAAGGTAGGCAACCCTGCGCTGGTGGTTTCATGTACTACCTGTCATAAGGGCCAGGCATTTCCTGATGGCGGCCCGGGTAATAATTAATTGTAAATTGCTCTGTAAATCGATGTATAATAAACTGATTAAATAGCCCCGAAAAATTGAAATTCAACAAAGTAGTATATCACATAGCATTTTGGCTGCTGGCGTACCTTTTCTGGATCTTTATTTTCAGGAATGGTACGCTGGTGTTAACTCATGCCATAACTATCCAGTTTTGTTACCTGGTTTTTGTTTCGGCAAATTATTACCTCAATACGCTTTATGCAATTCCGCATTTGCTTAATAAAAAGCAGTACGTGAAATTCGGCCTCGTTTTTTTAACGGGGATCTTTATAACAGCTCTTGTAAGGGTACCGGTTTCAGCATGGGTGGTAGTTCATGTTTTTAAGATGAACCCCCGGTTCAATGCAATTTCTATTTTTATCGATTCATTTGTTAATATCCTGTTTTGGGTGGTTTGTATACTGGCAGCTCAAATGGTAGTGGAAAAAATGCGGTCGCAGGTTTACATTGAGCAGATTGAGAAGGAGCGGGCAACGAACGAGCTTAACTTTTTAAGGGCGCAGTTTAATCCGCATTTTTTGTTTAACTCTATCAACTCCATATATGGGCATATTGATAAATCAAATAAAGATGCGAGGAATATGTTGCTTGTGTTTTCGGAAATGCTGCGTTACCAGTTATACGAATGCAATGTTGAGCAAATAGACCTGAACAGGGAGATCAATTACATCCGCAATTATATAGCTATTCAAAAGGGGAGGATAGATGAAATGGTGATGGTGAATTTGTGTGCCGATGATATTGACGGGCCGGTTTATGTGGCGCCTTTGTTATTTATAACCTTTGTGGAGAATGCTTTTAAATATGTGGGTTTTAATGAAGGGAGGATAAATAAGGTAGATATAAGCCTGAAACAGGAAGGGGATAACCTGCTTTTCAGGGTTTATAATACCAAGGATAATTTCACCGGCAGGGATGAAAGGTCGTCGGGCCTGGGGATAGCTAATACCAAACGCCGGCTTGAGATCCTTTACCCCCAAAAGCACCGGCTTCACATAACCGACAGCGGCGACAGTTTTGAAATAAATTTAGTATTACTGAATGTATGATACTTAAATGCCTGATTATAGATGATGAGCCTATAGCGCGTAAGTTGCTGCAGGAGTATATTGAAGAGACCGATTTTTTAGTGTTATCGGGCGCAGCCGAAAATCCGCTGAAGGCTACCAGCCTGATCAATAAGCTTGATATTGATCTGATTTTCCTTGATGTGAATATGCCTAAGATGAACGGCTTTCAATTCCTTCGTTCGGCGGTGAAATTGCCTATGGTGATCATGACAACAGCTTACGGTGAATATGCACTTGAGGGGTTTGAAATGGCCGTAATTGATTATCTGGTAAAGCCGTTCTCGCTCGAACGTTTTCTGAAAGCATCGCAAAAGKCATTCGAGTTGCAGATATTAAAGCAGAAAGCCTCGCCCGAAAAAAATGAAGCCGATCATTTTTATGTTAAGTGTGATGGGAAAATTGAACGGGTGTTGTATGACGAACTGATTTACGTTGAGGCTATGGCCAACTATGTAACGCTTTACACGCTTCATAAAAAGCTGGTTGTATATCTTACCATTAAAGGTTTACAGGAAAAACTACCGGCTAATAAATTTATCCAGGTGCATAAAAGCTATATTGTTAATACAGCAATGATCAGTAATATTGAAGGTAATATGCTTAACCTTAACGGGACTAAGATTAGTATAGGCTTAAGCTTTTATGACGATGTAATGGATAGGATTTTAAAGGGCAGGCTTTTTAAAAGGTAAATATTGCCTGCCCTTATAGCTTAACGCTTAATTGTTTTTCAAGCCGATCTGGTGGTTGCCATAATCGGTTAAATATTCGTTGCTGATGAAAAAATCGAGACTGAAAATGGTACGGTAATCGCCCGTATTATTGGGGTTTTGCACTTCTGTTAAATTTCCGGTGCTTGACGTTGTATAAGTATAAACAAACCCCTTGCTGGTGGTTATGGTAACTGTTGAGTTTGCGGGAAGACTGCCTACTGAAGTTGTTGCCAGCCTGTCTTCAATAACGGTTGTCGATGGAGTGCCGGTATCAAACAAGATCTGTCCGGAAATAGTATTGCCGTTGTACGCAATAGTTGCGGGGATATTAGGTGAGTATCCGCCGCTGCTTGAATAAGTAAGCGGGTGCATAATAAATCCCGCCGAAGATAGATCACCGCTACTTAACCCAATAGTTAACAGGTTACTTACATAAGTTCCGCTGGTAGAAAACAGGCTTTTATTTAACGTAGCCAGTTTAAATCCGCTTGTTAAGTTGGTGCCGGTATTAAAATACCTTAAAGGGCTTTGGATTTCGCTGGTTACATAGCTTGTGCCGGGGCCAACGCCAAAAACATCGCTGGCATGAGCGGGTAATTTTGCGCCGGTTTCATCAATTATTTTGTAATATAAAAAGAATGGCACCCTTTTTAAAGCAAGGTTACCCTGTGCATCGCCAATGGTAATATTAGCGTAGGCTAAATTACCATATTCCTTGGTTGAGCTTAACTGGTCGCCAAAACTTATTGTGCCCTTGGTACTGGTTACCGTAATGCCATTTACAACCACCGAATCGCCTGTAACCTGGATGCCCGATGATGTGATCATTGATGCAGGCAGAATGTCTGTAGCATCAAGCGTCATCCCAGATGAGCCTGTATCAAATACGGTGTAATAGGTTACTGCCTTTGTGCCAACCTGCGTGACAGGTAAAAAGACGCGTTTGTTTATTCCGCTGGCATATTCATATAAACCAAGCGTAACCGGGGTTGTCTGTGTTTGAGGCGTTGTTTTCTCTTTTTTACAAGAGAAAAAAGCGACAGTTATGAATAAGCACCCTATAATCTTAGATGTGAGCAGTAAATGTTTTGTAGTCATATATATCCGTTATAAACCCGGTTGATAGTAAATACGATAAAAAGTCTGTTTTAGTTGGCTTTAAAAATAGGATAACAATTTAATAAGCCATGTCAATGAATCGATAAAACAGGGTGTTGAACCGATTAATTATCCGGACATATAAACGGATTGTGAACGTAGCTATTGTATGTGGTTAAAGTAAATGATTGGTTTCTTTGATGATATCCATCACAAAAGTGCTTTTTGAATGGCCTATACCTTTTACCTCGCTTAGTTTATTTACGAAAAAGGAGTGGTAACTATCCATGCTTTCGGATACAATTTTGAGCATGAAGTCAAAATCGCCCGATATGTTGTAGCATTCTATTACTTCGTCAAATTCAAGCACGGCGTTAATAAAATCTGCCCCCGCTTTGCGGCTGTGCTCGCGCAGGGTTACCATGCAAATAACCATGATCCGCTTGTTCAGCATCCGCTTATCTAAAATTGCGGTATAACTTTTAATAACCCCGCTTTTTTCAAGGCGTTTGATCCGCTCATGGGTAGGGGTAGGGCTCAGGTTGATTTTTACCGCAATTTCCCGCACCGTAAGTTTGGCATTCCGTTCAATCAGTCTTAATATCTCATAATCCTTTTCATCAAGTTGGACGCTTGTTTTTTCTTGTTCTGTTTGAGGTGCCATAAAGAGGGATTGATTGATAGTTTGTTCTTTTTTTAAATCTCGATTTTGAAATGTGTTCTAAAATTATAATAAATAATGTTATTAATTTCTATTGATATATTTTTGAAAGGACAAAACGCATAGTTATGTCTCTAAAAAAGAACAATATCCTCATTATATCTTCCATGGCCATATTTGTTGAGGCTCTGGATATCGCAATTATCAACCTCACTATTCCGGCGATACAAAAGCAATTTATGATAACCAACGACCAGGTTCAATGGCTGCAAACGCTTTATGTATTGTTATATGGAGGTTTCCTGATCATAGGCGGCAAACTATCAGATGTTGTTGGGCCTAAAAAGATCTTTATTGCCGGAGCTGCATTGTTCCTGTTAACTTCATTAGGGGCCGGTTTAGCGGGTACTTTTACATTCCTCAGTTTGTCGAGGGCTATACAAGGCCTGGCAGCAGCGCTGATCATGCCATCGGCGCTTTCAATAGTAACGCATACTTTTACCGGGGAGCAGGAGCGGAGCAAAGCCATCGGGATCTTTAGTTCGTTCGCTGCAGTTGGCTCAGGAAGCGGTCTTTCCATAGGCGGAATCATCAGCACTTACATGGGCTGGCACTGGGTGTTTTTGATCAATGTGCCCATACTGGCTTTTATTATGATTGTAGGCTGGTTCTATCTACCTAATGACGCGCCCGAACAAAAACAACCATCGCCTGATCTGTTTTCGGGTATTTTGTTGGTGATGGGCCTGCTCATGCTAAGTTACGGTGTTCATCAACTGGGTGATATCAAGGAACAATACAAGCTTATTATGCTTTGTGCCACCAGCGTAATAATCTGTGTAAGATTATTATACATTCGTTTAACCCGGCGTGCAAATCCGCTGATCGATCTTTCGGTTTTTAAAGCCCCATCAATTATTACGGCAAATGGCGTGTTTATTTTGCTGGGCGCATTTTTTACCGGGTACCTGTTTATTATATCTCAACTGCTGCAAAAGGATATGCACTACAACGCGGCAAAGGCCGGGTTGCTTCTTGTTCCTTTTAGCCTGTTATCGGCCATCGTAGCTAAGTTTATGTTGCCGGGCATTATGAAACGCTTAACAACCGAGCAAACCGGCTTATTAGGCATGAGCTGTATGTTAACCGGTGGATTGGTTTTAATTTGCGCGGTATTCATAGGTTATTCGCTCCCTTTGCTGTTGTTATCAGCTGCTTTTATATCAGGTTTGGGCATGACCATCTGTTTTACAAGTTTATCGGTACTCGCTGTAAAAAATATTCCTAAGCAACACTACGGTTTAGCATCAAGTCTGGGTACTACAACTTACTTTTTAGGGGCCGGTGTAGGTTTATCTATACTTACCCTGTTTATGCAAAAGGGTAGCGAAGGTACTTCGATAAGTGGTTTATCACTTATTATACTCAGCATGTATGCTTTAATCGGTTTGCTATGGATCATTATTTACATTGTAATCGCTGCATCTCCCAAAAATACGCCGGTTTCGTTAAGCAAATCACAAAGACTGCCGGATGTTTTTTAATTGGTGGATGTGTTTTTGATTGTGATAGCAAATAAGGTACAGCCATTCCAATCGGGTAAGCTCACCAAAAAAAGGAACTACCAGATCTGTACTAATAGCGTAAAGGTCCCTGGAACCGATAATTTCCCTAACCTCGGGGATAACGGTTTCCAATAATGCGATGACCTCAGATTTATTATGCGGCCCATCTGATGGCAATATGTTTGGCGCAGATTTGAACTTTGCTTCAAAATCAAGAAACAAATCTTTGATCATCTTTACCTTTTTTGCCGGATCTCTTTCTGCTGGTTTCTCCGCCCCTTTGAGTACCGGAACAAGTTGTGAAGCTGATTTAAAAACATGTTCAGCTATTTGTCCCGCTGTCCAACTGTCGTCAGATAATGCAATATTAATTTGTTGCTCATTAAATGAAGTGATAGTTGAAAACAGGTTACTGGCAGTGTACTCAAATACTGCCAGCAAATTGACCCGTGCATCGATTTGAAGGGTGGTGGCTGTTTGATTTTTCATGATGTTTTGAAGATTGTTTAATACAAATCTCCACGCAAAATCAAAATTTGCACCTTGTCGTTTGCGCCATAATTAGGGTGGTTTTGCGCCATAGCAAATAAGGCTTTAGCTTTTCTTTTCGCCCAATGAAAACCAATTTCCAGAATCGTCTTTAAACAGTGCCTCAAAACCATAGAACTCTTTGGTAGGGGCTTTGCTAAATTCAACGCCTTTGGCTTTTAGCTCTTCATAAGTAGCTATCAGGTCGTTACATTCAAAAACGCCGAACCCAAAAGTTCCGCGCTGAACTAACTCTCGCATTTGCTGGGCCGCTAACGAATTGAACATCATGCCTTCGCTTATGGCCATAAGTGCTATTTCCAGCCCCGGTTGCTCGGGTGGGCAAACGGTAAGCCAGCGCATTCCCGGCCCCATTGAAGCATCTGTATTCACCTTAAAGCCCAGTTTGTTTACGTAAAAATCATAAGCGCTGTCCTGATCAAGTACAAACACGCTTACATGGTTCATTTTGGTTATCATCTGTGTTTTGTTTTGATAAGTAAAAGTGGGTATTAAAACAGATCATCCCTTATCGAAAATTGCGGTTTTGCAGCCACTCCTTTTCGCTGGCAAAACAACCGGGGATGAATTTAAGGGGCGACTGCAGCATCTCGGTTTGCTTTTTAAGTTCAGTTTGCTGGTAGTGTACGGGAGAGCAGAGTGTAATCTTTTTAAATAAGATAGAAAATGAGGTAACACTGTCAAAGCCCACAGCATAACAAGCATCAGCAACCGGGAGGCCTTTTTTTAATAACAGCCGGGCATTTTCAATCCGTACCTTAATGAGGTACTGATGCGGCGTTTTACCATAGATATTTTTAAACAACCTGATGAAGTGATATTTAGAAAAGTAAGCCTCATCGGCAATATCGTTC
>NZ_JBFUHE010000024.1:0-81746 GCF_056402535.1 Mucilaginibacter sp. P4_A11
TCTTTAGTAGGGTAAGCCCTGTTGAAACCATCAAGGTTATCACCATCAACATAGTTTTGAGTGTAACCCAAATCTAAGGCAACAGCGTCGCTTAAACGGAATTTAACACCTGCACCTACAGGGATAACCAATTCTTTTACGTAGTGGGTTCCATCAGTACCGTTGTTTTTAAAGKGAGCTGTAACGTTACCGCCACCGTTATTYCTTGTAATTGTTGGGTCATAGATAGCTAAACCACCACCTGCTTTGAAGTAGAAGTTAACAGCATTTTTACGACGGATGAAATCGATAGTAGCAACGTTAACAACCGCGCTTAAGCTTGCCTGCCAAAATTTGGTRTCGTAGCTAACATAAGTATCACGGTAAGTACCAGCATCCGAAACAGGGTTTTCACCTTTAATTTTACCACCGTTCAGGTCTAATTGTAAAGCAAATGAATGAGCTAATTGCTCTTTCAATGAAATACCGTAGCCAAGGCTGATCTTTTTCTTTTGGAAATCRGAAGAACCACCGGTTGCCAGCGACTGTGAAGTTGCGCCGCCATTGATACCGATGCTAAATTTCCTGTACTGGCCTAAACCACCAAATACCTTAGCGCTGCCGTTAGTTAAGGATTGTGTAGAATCGGTTATAGCTTTAGTGGTGCCGGGTTCACTTTGGGCATATGCTGTTCCAAAGTAAGCCAATGATAATATCACTGTGGTTAGGTAGGTTTTTATCATGATATGCCCGGGTTGTTTTTTAGCTAAGTTATTATTTTTTTATATATTTAAAAATCTGAAAATAAGGCAATTGTGTTTAATTGTGGCGATAAATAAATAATCTGTAGATAAAAAATATGATGAAGAATCCTTTCGGTTTCTTGAAAAGATTAAACTTTAAGAATAACAGTCTCGAGAAATTTAAACTCTTGAATCGGGCCGTTTTTATGCTGCTCATTTTAATGCTGGTTTTTTATTTTGTAAAGAGCGCTGTAAGTTACCGGTTCGATACAAAAAATGCCCAAAGCTACCTGGGCATCTTAAAACAGAATTATGTTGCAAAATCAGGCGCTGCTCCCGGCGATCCTCTGACAATAAGCTGGGCCGACCTGAAAAAGCTCGATACCGCAGTAAATAACCCATTAACAAAGGCAAAATATGCTCCTGTATCTGTAAGTAATATTATAGATAGCAGCGGCCGGGATTCGGCAAAAATCACATTTCCGGAAATCGCTAATGATAGTTTTGCAGGCCTTACAGGTGTTAGCAGTGTATCATACAAATGGCTGGCCGATACCGCGAGTCGGCAGGTGCAAGGCTATTATGCACTTAATTTTGATCAGTTCGTACTGCGCGGTGCTTTTGCCAGCGATGCCCAGGTTAGCATTATTTGGGCAATTACCTTCATGTTCATGCTGTTTTTAGTGATGAACAGTATTCATTACTATAACCATATTATTGATCAAAAGAAAATTCAAGCCGAGCAGGATAAATTAAGGTAAGATGTATTGGAAGGAACCCAGGCTTCGCCGGTTTGGGAGCTTGCGCAGATTACACTTAATAAATACTATCAGCGAAACCTGCTTCAAAACAATTGGATATTTTATGTAAGCGTAGTTGTAATGATAGCAGGCTTCGGGTTGATCATGTACGGGGTTGGCAATGCCTACGGTCCCAAAAATGATAAAACAGCCGAATTTATAGCAGCAGGATCAGGCGTTATAGTTCAGTTTATTGGGGCTACTTTTTTAGTGGTATACAATTCAACTATTACTCAGGCTGCCCAGTATACCACTTCGTTACAAAAACTGAGCACTATAGGTACATCAATTAAGATATTGGATAGTATCATATTAGATAATGCCAAGAAAATGGAAGGCGATATAGAATTTATAAAAACCATCACCAACGCAAAAATAGACCTGGCCAAATCTCTCATAGAACAATCGAAATCATAAAAAAATTTGATTGCGATAAGCAGCAGGTTTATTTATCCTGACATTTATTGCTTATCAAATTCAAATAATGGTATTGTTTGAAATAGAAATGATATTCTTAATCTATTGATTTTTAGCTAATTTTTAATCTGATGTTATTGACATTTGTTTATCATATTCAATAATCGGGCTGTTTTTGTTTTCGGTTTATAATTAGCTTTGTTAGTAAAGAGGTACGGCTATGAAAACAGTAACTGTTGAAGATTTTTATAAAAATGCTGCCAAACATTCAGATAGCGCGGTAGCAGATCTGCTTCCGGTTGATATCAATAAAGAAATAGGTCACTTTAACGTATTTAATGTTAGTGAGATATTTAATAAAGTGAAAAAAGATCCTTCATACGTGCCTTATAACAGGAGGCTATACTATAAGATAAACCTGGTGAGGGGCCGCAACGTTGCCGAATATGCAGATAAGGTGATCAATATCGAAAAAAATGCTTTGGTATTCGGTACGCCAAAAATTCCTTATGGCTGGAAACCGCAGGATATGGATCAGTCGGGGATGTTTTGCATTTTTACTGATGCTTTTTTAGTGCAATCGAAAAGCGGTGTGGTATTGGATGCGCTGCCAATCTTTAGCCCCGGCGGCTGCCCTGTGTTCGAGCTTACCGACGAGCAGGCAGATGAGTTATCTTCCATTTTTAAAAAGATGCAGCAGGAATTAGCATCAGATTATCTGTATAAATATGATCTGATCAGGAACTATCTACTGGAGTTGATTCATTATGGTCAAAAGTTGCAGCCCTTTACCAACTACAGTAATAGCCATAATGCATCGGCGAGGGTGTCATCGCTATTTATTGAGCTGCTGGAAAGGCAATTCCCCATAGCATCGCCCGATCAAAAGATCATCCTCCGTACTGCTAAAGACTATGCCGACAGGCTCGCTGTGCATAGTAACCATCTTAATAAGGTGTTAAAAGAAAGCACCGGGAAAACCACAACCGAGCACATAGCCGGCCGGCTTATCCAGGAGGCCCGAATCCTGCTCAAACAAACTAACTGGAATATCTCAGAAATAGCCTACAGCCTGGGCTTTGAACAGTTATCGCATTTTTCCAGCTTCTTTAAAAAGCAAACATCATTATCGCCAGTAGAAGTTAGGAATTTGGCGGGGTGAGGTTAGTTATTTTGTATATAGGCTTTTATTTGAAATTTGTATATTTACGTATATGACTACAATAACATTAGAGGTACCGGATAGTCTTGGAGAGCATCAGTATGATACTGTGCGGTTTATTGCGGCTAAATTGTACGAATCGGGGAAGTTATCTCTTGGGCAAGCAGCTGAAATGGTTAGTTTATCAAAGCGTACTTTTGCCGAGTTGTTACCTGATTATAATGTTGCATTATTAAACTACCCTGTATCTGAAATGCTAAGCGATGCAGATAACATATGAGATTGTTATAGCGGATACTACCTGTTTTATATTACTTGATAAAATTGGTGAATTAAATCTTTTAAAACTGTTATTTGGTTCCGTAGTGACTACAACAGTTATAGCTTCGGAGTTTGGGGAGCCATTGCCTGAGTGGGTTCGAATAAAAGAAGTTAAAGATGTTGTCTTTCAAGACACGCTCGATGTTGATAGGGGCTAAGCCAGTGCAATTGCTCTCGCTATTGAATCTCTTCCTTCATTAATTGTCCTGGACGATGACAAAGCACGAAAAAAAGCCAGAAAACTGCAATTGAATGTTACCGGTACATTAGGCCTTTTTTTGAAAGCAAAACGAGAAGGAATTATCCCAGACGTAAGATCAATGCTCAATAAAGTTCAGGAAACAAATTTTCATTATTCTGAAAATGTTTTTAATGAGATCCTAAAATTGGCTGGGGAGTAATTATTGCTATTGCTGCGTTAAAACTAAGTTCATCACTTTACAAATCATCATCCTGCGTTAAAAGAAAAAGCTTGTCATTGTTGATAATGCTGATCTTTTTGCCATTGGTACTGATCAGTTGTTCCTGTATCAGCTCATTAACCACCCTGAAAACAGTTTCGTAGGTAGCGCCGGCGTATGAGGCCAGGTCCTGGCGGGTAAGTTCTACATCAATATGGCCATCGGGATTTGTACCAAACTGGTCCTTCAGGCTTATGAGGGCCTGGGCTACGCGGCCCTTTACCGGCATGTGGGCAAGGTTGCGCATTTTACGTTCGGCTTCCTGTAGTTCATCGGCAAAAAATAACATTAACTGGTAGGTGAACTGAGGGTTTACTTTTAAAGTAGCCTCAAAAAACTCCATATCAATGTAACATATAATGCCTGCTTCTAAAGCCGTAGCCGAAATAGGGTAGTGGGTGGCATGTTTACCCAATACGCGATGGCCAAAAATAGCTCCCTTGTTGGCAAAGCGGATAATAAGCTCTTTATCAGCCCCCCATTTTTTATGAACTTTTACATTGCCTTCATAAACAAAGTAAATCCCTTTCACCGGGTCGCCTTCACTGAAAATAACCTGCCCCTTTTTTACGCTAAAGTTTTTTTTGTTGGCTGCAATTGCCGGCAGCCATTCTTTTATACAACCCTTACATAAAAAACAGGTGTTATTATCGCACTGGATATTTCTTTTCATTCAAATCTTTGTCAATCAGTCAACGTCTGTTGTAAAAATATCAATGAAAATTGTATTTTTTGTTAAAATATTGAAATTTCTATAATTTTTTTTGATGATTGTTAATTTTTTGTGTTTTTGTTATGTTTTGTTGGAGGGTAAAACGCGTGTAAGTTGATTTTTTTATTCGTTATGTATTTATGAAATGCTTTTTTTTAGATAGGGATAAATTTTTTCTGTTTAAATTGATTTTTAATTAGGTAGTTATAGCTGTTTGGCTGTTTTTAATGAAAACTAAAAATAGAATGTACGGGGCTTAAACCGGATTGCCTTATATTATCCCATTCTTTACAGCAAACATTACCAGGCCTGCGGTATTGCGTACCCCCACTTTATCAATCAGCCGTTGCCTGATGCCTTCAACCGAACGTGGGCTAAGAAAAAGTTGTTGTCCCATTTCGTTGGCTGTTTTTTCGGCACAAATCAGTTTCAACACATCCTGTTCCCGTTCGGTAAGTTCAACCCCCTCTTTAAATGATGGCTTGATGTTGCCCTTCATTACCAGTTTTTTTAACAATGCGTTACTTACAATATTGTTAAAGTAGTAGCCTGTTTCGTGTACCGAATATATTGCTTTCCTGATCTCTTCAGCTTCGGCATTTTTTAACAGGTATCCGTTGGCGCCAATCTCCATTAAGTGGATCACAAACTTTTCGTCGTCGTACATGGTTACCACTAAAATTTTCATATCGGGATATTTTTTTTTAATGACCTTGGTGGCCTCCATGCCATCCATAACAGGCATTTTAAGGTCCATGATAATCACATCGGGCATATCGGTTTCTATACCCTTTATCAGGTCTTCACCATCCGCTGCCTCAAGCATTACTTCCAGGTTCTCATCCTGGGTAAGGCCTATTTTAAGGCCGTCTCTGTATATGGTGTAGTCATCGGCTATGGCAATTTTTATAGGTTTCATCGCCTTGTTTTTGAAGTGTTATAATGGTTAAATAGTTGTTGCCCGCGGAATACTGATGTTAATGTAATATCCTTCGGGTTTGTAATTAAATGATACTTCGCCTTTCAATAAAATGATACGGGTTTGGATAGCTTTCAGGCCAAGGCCTTGTTTATTAAATTTCAGTTCTTCATACTGGGCATGGCTTAATCCTTTTCCGTTATGAAAAATACTGATGTTCAATGCATCCTGATTGTAGACGGATGTAATATGTATTTTTTGTGGCCTGGCGTGCTTAAGTATATTGTTCATTAGCTCCTGCACCATGCGATATATGCTGATATCATTTTCATTGGTTTGGGTTGTATATGAATTATCAAGATCTGTGGTAATAAATATGAGGTCGTTGTTGGCAATTTTTTCGGTAAAATGCCTGATCGCTTCATTTAGCCCAAACTCCTTCAGGATACTTGAATGCAAGTTGTGCGAAATGCCGCGCACCTGTTTGATAGCCATATCAAGCAGTTCCTGCCCTTTTTCATACCTTGGCTCGTTGTTTTTATCAATAACGTTGATCTTTACCCCCTGTAAATGCAGTTTTGAGGCCGATAAAATAGCGCCCACCTCATCATGCAGCTCTTCGGCAATACGATGGCGTTCGGTTTCCTCGCTGCGTACGGCTGCCTCAATAAGCTGGTTTTGCTGGGTTTGATGCAGTTTTTGTATTTTTTGCTGGTACTGGTATTTCTTACGCTGAAAAAATATAAAGATGAGTAAAATACTTGCGAATAAGGAAAGCATAACCGCAATGCCCATAAAGAGCAGGAGCCTGATGTCGTCATTCGTTTGTTTCATACAACCCCTTCGCTATAAATACACATAAAATGGTATACGTGAAATTGTGGATGTTCCACAGGTTTATGGCAAAATTGTGCAGGCGTATCGTAAATTCGTTATACAGCAAAAAAATGAAAAAATTTACCGTGTAGTAAATACCCAGGCCGGTAACTATCCAAAAGTCGGGCTGTTTTTTGCCTGGCTCTTCATCTTCAGTTATTTTAAACAAGTAATACTGCATACAATAAAACATCATAATTATTGCCTCAAATGATAGTAGCCTGCTGCTCAATTGCCCGTAATCAAAAAAGTTTTGATAAAGGCTAAAATTGATGAGCACAAACCCTAAGAAAATATATGGCGCTACCCTTTTTGTTTTGGATAAAAACTGTTGGTTTAGCTTTATAAAAAATGAGCTGAACAATAACAGCCTGATTACAGAATGTACATTATACAAATAATTATTGGTGTTATATGGACGCGGCAGAACCGTTTTTAACTTCCATATTACATCAATAATTATATTGATTGCCAATGCAGCCCATAAATAAGTAATAACAGGTTTATTAAAAACAGGCTGTTTTTTTTTAAAACAGAGAATGGCCAAAGGAATGAGCAGTGCCCAAACCTCCGACCAGTCAGATATGCCTTTAATTAGCTGTTCCATTTGCAACAGTTTTTTGGCTGTAATTACATTTTTGCCGGGGGGGATGGGTTCGAATCGATATCCTTTGTATCCGCATCAGCATAATTGATCAGTTTATCATCCTTTACCAAACCTATGGCATATACAAGGTGCTGATTTGAGGCCAGTATCTTGGGTGTAAAAACAAGGTAATCATAATCCCGCTTCCCGCCACTATCTGTAGATATTACGGCAATTATAGCTTTTTTGGTAAGATACGTATTGCCTAAAACTACGGGGCCGGTTAAGTTAACCAGCGTATCTTTTGCAACAGCAAGTGTATCGGGATGCAGCGGGTTAAGATAGTTGCCGGCGGTATCAAGAATGTACGATACAAGCTGATATGATTTTTTAACATCATCAACCTGCGGGCTGTAAAACTGGAAAATGAAGCTGTCAGTTGTTGATGAATCAAGCCAGTGATTAACCTGCGCGGCGGTATATTTTACCTGGGCAAATTTGGTAGACTGCTTGCATGATGTCATAGCAAAAAATAGGCAAATGACGCTTGCCACCGCAATTGGTCGCAAAAAGTTAAGGGGTCGTTTTTTCATGATATTATAGGTTTAATATTCAGGTAATATAGTAGTATTATTTGTACTTTGTATTGATAATAATAAATTATATAAGTGAGAAATTATTTATACTACTGTGAAAAAATTTCTCACTAATTATTTAATGTTCGCTTTGATTTTTGCATGATTTCTTATGAAGCAAAGTTAGTAGGTGTGAAATTGTGTGAAAGGGTGTTTTTATGGTTTGTATACGTATAAATACTTATTTTTTTTAATCGGTATTTATTCGCTAATAAGCCTGTTTAAATAAGCGGAGGTTTGTATTGTGATAAGCGGAGAAGAAAAACCGGTTAAGAGGCGCTCGGTCTTTTTTGCTTTAACACAAGGAGCTAACCCGAAAATCCTTTAAAGAGTAGGGGCATTTATTTATCCTATAACCCTTTTAGTCATGGCAATTAACAGTGAATTTCTCTCCACCTCGCAGGAGATCATCAACATCCAGGTAGTTATCGATACTGATGCTATCACTACCGATTATCCAAAGCCAAGCCAGGATCCTAATAATCCTACTGGCCTGCCTCACAGCTACATGTATATGGTGGCTACCCGCGGCAATACCATTACCGGTTCGGGTGGCGCTGACTTAAATATCAAGGCTGACGTAGGCGATGTTATACGCTGGTATGCGGTATCAGAGTATGGTAACTTTGATTCGGCTGTAGTTATTTACAAATTAGCATGGTATGCACAAGATGTTGTATTTGATGGCGAAACGTTCAATGTATACAATCGTACAGGTATTTTACCAACCAATGGTACTGCGCTTCCTGTTGGTTTTTCGGATCAAAACTTTTGGTTTAACCAGGCCAACGTTGTTAAAAAAGGTACTGAACAATACAACGTTCAGTTTGCTCTTTATGTGCGCCAAAGAGGGATTGCTAACCCGGTATTATTTGGTTACTACTACTGGGATCCAACCGTTACCGTACAAAGCTAATCCTTTGCAAACCTGAATTTAAAAAAGGAACAGGCATAGATCCGGTTTATCATGAAATGGTAACGGGTTTGTGCCTGTTTAGCGTTTTACAGAATTGATTATAGAGTAATTTACCATGAGTGGTATAAATCATAATAAATGCTGTTATATTAGTTTGGCCAAAATCAAGCTGATATGGAAGATACAGTACAAATTATAGAGGTTAAAAACCCAATACGGGTTATTGGAAAAGCATTTACAGGAAGCTATGCAGACGCTTCATTGTACGTTACATCTGTGCAAAATGAATTGGCGTCGGCCGGGGTTCCTTTTATTCCGTATAAAATTTGTGGCATTTATTATGATGATCCGCAGGTTATACCAGCTGCCGAGCAAAGGAGTTTTCAAGGAGTAGTATCAGAAGGGAATACGGATCTTTCAGCAACATCACTTACCGCTATAGATATAGCCGGGTTATTTGTATACACTAAAGTTACCGGCGACCCAATGCAATCTATTATGAAAGGCTACAGCGATTTGTTTGCTTATATCCAGGCGCACCAAACCCAATTAAAATCAACCGCAGGCTATCAGATCCTGACCTTTGCAGAAGGACAGGTAGTTACTGAGATCTACATGGCAATTTAGTAAGATGTCGGAGAACTAAGTTCCTTATTTGGTTTTATCCTCTGCGCCTTTACTGTCATCTCCGTTGTTGTTTTCATTTCCAGCGGTGGTTGAATCATGCTGCTCTGTTTGTTGGTCTTTGGTGGGTTCGGTAGCTTTTAAGCCTGCGTAAGTACCTGCGCTTATACCCATCATCAACAGAATATTATTGTCAAAATCGGCCAACAGGTTTGATGATACTGTTCTTTGGATAAAGATTAACCCAAACAAAACATTGAACATCACATTTTGAAGACGCTGAATGTTGATGCTACTCCTATCAGACAGGATATCGTGAAAAAAGCCTTCGCTGTGTGCTTTGGGATCAATTTCTGTTTTGGGCTTCTGATCGTTTTCTATAACCTTGCCCGCGGCCATAGTTGCGGCACTGATACCCAGGATAGCCAGCAATGAACCCGGAATATCGGGTAGCGCCCCGGTTTCGTTGCAGATGTACAGATAAGCCCCGGAAAAAATCACCGTCCAGTACAAAAGTTGTGTGCGACTGAGGCTGTAGTACATATTGGCATCGTCTTTTAAAATGTTATTCTTCAGGCCCATCGCCAGGAAACCGGCCATAACAACGGCCATTATCCACACCCAAACCCGGTTTATTTTTTGTTTAACCTCAAGCTGGGTTTTGATCAGGCCTTTGGTAATATAACCATGCGAATCACCTACCGAAAAATATACAGGGATACGCGCTTTGTCGATAGATTTACTGGCCAAAAACTGAACGGCAAGGTTTTGTACTGATTCATCTATCTTAAAATAAATTATCTTTTCATACTCATTACTGCTCCAAAAAGCTGTTTCCCCAACTTTTATATCGTCTACATAAAGAGTTTTGAATGAATCAATAGGAAGCTTGGTTTTTATCCTGATAGCAATGATCTCATTGAGTCGGGCGGAGTCTTTTCGTCCGCTCAAATTGGTGATACTTATAATTGAATCGGGAAGGTGGGTAGTTTTAGCAACAGAATCAGTTTTCGGGATGTCTTTTTTTATACTATCGCCTGCTCCCGTCTGAGCATAAACCCATATAGGAGCTATAAATATAGAGGCACTTGCCAATAATTTAAAAAGATGCTTTTTAAAAGAAGGGGGCAGCAACAGCAGTGAAACCATTACCGCAAAAAGTAGAAACAAGGCCATGGGTTTAAGATTTGTTGCCTACTCTTTGATCCCTTTTTCGGCACACAGGTATTAATTGGAAATCAAATTTAATTATTAAATGAATAAAATGAATACCTGATGGTAGGTATTTTTAGTTTTAATTAATTGACAGTTAGTTTATTGTGCTGCTGATTATTGGTGTTAAGCAATAGTATTAATGTAAAATCCATGTTATAGTATAGAATCGGCAACAAAAGGTTAATATATCATTATACCATGCCCTTGCCGCAGCGTTATTTTTAGCCATGCAAGTATAGTATTGCGTATTACCGGTTAACCACTATCCTGATGAGATCTAAATTTAACTTCGCTGCGTTTATCGCCGCCTGCTGTTTATTACCATGCTTTTTGTATGCCCAGGTTAAACCTGCCGCTAATTTAATGAAGCTTAACGCGCAGGAATATCTTGAATATAAAGGTGTAAATGTGATGCTTGCCCATGATTTTTATCCCGAAGGGCACCAGGGCGGGGTAGGTATTATTCAAAACGGGCAGCGTGTTGGTACCAATGGCGATATAAGGTTGGAACCTACGCCGGGCCAATGGTCGCCCATACCCAAGGTAGGTAAACGGGTAATTAATAAAACTACTGGCGAGGTAAGCGTACGCATGGAATTTCCCAACCCGGATATGAACCGTCACGGCTTCAACCCCATTATTTATCCCGATCTCAACTTTGCTTACAATATCAGGGTAATCCCAGCAGGTAAAGCATTTAAAATTATAGTTGATTTAGATAAACCCTTACCCGATAACTGGATTGGTAAAGTAGGTTTTAACCTGGAATTATTCCCGGGGATCCTGTTTGGCAAATCGTACTATATGGATAAGCAGTTCGGCATTTTCCCACAGCAGGCAGATGGACAAACTTATATCGATAAAGAAGGCGAAACCCAGGTAACACCCATGGCAGAAGGTAAAAAGCTTACCATCGTCCCTGAAACCGATTTGCAACGCATGACCATCGAAAACCTTTCGGGCGGTAACCTGCAACTGCTCGATGGCAGGGCCAAACACAACAACGGCTGGTTTGTGGTACGCTCATTAGTAGCTAAAAGCGCTTCAAAAAATGCGATAGAATGGCTGGTAACACCAAATGCAGTAGACGGCTGGCAATCACAGCCGGTAGTACAGGTATCGCAGGTTGGTTATCACCCCGCCCAGCAAAAAATAGCTGTAATTGAACTGGATAAAAACGATAAAAAAGTATTGCCGATTTCTTTGATGAGGGTAGATGAAAACGGCGGACTGGTAACCGCTTTAAAAACCACACCCAACAATTGGGGGAATTTTTTGAGATACCATTACCTTCAATTTGATTTTACAAAGATCACCAAACCCGGTATGTATGTGGTAAAGTATGGCAGCTATCAAACTGAACCATTCCAGATCAGTACCGATGTATTTAAGAACGACGTGTGGCAGCCAACACTTTCCTACTTTTTGCCGATACAAATGTGCCACATGCGCGTTAACGAAAAGTACCGCGTATGGCATGGCCTGTGCCATATGGATGATGCCCGCATGGCGCCCATTGATTCTAACCATTTCGACGGATATATCCAGGGTCACAGTACACTTAATAAATATAAACCGGGAGATAATGTACCTTTCCTTGACCGTGGTGCCTGGCACGATGCCGGTGATTTTGACCTGAGGGTTGAATCGCAGGCCGAAACGGTGCATGGACTTACATTAGCTTACGAGGCTTTTGACGTAAAATATGATAATACCACTATCGACCAAAAGAATCACATTGTTGAGATCCATCAGCCCGACGGCAAGCCGGATATGCTGCAACAGATTGAACATGGCTTGCTCGCCATTACAGGTGGTTACCAGGCTATGGGTCGGTTTTACCGCGGTGTTATTGAGCCAACTATCAGGCAATATACCATTTTGGGCGATGCCGCTAACATTACTGATAACAAGCCTTTTGTAACCAACGCTTCAAATACCGATCCGGTACTGAAAACCCCTGCCGCTGCTGATGACCGCTGGGTATTTACGGAGGATAATCCCGGTCGTTCATTAGAAACTGCCGCAGCGTTGGCCGCAGCCAGCCGTGTAATGAAAGGTTATAATGATACGCTTGCCACTCAGTGCCTGCAAATAGCACAGGAGGTATGGAAAAACACGGCCGATCAAAAGCTATCTCACCGCATAGCATTAGCAGTTGAGCTGTTCATTACCACAAAAGATAAAACCTATGCCGACTATTTGGTTAACAATACCGATGCAATAGCTAACAGCATTGATAACACAGGCTGGCTGGTTGGCCGTACCATGGGACTGATCAGTGATGCAAACTATCGCAGCAAAATAACTGAAGCTGTAAAAAAACTGTATACCAAAATTCAACAGCAGGGAACCAAAACCCCTTATGGCGTTCCGTACGAACCTAATATTTGGGGCGCGGGCTGGGGCATTCAAAACTTTGGCTATAAACAATACTTTTTATATGCCGGTTTCCCTTCGGTTTTTAGCGATACCTATATGCTGCATGCTATTGATTTTGTGCTGGGCTGCCATCCGGGTTCAAACACGGCTTCGTTTGTATCGGGCGTGGGCGCGAGATCAATGACCACGGCCTACGGATTTAACCGGGCCGACCGCTCGTATATTCCCGGCGGTATCACCTCCGGTACAGCGCTTATTCGTCCCGATTTTCCTGAATTGCTTAACTGGCCTTACCTATGGCAGCAAGGCGAATACGTTTTAGGCGGGGGCACAACCGATTACCTGTTTTTGGTTTTGGCGGCCGATCATGTATTAAATAAAAAGTAAGCTTATGAAATTGAAGATCACTTTGCTTTCGGTTTTAATAAGTATTGCGTCTGTTGTGTTGGCGCAAAACAGTAAGAGCGAAAAGCAGAAGATAGCCCATGAAATGCAAAAATCCATGGTTGATGAGCTGCTTAAGCCCTGGTATCCTGCCGCTATTGATACTGCCGATGGTGGTTTTTTGAGTGCGTTTACCTATGATTTTAAACCCACCGGTAACCAGGATAAAATGATAGTGACCCAGGCGCGCCATATTTGGAGCAACAGTAAGGCCGCCGAGCTTTTCCCCGGCAAAAAATATTACATAGCAGGGGCCCGCCATGGCTATGAATTTTTGCGGGATAAACTTTGGGATAAGCAGTACGGAGGCTTTTACATTTTTACGGATAAACAAGGCAACCCGAAGCAAGGCGGCTTTGCGCCTAAGGAAGCATATGGCAATTCCTTTGCTATCTACGCGCTTGCTGCGTATTACCAGGCCTCGGGCGATACCAGCGCGTTAAACCTGGCTAAACAAGGTTTTTGGTGGCTGGAGAAACATGCCCACGACCCCATGTATAAAGGTTACTATCAGCACATGCAACGTGACGGTACGCCTATTGTTAGGGATGCAAGCATAAACTCCACTGCCGAAACGGGTTATAAAGATCAAAACTCGTCCATTCACCTGCTGGAATCGTTTACCGAGCTTTATGGTGTATGGCCTGATAAACTGCTAAAAGAACGTTTGGAAGAAATGCTGCTGCTGGTGCGTGATAAGATCACCAATGACAAGGGTAACCTCATCCTGTTTTTTCAACCAGACTGGACGCCGGTTTCCTACCGCGATTCGAGCCTGGCGGTTTATAAACAGCATCATAGTCTTGATCATATCTCTTATGGCCACAATGTAGAAACGGCTTACCTGATGCTTGAAGCCTCACATGCTTTAGGCATAGAGAATGACGCCAAAACTCTACAGGTCGGCAAAAAAATGGTCGACGATGCGTTGGACAACGGCTGGGATAATAAAGTAGGTGGCTTTTATGACGAGGGTTATTACTTTAAAGATAAGCCCGGACTTATCATTACCGAAGATACCAAAAACTGGTGGGCACAGGCCGAGGGACTTAACACGCTGCTCATCATGGCTGCTAAATATCCGCAGGATAAGCACCAATACTTTGACAAGTTTAAAACCCTGTGGCAATATACCCAAACCTATCTCATTGACCACGAGCATGGCGACTGGTATCAGGGCGGTATTGATAAGCAACCTCAATATAAAACAGCCCTCAAAGGTCAGATCTGGAAAGGCACTTACCACACTTTCCGCGCGTTGATGAACTGCGTTATGCAGCTCGATCCGGATAAAGCTCTGCCCACTGCACCGAAACAAGTTAAATTGGTTAAAGCTACCGGTACTTTAAAATGGCAGGCTTCAACTGATAATAAGCGGGTGCTGGGTTATAATATTTACAGAAACGGGAAGCGAATAGGTTTTACACCGCTTAATCATTTTGAGGTGGATAAAGGCTTAACGAGTGGGCTAACAGTGAGGTCGGTTGATTTGGCTGGGAATCGGTCTGTTTTGGGTAAATGATCTAAATTAAAAGCTACAACACTTCAATAATGGTACAGATAAATAAATCGATTATTAGTTATAAAACCCTGTTATTGGTTTTGCTTTTTCTGGGGATGTTTGCCCGTGAGGCATCCGCCCAAACAGAGGTTGAGCCCTGGGGTAATATCACCGGTATCAGGGTACAAGGGCAGTTATTTGAGTTTGAAACCAGTTTGAGGGTTGTCGGCAAAGATTGGACAAAGCTGCACGCTACAGCCAAAGAAGAACAAAGCCCCAAATACCATCGGGAGGGTAAAACACAATTGGTTACAACCCGGATAGATAGCCTTTATTTTAATGAGCAGGTAGCCGATGGTGAACGTGGCAGTGCCATTGTGACCATTAATTTTATGCCCCATGCCGATACTACGCTTGCGGGTGTTTATTTTGTAGTGCGGATTCCCAAAGGGGATTATACCGGCGCTTCGATAAAGGTAAATACCGGTTGGGTTAGCCTGAGTACCTTGAAAGCCAACTCCGAAAACGAATACCTTAACGGCAATACACAGGCTGTCGAAATAAAATCGTTAAACCGCTGGCTTAAACTCACCTTAGATGAAGCTACGGAAGTATCGTTGCGGGCAGATACCGGCAAATTACATAAGGGGGATTACCTGCTGTACCTGCCCATTGTATCGGGCGATATTAAAAAAGGGCAGGGTATTGTTAAAACATATAATCTGACTGCATCAGGCAAAATTGATAACGCGCCGGTTACTTTAAAGCTCAACACGCTGCAAAGCGGCAGGCTTTTTGCCGGTTTCGGTGGTAATTTCAGGATCCAGAACCCCAAAACCGACCCGCAGGTGATTGACTACAGTCTTAATAACTTACGTGTAGCCTGGGGCCGGGTAGAAATGCCATGGCGCTTCTGGCAGCCGGAAAAAGATAGTGATCCAACTGAAAACTCGAAACACAACAAGCTGCACCCGGCAGTTCAAAAAGCCATGGAAATGGCGCAGCGTTTAAGTAAAATGAATATCCCGGTGATCCTGACGGCGTGGTCGGCGCCGGACTGGGCCATTGAGGGTAAAGCCCGGTTCAGGCACCAGCCCGGTGAGCCCTGGGGTAACTCGTTAAATTACAGTAATATCGATGCGGCTTATAAATCCATTGCCGATTATATCGTTTACCTGCACGATGCCTATGGTGTTGATGTAAAACTTTTTTCGTTTAATGAATCAGATCTGGGTATCAACATCCGTCAAACCGGTCTGCAACATGCCGATCTGATCAAGGGCCTCGGCGCTTATTTTGTATCAAGAGGATTAAAGACCAAATTGTTGCTGGGTGATAACTCTGATGCCACTACTTACGAATTTATTTACCCGGCCATGGCCGACCCGGCTGCACGGCAGTATATCGGCGCTATTTCTTTCCATTCGTGGCGGGGATGGGAAACGCCGATATTGCAGAAATGGGCTGATGCTGCCAAAAAAATGAACCTGCCGTTAATAGTAGGTGAGGGGAGTATTGACGCCGCCGCCTGGAACTACCCCGCCATTTTTGAAGAGCAAACCTACGCCCTTGAAGAAATTAACCTTTACACCCGCCTGCTGGCTATCTGTCAGCCACTCACCATACTGCAATGGCAACTCACTGCTGATTATTCGCCGCTTGTTGGCGGCGGTATTTTCGGCAATAATGCACCTTTAGCACCAACCCAACGCTTTTGGAACCTGAAACAATTAGCTTCAACACCTGCGGATGTTTACGCCATGCCTATCAGTACCAACGGTAAATACCTTTCGGTAGCAGCCCAAGGCAACAACGGTAAACATACCTATGTTGTGCATATGGTAAATAATGGTGCAACAAGGCAGGTTACCCTTAGCGGTTTGCCTCAAACGGTAAAGAAAGGTGTATTGTATTTAACGGATAAAGGGCATCAAATGGAGAAAACCCCGGTTGCGATAAGTAATGGCATAGCTAAGTTTAAGGTGGAGGCTACAAGTTATGTGACTTTGGTAGTGGGAAAATAGGATCCGGTTTCTGAAATCCCCGTCGTGCCGAATTTATCTTGGCATCTGGTATACCGAGTAATTGTGAAGCAGGTCGTTTCTTGTGGGCTCCTGAAACAAGTTACCTATAAGATAATTAAAAATGGGGTCATGCTGAGCTTGTCGAAGCATGGTGGGCAGGCCTCTGCGCGCGACCCTTCGACAGGCTCAGGGTGATCTTTTTATTTACTTTATTTATATTTCAATATTTTTTGAAAATTCAATAAAATAAGTACATTTGTTCATCATGAACATTCAAGTATTCATTCGTCTTGCAGGCCTTGCCCAGATTGCGTTGGTGATAGGCAGTCTCGCTATCCCGCGCATCCTTAACTGGCAGGGCGAATTAGCAAAAGTCCAAACCCTCATCAGACAAATGTTTTGGACGTATGCGGCATATATACTGGTCATTAACCTATGTTTCGGTGTGGTTTCAGTATTCTGTTACAGAGAATTAAGTGACGGTTCAAGGCTGGCCACGCTGCTTGATGCTTTTATTGCCTTGTACTGGATCTCAAGGGTATTAATTCAGTTTTTTTATTTCGATAGGGCAGCTTTTCCTAAGGGTTTGCGACATAAATTGGGCGAGGTGGTGCTGGTTATCCTTTTTATTTTTCTGAGTATAGTATACAGCTGGGCTGCATATATTAATTATATTAAAAGCTGAGCCATGCAAAACACATTGATCCACATTGTTTACTTCGCGGTTATAAACCTTGCATTGGTGCTATTGGGATATGTTTTTGTAAAACGTGAACTGGTTTGGCCGGCCTGGTTATTAATGCTGCTGGTTATCCCTGTAGTGTATTGCATTTTTAACCACGAGCACCCGGTACTTAAAATGCTTGGCATTATTGCTACAACTTTTACAGGTATTAAGGTGATCACTGTCACAGTTGATTACAGCGGTAAAAAAGTAAAACTTAAATTTATACCCTGGCTGGCCTTTGCCGGGGGCTGGGCAGGCATGCGGGCACAACCCTTTGAAACACTCGGGCAACAGGCTTTGCCAAATGCCTGGCCCATGATCAGGTTTGGCATCAGCAGGATTATGGCTGGTTTACTGCTTATTATACTGGCACACGGTATTGTGGCTTTATATTTTGATAAAGGTTTAACTTATTTTTTGGTAAGCCCCGTACTGCTGGTGGCTTTGAGCCTGATATTGCATTTCGGATTACTGAGCATAGGGGCAGGGCAGTGGCGCTTAATGGGGGTTAATACTTATTACCTGTTCAGGCAGCCGGCAAAGGCCATGAGCCTCACTGAATTTTGGGGCAAACGCTGGAACCTTGCTTTTATTGAAATGACCACCGTAGGTATTTTTCGCCCGCTTAGGGGTGAAATTGGGAAGGCTGGGGCCTTGGCTGCAGCGTTTTTGTTTTCGGGTTTACTACACGAGCTGGCATTGAGTGTTCCGGTAAACAGCGGCTACGGTTTGCCGATGCTATACTTTGTTATCCAAGGTGTTGTGTTACTGGTTGAAAAGAAACTGATCAGCCGCAATACAGCGTTTTTGAAGCATCCGGTAATGGCAAGGCTATGGGTTTTCTTTTGGCTGGTAGTGCCGATGCCTTTATTGTTTCATGCGCAGTTTATTAAATTGGTGGTATGGCCGTTGACTGGCTTTTAATTTATTTCTGAACCCAGGATTAAACGAATTAGAGAAGTTATTGAATTGGCTTTCAATTCTGTAATTCCTAAACCCTGTTAATTTTGATTCAGACAGCGTTAGTGATAGTAGCGGATACCGGCCAAGAGCGTAATGCCTGCAGGCGTATGAGCGAATATCCCGGGCCGCAGGTAACGCCATCGTCTTAGAGTTTGTTTAAAAATAGAGTCATAAAAATATTATAACAAAAAAGCGTCATTGCTGTAGGGGTACGAAGCAATCCCAAACTATACAGGGCGGCTCTGTAAGCAGAGGATTGCTTTGTCGTTCGTCCTCGCAATGACGCTATTTTTAATCGTTTTTTAAACAGCTTGTTAGTTTTAGATAAATCATATCGAGATTGAAACCTCCTCCACAAGATATATTACAATAAACTATACCATTTCTGTTTCGCCAATAACGGTATTTTAACCCATTCAGCAGCAAAAAAACTTATTTTGTGTCAATTTACAGTCAATATAAATCTGCATAAAATTGAAAGAACCCAGGATAAAATCCCGCTCTTTATACTGTAAAATCAACATTACTGCTTGATTATCTCATTGTGTCAAAGCAACATAATAAAGGTTTATGTTAAAAGTATTACAATTGGCGGCTTGTTAGTTGCCTTAATTATTTTCAGTTTTGCCAATCATTTAACATTAATTGCCACGTTATTTAACAAATGACCGATTTTACCAAGCTGACTGAGGATGATTTGATGGGGTTGCTACAGCAGGATAAGCTTAGTGCGTTCAGGGAGATCTACCAGCGGTATTGGAAAAAGCTATACAGCGATGCTTACAGGCGATTAAAAAACAAGGAGCTGTGTGAGGAAGTTGTTCAGGAGATATTTTCAAATCTTTGGCATAAACGTCACACGCTGCAAATTAATACTACCATTGGCGGTTACCTGCACCTGGCCGTTTTAAACCAGGTGGTTGACCAATACCGCAAGCAAACCATCCGCGCAAAACACACCGAAGCACTTAAGTTGTTAACTACCGAGACCGATACCGGTACTGAAGACACAATCATGCTGCGTGATCTCACCCACACGCTTGAAACCGAAATAAGTCACCTTCCTGATAAATGCCGGTCGGTTTTTGAACTGAGCCGTAAGGAATACAAATCCAACAAGGAGATAGCCCAGATGCTGGGTATCTCCGAAAAAACGGTTGAAAACCAGATTACTAAAGCAATTAAACGGCTGCGTTTAAGCCTGAGCCATCACCTGCTGATCACGGTGGCGATGTACCTGCATAAATTTTTTTAAAAAAGTTCATATGTGTGTAGGGGGTACACTATCTCTCATACGTCATCTCATTTATAAACCGGAATTATTTTCTTTTCATGAAAGAACCTATACGTATTGATTTGCTTGAAAAATACATTAAAGGCAATTGCACCGAAGCCGAGATCGCTTTGGTAAAGCAATGGTATTTGAGCTTTGAGCATGAAAACGATCATGTTTCCGATCTGTCGCCCGCGGAGGAGAAGCAACTGGAAGAGAGGATCTATTTCAATATTATCAGTAATCTTGATCTTATACAGCTGCAAACACCTCTGGAGCAGCCGAGAGTTGTGCTGTTTCGTAAATGGTATGCTGTAGCAGCAGCTGTTGCAGTTTTTGCATTATCGACAGTTGCAATTTTTTATACCCAAAAATCAAAAGATCAGCACCTTGTAGTATCAGCAACAAGCAATGTGCGCTTGTTTAACGTTACCAATAATACCGGTCATATTTATAAAGTTACCCTGCCCGATAGCAGCGCTGTTTGGCTTAACCCATCAGCAAAGATCAGCTACCCTAATGCATTTGCTGCCGATTCGAGGCAGGTGAGCATATCGGGCGAATGCTTTTTTGAAGTGACCAAAAATCCTCAGCGTCCTTTTATTATCAGCAGCCGTTCCATCGTTACCAAGGTTTGGGGCACCAGTTTCCTGGTACGCGATAATGAGCAAAGCAACATGGCCGATGTTTCTGTATTAACCGGTAAAGTTTCGGTAAGTGCCAAGGTTAACGGTAACAACGCCATTACAACAAAGCTTACCAAAGATGAGGTGATGATCTATCCGCATCAAAAGGCGGTTTATCTGAATGATAAGCATACACTTACATCGCAGGCGGTTGAAGTAAAATCAACTGTGAAAAAATATCAGCGCACACACCTTGTTTTTGATAATAAACCGCTAAAGGATATCATCCCGGTGCTCGACTCCAGCTTTAATGTAAATATCAAAGTAACCAGCGAGAAGCTGAACCACTATATCCTGAATGCCGATTTTGAAGGGTTTAACTTACCTGATGTGCTTGACGCGCTGAAGAAATCGCTTAACATTGATTACGCTATTGTCAATAACCATATAGAACTAAAATAACCAACCATATTAAACACTCAAAAATTATAAGATGTACAAAAAACTACAAACCTAAAAGAAGAAAGCAAAGCAACCTCCGAAAATGATCTGCATAAAAAAAACTTAGAAGTGTTGCGAGCACCCCTAAGTTTTAAGGATCAAAAAGCCCGTTCCGCTAAGAACACCTCTGGGAGGTGTGCGGGCTATTAATTGTCTCATTTTTAACAAAGAAACATAACAAATATATGAATTTTCGTTTACGAAGGCCCATACCATGGGGTAAAATCATGAAGATCACTTTTAGCCAGATCCTGATAGCAATAATGGTAAGCAGCATAGCTTATTCAAGCCCAATTAAAGCACAGGGTATACTTAACAAAAAGGTAAATGTTACACTCAGCAATATAACTATGCTTGAGGCTTTACAGTACCTTCAAAAAAATAACAATGTAAAGTTTATTTACAGCGCCAGCTCACTGGATGCCGATAAACACTTTTCATTAAACGTTAATAATCAAACATTAAAAATCGTACTTGACCAGGTGTTTAAAGATAATGGCATCAATTACGATGTAATGAACGATAGGGTAGTACTTGAAAAAAAGGCACCTGCCGCACCATCTGTTAATAATACTGCTGAAGCGGGTGTTGTAATTGAAGAGCAGCCGGCAGCTAATGTTACTATTACCGGTAAGGTAACGGATAATACAGGCCAGGCGGTTCCGGGAGCTACGGTTACCGAAAAAGGTACTACTAACGGTATTACTACTGGTGTTGATGGCGGCTACAAATTATCGGTTGCCGGTCCGGCTTCGGTTATAGTAGTGCAGTTTATTGGTTATGCTAAACAAGAAATTGTTGTTGGCAGCCAAACAGTTATCAATGTTGTATTAGCTGAAGATATAAAGGCAATTAACGAAGTTGTGGTTGTAGGTTACGGTACGCAGAAACGCACCACGGTTACCGGTGCTATCAGCAGCGTTAAAGCAAACGATCTGCAGGATCAGCAGGTTACCCGCATTGATGATGCCCTGAAAGGCCGCGTTACCGGTGTTAGTGTTGTACAAAGCTCTGGCTTACCTGGCTCTACACCACAGATCAGGGTGAGGGGTATTACCTCGAGGCAAAACAGCGATCCGTTGTATGTAATTGACGGTATTGTGGTTGATAACGGTGGTTTGGATAACGTTAACCCTAATGATGTTGAATCAATAGATGTGTTGAAGGATGCATCTGCAGCTATTTACGGTTCACGTTCATCAAACGGTGTAATTATCGTTACTACTAAAAAAGGTAAAAAAGGTGATGCCCAAATTACTTACAATGGTTATGTTGGTATCCAGTCGCCGGTGAGCAAGCCTAAACTGACTGATGCATCTCAATATGCTACGTTGAGGAACGAGTCATTAACCAATGACGGTAAAGCTGCCCCTTTTTCCAATCCGGCATCATATGGTACAGGTACTAACTGGCAAAATGAGATTTTTGAAGGTAACGCTATTATCCAAAACCATAACCTGAGCATCAGTGGTGCTTCTGATAAAGCTAACTACTATACTTCATTTGGCTACCTTGATCAACAGGGTGTGGTTATGCCTTCAATTTCGGGTTATAAGAAATTTAACTTTACAGTTAATACTTCATACAAGGTTAAAAAATGGCTTACTGTAGGCGAAAACTTTACTTATACGTATAGCAAAAACAAAGCTTTCGGTAATACCAACAGCGTATTCGGCGGCCCGTTAAGTTCTGCTTTAAACCTTGACCCTATTACTCCGGTTACTGTAAACAATGTTAGCGGTCAGCCAAACCAGAGTGATTACAACAATGCCAATATCATTCGCAACGCCCAGGGTTTACCTTATGGTATTTCGGGCTATGTGGGCCAGGAAATAACTAACCCGCTTGCTTATGCGCAAACAATTACGGGTAACTACAATGATGCTACCAACCTTTTAGGTAGCGCTTTCGTTGAGGTTGAACCTATCCCCGGTTTAAAGATTCGTTCACAGATCAGCGCTAAACAGGCTTATTACGGTTCAGATGCTTTTACACCATTGTACTACCTTAATTCAAGTAGCTCAAATACCACTACATCGCAGGTAACCGCTTATAACAGGAACCTTAGCTGGAACTGGGATAACACCGCTACATACACGCGTTCATTTGGTAAAAACAACCTTACCGCTTTAGTAGGTACCAGTGCACAGAAAACTACTGCATCTGGTTTACAGGGAACATTTTTGGGCGAGCCTGTAAATTCACTTGATGATGCTTCTATTAACTTTGCGTTACCCGCAGCTAACAGAATAGCAGCAAGCGCACTTGCTTTAGATGCCGTACAGCCGCATACCTTAGCTTCATACTTTGGCAGGGTAACTTATGATTACGATCAGAAATACCTTTTCTCTGGTATTATCCGTCGTGATGGTTCATCAAAGTTTGGTAGCAACAATGTTTATGGTGTTTTCCCGGCCGGTCAGGTTGGTTACGTAATGAGCCGTGAAGACTGGTTCCCTAAAAACTCATTTGTTGATTTCTTTAAACTGCGTGCTTCATATGGTTCGGTAGGTAACGAAATGGCGCTTCAGCCGTTCAGGTATGCAGCAACAATCGGCAGCGGTCGTAACGCGATATTTGGCGATCAATTGATTGTTGGTTATAGCCCTAACGCACCAGCTAACCCTAACCTTAAATGGGAAGAAACCCACACTACCGATATTGGTTTTGATGCAACCCTGTTAAACAACCTGAGTGTAACTGTTGATGTGTACCGCAAGCTTACTAAAGGTATGTTACAGCAGGTATCCCTGCCTGCATACGCGGGTTTCTCTGACCAGCCTTTTGATAACGTAGGTAACATGGAGAATAAAGGTATTGAGTTAAGCCTTGGTTACAATAACAAAATAGGTGATTTTAGTTATAATGTAGGTGGTAATATCTCTTATAACAAAAATACTGTATTGAGCTTAGGTAACCAGATTGATCATTTTGTACTCGGTACCGTACAAAGTACTACTTATGAAATTGGCCGTATCACTCCGGGACAACCTTTGGGCGAATTTTATGGTTTCAAAGAATTAGGTGTATTCCACTCGCAGGCCGAAATTGATGCTTATTCAAAAAATGGCCAGTTGATCCAGCCAAATGCTAAGCCTGGCGATTTCAAATGGCAGGACACTGATGGCGATGGTAAAATAACCCAGGCCGACCGCCAGTTTTTAGGTAACCCACTGCCTACTTTTACTTACGGTGTTAACTTTAGCGCCAACTACAAAAACTTTGACCTCAAATTGTTTGGACAGGGTGTTTGGGGCAACAAAATTTACCAGGCTTACCGCAGGTTAGATATCCCGGCTGCCAACTATCCAATTGATGCGCTTAACGCCTGGACAACTGCTAATGCAGGCAGTAACTATCCGCGTTTAAGTGATGCCGACCCGAACAACAACTTCAAAAATCCATCAAACTTTTACCTGCAAAGCGGTGCATACTTCCGCATTAAAACTTTGCAGTTGGGTTACAGCTTACCGGCAGCATGGTTAAAAGCGGCCGATGTTAAAAGGGTTAGGGTATTCCTGAGCAGCAACAACCTGGTAACTATTACAGGTTACAAAGGATATGATCCTGAAATAAGCGGTGGTATTGATATGGGTATTTACCCTCAGGCACGCACATTTATGGCAGGTTTGGATATTACTTTATAACAGAAATTACAATTATCATGAAATCGAAATATTATCTATATACAGGGATTGTTTTATTGGGGATAGGTACGATAGTATCTTGTAAAAAATCATTCCTGGAGCTTAACCCTAAAGGGCAATTCTTAGAGTCAAACTATTACGCTACTCCTGATGAGGCGCTTACCGCTGTTGTAGCAGCGTATGATCCCCTGGTTACCGAAACCGGTGGTATCGATAACACTTACTCTGATCCGCTTGGTGCCCTTAACTCAGCATCTGATGATTGTTATGCAGGCGGCGGCAGCTCGTCTGACGTACCACAGTGGCAGGCCATCAACAACTATACGCTTACGCCGGCATTAGGTCCGCAAAACCAGTTTTGGGCAATTAATTTTCAAGGTGTTAACCGTGCCGACGTGTTACTGGAAAACTTGCCTAAAGTACCAGGCATGAGTGCAGACCTCTTAAAACGTTATACCGCCGAAGGTCAGTTTTTACGTGCACACTATTACTTTGATCTGGTTAGGTTATTTAAAAATGTGCCGTTGATCCTTAATTCATTAAATTTAACCAACGTTTACAGTCAGCCGCAGGCAACGCCCGAAGCTGTTTATGCACAGATTGAAACCGACCTTAAAGCTGCAATAACAGGCTTGCCAACTACTGTTCCGGCAACCGAAGGCGGTCGTGTAACACAAGGTGCAGCTAAAGCTTTGTTAGGTAAAGTTTACCTGTACGAAAAGAAATGGGCCGATGCTGCAACTACGTTACAGGATGTGAACACTAACTACGGGTATAAACTGTTAAGCAATTATGGTGCTATTTTCAGCCCAACAAACAAGTTTAACAGCGAGTCGATATTTGAATTAGTACACTCTGGTACACAAAGTTATACCTGGAATAACTGGGATCAGTTTAAATCAAATATCTACACACAAATGATTGGCCCGCGTAGCTATACCGGTCCGGTATATTATAGTGGTGGTTATGGTTTTAACCCGGTTACAACAGAACTGGCTACGGCTTTAAAAGGCGATCCACGTTATGGCTATACCGTTGTGAATATCGATAGCCTAACAAAAGCTACAAAAACTTCTTATTCGCCAAGCTACCAAAATACAGGTTACTTTATTCAGAAATATGCGCCTGTATTAGCTAATAAAGTAACTACAGGTACTACCGATCTGAACTGGCCTAATGATTACATCGAGATTCGTTTGGCAGATACCTACCTGATGGAAGCCGAAGCTGAATTGAACGGCGGCGGTGATCAGGGCCGTGCGCAAACTTTACTTAATGCAGTACGTGCCCGTGTTGGTTTGGCTTCAAAACCTGCTACACTTCAAAACATCTATGATGAAAGAAGGCTTGAGCTGGCTACTGAAGGCCACCGCTGGTTCGATCTTGTACGCTGGGGCCAGGCTCCATCTGTATTGGCATCTAAAGGCTTTAAAGCTGGTGTTAATGAGATTTTGCCTATCCCGTTAAATGAAACGCTTAACGGCACAAAGCTTAAACAAAATCCAGGTTATTAATTTAACCCAGATAGTTAATAAAAAGGCTGTCATGTTACATGGCAGCCTTTTTATCTTTATATGGAGGGGCATTACATTGGCTCCTCAAATTTAGCAGGTAATATTATGCTTAAGCAGCGCACATTTTTTTTGGCTTTATTGCTATTGATACCTTTGAGCTTTTTACTGGTACAGTGCCTGAGTGATAAGCCGCAGGACCCAAGGGCAGAGATCTTTGCCGGATCGGCCAGTTGCGAAAAATGCCATAAGGATGTATATGACAGCTACCTGCACACGGCACATTATCTTTCATCGCGACCAACCACTCCCGAAATTGTACATGGAAGCTTCGACCCTCATAATAACACCCTGCAATATGCCGATGGCGCGGCGGTTAAAATGGAAAAGCGCAACGGCGAACTTTACCAGGTAAGTTATACCAATGGCAAAGAAAATCTTGCCCATAAAATGGATATTACTTTTGGTGTAAGCAAAGCTCAAACTTATATGTACTGGCAGGATAAGCAACTGTTTGAATTACCTGTATCTTATTTTAGCGCCGTACATGGCTGGGCAAACAGTCCGGGTTATGATGGCGGGAAACCGGATTTTAACAGGCCAATTTTGCAAAGATGTTTTGAGTGCCATGCATCATTCATTAAAAAGGCTTCGCAGCAAAATGTAGACATGCAAAACCGCAAGGTTGAGTTTGAGCCTGCATCCATTATTTACGGGATTGATTGCGAACGCTGCCATGGCCCTGCTGCAAACCACGTAAACTATCACGAGGCGTATCCCGAAGAAAAACAGCCGAAATACATCACCCGTTTTGCATCGCTTAGCCGTGCCCAAAAAATGGATGCCTGTGGGGTTTGTCATTCAAGCAGCAAGCAGGCTTTCCAGGTATCAACGTTTAAATTTAAAATGGGGGATACCCTGGCACGCTTCAAGGAGCCGGATTATTTAAACATACAAACCAATGCGGCTTCGCTTGACGTCCATGGCAACCAGAACGGCCTCCTTACTGCCAGCAAATGTTTTATGATGAGCAATATGGATTGCAGCACCTGTCATAACACCCATGTAAATAATGGCGGCAACCTTACCCTGTACTCCAAAAAATGTATGAGTTGCCATACCGAAGCTAATCACAACCTTTGCAAAGTAGCGCCAAAACTAAGCGCGTTAATGCAAAATAATTGTATCGACTGCCACATGCCGCTTAAGCCTTCAAATACGATTGCCGTAAATGATACTTTGGGTAAAAAGTCCTCGCCATATTTGGTGCGTACACATCGCATTGCCATTTATCCAAATGAAACTAAAAAGATCCTGGCTTTTTTAAGAGCTAAAAGCCGATAAAGCTAAAAGCTCAAGGCTTAACGCGTAAAGCTAAATAGAGCGCCTTTTTTCATGATAACCGCGTATGGGCTTTGAGCTTTTGGCTTTAGGCTCAAATAAATGTGACCACAATCACTTTTTTTACGTGCCATAGTCATGGTACAGGTAAGCCGTACTAGCCATCTTTGTATCATTAAAAGATAACAATCATGGCAACTTTAAAAATAAATGCTCCTGAATGGACCGCTGCAAATACCAATACTGTTAATACTGCCAATACTAAAACAGGTAACAATATCTGGAATAAATTAATAGCCTTTGCCGATACCCAGGCTCCTAACAGAACTGTTTGGTTCATGTTTTCATTGATATCACAGGGTGTACTTTTTTTACCGGTGCCTGCTTTTCTGCTTTACTATTATAATGCCCCTATAGCCATATTGGCAGTAACCCTTGTATTATTCTTTGCCAACATCATAGCGGGTATGGGCGGCTTAGGTATCCGTACACTGCTTGGCCTTTTTGCATTCAGCGTTCTGGTACATATCACCATGCTGCTTGTATTCATGTTATAAAACAGCTTATTTAACCCCTAATTTAATAATGTGCTGAAAGGCCGCCGGGAGCGAAACCGGCGGCTTTGTTTTGTTAGGATAAACAAAAAATAGATTGTGTTTTTTCACAATCCATTTTTGTTTTAATGTTGTTAAGTGTAATTAAGCGTAAGTAACTTCTAAGGTAATTGGCACGCTTAGGGCTTTTGAGATGATGCAATTAGCTTTAGCACCTTCTGCAATTTCTTTAAACTGTTCTTCAGATACACCGTCAATTAATGCCCCTTTTAATTGTAAAAGGATGCCTGTCACCTCTAATGCCTGCATGTCAAGGTCAAGGATAGCATCGGTGGTTAAATCATTTGGAGTAAAACCTGCCTGGGTTAAAGCAGCGCCAACAGCCATAGTAAAGCAGCCTGCGTGAGCAGCGGCTAATAACTCTTCCGGGTTGGTGCCAATGCCATCGGCAAAGCGGGTTTTAAATGAATACTGGGTTTTGTTTAATACTGTGCTCTGGGTAGTGATCTCTCCCTGACCAGCCTGTAATGTACCATTCCAATGGGCGTTTGCTGTACGTTTCATAGTTTGCGGTTTTTGTTTTATAGTTGTTTAGTCCATAGACCATAGTCAATGGTCCATAGTTTTATTTGTTTTGATTTAAGTGCAGCATCTATGGACTATCGACCATAGACTATCGACCGCGCCAATTAATGCCATTTAGCGCGCTCGTACTGTACAGGCCATTTTATTTCCTCGCCAAGCTCATGTGCTGCGCGTAAAGCAAAATGTGGGTCGCGGAGCATTTCTCTTGCGAAAAATACCAGATCTGCGCGTTCGTTTTTTATAATTTCGTTAGCCTGGTCGGCTTTGGTGATCAAGCCTACCGTACCTGTAAGTATACCGCTTTCTTTTTTAACTTTCTCAGCAAATTCAACTTGATAACCTGGCGTTAATGGAATTTTAACATTTGGTATGTTGCCGCCGGTTGAGCAATCAATAAGGTCAACGCCTTTACTTTTTAAAATGTTGGCTAAGGCCACTGAATCGTCAGCAGTCCAGCCGCCTTCTACCCATTCTGTAGCTGAGATCCGTACAAACAGCAAATTTTCTTCAGGCCAAACTTCTTTAACACTTTCAATCACCTCAAGCAATAAACGAATGCGGTTCTCAAAGCTGCCGCCATATTCATCCGTACGCTTGTTGCTGAAAGGCGACAGAAACTGGTTGATCAGGTAGCCATGTGCACCATGTAATTCTATCACCTGAAAACCAGCGGCGATAGCTCGTACGGTCGCTGACTTAAAATCCGCTTTTACTTTTTCAATCCCTGCCTTATCCAAAGCTACGGGTGGCTCTTCATTTTCAGAAAAAGGAACTGCACTTGCCGAGAAAGTTTGCCAGCTGTTAGGCTGATCTGCAGGGATCTGTTTACCTCCTCCAGTCCATGGTTTCTGGTGACTTGCTTTGCGGCCTGCATGTGCCAGCTGCGTACCCGGAACAGCGCCCTGTGCCTTTATAAAATCGGTGATCTGTTTTAGCTTTTCAATGTGTTCGTCTTTGTATAAACCCAGATCGGCAAAAGTAATACGGCCTTCGGGAGATACTGCTGTGGCTTCGGTAATGATCATTGCTGCACCACCTGTAGCAAAGCTGCCAAGATGTACGAGGTGCCAGTCATTAGCGAAACCGTCCTCGCTCGAATATTCGCACATAGGTGATACTACAATACGGTTTTTTAGTTCAATATTTTTTATTTTAAGGGGAGAAAATAGTGTAGACATATTTTTTGTTTTTACAAATATGCTCAGTAACAAGCAGTGCGCAAATACTGTTTTTGTAAAATAACAGGTACGATAATAAAATGATATTACGGTGAGTTTGGCGGCGGAAAACTCGTCTGAAATCAGAATTTGCAGCATTACTGAATTTTTAGAATAAAGTCATTCTTAAGTGCCGAATTTTGCGGGATGCGGTAAAATATTACTTTTACCGCCATGTCTACTATAACAACACGCTTAGCAATTTTTAATGATATCCCCGAATTGCAGGAACTGATAGCACTTTCTGTTCGCGGTTTGAGTACCAATTATTATGATCAGCAGCAAATTGAAAGTGCCATCAAATATATTTTTGGTGTGGATACACAATTGGTTACGGATGGTACCTATTACGTGGCCGAAATAGATGGTGTTACTGTTGGCTGCGGAGGCTGGAGCAAACGCAACACCCTTTATGGAGGCGATCAGCACAAAGAAATGGAAGATCCATTGCTTGATCCGGAACATGAAGCCGCAAGGATCAGGGCATTTTTTGTCCATCCTGATTATGCCCGCCGGGGTATAGGAAGTTATATCATGAAGGTTTGTGAAACCGCTGCACAAGATAACGGTTTTAAAAGCCTGCAATTAGGGGCAACATTGCCCGGTGTACCGCTTTATGAGGCTATGGGGTATAAAGCAATGGAAAACATAGATCAGCCGATGCCCGATGGTGTGATATTGCCTTTGGTTAAAATGTTCAAGGTTTTATAGCTCAGGGACTGATTCAGGTTAATATTAAAGTGTCCTTTTCGGCGTTATAGCTAAAACTAAGCCCGCAATCATGTTCAGGAAAATACTGGTATCCATGATTTTATTGATAACCGTAACATCGGCATACGCCCAAACTGCCGAAGATACTTACAATAAATACCTCGATTTTAATTTGGCACGCTTACAGGGGGAACAGGATAAGGCAATGGACCTGTCCCGGCAGATTATGCAGGATACAGCCAAGTTAGTTGCCAAAGTGAAGATCAATTTTTTTAATTCGCTGGCTAAGCTTTATGAAGATGATAATCAAAGTGTAAATGCAATACCTCTATACGAGCGCGTTGTTGCTGCCGAACCTGATTATTATGTAGCTCACCGGGCTTTGGGATATTTGTATCTCAAGAACTTCCCGGATGGTGATAAGTCTTTGAATAATCCATCCACAGACACTGAATATATTAAGGCTGTAAAGAAAGCTTTGCCCCAGCTGGAGAAAGCCCAGGCCTGTGATGCTGATGACAGTACGCTTTCGCTGATCAAAACGCTCTATAAAAATATTGGAGATGATACCGGCTTAAGCGGGCTGGATAAACGTTTGAAAGTTTTGAAAGGGAGGTGTGAGGATATTTTGAGTGATTGAAAATTATCGAGCGTCATTGCGAGGTACGAAGCAATCCCCTACCAACAGAGCGGCTATTCAAATCCCCCTGTACAGTTCGCGATTGCTTCGTGCCTCGCAATGACGTTTGTTTAGCATTAGTTACGTACCTACTTCTGCCTGAAACTATCACCAATAAATGCCAATGCATCGGTAATGCCGGTGCGCCAGTAGGTCCAGGTGTGGGCACCATCGCGGATGCGGAATTCATGGGGCACTTTCTTTTCTGTAAGGGCAATATGCAGCAGGCTGTTGCCTTTGCTCAGGGCATCATCGTCACCGCAATCTATCCAGTAACGTACATCATTTAAATCTGTTGTTTTGCTTTGAACCAATCCCAGTATGGAGTTGGCTTGCCAGGTACTATTAAGGCGCTCCTTACCTTTAAGATCGGGGCCAAATACTTTGCTATAAACTTCTTTCCAACGTTCATCAGTCACGGCCATAAAATCATCGTCACTGCGTACCGCGGCGCTCAAGGCTGCCGCTGCCGAAAACATATTGGGGTGTTTAAGGCTGTATACCAACGTGCCAAAGCCGCCCATGGATAAGCCGGCTACACCGCGATATTGTTTAGTGCCTTTTATGCGGTATTCCCTTTCTATAGCCGGTATAAACTCCTGAAAAAAGAAATCTTCATAGTTTAATTTGCCATTGTAGGCATTGATATAAAAGCTGGTGCCCCCATCGGGCATAACAATGATCATCGGGGGGATGGTGCCATCGGTAATGGCTTTATCAGCATAGCGATTAATTTCACCAAATTGTAGCCAGCCGGTATGGTCATCGCCGTAACCATGCAGCAGGTACACTACAGGGTAGCTGCGGTTTGAGGTTTCATAATCGGCAGGCAGGTAAACCGTGTATTTTACGTTATGATTTAAAATATCGCTTTTTACGTATTGCTCTTCAATTACCTTACCGTTAGTTTGCGCAAACGTATTTGCAGAAAATAACAATAAGCAAACCAGCAAAATTCTTTTTATAATACTCATATTCTAATTTATTCAATCAAATTATCATTTGCATATCTGCACATCTGAAATCTGCACATCCAAAAACTACTTCTGCCTGAAACTGTCGCCAATAAATTGCAGGGCATTGGTAATACCGGTGCGCCAGTAAGTCCAGGTGTGTGCCCCGTCACGCACGCGGAACTCATGCGGTACATTTTTTTCGGTAAGGGCGATGTGCAGGAGGCAGTTGCCTTTACTCAGAAAATCGTCGTCACCGCAATCTATCCAGTACCTTACAGATTTTAGCTCATCGGTAGTTTTGGTTTGTACCAGGTTTAAAACCGAATTGCTTTGCCATGCACTGTTCACCCTGTCTTTACCCTTTAAACCACGTCCGTAAAGCTGCGCGAATATCTTGTCATAGGTGTCATCAGGAGTGCCAATAAGCTGATCGTCAGGAAATACAGCAGCGCTTAAAGCCGCGCCGGCTGCAAACAGGTCGGGGTGTTTAAGCGTGTAGACCAGCGTTCCATAACCACCCATTGAAAGGCCTGCTATACCGCGGTATTTTTTTTCGGCCTTAATGCGATAGGCCTTTTCAATATGTGGCATAAACTCTTTAATAAAAAAATCTTCATATTTCTCCTTGTCATCGTACGAGTTGATGTACCAGCTTGAATCAGCATTGGGCATTACAATGATCATGGGGGGGATAGTTCCATCTGCAATGGCTTTATCTGCATAGCGGTTAACTTCTCCAAATTGCAGCCAGCCGGTATGATTGTCGGAGTAACCGTGCAGCAGGTAAACAACAGGGTAAGTGCGATTGGCTGTTTCATAATCGGCAGGGAGGTAAACAGCGTAGTTTACGTAACGCTTTAAAATTTTGCTTTTTACATTTTGCTCTTCAAGCACCTTGCCTTGCAATTGTGCAAACGAGCTGAAACTGCTTATCAGCAGCAGGAATAAAAAAACAGGTTTTAATATTTTCATAGTGCAGATTTTTCAGGTTTAAAAATTAAGTGCTTTGCCCTGTTGCGGGTAAATTAGGTTTAACTGTAATTTATTAGCTTTCTTTAACTGAACTTTAATTTTGCTGATACTGGTTGCAGGAGGCTTCAAATGTGTTACTACAATGTTTAAGCCTTTAACAGCATCGGTACCGGTAAAAGAAGCCAGTTTGTCCATTTCGGTCATTAGCCATTTCGGTGTAAGATGACCAAACAGCGTTTTGTCCGGTTGCTCATTAGGGAAGGATACCTCTATTAAAATAGCTTTCAGCTTTTTGCCTTTTACCAACGGAGCAACAGCCTGCCACAGGTTTTGCATATTGCTGCTTTTTTCTATTTCATCCGGCCCGGTATCGCCCAGGTAAAGCAAATAGTTATCATTACTGTTCACCAAAAAGGCAGTACTCGTTAAATTGGAATGACTAAGCGGGAAAGCCTTTACTTTAAGTTCGGTATTTTCGATAGCGGTTTCAGCGCCGGGGTCCAATACTTTATAGTGATACTTTTTTAGGGCCGGTGTCTCGCCCTGATCGGCAAAGTTGGCCCAGCTTTTCCAGGTAAAATAATGGGTTTTTATGGTTTCGATGCAATCATTAAGCGCATAGATGTTTTTGGTACTATCTTCCGGCGAGTTGATAATAAGCCCTGCGATATGGTCAAGGTGCGAGTGTGATATGAAATAACCTTTAATATATTGCCTGAGTACAACGCTTGCGGGCACATTAACGCTTTTATTGGCCACTGCTTTTTCAATACCGTAATGTAGTGTGCCCGCGTCAAGGCAAATATAATTATTGCTGCCGGCGGGAGCAAGCATATAGGCCGATAGGTTACTTTCATCAATGCCGCCCAATACACCTAAAGGCACCAATCTGAAAGCCGTGCCCTTTGAGCCTTGCGCTAAAGCAATTAAAGGAAACAGGAAAATATATAAAAACGGCAGTAATTTACGCTGGAGGTTCATTTTAGGCAGACTTAGCTTTAATATGCTACGGTACTAAATTAAGGATATGCCTAAATAATCAAAGTAAAATGCTGCCTGTTTTTATAAACACTTACATTACGTAACGTGTTTTAAGGCACCGTTCACAGAAGAATTTCCTGATCGGAAGCCAAAATAGAGTGGCTTTTAATAACAGGCTGCGCTTACGCCTGGTTTTTAAGGGCTCATTACATTTTTTACACCGGTGAACAGCGCGTGGTGTGTCTCTTACAATTTCCATTGTTAGGGGGTATCAATAGTTTTCTGTAAAATTAAAAGTTTAGTTTACTTAAACGAAAGTTTACAGATTTTGGTTAGCCCCTTTTTGAAAAAATTATTCGGTTTTCATAGCCTTAGCAGCCGATTTTTTATACTCGTAATCTCCGCCTAACAAATACCCCCATGGTTTAAGCGTTTCAATGCGGTCAAATATGATCTTGAATATGGCAATAACAGGAATAGAAAGAAACATGCCCGAAAGCCCCCAGATCATTTCGCCCAAAATTATGCCTATAAACGAGATGAGTGCATTGAGCCTAACCTTCGAACCAACTATGGTAGGCAGCAAAAAGTTAGCGTCGACAGCGTGGATGCCGATAACGCTCACGGCTACTGCAATGGTATTGCTGATACTGCCGGTAGCAAAAGTTATCACAGTACTTAATAGCAATGCAGTGAAAATGCCGATGTACGGAATGATGTTGAAAAGTCCCACGATAATGCCCAGCAATGCAGCATATTTAATACCGATCATCCAAAAAACAGTAATGGCTACACCGGCGACTATGACCATCTCCAGCAGCAGACCTAATATGTATTGCCTTAAGATGCTTTGAATATTTTCAACAATATCCATTACCACATGCTCATTTTCATCTCTGAAAACCCATACTATAAAACGGATAAGTAAACGCCTGTATAGCAGGATGAAAAAGGTAAAGATCAATATAAACACGTAAAACAACATAAGCGACGAAATCGCGCCGAAAGTTGTGCCCAACACATCTGTACCTGATTCCATCAGTTTTTTTGCTGTATCGTCAACATAGGCCATTTGTTTGGCTGCGTTAACATGAAAAGCATGCTGGATCCATTGCTGCAAATCCTGTATTGATTGCTTAACCTGTTTTTGAAGCATAGGCCAGTCATTAGCCATGTTCGAGATCTGTGACCCTACCAGATACAGGATTCCCCCAATAACACCAATCAATAATAATATGGAAACCAGCGATGCCATGCTGCGGGGCAGCCTTAGCTTGCTTTCAAGAAAATTACAAACAGGCAGCAGCAGAATAGCGAATATGAAACCGAAGATCATTGGATCAAGAAGGTCTTTACCCAAGATAATCAGGTACCCGAGGGCTATAAAGCCAATAAGTACTAAAGCAAGACGTTCGTAAAAAGGAGCTATGAGTTTTTTTGTTGGCATATGGGCAAGTGTTGGGGTATTTTATGATGGCTTAACACGTAATGATTTCAGATGTTTTGAAGATAAGTAATAATTGGAAACAGATCGGGTGAAAAATACGAAACATTTAGTTTATCGATACTGCCAGATTTAGCAGCGGCTGCAGTTTTAAGTAGAATAAATTGACAACAAACTGCCGCTCGCTCCTGCCACTGTGCCTATTAAAACTGCCGCTTGTTTATGTTTGGCAAATATTTTGCATTGTAATAATATCATTTACTTTGAAAGTAACATTATGGCAAAGTATTCAGAAAAAGCCGGTGAAAAGGTTGAGAAAACCATTCACGAAATGAAAGAAGGGAAGCTGAAAAGCGGCAGCGGTAAAAAAGTAACCAGTAAAAAGCAGGCAATAGCAATAGGGCTTTCCGAAGCACGGAAAGAAGGGGCCAAAGTACCCAAAAAGAAAGGCTGATAAATTGTGACCAGAAAAAATCGCCCCTTGTAGAAACTCAATACATGTGCTTCGACAGGGGCGAATTTGATATCTTATTTTTTTAACGTGAATGCGTCGATGATATCCATCAGCGTTACTGCTTCCTCAATTGGGCAGGGGTTTGGCCCTTCGCCTTTAAAGTAAGCCACTATTTTGGTTATAAAAGGCTGCTGGATATGTTCGGGGTGTGTAAACGTTATAGTTTCTTCTTCTGTATCAGTTTTCCAGGTTATGTAATTGCCAAAAAAGGGAAAAGTTATTTTTCCTTTTGTACCGATGATCTCGCAGGTATCGATCGTTTCGCTTTCGGCTACATTGAAGCACCAGGAGCCATTAACTACTACCTTGTTTTTAAACAGGATCTGCCCGCAAACGTGATCGTCGGCAGGTGTTGTGTTTGATTGGTTGAGCGAAAACCCATGGCACATTTTGGGCTCACCGAAATAATAAAGCATCAGATCAAGCTGATGAGGTGCAAGATCATGAAAATAACCGCCGCCTGATAGCTCGGGCAGTACACGCCAGTTGGTTTCCACATCGGCAATAAGGGCAGGTTTACGGCTTTGCCACATCCTGATCTGTACGGTTCGGATCTCGCCTATCAGTTCGGTATCAATCAACTCTTTAACCTTCAAAAACATCGGTAACGCCCGGCGATAATGAGCAACCGTAAGTTTTGAAGTGCCTGCCTTTACAGCTGCTGCCATAGCTTTTGCCTCGGCCGAATTGCGGGTTACCGGTTTTTCAACGTAAACATTGAGCCCCTTTTTTAAGGCTGCAATCGCGTAATCGAGGTGAGAAGCCGGAGGGGTAGCTATATAAACGGCGTTGAGCTCGGGATCGCCCAGCAGTTCATCGGCATCGCTGTACCATTTGCCTACGCCATGGCGGGCAGCATAATCGGCCGCCTTTTCTGCATCGCGGCGCATAACGGCCACAAGGTTACTTCCTGTTACTTTTTTAAATGCCGGTCCGCTTTTTTTTTCTGTTACGTTGCCGCAGCCTATAATACCCCAGTTTATTGTGCTCATATTAGCTTTTTTTCCGTGAAATCAGTCGTTCCCTCAGGGTCTCTCGCAGAGGGCCCTTAGGTATCCGCCATATTTTATAGTTGAATTAAATTCGAGTTAAAGTTGATCATAAGATAATTATCAGCATCAGGGTCCTCTGCGAGAGACCTTGATGGGGACAAGATAGGCACAGTTAAGGGGCCAAAATTTCCTCAACCCTCGCTAACTCTTCTGCCGAAAACTGCAGATTATCTAGCGCTTTTAGTGAATCAGATAATTGTTCCGGTCTGCTGGCGCCTATCAATACCGATGTTACGCGTTCATCTTTCAGGATCCAGGCCAGTGCCATTTGCGCCAGCGACTGACCGCGCTGTACGGCCAGGCTGTTCAGGTCCCTGATCTGGCTCAGGCGTTCATCAGTGATGTGGCTTTTTTGCAGAAAGCCGGTTGGCCTTGCCGCTCTTGAATCTTCGGGGATGCCATGCAGGTATTTATCAGTCAGCAAACCCTGGGCTAAGGGAGAAAAGGGGATGCAACCAACACCTTCATTACCTAAAACATTCAGTAAACCGCCTTCAACCCAGCGCTCAAACATGGAATACTTGGGCTGATGAATTAGACAAGGGGTGCCGAGATCTTTAAGTATCTTGATAGCTTTTGAAGCCAGTTCGGCGGGATAGTTGGAAATCCCAACATATAACGCTTTTCCCTGGCGAACGATAAGATCCAAGGCAGCCATCGTTTCTTCGAGCGGCGTGTTTGGATCAGGGCGATGGTGATAAAAGATATCTACGTACTCAAGTCCCATACGTTTAAGGCTTTGATCAAGGCTGGATACCAGGTATTTCTTTGACCCCCAGTCGCCATAAGGGCCCGGCCACATGGTATAGCCGGCCTTGCTTGATATGATGAGCTCGTTACGGTAATCGCGAAAATCCTCTCTCAGGATCTTTCCAAAGTTTTCCTCAGCCGAGCCCGGAGGCGGACCGTAGTTATTTGCCAAATCAAAGTGGGTGATCCCGCTGTCAAATGCGAGATGTAATATCTTGCGGTAATTATCGGCAACGTCAACGTGACCGAAATTGTGCCAAAGGCCCAGTGAAATAGCCGGAAGTTTGATGCCACTGTTGCCACAGCGACGGTATTGCATAGTTTGATACCTGTTGGCAGATGCGGTGTATGTCATATTTTAAGGTAGGGATTGGGGAAGTAAAAATAGATCAGAATTTACAGAATTTAAGAATTTACAGAATGTTTTTATTGTAAAAAAGATGACTCAATATTTGTAAAGTGTCTATAAAATTCTGAAAATCATAAAATTCTATAAATTCTGATTCAGACAACCTCTGCCACCACAAAAGTACTCCCGCCAACAAATACAAGATCATCGCTGCCTGCGTTTTTTTGTGCCGAGAGCAGCGCTTCTTTTACCGATGAATAAGCTTCACCAATTAAACCATGAGCTTCTGCCTGGGCTTTCATGACCTCCGCGTCAAGCCCTCGGGGGATATCAGGTTTGCAGAAGTAGTATGTAGCATCTTTCGGAAACATCGGTAATACCTTTCCGGTATCCTTGTCGTTCACCATCCCGATCACCATATGCAGGTGCTTGTATTTGACAGATTCGATGTTTTTCATTACTTCCTCAATCCCATCCGGATTATGCCCTGTATCGCAAATAGTAAGTGGATCATGGCTTAAAGTTTCCCAGCGACCATGTAAGCCGGTGAGGGTTTTTACCTGTTTGAGGGCTGTTTGAATATGATCATCAGAAATTATAAAAGCCTGTTCCCGTAGTTCATCAACGGCAGATAGTATAGTTTTTACATTTTTAAGCTGATAGGTTCCTGTTAAGTCAAGTCCGTAAGTCCGTAAGTCCGTAAGTCCGGGTGAGATTCTTTGTACAACAATATCAAGTAATCCTGCTTTTTTTTTCGGACTTTCGGACTTTCCGTCCTCCGGACTTGAAACAATCCACTCTTCAGATGCAAACCGGAGCTTACTATTAGTTTCGTTTGCTTTTTCAATAAAAACATCAGCAACTAATGTCTGTTTCTCTCCGATAACAACAGGAATGCCCGGTTTAATAATTCCTGCTTTTTCGCCGGCAATAAGCGGGAGGGTGTTACCCAGCATATTCATATGGTCCCAGCCTATGTTTGTAATTACTGAAAGGAGCGGGGTGATCACATTGGTTGAATCCAGCCTGCCACCTAAACCTACCTCAATTATGGCTATATCTACCTTTTCCTTTGCAAAAACATCAAAGGCCAGCGCTACGGTCATCTCAAAAAAGGAGGGAGCTATTTCATCAAAATCTGCCTTATGATCCTCAACAAAATCAATTACCGTTTGCTCGCTAATCATTTGCCCGTTAACGCGGATGCGCTCGCGGAAATCTTTAAGATGGGGAGAAGTATAAAGCCCTGTTTTATAACCAGCTGTTTGCAAAACAGCAGCCAGCATGTGCGATGTTGATCCTTTACCATTGGTGCCACCTACATGTACACTTTTAAATTTATGCTGAGGATTATCCAGTCGCCTGCAAAGTTCAAGCGTATTAGTAAGATCTTTTTTAAATGCCGAAGCCCCGTCACGCGTAAACATGGGGAGCTGAGTGTATAGGTATTGGAGGGTTTCGTTGTAGTTCATTTAGCAGTTTGCAGTTGCCTGTTTGCAGTAGGCAGTCGCCTATGCAAAGCTATCAATTTGGGTATGCTAACTGCAAACCTAAAAACTGCAAACTGAACTTAATTTACCTTAAATACAAAAACTACCGTTCCCTGCTGTTGATCAGGTGCGTTATCGAGCGGGTTTAATTTGGAATTGCGTACAGCATCCTCACATTTCTGAAGCAATGCATCATCGGATATGGTGGTACCGCGGGCACCGGCACGTGCATAAGTTACGTTACCATCTTTATCAACCCTGATGTCAACTACAATTTTACCGCTTTGACGGTTGGCATCAGTTACCGACGGACGGCTTACAAAGTTACGCTGTGCCATGTTCAGGCTACCGCCGTTGCCTGATCCTGTTCCGTTATAGTTATTGGTAAGCGTAGTACCTGTAGTTTTACCCTGGTTACCCGGAACTTTGCCTGTGCCATCGCCTTCACCGGTACCGGTTGAGGCTTTGCCTTTGTACAACGCGTTTTGGTTGACACTGGGTTTGGCCGGCGGTGTTTTCACGGGCGGGGTAGGAGCTACATTTTGACTTGGCTTTTTTGTTGGGGCTGCCACTTCAGGGGCGTCTTCGGTATTTTGCGTAACGACCGTTTTTTCGCTGCTTTCGGGCGTGGGCTTTTCTTCAGTAGGTTTGGCTTCGGTAACTTTATCTGGTTTGGTGTGGTTGGCTTTTTCGGCTACAGATGGTTCTTCCGTGCTCATATAGTCATCGCCCATACCTTCATCAACCGTACCATAGTTCACAAGGATACCGCCTGTTCCGTTCTCTTCAACCGGCGGATTTTTAAACACAATAAAATAACATGCCGCTATCAGCACAGTCATAATAATGCCTGTTGCTATAAATGCTTTCGGATAGTTATTTTCTTCCCTGTACTCCATTTTTGTTCAGTTTGCAGTTTGCTTAATTTGCAGTAAGCAGTTGCAGTTATTTTATATTATTGCAGCTGGCAAAGTTATTAAGTTTAGCATTAAGTATTAACTGCCTACTCAAAACTGCCAACTGCCTACTTTTATAAATAAGTGGCAGTTTGTTTATTGATCACAGTAAATTACTGCAATAAGCTCCTGCAAACTTTAAACTGCAACTGCCACTGTTATCCCTTAGGCTCTGTTGCCAAAACCAGTTTAATATTCAATTTTTGTGCCACGTCCATTACCTGTACTACATCCTGTATAGCTACTGTTTTATCAACATACAAAACTATGGTAAGTTCTGTAGCCAGGTTTTTATAGCCTGCCAGTGTGGTCTGCAGGGCATCTACCGGGATCTCTTTTTTATCAACGTAGTACTTAAGATCTTTGGTTACTGATACCGTTATCGTTTTTTTAGATACAGACTGCCCCGTTGATGATTTAGGCAGCACCAGCTTAATAACGTTAGGGTTGGTAACCGTTGAAGCTATGAGGAAAAACAGCAACAGAAAGAACATAATATCGTTCATTGCCGATGTATGTACCTCTGCCGATGCACCCCTGTGTCGTTTTCTTAAATTCATTTGCTCGGCTCCTCTAACAGGTCAATAAATTCAATAGCATCGGTTTCCAGTTTCAGGATCACCTTATCAACCATCATATTTAAAACATGGTAGCATACATAGGCAACGATACCAACAAATAAACCGGCGGCAGATGTTACCATTTTTACGTATAAACCGCCCGAAATTACACCCATGCTTATGTTATCTGTTTTTGAGATATCATAAAAGATCTTGATTACACCCGCAATGGTACCCAGGAACCCAAACATTGGCGCGATACCGGCTACAATACCTAAAATACCAATGTTTTTTTCCAGTTTGGATACTTCAAGCTTACCAACGTTCTCAATAGCACCTTCAATATCTTTTATAGGCCTGCCAATTCGCAATAAACCTTTTTGCAGCATGCGGCCAAGGGGGGTATTGTTGTTACGGCAAATAGCAATGGCCGATTCGAGGTTACCTGAGTGGATGCTTGACCGAACCTGTACCATCAGATTTGATTCGTCACGTGATGCTTTACGGATAGTAAAGTAACGTTCAAAAAATATTACCAGCCCCAGTACAGCTAAGATGCCTATCGGGATCATTACCCAGCCACCTTTGATCAGCAGGTCGCCAAAGCGAAGTTCTTCAGTTGGCAGGGCTGCAGTTGTTACGGCGTGGTTTGCGGTATCTGCCAGGTGCTTGGCGGTATCTGTAAGTTGCTGTATTAATAATAAAGTCATTTCGTGGAATCAGTAATTTGTTTTGAGTATGTGTCTTTAGTTATTTTTCCTTGTGATACGAGTTTTTTTCTCGCGGTTTCTGCTTCATCAGATGAGGAAAATCCCCCAATTATTATCTTGATACGCGGACCGGTTCCCGGGCCTTTCAATATTCGGGCATCAATGCCTTTTCTTTGGTAATCTTTAACCGCCTCTTTGCTTTTAGTTTCGGTTTTAAACGATCCTAAAAATATCGCGAACTCTGGCTTTGTTACGGTATCAGTTTTGGCTGCCGGTTTATTTAACGCTTCAACAGGTTTGGAAATTGCCTTAGCGGTATCAGCAACAGTAGGGATCGAGTCTTTTTTTATACTATCCGGTTTAACCGCAGGCACCGCTCGTGGCTTTTCAATCCGTGGTTCTTCGGTTGTGTCCTTGTCATTAAGGTGCAGCAATGCCGGGTTATATTTATAAACTCCAAATACCGCGGCAGCAAGTGCAACTATTACCAATGCTATAATGATCCATATGCTTCCACCACGCTTAATTTCCGGCTCATCATCAATGTATTCTGGCTGATCATTAACCGCAGTTGTTGTAACCGGCGGTGGGGTATAGGTTTGCTGCAAAGATATTGCAGTAGGTAAAGGCGGCGGCGGTGGGGGAGGTGGTACGTAATTCACCTTGTTAATTGCAACCGGTGTTAACCCGAAAAACAATGGGTCGCTGCCGGCTGCCTGTTCCTGCGGCCTGAAAGCAACTTTGCCTTCCTGCATATAAAACCAGCCTAATTGGGCAAAAGGTACTTCATGCAGCGCCAGTTCCTGCTTAAGGCTGTTAATGTATTTTTCGGTGAAATACTTGGATGATGCCAGCGAAATCTTTTTCTTTTCGGCAATATATTGCGTCAGGATCTCATCGTCTTTAGGCTGATGATCAAAATTTAACTTTTGACCGGGCGGATAAAAAGTTGCCTGCACCTCATCATAATAGCCATTTACACGCAGGCGCGAAAAGCAGCCCAGGCCGGGTACACTTACTTCAGTGTACCGGCCAAGTAGTTCGCTTAAATAATTGGCTATATCCATCCGGTAAAAATACAGTTAATTTTAAAACATCAAACAGGGCTTAAAACGAGTATCCTACGCCGCCAAAGATATTAAATCCGTAGTTAGGGTAATATAGCCAATTTTGGTATGAACTGCTCAGGATATTATTAGCCTGCGCAAATACCGAAAACTTCCTGTTGATCTTGTATTCTACGCTGCCGCTCAGGTCGCCAAAGCCATTTATTGACTGCTTTACCTGGTTATAACCAGGAGTGCCACCCGGTGTAGTGGTTGGTACTAATACCAATAACCTGTCATTAGTTGCACCGCGGATCAGTAACGAGCCGGTAACAGTCAATTTACTGTCGATATGTATTGCTGTACCTGCAGTTAATAAAAATTTAGGCAGGTTCCATGGTTCTTTTTCTGAAGCCAGCTGATAGTCTTTTATTTCAACGCGGCCAAAAATATTAAAGTCATCGGTTGCTTTGAAATCCAGCTCACCATTAAAGCCGTTTACGCGGGCTTTGCCATCATCATAAATAACGGTGAATTTGTTGCCTTCGGCTAAGAAATTGCTCACCATTAAAGGCATGTTTTTAATGCTATTGCGATATATGGCGGCTTTAAAGCTCAAACCGGGAGCCAGAGTGCCTTTTAAACCGGCACTGATATCCAGCTGATCAACCGAATTTTTGATGTTGATGTTTTGGCCGATGAAGGGGTTGGTCATGGCAAAATCGTGCAGTGAAGAACGGTTTACATCTCCTTTGGCTTCAACAAACAGGCGTACATATTTAGGCACTACCTGTACCTCAAGCTTTGCTGCCGGGAAAATGTAAAACTTGCCAAAGTCGCCAAACTCTTTCACAATGTTAACGCCTGCATCTATCTTATAGTTAGTGCCCTGAAATTTGATGTAAGGGTTAATCCTTGCAATGTTATTGCCAAGACTGTAAAGGCTGTCTTTCTGGCTGGCCAGGTCTAACGAGGCGCTTAAACCCGCATAAAACTGCTTAACAGTTTGGTTTAAAAAGCCTGAGATAACTACATTGTTTTCACGGGCCTGGTAAGCATTGCTGAAAGCATAACCTTTTAGTTTTACGGCATAGGTGAAATCGTTTTCAACATCTTTATAGTTTTTGGCCAGCTCAACCTCACCGCTTATGGTGTTGAAGTGTTGTTTGGTTGGCACAAAGCTGTTGTCGGGCGCATCCCCATTATAACCGTAAAAATAGGTGCCTAAACGGTTGTAGTTTATTCTGCCCGATATGTTATTATCGCCGATAATACTTTTACCAAATACGCCAACATCGTCACGGCTTTGAGTTTGTTTTTGTAACGAGCCCGACTGAGATAAATGTTTAACAAAACCACCAAATTGTAATGCCTGGTCGCGGCCATTGGCAAAGTACCCTTCGCCATAAATAGTTTTTAAGTTACCGAAGCCAACCTTTGCAAAGTTGTTGGTTAAAACCGAATCCTGCTCTGCCGGCCTTTTCATTGGGTCAAGCTGCCTGATCTCCGAATTTTGTTCCTGGCGTTTATCAAGCGGCGCATAGGTTAAAGGTGCTTTAAAAGGCACTTTATCTTCCAAATCGGGGTTACGACGGATCTTTACGGCGTCCGCCAGTACCGGTTTATAAGCCGTGGTTACTACAATTTCTTCGGATAAGCTACCACCGTTGGCAGAGGTGTTAGCATTGTTGCCGCCTCCTTTTTTTGTGGTATCCTGTACTGCTTTTGCAGCAGCATCACCTAAGCTTTTGCTGTCGGCAGTTTTTTTAGTTACAGGTTTGGGCGCAGCCTTTTTTGGAGCCGGTTTAGCGGCAGGCTTTTTAGTGGCAGTTTTTACTGTTGCTTTTTTGGTAGATTTCTTTGTTTGTGCCTGGGCAGGAACAAAGTATAATGCTATTAATAAGGTAAGCAGCGTATATGTGTATCTTGAGTTCATTGCTTGTCTTTTTTTATATTACTCTTTGTTACTGTTTGTTAGTGGTATCTGGCTGGGTTGTTTCCTTGGTACTTGCAGCAGGGGCTTTGGTTTTGCGGCCGCTCAGTTTATCCAGCTTTTCTTTAGCAGTAGGTAATATGTCGTCATCGGCTTTATAGTTATCAATGATACTTTGCAGGGTAGCTTTTGCCTGGAAGGTATCTTTTAAGCCTACGTAGGTATCGGACAATAAAATGTATGTTTTGGCTACCCAGTAATCATAGTTTGGCATTTCCTTGGCCAGGTCAAAACACATTTTTTGCGCCGTTTTGTAGCGGCCTTTTTCGTATTCAATAAAGGCAAGGTTGTAACGGGCTTCGGCTGCAGCAACGGTTTTAGTATTGGTTGCTGTATAGGTAAACTGTTTTATAGCAATGGCGGTGTCGCCGGTTGCCAGGTAAGCTTTACCCTCGTACAGGCCGGTTTTGAATTTATCTTCCTGCGATGTTTTATCGTTGGTTTTAACCAGTTCGGCGTACTTGATGGCATCGTCTGTCATTAACATTTCCGAGTAGCAATACATCAGGTTAGTGATGGCGAAGGTATAATCAGCTTTGTATTCGGCATTGGTCTCCAAACGTTTCAGGAACACTACCGCTTCATTATATTTCTTTTGCTGCATATATAGCTTAGCCATGCTGATCAGTGCTTTCTCGCTGTAGGCACTTGTCCAGTCGTTCAGGATCACGTTGTAATCAACAACAGCTTCCTCTGTACGGCCTAAGTTAGCCAGGCCTTGAGCTCGGATAAAGCGTGCCTGTTTTTCGTAGATCTGTTTGCTTGGGAACTTATCAAAATAAGCATTAACACCGCTTACTGTACCCTGCCAGTCGCCTTTGAGATAAAGGTTATTGGCGGCGGTGATCATGATGCTTTCCTGGTCGGATGTGGTATAGTTACCGATAGGAGTAGTACCTGCATAGTTGATGAATGTTTGCGCATCACCTTTATCAGTGTAGATCTTTTCGATCTGTTTTAAAGCTTGTTTAGCTTCATCGGTTGAGGAATAATCCTGCACCACTTTTTTAAATGATTCAACAGCAAGGTCATCATTGCCTGCATTGTAGTCGATCAAACCAATAGTAACCAGCGCACGCGGTATATAGCTGCTGCGCGGATATTTCTGGATCATGGCATTCAGATCGGTTTTAGCTTTATCACCATCCGTTTTCAGGAAGTAGGTATAAGCTATCTCAAATGATGCATCATCAGCATAATCAGAGTTAGGGAACTTGTTCAACACATCGTTCAGGGTACTGATCTTGGTATCTAACGATCCCTGTAAGCCCTGGATCATACCACGCTGAAACAAGGCGTAATCTTCGCCCTGGTTGTGCATGGCTATGATACGGTTGTAGTAGTTCATGGCGTTGCCATAGCTTTTCATAACGAAGTAGCTATCGGCCAGGCGGGTTATCGCATCGTTTTGAGTGTTTACGTCTTTTACATCGCCCTGTAAAAATTTCTCGAAGTAATTAGCGGCTTTTTTATACTGCTCGTCGCCAAAGGCTGCGTAAGCTAAAGCGTAATTTGCATAATTGGCTACATCGGTTTCTTTAGCCTCAGGCATGCTCAGGAATTTCTCGAAATTCTCTACTGATTCACCGTATTTACGAACCTCGAACATGGCTTCTGCCATCCAGTAGGTAGTTAAAGCTTCGGTTTTACTATCAACCGGATCTTTTAATGAGCGAAGGAAAATACCAATGGCATTCTCAAATGCGCGCTCATTATAAAACTCTAAACCACGATAATAAGTTACCTTTTGATAAGCTAAACGGGCACTTTGATTTTTGTTAGGGATTGGCTCTAATATCTCAACCGCTTCTTTATAGCTGCGCGAGTTCAATAACTCTTCGGCTAATAGCACCTTCACTTCATCAATACGTTTTGAACGCGGGTAGGTAGCTAAGTACAATCTTGTAGCACCTAAGGCCTGCAGGTTAAAGTCGAGCTCATATGATAACTTGGCGTACTCGTAAAGAGCATCCTCCTGCAATTGCTTATCGTAATCAAGTTTTGATGCATTAAGGAACGCGTTACGGGCGCTCTGTTTATTGTTCATTTTTAGGAACACATCGCCCAGCGTATAGTTACCGCTTTGGCTGTAAACATCGTGCTGTTCAACCAGTTTTTCCAGTTCGCTGGCAGCTTTGGCGTAGTTGCCTACTTTAAAATAGGTATAACCCATTTGGTAGCTGTCCTGCGTATTTTGGGTGCGGCCCTGGTCGCGGTCTTCAAAGCGACCGTAGTATTTAACCGCGTTGTCATAATCAGACTTGGCAAAGTATGATGCAGCAATGATGCGCAGCATTTCAGTTTCGTTTTGCTGATGGGTGCTGTTTACAATAGGCACAGCGTAATTGATCACATCATCGTAACGTTTATCTAAAAAGTAAACAGCCGAGATATAATAAGGATAGCTGTTTTCGTATTTTTTAGAGTTTTTAAGCTTTTCAAAGTTTACCAGAGCAAGGTGATAGTCCTTGTTTAGGTAAGCTATGTAGGCAAAGTAATAGGTAGCGTCCTCGGTAAACTCAGTGCGTTTATTTTTAACCTCACCAAAAAGCAATTGGGCGTTCTTGTAATCCTTTAATTCAAAGTAGGCATAGCCTTTACGGAATTTATATTCGGTATTGTCATGGCCGTTAAGCTCGCCTGCCTCAACTTTATTGAACCAGCGAATAGCATCTTCATATTTACCTTGTTTAAAATACGATTTACCTATCTGGAAAAAAGCCTGCTTGGTAAGCGGGTTTTCAGGGTGTTCTTTTATAAAGCGAAGGAACATGCTTTCGGCATCATCATTACCCAGATTAAGGGCGCAGAATGCTTCGTAATATTGGCAGTTTTCTTTGGTGAGCGATAGCTCAGTTTCAAACTGCGGCTGGGTACTTGTTTTAATTTTGTAAGCCTCAACCAAACGGAATTGTTCGGCCGCCGAAGCAAATTTCCCCTTGTCCATCAGGTCGATAGCCGCGTGATAGGTGCGGTAAATTTGAGTGGAAGGATTTTGCTGGGCTCGTGCAGCTGAGAATAAAAATACGGGAATGAGCAGGGTGATGTATCTTGTTTTGATCATAAAGCGCATACTAACGATAGTGCGAAAATAGCTAAACCAAAAAGAGGCTTTTCACATTAGAAATTAACAATTGTGGATAACACTTCTTTTAACGAAGGTAATACTTAAGATTATATCCGTGTGGAAAACTTTAAAATTGTTGAGTATTACCGGGGCTTCGGCGGAGGGTGCTCAAAGGTAATGATTAAGCGTGCAATGGTACAATTTATTTGTATTTTGAACGCTATTATAACCTGGGGGCAATGTTCCCTGTCTTTTATTTTTATCAGTTATGAGTATTGTTTTTAACAGGGCGGAACTGTGGTTACCGGTGATTTTGTACATGCTTGTGTTTTGTCCGTTAAATTCTAATGCACAAAAAACAACTGCCGAAATTGTTTTAACAAACAAACAGTTAACTGAAAAAGCAAGCGAGTTTTACATAGCCAATGTTGTTGATGAGCGGCCCGACCGAAGTGCCATAGCCTGGCTATTGCCTGCCCCCGATAATTTGGATGCTGTGAAATATAAAGCTGATTTACAAGGCGGAGTAGCGGTTGCGGTAAAAAAAATTGCCGATTATGCGATCCCCGTCAATAAAACGCTGCGACCGGTAGGTATCCGCATAAAAAAACTAAAACTTACTGAAACAGCTATGACGGATGGCAGGGTAGAAGGCCTACTTGAAGTACACTTATGGTTTGAATTGAAAAAGGATGATGGTAACGTTCATTTGATTGACTACCCCGCGTCCACAACGTACTACCGCAGCGCAACGCAGCTATATGATACCGGGGTGCTGATAAGCCGTGCGCTTACGGCCGGCCTTGATTTTTTTAATAAATGGATAAACCGTGAAGCGGATATCAATATTAAACTGGCTAAAGGAGTAAAACTAATTTTCACCGATTATTCGGAACAACCCGAAGGCGACACCATCTACTATTCGGCAAAGCGGCCCTTAAGCTGGAATGACTTTCAGGATAAAGCCCGCGGCGGGAAATACATTGCCGAGGTGCTGCCTGGTTTCGGCTACACCGAAAAGGTAGATGTCGTAAAATCGGTAATTGTTGTAAGGATAAGTATGCGGGTGTTTTTGCCTAAAAGTGCAGCCTGGGTAAAACCGGAGGAACGTAACACTTACGCGCTCAACCACGAGCAACGACATTTCGATATTGTAGCGATAGTAGCCCGGCATTTTAAGCAGGCACTTATGGCCATGAAACTACCGGTCGACAATTATGATGGCTATATTAATGTACAATACCTCGACTCGTACCGCGAAATGAACCAACTGCAGGAGCAATATGATAATGAAACCAATCATGGCACGAACCAATACTATCAGCGGGAATGGAATATGAAGGTAGATGGGTTGTTGTTGAGAGATTAGAGGCTCCACCCGTCATTGCACGAAGCAATCGCGAACTTTACAAGGCGATTTGCTTGGCCGCCCTACACCTCCACGTCATTGCGAGGTACGAAGCAATGACGTGGAGGTATGACTAAGTTATAATCAAAATAACCTCTAATTTTAAATTTTCATTTTTTTTTGAAAGTTTAAAAACTTGTTTATATTTGTGCATGGAATTGGCAGAGGCAAAGTTAAAGTTCATTGAGGCGTGGGGTAAGCTGGGATCGGAGTGGGGGATAAACCGCACCATGGCCCAGGTCCATGCTTTGCTGATGATTTCGCCGGAAGCTTTAACTACCGAAGAGGTAATGGCCGAGCTAAGCATCTCTCGCGGTAATGCCAACATGACCCTGCGCGATTTGATTGACTGGGGGTTGGTTGAAAAGCAACACAAAACCGGCGAACGTAAAGAGTTTTTTTACGCCGAGAAAGATGTGTGGACTATTGCCCGCCGTGTAGCCGAAGAACGTAAAAAGCGCGAGCTTACACCTATTATTAAAATACTTGATCAGCTGGGTGCAGTTGAAGGTGATGCAAAAGATCCGGCTTATAAAACGTTTAAAACCACGGTTACCGATATTAACAAGCTGGCTAATAACGTAAATAAAACATTGGACACCATGCTTAAAGCCGAAGAGAACTGGTTTTTTGGTTCGATACTGAAAGTGTTTAAATAAATTTTTTTATATCAAAATTTCATTTTTTACTGAAAATTCTAAATAATTAATAATAACTGAATCTTTAACATCATGAACTACTTTATTTTAACCTATGTTATTTACCTGTTGCTAAGCATAGCATTAACCGTGTGGGTTGCCAAGGTGTTGTTTAAAAACGGGCGGATTTTTTTAGTGGATATTTTTCACGGCAACAATGAACTGGCCGATTCTGTAAACAAGCTGCTGGTGGTGGGCTTTTACCTGGTAAATATAGGCTATATGAGCCTGGCGCTTAAAGAGTATGGCTCTATTGCCAATATGCAGGTAGTAGTTGAAGTACTTAGCTATAAAGTGGGCTGGATAATTTTAATATTGGGCGGTATGCATTTCCTAAACCTTGTCATTTTCTTTAAGCTGCGTAACCGCGCTAAACGGGAAAGTGCATTTAATATAAGTGCTTAATTTTTAGTTTTTGTTTTGATTTGGCGGGGTAGGCAAACATTTGTCTGCCCCGTTTTTTATGGGCGATATTGTGTATCAGGCAGCAGCACGTTTTAATTGGTTGCTTATCCTGTTTAATAAAACATCAATATCAAAGGGCTTGGCAATAAAATCATCGGGAGATCCGTCCTGGTTAAGCCGGCCCGGATCATGGCTGGCCGAAATTAATATCACAGGTATATTTTTGGTTTCCTGTTGGGTTTTAAGCGTTCTGCAAAGTTCACGGCCATCTAAATTGCCAAGCATAATGTCAAGCAAAATCAAATCGGGTTCATGCTGTTTCACGCGGTCGAACAGGCTTTTACCCTCTGCTAAGGTGTCAACCTCATAACCTGATTCTTCCAGGATATATTTTATTATTTCTAAAATGTCTTTGTCATCGTCAACCGCTAATATCCGTCGCATAGGTAAAGTGTTAAAAAATGTATCGGCAAAAAACTTGTGCGATATTGCTTATCCAATACCGCACAATCTCAAGCAATTACTATACCAAGTATTATGCTGACCAATTTCAGGCCTCAATCGCTATTTTATTCGATTTTATTTAAGGAGATTCTATTGTTATGTGGATATTACGGGTATGTTATTGTATACAAATGAGGTCGGAGTTCTAAAACAGCGGAATGATGCTGTATAAGAATGGATTGTTTATACGCTGAAAGGGACAGAACATCAAGCTTCTGAAAGAAGTTACGATGGATTGTACATTATTTTATAATAACGAGGGCCGACTTTTTACACTTCGCACAAAAGTATTTCCTTACGGGTATAAAAAACAGAATGTTTTTTAAAAACCAACTCCTTCGCATCTGGAAATGATAAGGGGCACCGCATTTTGAACAAAAATATTTTTTTCTTGACCTGGCTTCGTTTTCTTCCACAAATTTTAAAATAACAGGAAGCCAAAATACAATATCTATGCTATCGGTGGAGAAGAAATAGAAGAAAAATACTTTTAAGTAGGCATTAATTTCTTTTTATGAAAAAAAATAAATTAAGCTATCGTAGGATATACCGCTTGCGTTGGCATCTGTAGCACATATACCTTTTCAGAGGAAGGAAAAACAGGAATTTTTTTACGAAAAAGCCTCTGGGTACGCGGTTGTCAAGTTCAGATTTACACCTGGGGCACACGGGGGCCTTTTTTATTTCCGCTTTTTCTTGTTCGTTTATCGATAGTACCATAATACAATCAGGGGTTATTGTATTTAACTAATTTGTTTTGTATTAACTTATAAAACAAAGTTAATATAATTATCAATATTTCATTTAGGTTGTTAAAATATTGATAATTATAAAAAAAAACCTTTGGAAACTGGGTTTATTTGTAAGTATGTGTCATTTTAAGTGTTTTTTTTATTTTATTAATAATCACCATTTATAACACGCAGGAAAAAAGTCTGTAATTGAGGTTTAAAAGTTTTAACGTAAAGGTGAGGTAAGCCAATTTTGGTTGCGGAGGAAGGAAATGGCGTTGTTTTTAAAGCAGGTTGTTGACCTTTTCAACAAGTTCAGTCAAATCAAAAGGTTTGTTGATTATTGCGTCGCAACCGTAGCTAATAAGCTCACTTTCGTTACTTACGTAAGCTGAAAAGATAATTACCGGAGTATTACCAAACCGGGGGTGCACTTTTATACTGCGGCAAATCTCGCCACCGTTTGTACCAGCTACACGATAATCAAGAATAACCAAATCAGGTTCAAAACTTTCAAGCAGCGGAAGCACATCAGCACTTATCGCCGTGCTTCTAACTTCAAATTGTTCATAAGTAAGGGTTTCATGAACAATATCAAGGATGTCCTGATTGTCATCCAATACCAAAATACGCTTTACCATAATAAAAATGAAAGAAATAAATGCCGAAAAGGTATTAAAGTATGCTCGTTAAAAATACAGTGTCCTGTAAATAATGGTTTGGGCTTAAATCTTAATCGGATAAAACTTTAATGCAAAATTAAAACTATTTTTTATAAAATTAATGAAACAGCCCCTTAAATAGCAAAACGTTGTGAGTTAGTTACACTCAATAATTTATCTATTAGCATGTAATATACATTAAAGCTACTTAAATGTTTTAATATAAAATCAAAGTAATTAAATGCTTTTACCATTAAAAATCCGAAACTCAAATTTTGTTATTACTTTAGTTGGCAGCAGCGGGTGTCCAATACTCAGGTTACATACCACTGGCCATACATAAACATATAATTTAATGGTACTGTTAACTATCTTTTTTTGTATTGTTCTACTGGTTTTGCTGGTGAGCCTCGTAAAAGTAAATCCTTTCATTGCGTTTCTGATCGTTTCAATAGTAGCCGGGTTATTATTGGGTATACCTATTAATAAAGTGACAGCCTCGGTGCAAAAAGGAATGGGTGATATTTTAGGCCAGCTGCTCATTATTATTTGCCTGGGTGCTATGCTGGGCAAACTTGTTGCTATAAGCGGGGCCGCGCAAAAAATAGCGGGTGTGCTTGTTGATGCTGTAGGCGAAAAGTATATCCAGTGGGCGCTGGTTGTCGCGGGGTTTATTATAGGCATTCCGTTGTTTTATGGGATTGGCTTTGTGCTTATGGTTCCGCTTATATTTTCGGTGGTTTATAAATATAAGCTGCCGGCTGTTTATATAGGTCTACCTATGTTGGCCTCGCTATCGGTAACGCATGGCTTTTTGCCTCCGCATCCATCGCCCTCGGCATTAGTGGCCTTATTTCATGCTAATATGGCCACAACCTTTATTTACGGGCTCCTGATTGCTATTCCGGCCATTATACTGGCGGGGCCGGTGTTTGCACAGTTTCTTAAAAAGATCCCATCAGAGCCGCTGGCTACTTTCCGGGCCGAAGAGTTGCCTACAGAAAAATTGCCCGGTGCGTTCAACAGCTTTTTTACCGCCTTATTGCCCGTTTTATTGTTAATGCTTACGGCGTTTTTTCCATACCTTAATATAAAGGATCCCGGCGTGGCTAAGGTTATTACATTTCTTGGCGATCCGTCAATTGTTATGTTGATAGCACTTATGGTTGCCACTTATACTTTAGGTATAAAGCAAGGTAAAAGTATGGGTATGCTGGCTGGAAGTTTTACCGATGCTGTGAAAGATGTAGCACTGATATTATTGATCATAGCAGGTTCAGGCGCTTTTAAAGAAGTTTTAACCGCCAGTGGGGTAAGCAGCCAGATAGCGTCGCAGCTACAGTCTTTTAATTTGCCTCCTCTGTTGCTGGGGTGGGTAATTGCCGCAATTATCCGTGTCAGTTTAGGTTCGGCAACAGTAGCCGGATTAACGGCAGCGGGCATTGTTGCGCCGCTGGTTTTGCAAAATCATGTTAATCCCAATTTGATGGTGCTCTCGATCGGGGCGGGCAGCCTTGCGTTTTCGCATGTAAATGATTCGGGGTTCTGGCTATATAAAGAGTATTTTAATTTAAGTATTAAGGACACCATCAAGTCCTGGTCGTTAATGGAAACGCTTGTTTCTGTTATTGGGCTTGTAGGTGTAACTGTTATTAATATGTTTGTTAAATAAAACGCCACTTATTATGAAGAAGCTGTCGGTAGGTTTGTGCCTGTTGATTTTTATGCTGATTGCCGGCCATTGTGCTTTTGCGCAGCAGGTTAGCGCCGCGGGTAGCTATTACAATTCGCTCGATGGCGTTAAGATATATTACGAGATAAAGGGCGATGGATTTCCGGTGATACTGGTACATGGCTTTTCGGGTACCGGCGAAGGCTGGAAAAAAGGACAACTTTATACTGTTGACAGCAGGCTACAAAGTGATCATATTGGATCAGCGGGGCAACGGGCGGTCGGACAAGCCACATACCGACGCAGGTTACGCCAATGATGCCGAAGCCAAAGACATTATGGGTTTAGCCACAAGCCTTGGCCTTAAGCAATATGATATTGTTGGTTATTCGCGCGGATCGATCATTACTTCGCGTGTGTTTGTGCTGGATAAACGGGTTAAAAAAGCTGTGATGGGCGGCATGGGCGATGCTTATACCAACCCCGAATGGCCCCGAAGGATCCATGCCTATAAGGCTTTAATGGGCGATACCAGCTATCATGATGTTGACGGAATGATTAAATACATTCGCAGTAACCCCTTTGATGAGCTTGCTTTGGCCTATCAGCAGAAATGGCAGCCGTCAACCAGTAAGCAGGAATTAGCTAAAGTGAAAATCCCGGTATTACTTATAGATGGAACCGAAGATCATGATAACGGCGATGAGGTTACGCTCAACAAACTTATTCCCGGCTCAAAGCTCGTCCACGTTCCGGGAGATCATAACAGTGCCAGCCGCACCCCCGAATTTTCAAAGGCGGTTTTAGATTTCCTGAAATAACATTGTCAGCTAACCTTCTTTTGTTGAAATTTTGAACAGCTATTTTCAATAACGGCCTGCTATTTGTATAAGTGTTTGTGTTAACACTTATTAAATACATACCAAATGAAAAAGCTAATGTTATATATGTGCTTTTTAATCGGCCTGATGTTATCCATCAGTATTAATGCCGGCGCACAAACTACAAAGAAAAAGGGAATCAGTAAACAAGGCAAGGGTGCTATAATAGGTGGCGCCGGTGGTGCCATTGCGGGGGGCCTCATTACCCATAGTGCAGGTGGTGCTTTAGTTGGCGGCGCACTTGGTGCCGGCGGCGGTTATATTATAGGTAACGAGGCCCGCAGACGTGAAGAGAAAAGAAAACGTGCTGCTCGTATTGCCTGGCGCAGGGCTCATCCCCACCATCATTATACCACCACCAAAACAACTGTAACCAAACAAACAACTTACCATTAATTTAAACAGTGGTGATTAAGGCCTGTAATTGTTTAAAGTTACAGGCCTTTTTTATTTTAATTAAAATTTAACTAAATTGAAGCGATCGCCCTGTTTTATTCGTTATGAATATTATTAACGGTCAAACTGCATGGTACTATTTTCTGTTTAAAAGCGATGGTGAAAGGGTTATCTGTAATAATATTATGTTTAATTCCGGTCATAGTGCTGGCGCAAGGGCAGGTTACCGACACTATAAACATAAAAAAGGATACGGTACCCCAAAGAGATGTTATTGATATAGTACGTTCAATCTTTAAAATACAGCCCCGGCAGCAGGCAACTGTAAGAAAGAAGATCTACTTTTCTGTTTTTCCTACGTCAACAAGTGATGGTCGAAGTGGGGGGAGGGCGCTGTTTACTTCAACGACAGCCGGGTTTTACCTCGGCGATGAGGCTACTACTAATTTATCAAGTTTTACTTTTACCCCTTATTTTAATTTAAAAGGGAGATATGGTTTGCCCATCAGGTCAAATATCTGGCTTAACAATAATGAATGGAATATCCAGGGCGATACCCGGCTGATGGTTTATCCGCAGTTTACCTGGGGTTTAGGCGGCAACCAGGGTTCCGGGGATAAGTTCCTGGTAAACTATAATTACCTCCGCTTTTATCAAAGTGTGTTAAAGCAGGTGAAGCCCTACTTTTATGCAGGTTTAGGGTATAACCTGGATTACTATATGGATATAGAAAGCAATGGCGATCAAAACCTGCGGAAGTTTACAGGCTATAAGTATGGCACCGCGGCCGACCAGGATGCTTTTTCATCGGGTATAACACTCAATTTATTGTATGATTCGCGCAGAAACTCCATCAATCCCTTACCCGGAGCTTACGCCAATGTGGTTTACCGGGTTAACGCCAAAGCATTTGGAAGCCATACCGATTGGCGCTCATTATATGTTGATGTGCGTAAGTATCTGCAGTTAAGCAATTCGGGGCCTAAAAACGTGCTTGCTTTATGGGCCTTTTTTTGGACAACGCTTACGCCACGCACACCCTACCTAAACCTGCCGAGCCTCGGTTGGGAACCTTATCAGCGGTCGGGCAGGGGATTTCCGCAAAGCCGTTACCGGGGAGACAGACTTGCATATTTTGAAACAGAATATCGCCGCGATATTACCCGCAACGGATTATTGGGCTTTGTTGTATTCGCAAATGTAAACTCCGTTACCGAGCCCGGAAATCATGCCTTTGTATACTGGCACCCAGCCGGTGGCACAGGGCTGCGGTTCAAGTTCAATAAAAAAGCCGGCACCAATATTAGTCTTGATTATGGAGTGAGCAAAAACTTCTCATCAATAAGTCTTAATTTAGGCGAGGCGTTTTAGGGAGTCCATAGTCGATGGTTCATAGTCCATAGACAATTGCCTGGGCTTTAAAAATCACTAACATACAATAAAACCCAATACTACCATCGACCATGGACTATTGACTATGGACCAAATACATATGACCAAACAAAAATATACTGTACTCATCCTTATATTGGGTTCACTCACGGCACTTGGCCCTTTTTCTATCGATATGTACCTGCCTGGTTTTAAGGCGATAGCCAAATATCTTCATACCAGCACTGATGAAGTTGCGTTGTCGTTATCAAGCTATTTCATTGGTATTGCCGCCGGACAGTTGCTTTATGGTCCTTTGCTTGACAGGTTCGGCCGTAAAAATCCGTTGTACTGGGGGCTGGGGCTTTATATTGTTGCATCAATGGGGTGTTTCTTTTCTTCATCGCTCGAAATGCTCATTGTGCTTCGTTTTTTCCAGGCGGTAGGCAGCTGTGCGGCCAGTGTGGCGGCCATGGCCATGGTGCGCGACCTGTTCCCGGTTGAAGATAATGCCAAAGTATTTTCTTTGCTGATACTGGTACTGGGTGCATCGCCCATGCTGGCACCTACCATAGGGAGCTATATCACAGCAACTTTTGAATGGCAGATCATTTTCCTGGTATTAACCATTATAGCGGTGTTGATATTGCTGGCCGTAATATTCTGGCTCCCCGAAAGCTACCAGCCCGATCCAACATACTCCTTGAAACCAGGGCCAATTATAGGCCATTTCATAACTGTTTTAAAAGATGCCCAGTTTGTAACCTATGCCATAGGGGGCGCATTCGCGTTTGCCGGTTTGTTTGCTTATGTATCAGCATCGCCCATTGTATTTATTGAAGGGTTTAAAGTAAGTGAAACGCAATTCGGGTGGATCTTTGCCGGTTTGTCAGTTGGTTTTATCGGCTCGAGCCAGCTAAACAGTGTCCTGATCAAAAAATACAAAAGCGAACAAATGATAGGTGCATCATTGATTTTGATGGTTATTATATCGATCGTGTTTTTTGCAGGCTCATTAAATCATTGGTTTGATATAGGTGGAACTATAGCTATGATATTTGGTGTATTATGCTGCATTGGGATATGTGCACCAAATACATCTGCATTGTCACTTGCTCCCTTCACTAAAAATGCCGGTTCGGCATCTGCAATATTAGGTGCTTCGCAGATGGCTGTGGGGGCTTTGTCATCTATAGGCATCTCGGTAATAAAACAACATAGTTCACTGCCTATGGCAGCGGTTATGGTTGCCTCATCAATTTTGGCGCTTTTAATTGTGTTTATTGGGAAGCGGTTTATAAAACACAAGGTTGAGGCCAGTGGGGATGTTGTTGTGGCGCATTGAACCTTGATTTTTAGGATTGAAGGATTTGCATGATTTTAAATTGCCTGTAAAGCAAACGCTACCGCAAGGCTTTGCCTTGTGGTCCGCATGCAAGGTTTACACATATTGAGAACTTTGATTTTTTATGCCGTTGTTAGTGTTATCACTACAGTTGTTCGGAAGATTTTATAATTCCCTCCCTTGGGAGGGGTGCGCTGGGATGTGTAGTGGCAGGGAGGGGTTTATACGTCATTAAAGTGGATAAGTCTGCCGTCGAAACCCCTCCCTACACCCTCCCAAGGGAGGGAATCGCACAATCCCGCGCTTTTTATTTCTTCCAAACACCAACAACCGCGAGAACCCGTGATTTTTAGAATTGCAGGATTTATGTGATAGAAATTAGCGTTAAAATTTACTTGCCCGTAAAGCCGTAACCTTTGAGCCGTCAGGGCCGGTGCTTTCAAAAACTATCTTATTTTCGGTTAATTCCGAAACGTAAAAAACAAAACCGCGCGTTTTACCATCAGGCAATTTCTCAGTGATATTCATGTTGCTGCCATTAAGCGTGAAGCTGCCATGCGACAGGAACTTGCCGCCCCAAACTATCAGGAACTTCATTTCGGGCGTAAACTGGATGTAAGGCACGTTTGCATCTAACTCAGCTTGTTTTACAGTATCCGGCGGACTGGCATTCGGATGCTCGATTTTTACATACTTCCATTTGCCGGTAAGTGTTGTAACCGAAACTGTAGGTTTGCATGATGTTATAAAAAGTGCCACAATAGCAAGCAATAAAAAGCATTGTTTTATCATAACATAAAATGTTTGGATAAAACTATACAATTGCTTTTAAAATTGAAAGCGTAAACGAAGGCTTAGTCTTTAGTCTTGAGTTCGAAGTATAGAGAAGAGAAAGACAGATTTATGACTTTAKACTTAGTACTACCGACTTTACACTATTATTTCTCTGTGCCCTTCCTGGTACGCTCTTCTGCCTGCTTCACTTCGTCCTTTTCACTTAGCGGGCCTTCGGTTTTGATCTCTTTTGCTTTTGGTTGTCCCCGCGTTTTTGTTGAACCTGCTTTGGTGCCTTCTTTTTGGGTGTCTTTAAGGATACTCATAGCGGTAATGTTAAATTTTTATTAAATGGAATAATACTTGTTTAACTAAGCCGGTTGAAAAATGTTTCCTGAAAAAATATTATAAAATTTACTTTCTGTGTATCAATTAATTACATGGATTTGACGCCGCTCATAAAATATTTTAAAGATTTTTCGTAACAAAGCATAATTGCAACTGTCTTAATGACACTATATAGCCAAGGTACTCTTCCAGGTAAGCTATAAGTATTGTGAGGGCCCGCACCTTAAGGGTTCCGTTAATAAAAAAAATCAAAAACAATCTTTAAAAAAATGGACAATCTAATTGTTAGTCTGTGGTGGGTTATACCCGTCATAGTGTTATTGCTGATGTACAAATTTGTTTTGCGCGTGTTTTTCGGTATGGTTATCGTACCCGACAACCGTATCGGTCTGGTGATCAAAAAGTTCACCCTATCGGGCAATACCCGTTTGCCCGATGGTCGTATTATTGCCACTAATGGCGAAGCCGGTATGCAGGCCAAGGCGCTTGCTCCTGGTTTGTACTGGCGTATGTGGCCCTGGCAGTTTACCATTAATATGGAGGCATTTACCATTATTGAGCAGGGTAAGCTTGGGCTGATCAAAGCTAAAGACGGTGCATCGTTTGATACCGGCCGTGTATTAGGAAAGCCAGTTGAATGCGATAAATTTCAGGATGCAATAGCGTTTTTGGATAACAAGGGCCAAAAAGGCCCGCAGGCCGCTTTCCTTACGCCTGGTAGCTATCGTATCAATACTTTTTTGTTTGAGATAGAGATGGTGCCTATTACCCAGATCCACGAAAATAAGGTAGGCATTGTTACCACCCTGGATGGTGAGCCGCTGGATAAGGGCGAAATTGCCGGCGAATCGGTAGCTGGTCACAAGAACTACCAGGATCCTATTGCGTTTATTAACGCCGGCGGTCGCAAGGGCTTGCAGGAGGATGTGATACTGGCCGGTACTTATTACTTAAACCCATGGTTTGTAATTGTTGAACAGGTTGACATGACCTATATCCCAATCGGTTATGTGGGCGTAGTAAACTCCTTTGTTGGCCCCGAAGGTTTGGATACCAGCGGCGATAACTTTAAGCATGGTAATATTGTTAAACGTAACCAAAAGGGTGTTTGGGAAGAGCCGTTAGATCCGGGTAAGCACCCGGTTAACATTTATACACATGCGGTTGAAATAGTGCCTACTACCAACATCGTGCTTAACTGGGCCGATAGCCGTACAGAGGCGCATGAGTTGGATAAAAACCTGTGTACCATTACGGTAAGGTCAAGCGATGGTTTTACATTCAATTTGGATGTGTCGCAGATCATTCACGTGCCGCGTAATGAAGCGCCAAAGGTGATTGCCCGTTTTGGTAAAATGAAAAACCTGGTATCGCAGGTATTGGAACCCACTATTGCCAACTACTTCCGTAACTCGGCTCAAAAGAGTGATGTGATCGGGTTTTTGGCCAATCGTATCCAGAGGCAAACAGATGCCCGCGAGCATATAGGTGCTGTATTAACAACCTATAACGTAATTGGAGTGGATACCCTGATAGGTGACATCGTGCCACCGGCAGCACTGATGAAAACCCTTACCGACCGTAAGCTGGCCGAAGAGGAAAAGGTTACTTATGAAATTCAGCGCCATGCCCAGGTTGAGCGTAAGGAGTTTGAAAGCGCCCGTGCAGGTGCCGATATGCAGCCTGAGGTAGTGAAATCAACCCGCCAGGTTGAGATCAACACCCAGATGGCAGCTTCAAGGGTTGCCGCATCAAAAGGTGAGGCCGAAGCCAAAACCATCAACGCCAAAGCCGATGCAGAGGTAAGGATCACGATAGCCAAGGCCGACGCCGAAGCAAAAACAGTGAACGCAAAAGCCGATGCTAATGCTACAGAAGTGAATGGTTTGGCCGAAGGCGCCAAGATCAAAGCGATAGGTTTATCAGAAGCCGAGGTAACCAAACAGAAAACCGAAGCAATGGGTACCGAACAATATGCCATAGTACGTGTGGCCGAAGCTTTGGCTGCCGCCGGTATCAGGTTAGTGCCTGAGATATTGGTGAGCGGTAAAGATGGCGGCAGCGGCGGTATGATTGATGCCCTTATTGGTACCGAAATGCTTAAAAAACTGCAGATCGAAAACCAGGGGAAAGGCGGTACCACCACTAAAGGCGAATAGTTAAAATACCGGATGCATAAAATTTGAAAGTGGGTTATGCAATCCCTGCAAATTATGCATCATGGTTAAGGTTTGTGATTAGAGATTTTTGAGGAAGAGTACAAATAGACTCAAAATCCTAAACCATTTTATTGAAGAGATCAGCGGCGGGAGGATAGTGATTAGTTGCGGCCTCCGGTTTAAGATAATACGTTCTTTATACCTAAACTTTATTTAAGAGATCAGAGGTTGGAGATTAGAGGTTGGGACCTATGAAAATGGTTGCACTTTATGATCCGACTAAACTGATATAATTTAATTGACGAGGCTTTTAACCTAAACCGATCAATTGACAAAGGCATCCGCGAGGGATGCCTTTTGTGTTTTATAAAGAGCCATTTAAAAAGACGCTTGCGTTGTTCCTATCCATCACATATTAAAAAATACGGTCATGTTGAGTATGTGAAATCCAGGGCTTCTGAAGGAAAGTCGACCTATCCCCACCGCCCTTCCGAATTTATTTCGGCATCCCACAGGACAGGTAGCCCGCTTTGCTTAGCATAGTTGCTTAGCGAGTGAGGTGCTGAAACAAGTTACCCATGACATAAAAAAAAAACTGTCATCCTGAGGCACGAAGGATCTTCTTTAACAAGAATTGCCGATATATAGGGCGAAGAAGATGCTTCGTACCTACTCATGACATAATTTAAACAGGAGTCATGCTGAGCCTGTCGAAGCATGGTGGGCAGGCCTCTGCGCGCGACCCTTCGACAGGCTCAGGGTGACAGGCCCTCTTTGGTTAATGTCGTTTCACCTTCAGATTTCGCCGGATTTATACACTCAGCATGACAACGGGGCAAATGTCATTTTCTGTTTCAAAGGCCTCGATTTAAATACTTAGCATGACGTGTTGGAGATGTGTCATTTCACCTTTAAAGTTCAACTAATTTGAGCCCTCAGCATGAAGATCTGGAGGTGCCATCAACGAAATCATCGAAATCAAAAAAACAATCAACGGTTATAGGTCGCTTAGTTTAAATGTATCCTTAACCCTGATACCTTTTTCTGTTTCCAATAAAGTGCAGCACTCATTAGCCGGGTCGTGCTCCAGATATAATACATATTCTTTTTCCAAAGCCTCGTTTAAGAAGAGCTTTTTCTCGGTAAGTGTTTGCAGCGGGAACATATCGTAAGCCATTACATAGGGGATAGGCAGGTGCCCGACAGACGGAAGCAGATCGGCCATGTACAGGATTTGTTTTCCTTTGTAATTGATAAGCGGTAGCATCATTGATTCGGTATGGCCGGATACAAAACGGATGTCAAAATCTTTCATGAAATTAATACCATCTTCAGCGTCTACAAATTGTAACTGGCCGCTTTCCTGTATGGGGATAATATTCTCCTTAAAAAAAGAAGCTTTTTCACGTTCGTTAGGGTTTACTGCCCAGTCCCAGTGTTTAGGGTTGCTCCAGTAAGTAGCATTTTTAAAAGCAGGTAGCAGGCTCTCACCATCCCGTACAACGGCACCACCCACATGATCAAAGTGCAGGTGAGTTAAAAATACGTCGGTAATATCATCCCTATGGAAGCCCAATGAAGCCAGTGAACTATCCAAACTGGCGTTGCCATGAAGGTAATAATGGCTAAAGAACTTTTCGCTTTGCTTATTGCCTATGCCCGTGTCAACTAATATCAGCCGCTGTTCATGCTCAACCAGCAGGCAGCGCATGGCCCAGGTGCAAAGGTTGTTTTCATCGGCAGGATTGGTTTTGTTCCAGATAGTTTTCGGAACAACGCCAAACATAGCCCCGCCATCTAATTTAAAAAATCCGGTATCGATGGTGTGTAGTTTCATTTTTGGGCGATGGTCCATAGTCGATGGACCATGGTTGTTGTTAAACAAAAATAGCCATAAATTAAATGCTTAATACATCAATTTATGGCTATCGACTATGGTCTATTGACCATGGACTTTATTACAAGTGGATACACTCGCCGTAAGCTTCGGCAGCGGCTTCCATTACAGCTTCGCTCATGGTTGGGTGAGGGTGTACCGATTTGATGATCTCGTGACCGGTAGCTTCCAGCTTGCGGGCGGTAACAACTTCGGCAATCATTTCGGTAACGTTGTAGCCAAGCATGTGAGCGCCTAAAAACTCGCCGTATTTGGCATCAAATATCACTTTTACAAAGCCATCTTTAGCACCGGCAGCACTTGCTTTACCCGATGCAGAGAAAGGGAATTTACCCACTTTAACTTCATAACCGGCTTCTTTAGCTGCTTTTTCGGTATAACCAACCGAAGCAACTTCAGGTGAGCAATAAGTACAGCCCGGGATATTGTTATAATCAAGCGGGTGAGGGTTCTGACCTGCAATTTTTTCAACGCAGATAATACCTTCGGCAGATGCTACGTGAGCAAGGGCCTGGCCTTTAACAATATCGCCTATGGCATAAACGCCTTCAACGTTAGTACGATAAAAATCATCAACCAATACTTTACCACGTTCGGTTTTAACGCCGTTTTCTTCAAGACCGATGCCTTCAAGATTAGTAGCAATACCTACTGCAGAAAGAACGATCTCGGCTTCAAGTATTTCAGTTCCGGTAGCTGTTTTTACAGTTACCTTACATAAGTCGCCGCTGGTATCAACCGACTCAACATTTGAGCTGGTCATGATATTGATGCCTTGTTTTTTAAGGATGCGGTTTAAGCCTTTTGAAACATCCTCATCCTCTAACGGAACAATATTATCTAAAAACTCAACTACGGTAACTTTTGTACCAATTGAGTTATAAAAATAAGCAAACTCAATACCGATAGCGCCCGAACCAACTACAACCAGTGATTTAGGCTGTTGCGGCAATACCATGGCCTGGCGGTAACCGATAACCTTTTTACCATCCTGTTTAAGGTTAGGTAGCTCGCGTGAGCGGCCGCCTGTGGCTAATATAATGTGTTTTGCGCTGTAGGTTTTAGCTGAACCGTCGGCTGCTTTAACTTCAACAGCACCTTTGCTTTTTAATTTACCAAAGCCAACAAGCACATCTATCTTGTTTTTCTTCATTAAAAACTGAACGCCTTTGCTCATGCCATCGGCAACGTTGCGGCTTCTTTTAACCACAGCGGCAAAATCAACTTCGCCGGCGCCGTTAATTTTAATACCGTAATCGGCACTGTGGTTAAGGTATTCAAAAACCTGGGCGCTTTTTAACAAAGCCTTGGTTGGGATACAACCCCAGTTAAGACAGATACCGCCTAATGATTCTTTTTCGACAATGGCGGTTTTTAAACCAAGCTGGGAAGCGCGGATTGCTGCTACGTAGCCACCCGGACCAGACCCAATAACAATTACATCGTAATCCATATTATTATTGATATACTTTAATTTCTTTTCAAAGGTAATTAAGCGGCGCGGGTTTTTATGCTTCCCGCAGCTCCTTATTTTTTGAATGCCAAAGCTAAGTAAAAGGGCTGAAACCAAAAAATGTACAGATAGTATATATGCTTTGCGAGTGGTTATTTATATCTGCCCTGTGTCATAAAACTACAGATGTTGTTTTAACCGTTGAACCAGATATGATTTAAACTATATTATTTGTAATATTTTCATTGCTTTTGGCCATAAATTTATGGTTTTTGTGTTTATGATGTAAAATGTTGATAAATATATAATAATTGTTAACGTTAACTTAACATTGGTAATTGCTCCATTAATTATCTTTGCGCCAATTAATTAAACGTATAATTAAAAAAGCAATTTATGAGGAAGCATTACCTTCTTTTATTACTGTTAATTGGCTTTTCGTTCTTCACTGGTAAGAACGTATTAGCTCAAGGCGTAACCACCGCCAGCATCAACGGTACCGTTACCGATGCTAAAGGTGCTATTCCTGGTGCAACTGTTACAATCACACATATTCCTACCGGTACTGTGTATTCAACTGTAACCCGTAATGACGGCCGTTATAACATCCCTAACTTAAGGGTAGGTGGCCCATACACTTTCAAAGTAACTTTTATTGGTTACGCAAACTATGTTCAGGAAGGTATTACCCTTTCAATTGGCCAGGATCAAAGGATCGCTGCCGTACTTAAGGATAACACCACTGCTTTAGGCGAGGTGAAAATTGTAGGTACGCAAGGTAAAGTGATCAACTCATCACGTACCGGCGCCCGCGAAACTATCAGCCGCCAGCAAATTGAAAACCTGCCAACTATTGCACGTTCATTAACTGATTTTACCAAATTAACGCCTTCTGCTAATGGTTTAGCTTTTGGTGGCCGTAGCAGTGCATTTAACAATATTACTGTTGACGGTGCTTTGTTCAATAACTCATTTGGTTTATCRGGTACTTTAGGTGGTCAAACAAGCTCACAGCCAATTTCATTAGATGCGATTGACCAGATCCAGGTTGATATTGCTCCTTATGACGTTCGCCAGGGTAACTTTACCGGTGCCGGCGTAAATACAGTAGTAAAATCAGGTACTAACGAGGTTAAAGGTACTGCTTACTATTTTGCCCGCGGTTCAAAGCTGCAAGGATATCACGTAGGCCCAACTAATCTTAACGTAACTGATGTAAATTACCACACAGATGGTGTTGCAGTAGGCGGCCCGATCATTAAAAACAAATTGTTCTTATTTGTATCAGGTGAGCAGGAAAGAATCACTCAACCACCATCAGCAGTGTATCAGGCTGCAAAAGATGGCCGTAGCGGTGCTAACGTATCACAAGTACAAGCATCTACACTTGACGCTATCAAACAAAAACTTGCAAGCTTTGGTTATGACCCTGGTGTTTACGAAGGCTACAACTATCGTACATCAAGCAATAAATTAACTGCAAAACTTGACTGGAATATTGATAAAAACAATACTTTAAGTGCTAAGTATTTTTATTTAAAATCATTTAAAGATCAGCCGGCAAGTAACTCAGGTATCACAAACGGTGGTGTTGGTTATGGTACTACACGTGCTCCTGGTTTAGCTACCCTGCCATTTTATGGCTCTGGTTATACCATCAACAACAACTTTAACATCGGCATCATTGAGTTAGACACCCGTATAAGCAATAAAGTTTCAAACAAACTTACTGTTGGCTATTCTGCTTTAAGAGATTTCCGTAACTTCCTTGGTAGCTCAACTATACCTATGGTTGATATCGGCAACGGTGTAAGTGACGCAAGTGGTAATGTGGTAACTGCTGCCAGTGCAACAGCAACCAGCTTTGGTTCTGAGCTGTATACAGCAGGTAACTTACTGAGCACAAATATCTGGCAGTTCTCTGACGACTTGACTATCTTTTCTGGTAAACACGAGTTTACAATTGGTACAAGCAACCAGATTCAAAGCTATACCAATGGTTTTGCTCCTGATTATAATGGTTTATATACTTATAACTCAGCTTCAGACTTTATAAATGGCCTGCCGGCTCAAGCTTATACTTTACGTTATTCAGCAGTTGGTACTGATTTTCCTTTTGCCAAAATAAAAGCTTCAATCTACAGCGTTTATGTGCAGGATAAATTCCACGTAACTGATAACTTCAGGTTAACTTACGGCTTAAGGGCTGATTATGATGTATTCCCTACTACATTGGCTTCCAACTCAAATGCTGCCGCTTTAACTTTCCAGGGAGGTACTCATGTTGACGTTTCTAAATTGCCAAAAAACAGGGTTCAATTATCACCCCGTGTTGGCTTTAACTGGGATGTTAATGGCGATGGTTCTACCCAGGTACGCGGCGGATCTGGTTTATTCACCGGTTCTGTACCATTTGTTTGGATCTCAAACCAGGCGTCAAATAACGGTTTGTTATTTGGTTCATATACCATTACCAAAGCAAATGCTACTGCTGCTAACGCCGGTCAGTTAGTATTTGATCCAAATGTTAACAAAAACAGGCCTACAAATGGTGTAGCTGCTACTTCATACGAATTAGATGTTGCCGATCCAAACTTAAAATATCCTAAAATCTGGAGAACAAATATCGCTATCGACCAAAAATTACCATTCGGTGTTGTTGGTACTATCGAAGGTGCTTATACCAAAGATATCCGCGCTATCTATCACCAGAACTTAGTATTGTCTGATGGCTATACAACACTTCCGGGCGTTGAAGGTCAAATTCAGTACGATTCTAAAAACATCACTCCTGCGGCGGGTGCAGTAAATGCTCAAAATCCGTCAATTACTGGTTTATATTATATGAAAAATACCAATAAAGGCTTTTCATACTTTATTACCGGTCAATTACAAAAAAGCTTTACCAATGGTTTTGCTGCCAGCGTAGCTTATACTTATACCAAATCAAAAGATGTTAATGACGGTGGTTCAACTGCCGCTACCATCTGGAACACCAGGTATGTAGCAGGTAACCCTAACGCAGACAACCTTTCAAATAGCTCATATGTTCAGCCAAACCGTATCATTGCAACTGTATCATACCGTAAGCAGTATGCTAAAAACGTTGCAAGCACCATCGGTTTAGTTTTTGAGGCTTCTAACAACGGTGCTATCTCTTACATCACTTCAGGCGACCCTAATAATGATGGTGGTACCAATGATTTGATGTACATCCCTAAAAACCAGGGCGATATTCAGTTGGTTAGAGCATCAAATGCTTCAAACGGTACTCAGGATACACGTACACCAGCTCAAATCTGGACTCAGTTAAATAACTTCATTAACCAGGATTCATACCTGAGCGCACACAGAGGTCAGTTTGCTGAAAGAAACGGGACTATATTGCCTACTTACAAAAGGTTAGACTTACACTTTGCTCAGGATTTCTTTATCAAAACAGGTAAAGTTAAAAACACGTTAGAATTTACTTTCGACGTGATCAACTTCACCAACCTGCTTAACCGTAACTGGGGCTTATACCAAACTTCATATAACGGCTTTAATAGCGGAGCTACTACAGTGTTGACTTACATGGGTAAAGATGCTGGTACCGGCAGGGCAACTTATTCTTTCCCTTATCTTGATCCTAACACTTCAACACCTGTTACCAGCTCATTTAAGCAGGATATCAGCCAGTTGTCGCGTTTCCAGGCTCAGATTGGTGTTAGATACATTTTTAACTAAGTTATTGTTGATTTAAAGAAAGTAGCATTATGAAATTTAATAAAAATATAATTATTGCATCTCTTGGGCTTTTTTCAGGCGTATTTTTAGAAGCTTGTAAAGATAACAAGGTTACCCCGCTGCCAACTCCGGTAGCAACCACAGGTGTGGTTACCACACTTGCCGGCAATGGCTCGTTCGGTTCTACAAACGGGAAACCGACCGATGCATCATTCAATTATCCCAATGGCCTGACTATTGATGGTTCAGGCAATATATTAGTAGCTGATAAAGGTAACAACCAGATTCGTAAAATTACCACAGCAGGCGTTGTAAGCCTGGTATCAGGTACATTACTTTCAGGTAGCGCAAACGCTACCAAAATTGGTGATGTTGCCTCTTATAACGGCCCCACAGGTGTTGCAGTTGATGCTTTAGGCAACATTTTAGTAGCTGATTTTGGAAATCATACCATCAGAAAAATTGCAACAACAGGTGCGGTTTCTGTATTGGCAGGTGTAAGCGGAAACTCAGGCAATAACAACGCTGTGATCCCGGCTACAGCTACAGCTAATGCCATTAACCCAAGGTTCAATAACCCGGCAGGCCTGGCAATTGACGTTACTGGTAATGTGTACGTTGCAGATTATGGTAACAACCTGATCCGTAAAATTGCAACTGACGGAACAATATCAACTGTTGCAGGTAAATCAGTTGGAAATGTTGACGGTGTTGGTACTGCCGCATCATTAAACGGTCCCCGTGCTATAGCTATTGATGCTGCAGGTAATTTATTTGTAGCAGATGCAAATAACCACACTATCCGTAAAATTGACTTAACAGGTAACGTAACTACATTTGCAGGCACCGGAAAAGCTGGTAATGCAGATGGTTCAGGTAAAGCAGCTTCATTCAGCCACCCAAGCGGTATCACTATCGATAACAATGGTAACCTGTTTGTTGCTGATGCCGGTAACAACCTGGTACGTAAAATTACTCCGGCAGGTGTTGTGACATCTGTAGCCGGTAGCGGTTATTACAACTTAACTACTCCCTTTAATGGCCCATCAGCAGTAGTTGCGGATAACGCAGGTAGTGTTTATGTAGCTAATACCCTTGGTAACCTGATTCAGGTAATTAAGTAATTGAGGATATAGTATTTCAAAGCCCCGGTCAGTTTGGCCGGGGCTTTTTTGTTGTAGAATATTTTTCGATGAATAAAAGGCTATGAAACAAGAAAGGCGCTTAAGTTAACCCTAAGCGCCTTTTGATATATAAAAAACTATTTTTATTCGTATTCAAACACCCCGAATTCCGAAGTTACTGTTACCTTTTTAGTATCTGCTTTTTCAACCCTGCCTATGATCTGCGCATCTACGCCAAAGCTTTTTGAAATCTTGATCAGTTCGGCGGCAATGGCTTCAGGTACATAAAGCTCCATGCGGTGACCCATATTAAATACTTTGTACATTTCCTGCCAGCTGGTTTTTGATTCCTCGTGAATTAGCTTAAACAGCGGAGGTACCGGGAACAGGTTGTCTTTTATAATATGAAGCCCTTCCACAAAGTGTAATACTTTGGTTTGTGCACCGCCGCTGCAATGTACCATACCGTGTACCTGGCTGCGGTAACCATCTAAAATTTGTTTGATGATTGGGGCATAGGTGCGGGTAGCGCTTAAAACAAGCTTGCCGGCAGTTACGGTTTCATTATTGCCGATATCTATAAGGTCGGTAAGGTTTTTGCTTCCCGAAAAGATCAGGTCATAGGGAATAGCCGCGTCGTAGCTTTCAGGGAATTTATCGGCGATTGTTTTATTAAACACATCATGACGGGCTGATGTAAGACCGTTTGAGCCCATGCCGCCATTGTATTCTTTTTCGTAGGTAGCCTGGCCGTATGAAGCAAGGCCCACAATTACATCGCCGGGTTCAATGCGGTGGTTTGATATTACATCGTCACGTTTCATGCGGCAGGTAACTGTCGAATCAACAATGATAGTGCGTACCAAATCGCCCACATCGGCAGTTTCGCCGCCTGTTGAGTAGATGCCTATACCGGCCTCGCGCAGCTCGGCTAAAATCTCTTCGGTGCCGTTAATGATAGCTGCTATAACTTCGCCGGGAATAAGGTTCTTGTTACGGCCAATGGTTGATGATAGCAGGATGTTATCAGTTGCGCCAACACAAAGCAGGTCATCCAGGTTCATAATGATAGCATCCTGGGCTATGCCGCGCCATACAGAAATATCGCCGGTTTCTTTCCAGTAAGTATAAGCGAGGGATGATTTGGTGCCCGCGCCATCGGCATGCATGATATTACAGTATTCCGGATCGTTGGTTAATATATCGGGTACTATTTTGCAAAATGCTTTAGGGAAAATGCCTTTGTCAATATTTTTTATGGCATTATGAACGTCATCTTTGGAGGCTGATACGCCACGCTGATCATATCTTTGCGAAGAAATCATGGGCAAATATAAGGCAATTAGGCTTAATTTTATAAACCAATAACATGTCATTGCGTGGAACGAAGCAATCGCACGTTATACAGTGCAGCCATTTCCAGCTCTTTGAAGCCTCTGACTTTGGACAGCAGGTTTTTTATACCACTATCTGATCTACCCAATATAGGTAACCCAAAATTCCGTTACTTTGCAAATGCAGACTAATATACTTAGTTTGCATTTGCCCGATCTGTGAAAACAATTCGCGCCGATAAGTCTTCATCAGCCGGATTTAGTATGTACTGCTTATGTTAAAAACACTTTCCTACAAAATAAACCGTTGGCGCCTGAAGCGTAACAGTCAGCGTAACTTTTTAATTTATTGCAGTGTTTTTGTTGGTTTTGCCGGGGGATTAGCCGCCGTAGCACTCAAATTTCTGGTGCATTTGATGGAAGAGCTGAGCCGTAATATATCATCGCACCTGTATTATCACATTGCCTATGTGTTTTTGCCGGCGCTGGGCATTTTGCTTACTGTGGTTTACCAGCACTTAATAAACCGCGACAAAATTGAAAAGGGGATAGGCAATATTCTTGTCAATATAAAAAAGAACCGCTCCAATATTAAGGTCAATAACATTTACTCGCACCTCGTCACAAGTTCTTTAACTATAGGTTTCGGCGGCTCAGCAGGGTTGGAGGCCCCTATTGTTTGTACAGGTACGGCAATAGGCTCAAACCTTGGCAAGTTTTTTAAACTTACCCCGTATGAAAAAACTGTGCTGCTGGCAGCGGGAGCATCGGCAGGGATAGCGGCAGTGTTTAACAGTCCGATAGCCGGCGTACTTTTTTCGCTGGAGATTTTGATAGGGGAGATCACTATTCCAACATTTATCCCCTTATTAATAGCCTCGGCTACTGGTGTTGTGGTTTCAAAGGCATTATACTCGGGTCAGTTGTTTCACCTGGTTACAGAGGGTTGGGTAATGAACGCTTTGCCTTTTTATGTACTGCTTGGCATATTAAGCGGCTGGATAGCTATCTACATAGCCAAAGTAGGTGGTAAGCTTGAAAGCGGCATATTCAAAAAGCAAAACCGTTATGTGCGGGCAATTAGCGGTGGTGTAATATTAGGATTGATCATCGCTGTGTTCCCTCAGTTATTTGGCGAAGGATATCATTATCTCACGGAGATCCTAAACGGTAATATCAATGTATTAAAAGAAGAAAGTTTTTTTGCCGACTGGCTTTCGGAACCGCTTGTGATGCTTTTATTTATAGGGGCATTGGTATTTTCGAAGATCATTGCCGCTGGTATTACAATTGGTGCCGGTGGAAATGGCGGTACATTTGCACCTACGGTGTTTACCGGTGCTTTCCTGGGGCTCTTTGTGGCCTACGGCGTTAACCAAACCGGGCTTATACATTTAAATACAGTTAATTTTATTGCCGTGGGTATGGCGGGTGCCCTGGCGGGCGTATTGCATGCGCCGCTAACGGCTATATTCCTGATAGCGGAAATTACCGGCGGTTATGTGTTATTTATTCCGCTCATGATCGTATCGGCTATATCTTATATTATATCGCGCTATTCATCTCCCCACAACATGTACTGGAGCCATCTGATCCACGAAAAGGATATCCATCCTGGGCAGGATTACGGGATGCTTAACAGTATTGCGCTTGATAGCATCATTAACCGTAAATATACCGCTGTTGATAAGTTGATGACAGTGAATGACTTTTATAAAGTACTGGCCAAAACCGATGCCAATATTTTCCCGGTACTTAAGGAAGATGGCCGGTTAGAAGGGGTGGTGTTGATAGACGACATCCGCCGCCGTTTGTTTAACAGTGAAATTGCCGATAGCCTCATTGCTGATATTATGTCCGTGCCGCCAACGATAATTGATTATGAGCAACCGGCCAGCAGCGTAATGGAAACATTTGATGCTATTGATGTTTGGCAATTGCCTGTAACAAAAGAGGAGATCTTTATTGGTTTTATATCTAAATCGGCACTGTTAAGTAAATACCGTGAGGTAATTATTGAACAGCATAAGGCGAGTGATTTGTTTGCATAAGCACTAATTTTACAAATTCAATCGAATTTCACGAATCATGTCCTTTTGGGGCAAATGACAAAAAAGGCCTGTCAGTCTGAGCCTGTCGAAGACTCGTGCGCAGAGGCCTGTCCGCCATACTTCGACAAGCTCAGTATGACACCCGTTTTAACTTGTCATGCTGAGGAACGAAGCATCTTCTTTACCCTGTATAGCGGCTTTGCTATCGAAGAAGATCCTTCGCTATCGCTCAGGATGACAAATAGTTATAAAATAATATCATTTTACCTTCAGAGTTCGCCGGATTTCAAAACTTGCACAGGCATGGTAAAAAAAATGCCACTAACTGTAAAATTAGTGGCATTCGATTTAATTCGTAAAATTCGTGCTTATTTAATAAATAACAGTTCCCTGAATTTAGGTAGCGGCCATAAGCTGTCATCAACCAACTGCTCCAGTTTATCAACATGGTAGCGGATAGGCTGGAAGAATGATTTTACTTTTTCATCATAATCAATGGCGCGCTGGCGGATATCCTCAATAACGTTGGCTTTTTTGCGCTCGTTAACCATTTGCTCGGTATTGGTTTTAATGAAGTTCACATGCTCCGAGATCCTGTTGATGATATCAAGCTGTGATGTATAAGTTGATTTATCCAGACCGATGTCTTTTAAGCCTTTAACGTTCTCGATCAGCTTGCTTTGATAAGTAATTGCCGAAGGGATGATCACGTTCATTACCAGTTCGCCAATTACACGGGCTTCTATCTGTAGCTTTTTGTAGAAGGCATCCAGCAAAATCTCGTGACGGGCATGAGCTTCACGAACAGTGAATACACCGGTTTCGGCAAAAAGGTGTTCTGATTTATCGCTCAGGAAAGCATCCAGTGCTTTTGGCGTGGTTTTGATGTTTGGCAAACCGCGGATAGCCGCTTCTTTTTCCCACTCGTCACTATATCCATTACCCTCAAAGCGGATGTTTTTTGATTCTTTGATATACTTCTTGATCACCATTAACAAAGCAAGGTCCTTTTTTTCGCCTTTTTTCATCAGTTTATCTACATCATACTTGAATTTTTTAAGCTGATCGGCAACGATGAGGTTAAGGATGGTCATCGGGCTGGCTGAATTGGCCGACGAACCTACTGCGCGCAGCTCAAATTTGTTACCGGTGAAGGCGAAAGGTGAGGTGCGGTTACGGTCGGTATTATCAGGCAGGATTTGCGGGATCTTAGGGATGCCCTGCCATAGCAGGTTTTCTTCTTTGATTTTTTTGCTGATACGGGATGTTTCTATCTCATCAAGCACATCACTAAGCTGGCTGCCCAGGAATATAGATATAATAGCCGGAGGGGCTTCGTTAGCACCCAGGCGGTGATCATTATTAACTGATGCTATCGATGCCCTTAACAGATCGGCATGTTCATGAACCGCTTTTATGGTATTCACAAAAAAGGTAAGGAACATGAGGTTGTTTTTAGGCGTTTTGCCCGGCGATAAAAGGTTTTTGCCCGTATTGGTTATCAGCGACCAGTTATTGTGCTTGCCCGAGCCATTGATGCCTGCATAAGGCTTTTCATGCAGCAGTACCTTAAAGTTATGGCGCCTGGCAACACGGTCCATTAAATCCATCAACAGTTGGTTATGGTCGATGGCCAAGTTGATCTCTTCATATATAGGTGCGCACTCAAACTGCGATGGTGCAACTTCGTTGTGGCGGGTTTTAAGCGGGATACCTAATTGCAGCGCTTCGGCTTCCATATCCTGCATGTAAGCATACACACGCTCAGGTATCGAACCAAAATAATGATCTTCAAGTTGCTGGTTTTTTGCAGATATGTGACCGAATAAGGTGCGGCCTGTCAAATAAAGGTCAGGACGTGCGTTAAATAAGGCTATATCAACCAAAAAGTATTCCTGCTCAATGCCTAATGAGGCGTTTACTTTTTCAATGCCTTTATCAAAATAGTGGCAAACATCAACAGCTGCTTTGTCAAGCACGTTCAACGCCTTTAATAAAGGTACTTTATAATCAAGTGCTTCGCCGGTGTATGATACAAATACTGTTGGGATACATAAGGTACGCGCCATTAAAAAGGCAGGCGAAGAAGGGTCCCAGGCGGTATAGCCGCGGGCTTCAAAAGTATTGCGGATGCCGCCGCTCGGGAAGCTTGAGGCATCAGGCTCCTGCTGGGCAAGGGCATCGCCCGAAAAACGTTCTATAGCACCACCATCGGCAGTTGGTTCAAAAAAGGCGTCATGCTTTTCGGCAGTGGTGCCCGTAAGCGRCTGAAACCAGTGTGTATAATGAGTGGCACCTTTGCCCAAAGCCCAGGCCTTCATAGCCGAAGCTATCTGTTCGGCCAGGTCGCGGGGAATTGGTTCTCCTTTTTCAATTGAATTTACTATTCCCTGGTAGGCCTCCGATGAAAGGTATTCCTTCATCTTCTTTTTATCAAAAACATTTGAACCGAAGTAATCGGAAATTTTTGGCGAAGGCGGTTTTACTTCAGGGATAGTTCTTGAAAGTACATCCTGTAAGGCTTTAAAACGAATATTGGACATATTTTATGAGGTTTAAATAAAGGTTAGGGTTCAAAATTATAACTATCCTTTAAAATATGGGGCAAAATTAAGTGAAATATAACATACCACCTAATGATTAAAAGACAGACTGAATTCAAAGTAAAACCTGAATTTTTTTAAAATTTTTGCTCGAAATGAATAAAACTCTGTTTTTTAACGCTTTTATCTTGTTTTTTTAGTTTAAATCGACATAAATTGAATTTTAAACTGTAAAAAATAGGTTTTTGTAAATTTTTTAATGATGAAAATGAATTTATATTGAAATTATCATTTTTAAATAATCAAAAAATGGCATTATTGAAGCTGTGTTTTTGCGATTTTCGTAATTTTTTGATTTTTTACCATTAATTTATCATTAATAATTTGTTATTGTTAAAAATACTACCTAATTTCAGAAAATAATTTACGAAAACCCACCAATTATTATGCTTTTTATAAAAAATTTAAAAAGTTTATAGGCGAAATGAAAGATTTGGATAAAAAAGGTGTTTCGTAACTGAGAATAGCAATCAAACTAAATTTAATACAACAATCAAACTAATTAATTTTTAAAAAACAATCAAACTAAATTAAACGATGAAAGTAGGTTCTACAAAACACAACTTCCTAAGTTCAGTCCGACAGCTGACACGTGAAAAATGGGCGCTGGGAGCAACCATTTTTACAGGGAAAATGATTGGCTTATTGCTGGTGTTTGCCGCAATGATGGTTTTACCAGGTGTATTTGGCACAAAAGCTAACGCTGCCGAAACGTACACCGCCCATGAAACAGCGTTAATTAACACGGTTAATACTGTTTGGACACTGGTTGCAGCCTTTTTAGTATTTGGGATGCAGGCAGGTTTCGTTATGCTCGAAGCTGGTTTTGCCCGGAAGCGTGAAACTGTGAACGTGCTGATGGAATGTATTTTTGATACTTGTCTTTGTGGTTTACTATTTTACGCCATAGGTTATGCCTTTATGTTCGGCAACGGTAACGGCTTTATTGGCTGGGGTGCTGATGGTAAAAACTGGTTCTTCCTTCAAAATACTCCTGAAACTTATGGTTCAACCGGTATCCCGGTATTGGCTCACTGGATATTCCAGTATGCTTTTGCTGATACCTGCTCAACCATTGTGTCAGGTGCTATGATCGGTCGTACCAGCTTCCGTGGCGATATCCTTTACAGTATCGGTATTACAGGCTTTATCTATCCTATCATTGGTCACTGGGCATGGGGTCCGGATGGTTTCCTTGCTACAATGGGAACTTCAGGTTTCTTTAAATCAATAAGCACTCAGCCTTTCCGTGATTTTGCCGGTTCAACGGTAGTTCACACTATTGGTGGTGTTGCTTCGCTGGCCGGTGCAATGGTGTTAGGCCCGCGTTTGGGTCGCATATTTGCCCGCGATGATAAAGAAAAAGGCGGTTTACCTGCAGGTCATAACTTATTGGTTGCTGCCGTAGGTGGTTTTTTACTTTGGTTTGGTTGGTATGGTTTTAACCCTGGTTCAACATTATCTGCAATGGATATGCAGGGTATTGGCCGTGTTGCTGCCAACACTACGCTTGCTGCTTGTGCCGGTGGTTTCACTGCCATGCTTGCTGCTTTGTGGTTTGGCCCAACAAAAGGCAAATTTGATTTAGCCTTTACTATTAATGGTTTCCTTGCTGGTTTAGTTGCCATTACTTGTCCTTGTTACTGGGTTAGCCCGTTCGGCGCTATTCTGTTAGGTGGTATTTCTGGTTTCATCATCTTCGGTGGTGTGTATCTGATCGAGTGGTTCCGTATCGACGATCCGGTTGGTGCAGTATCTGTACACGGCTTTAACGGTATCTGGGGTACTTTATCATTAGGTTTATTTGCTTCAGGTCAGTATGGTGCTACAGGCCCAACTGGTGCCGATAACTCTGCTCCGGTAACAGGCCTATTTTACGGTGGTGGTTTTGATGTATTGAAAGCGCAGCTGATAGGTAGTCTTACTATTACCCTTGCCGTATTTGTAGTAAGCTTCGCGATGATGTTTGTGATCAACAAATTAGGTCATCCATGGAAATTACGTATCGAAGAGCATGGTGAAACAGGTGCAGGTGGTATCGACGTGTTCGATCACGGTATCGAAGTTTACCCTGTTCAGGATGATGAGATTAGCTTAAGCGGCCTTTTTGATAAAGGTGCTAAAGTTCCTTCAGAAGCCTGATAGTAAAAGCTTGACAGCTTAAATAAAGATATTGATGCCTTGTGCGGTTGGAGAGTGGTAGTACTAAATCAATAGTATCAAGTTTAAAGTCAAAAGCTCATTTTTTGACTTTAAACTAAAGGCTAATGACTTAAGACTAAACAGCATTTCATGTTGAAACAGCGATAGTTGTTTAAATGGACGTTGCCGTTGCCAATCGTACAGGGATTTTTTATGCCGACACATAAATGGTCCTGTAAGTTGCAAGGCGTTGATAATCAAATAATAACAGTGTGTCTTCCCAAAAAAACAACAATTAACAAATAGTTTATCAATTCACAATTAAATCGTTATCATGAAAAAAGTATTTTTACTCTTCTCATTTTTTTCAATTGCGGCCTTTACGGTTAAGGCCCAGGACACGGTTAAAACCACTTCTGATGCCCCCCTGGTTATCTATGGTTCGGTAGATACCTATTATAAATATGATTTTTCTGATAAGGGGTCACAGATCCCTACCAGCTTTGCAAGTGATCATAACTCGGTATCAATTGGTATGATTGACCTGGGCTTAAAGAAAAAAGTAGGTAAAGCCGCTTTTGTTGGCGAGCTTTCATTTGGTCCGCGTGGTCAAAGCCAGTCTATCCCTAATGGACCCGACGGAGATTCATTTCACATTCAGAACTTGTACGTGTCGTATGATCTTACCGATAAATTAAACGTTACCGGCGGTTATATGGCTACATTTATTGGTTATGAGGTTATTAGCCCGGTAGGCAATTTTAACTACTCAACTTCGTACCTGTTCACTAATGGTCCGTTCCAAAATCCTGGTGTTAAATTAACTTATGCATTTAGCGATAAGGTGAGTTTGATGGCTGGTATATTTAATGATACCTGGAATTATTATACCGCGGCTAAAAAAGTTAATACTTTCGGCTCGCAATTATTTATATCTCCGGTAAAAGGATGGACTGCCTACATTAACGTTGCTACCGGAAGTACATCAGGTACTGAGGTTGATTTAACAACCGCATATCAAATTACCGATGCATTTAAATTGGGCTTAAACGGTGCTACTTACTCGGCTCCGCATGATGGAGGCGGCTTTAGCGGTGTGGCTTTATATCCACAGTTGGCAGTGTCAAAAACAGTTACCCTGGGTTTAAGGGGTGAGTATTTTAAAACTAAAAAAGGTGAGTTAGAAACTTTTGGCCCTCCTCCGGGCGAAAATGTTAAAGCATTTACCTTTACAGCTGCCATTAAATCAGGTCCGCTGACTTTGATCCCTGAAATCAGGTTGGATCACGGCTCGTCAACGTCATTTATCAATCACTCAGGCGATCCTTCAAAATCTGCCGGTCAGTTTGTTTTAGCTGCTGTGTACGCGTTCTAAAAAAAATACTTTCAACTCTATTTTTATCGCGAGCCGTTCCGGGTTTATCCGGAACGGCTTTTATATTTGTTGCATGAAAAAGATACTATTAGGCATTGTCGGTCTCCTTTTTTCATCAGGCGCGTTTGCGCAAAAGGATTCTTTGGCTTTTGATGAGAACAACAAATACATTTATTATAAAACGGTAGAACAGCCAGGCTTTATTGCCGATACTCTTTATAATAGAGGGTTGTATTTTGTAACCAAAGCTTATCCCGCAAAGGTGCTTAAGCTTGCAAAGGCTGATAGGGGTGCTAATGCGCTTACAGGTACGGGTGTTTTTATGATCAGTAAAAAGGGGCTGATGGGTAATAGCGAAGGCGGTGAATTAGCTTATACCCTCAAGGTAGAGGTAAAGGACGGTAAATATCGTTATTGGTTAACCGATTTTGTATATCAGCCCTATCAGCGTAATCGTTATGGCAATGCCGAACTTATGCACGGTAAGGATATTGCCCTGGAAAAAGCCTCTGAAAAATTATCGAAGGTGGATTTTAATACCTGTATAAACCAGGTAATTGTTAACAGTAAGCATGTTGGAGAAAACTTAAAGGCCTATATGCTAAAAGCCTCTTCGCTTGAGAAAAGGCATGAAGTTAAAAAGCCGAACAGGATATCTACTAAGGAGTGGTAGGTTTTTATTAAGGGTTTGCCTTATTTGTTTGTAGTAAACAGGTATCCACTTAAAAATAGTACAAGACAAATAAAAAACGCCGCATCTGAAAGTGCGGCGTTTAATTTTTTGTTGTTAATTGTTTGGTTTGATCAGTTTAGAACAATAGGGGTATTATAATTCTTCGTCATGTTGGCTGATGTCAAGGCCTGCAAGCTCTTGTTCAGGTGTTACACGTAGTGTGCTGATCATGTCAGTAACCTTTAATAAGATGAATGAGCCGAAGAAAGCAAAGGCAGATACGCCAACAAGCGTAATTAAATGAACGATGAAAAGGTGTGTTTCGCCGTAAAATAAACCGTTGCCGGTTGTATTGGCTGCATTAACATTCTGGTGTGCAAATACACCGGTTAATAACATACCAACCATGCCGCCTACGCCATGGCAAGGGAATACGTCAAGTGTGTCGTCGATATTGGTTTTGCTTCTCCAGATCACAACCAGGTTACTTACCACAGCTGCAACTATACCGATAATTAATGAATGGGGGATGGTTACAAAGCCCGCTGCCGGAGTGATTGCTACAAGGCCTACAACAGCGCCTATACAAGCGCCTAATACACTTGGCTTTTTACCGCGAAGAATATCGAAGAACATCCAGGCCATAGCTGCTGCAGCCGATGCGGTAGTAGTAGTTGCTAAAGCAGTTGCTGCCAAAGTGCCTGAACCTAAAGCCGAACCTGCGTTAAAGCCAAACCAGCCGAACCATAATAAGCCTGTGCCTAATAACACGTAACTGATACGGGCCGGGTTATGTGATGTTTCGTTACGGCCTTTTAAGTAAATAGCTGATGCTAAAGCTGCCCAGCCTGCGCTCATGTGTACCACAGTACCTCCGGCAAAGTCAAGTACACCTTTTCCGAAAAGGAAACCTTTTGGATGCCAGGTGGCGTGAGCTAATGGTGCGTATATGAATACCATAAATAAGCAAAGGAAAATAACGTATGAGTTAAAGCGGATCCTTTCGGCAAATGCGCCGGTAATAAGTGCCGGGGTGATAACCGCAAATTTTAACTGGAACATAGCAAATAATACCAGTGGGATGGTTGGGGCAAGTTCCCAGGTGGCATTGCCTAATGTGCCTTTCATCATAAAGAAAGTGCCGGGGTTGCCTATAAAGCCGCCAAGTTCATCTTCGCCAAAGGCAAGGCTAAAACCGAATATTACCCATATAACGGTAATTACACCCATACAAACAAAGCTTTGCAGCATGGTTGATAGTACGTTTTTTTTGCTCACCATACCGCCATAAAAAAATGCCAGGCCGGGTGTCATGATCAATACAAGGGCGGTACTTACTAATAGCCAGGCGGTATCGCCGGTGTCAATTTTACTGTCTTTAACGGTTGTAAGGGTAACTGAAGGGTATAAAAGGGCTAATACAATTACAATTAAAAGTATGCCAAAGGGTATGAATTTTTTCATGTTTCGGGTTTAAAGGGAGGAAAAAAATAGAGGTTTGAATAATACTGCCCGGTATCCAATCAAAAATACCGGACAGCATTAAAACTAAATTTTTTTAAAAAACAATAAATCCCTCATGCTTAATCAGGGCATGTGGGTTGAAGTTGTTTTTTTGCCTACCAAAAGTCGTGAAACGGAAAAAGGATGAGTTTGCGAAATTGAGAAAGTTTGCTTGTCCCGAATCCGCAAATAAAATCAAGATACTTAAATCTAATTGTGTAGCTGCCGGGCGTTGATACAAACGCCTGTAAAGAGTGCGCGCCCCTGTGTTGTTGAGCGTTAATAATTGGAGCAGGTACATTATTAAGTACAAACTCTAAATTAAATGGGTTATGATGCGGTATTGTGGCAGATACAGTGGTTTTTTTTGTGTTTTTGTGATAGTAATGGTATAATCCTCCCTTTGCGGATGCCTGATTGCCGCTAAAGAGTAAAAAAAATAAGGCGATAAGTTTATAAAGCCTGTTAACCATATCTAAAAGTAATAAAAAAATAAAATAATCGCACTTTTTTTTAAAATATTTTAAGTTTTTATTGATTTATGTATTAAAAATTGGTTTAAATGGCTGTTTTAATTAACGATTTTATTTAATTGGTAATAAAATAGATTGTTTATGAA
>NZ_JBFUHE010000025.1:0-78206 GCF_056402535.1 Mucilaginibacter sp. P4_A11
CCATCGCTGATGCGATCCTTGACCGCATTGTTCACCACTCTTTAAGGGTCGAATTATATGGCGAATCACTAAGGAGAAGAAACTCTAAATCAGAAAATGTATTTTTGTAAAAATAATAGTTGTTAAACCGGACAAAAACATCCGCTCCAAAGAGCCTATCTGTACAACAACTTTACTCTCTTTCAAACCCTAACTCAGAGGGGTCACTTTAGATTGGCGAAGAGGGGTCAATATCATTGGTATATCCACCTTAAGCAAAGATTGGGGCATCATTAATTATCAACGTTTTTTAACTCTGTTATTTGTGCTGGTTGCATATTATCACAGTACTTCTATGATTTGATCGACTAAAACAAAACTTATTAAATCTTTAAAAAAGCGTTAATGCATCGTGAGTTAATAAAAGTATTTTATAAATCTAAACAATGTCAAATACTTACCAAACACTTCTTAAATTCACTATTCATTTATCGTATATTGTAGTTTATTATTACAATATTTATAAAATTTAATCGCAACATTGACTTGTTTTCCGGAGCTGGAGGCTTTTGGAATAAGTAAACCTAAGCTATTTTTTGATGTTCAAATCACTTTTAGACAAACTCAGCATATCTTCTAAAGAAGCCGTAATCGACGGAAATTCTAACAGTTTCGATGAATTCAAAACCTATTTGCATCTTAACCGATTTGTAGAACAAAAATTTGAAGAGATCGTTTTATCAGCTGTTAAAAGCCCCTTACCTCAGCTCATTCTATTGTCAGGTAATGTTGGTGATGGAAAWTCCCATATTCTATCCAGGATGTTCATGAAATATCCAGAAGAAATGAAGCAAGTAGAGGTACGAAATGATGCTACGGAAAGTCGTGATGTAAATAAAGATTGGGTAATGGAGCTTAGGGACTTTCTTTCTCCCTTTACTTCTAAAAACTTAAAAGATCCAAACAATTCGGCTAAAAGAATTGTCGCGATAAACTTGGGCGTACTCTCCTCATTCTTAAATCTATCTAAAGAGGATTTTCCCGAATTGGCACAGTTTGTCTATGCGAATGGTATCATAGATCGCGTTTCTTTGGGTAATAAGTTCGATGAAAAATGTAATATTCAATTCATTAATTTCGCAGATTATAACCTTTTCACGCTTTTATCTGACAAGGCTAATTCCGCATTAATTTACGACCTCTTAAAAAAGGTAACGAATCCGGTTAACAGTAATCCGTTTTTCTCCGCCTTTAATCAATATTATTATTCCCATCCGAATAGTGACGCTTGTCCAATGCGGTTCAATTACCTGCAATTGTCTAAGAGTGATGTTCAAGAAGGCTTGGCAAATCTTGTCATTCATGCCATTATTAAATTTAAGCTTATTCTGTCGGTCAGGGATCTATTGGATTTTCTATACAATCTAATTGTCCCAGCCGAGTTCGCGCCTTTAACAGGAGAGGAAATCAAGGATTTATTCCTGCTTGGAAAAAATCCGAAAATGATGCCGAATATTCTTTATAACGTTCTGTTTGACAACACCGGAAAATCGGAGCTTTTTGATTCTTTGACGCTTCTTGACCCTGTGCGTTACCGAAGTTTTACATTGGATGACCTGATATTTAAGGTTAGCTCTACCAGTAATCCGGAAAAATTATTTGAGGAATTTGGCTTGGATTTCAAATTTACCTGGCTTGCTAACCAAAACCCCTTATTGGATAAACCTTTGATTGTAAAGACTTTTATTCGCAGCTTATTTCTTAATAAAAATCAATTCTTCAAGGAAGAGCTAAATTATTATCACTTATTCACCAAATATCTTTTCGCTTATTACACAGGGGACAAGAAAGGATTATTACCACTTTACAGAGATCTTATCAAGGCGATCTATTACTGGAATGGTAATTCAAAATTGGATAAGGAAGTAAATATTCCGATAGGCAAAAAACAACTGGAGTATAACATAACTCAGTCAATATTGCTAAAGGCTGATGTAATAATTCAGGAAGGAATTTCTGCAACTAAAGAAGTGAACGAATTCGACACAACTTTTCCCATAGGCATCATTGTAAACAACGATAAATTATCTTTTAAATTGGATATTGACTTGTTCGTTTTGCTACAAAATGTTATTAAAGGCTATAGTCCAAACAGGCTAGACCGAGAAAGTCACGTCAATTTCCAGCAGTCAATTGATCAAATGACGGTTCTTGCGGGCCAGGATCAGTCGATCAATTTCGAGCGCTTAGGCGGGAGTACCCGCGAGAAATTCCAGTTAAGTTTTGATCCTTCATTCGGGTATGAATTCTTTAAATTATAATTAATGGACTTCAAAATTAACGAAATAGAGTACGCCAAAGTCTTTGATAAAAAGGTATTCAACCATACGCGTGGAAGGCTGCTTAAACTTTTTCCCCTATCCTCTGAAAGACCGGATCTAATCGATTCTATACCAGATATGGAGTCTTTTGTAGGCATTACTGGCGAATTTTTCCGAGCTTGTCACGACATGCAATACGCCCATACCCCAACCAATAAAGAACTGCTCGACTCGGTTATTTCAACTGTGACAACTGATGAGCCGACACAATTGAAGGCCATTATTACTTCCCTTTTATTTGATGAGAATGATGATGTTTATTTATTCAGCGCTCAGATTTTGCCCCATTTGAAGCTGAGGTCTAATAACAGTAAACTCCAGGTTCTACAGGAATTCGTAGCTAATTTGCTGATCGACGATGAGGTAAAGGCCTTGATTAGACGTTCTAAAGGCGATAGTCATGAAAATATTTTATACAACCTTATCATTGAACATCTGAATAAACTATCCTCCGAAACCGTGAGAGAATGGAACAAAGAAGGTTATTACCACGGCCAACTGGCTTCAGATATCAGGGCGCTGTTTAAAACGGATTTGGCTAATTTATCGAAGCTGCAGGAATTCTACATTGCTAACGTTTCTCAGCTGATAAAATATTACTACTTTCATTACATTACTCAGCAGAGTTTGCGTTCCGCCGATCTCTTTGATCAAAAAAGAGAGATTCACCCCCTCTATTTTACACTGAATTGGGAAAAATTGTCAAGATCCCGCCTCGCATTAGAGCATGGCTGGAAAAAGGTCGAAAGCAATGCGACCGCCTTGTTTGCCCACGCTAATACCCTGGAATTGTTGAATATGATAAGTTTCAACAAAAAATTCGTTTGCGCACAGGGGCCTTTTACCTACTGGGAGATCCGTGAAGACGTTCAAAAAATGACTCAGGACGAAGAAAATGATTTTACAGCATCTATTTATAAAATTATTCGCGCCTATCGTCAAAAGATCGTAGACGTTAGCTGGGAATCATTTGATGAAATTTATGAACCCCCACAAGGCGACATATATCAGCAATTTCATTCTTTGAGCCTCATTCATCAGCTATTTTCCGCGATTAAGTATCAATTTGAGAATAGCGCACGCAGTACAAGTTATCGGGAATTTGGAAACTGGTATAAGACATTCGTTAAAAGTAGCTATTTCAAGTTACGTGGTTCTTTAGGAGGTTCACTTAAAATAGATCGCGATTTGTTGCTGATGATGACGGAGCTTTCAATTATGTCGCAGGGCGACGGACAGGACAAAATTCTAGTAAGTAAACTTTGGGATCAACTCGAACTGCGCGGAATTTACCTGGACGAAAAGACCAAGCAGGCGGTCATTACCTTTTTCGGCAAGATTAATACATTAGAAAAGAAAAGTGATAGCGGTGACGCACAATACATTAAAAGACTTTACCGGTAAAACGAATGGAAAATAGCCTATATTTTTACTTATCCCAACTGATATTCAGGTATTTTCTGAAAAGAGACATCCATCATGGCAGTCGCTATCAGATATATTTTGAAAAACCAGAACACGTGAAAAACCTATATGAATGCATGAAGTTTTTCGCAGCAACTGCTTATGAAAAGGAAATTGCCGTTGGAGAATATTCATTTTACAACTATGATAGTTATTACCTCGAATTTAACGGTAAAAAGCTGATTATTGCATCGCACCCTAATGGGGATTTGCTGACCGGGCTTCGCAACTATTTTGATCAGATCAAAGGTTTTGAGACAAATACTGCTATCCTTTTTTTACACAATACAGAACTGGAAAGTATTATCAAAGGTGCTGAGAATTTGGCTAATAAAGGTATGCCACTTCATATTGAAAGCGTACGCACAAATATCATTCAGACCTTTAGTGATGAGGAGGAGAATAGTTTCTCTAAAACGCAGAAAGAGTTTTTGAGGCAGCTTCTTAACCTGGAGAATGTTGACTATCAAGTGGAAAGCACCAATTTATTTGATCTGAAAAAATATCTGGACATCTTGAACAATAAGCAGTTGGAGCGGGCTGACTACAATAGTTTAGGTGTCTTTTATGATGAACAAGTACAGAATGGTGCGGTTCCAAAAGCCCAGGTTGCTAGCCGGCTGGCAAAAAACAACAAATGGTTCACTGAAATTTCCCGAAACGAGCAACTGGGAACATTACCGGATTACCTGGGAAAAGTCTTCGATAAAGAAGGTCAAAATAAATTAAAAAACCCGACTAATTGGGTTAATGTTTCCTTTGATGACCTGTTGAAATATGAAGATAATCGAGGAAATATCAAGTTCAATGAATACATTCCTAATACAGATGAACAAAATGAGGATCTTGATGTCATTTGGGATAAAGCCGACGGACCGTCAAAAACCGCCAGTCAGAACAGAAATATTTTAATTTTCAACCCAAATCATAAAGCTGAAATTAAATTCAAAATTTTTTTCAAGCGAAAGCCATCTATTAAAAATCTGATTGTTCATGGGGCATCAGCGATTGTTTCTGAATCAGAAAATTGTTTTGATGTCACAATTTCATTAACCAAACCTCAGGATTTTCAAAACTGTTATTTACAATACCACGAAGAAAAAGAAGGCAAGAAGAACGACCATAAATTTAAAGTATTGGTTGTTCCATTCGGCGCTCATCTATTTGTCGGTGTCAAAGCCATTTTTAAAGTTCAAAAGCAAAAAAATGGTTTGGAGTTTTTCTCCGACAGTGATTTAATATTTAACGACCAAGGCGCGGAGACGGATCCAATTCCTTTTGAAAGTAATCGAAAATATGAAATATCGGAAGATAAACAGCTTATTCTCAAACTTGATGAGTTGAATATCACTGATAGCAGTGAGTTTTCTTTTACGCTCGCCTATGATCAGGCTTCAATTTTTTCACGGGTTACCATAAATGGAATCAAGCCGATTGGATTAACCGGATGGCAAGTGTGGCGTAAAAAAACGGGCACAAAGAAGTCTGTTCATTATACAACCAAAATTGACGAAAAGAGCGGCCGTACAAACATTCTGCTGGAGCATGGTAATCAAATTTTTTTTCCAACAGGGGAGTTTAGGGAAACCTTATTACTTGAGGAGAAAATTATAGACAGCGGCAAAGCCTATCATCGCTTGCTTGCAGATAACGAGCTGGATGGTTATGACCAGTCATTACCAACGGAGTTTAAGCTGGTTTACGATCATATCATTGCTTATTTCCGGAACACCAACCGGGGTATCTACAGGTTACTGCCGAGTACGGCTTTCGTTGATGAAGAGCTCAAGCAGTTATATGTGAAGTACGTTCAACTTTATCTGCATTACATCAGTGAGATTGAGCCTAATCAAGTATTGTCTGATCAGCATTTGGCTTTGCTTCGGGTAGCCAGTGTACAGGACAGTTCCATATTAAACAGATTTAGGTTAACCCCGCTACATCCTTTGATTGTAGCTTACCAGTTAAAACTTTCCGAGCGGGCGGGTGACCAGGATCTGCCATCGCAGATATTCAACAAATTCACAGCGCTCAATTTGCTTCCGTATATTAATAATGGAGTTAACCCCAAGGATTATTTTATCGCTGTAAGTCAAGAGCACAGTCCTGAGTGGATTTTCTACGTCAGCGCACAAATGGAAGGTCAGTCCATCAATAGGAAAAATGCTCCGCAAATCATCGCATCTAAAATCAAAGAATTTGTCAAGCATTTTTCTTTCCTATATATTGATGTAGAAGCTCCGATCCGAATAAATTTAATCAACGTTGGTGATGGACTGGAAGCATTGAAAGGGGTATTCCAACACCTAATAACAACCATTAAGCGGTTGGCAAAAGACGAAAAGAACCTGATGGATGTTCATCCAATTCTGATTAATATTTATGGTTCTGGCAGTTATATCACCAAATTCGAACAATTTTCAAAGTTCGATGATGTACAGGAAATAAAAAAAACCTTTCAAATTGACTTATCCGAGATTGATGATCTGATTCATCCGGATGATCTGTTACGCCTGTACCATCAAAAAGTGCAGTTTTTTATTAAAGACGATCAGGGATTAAATCAGGATTACGAATATGCCCATATCTCGTTTTATCAATTTAATGAATCGGACCTGGAAAAATCTGATAATAATACCCGGGAGATTTCAACCGGAATTTCGTTAGAAGGCATTATGAGTGACCTCCCCTCGGTATTTAACCAGGGAAATTATCGTACGGGATTTGGCGTAAGATCGATGCCTGATCAACCTAATGTATTAACCGAAATAAGCAAAAAGCTCAATTCAATTGCACACGTTTCCGGCACTTCCAGTATTTACAAAAGCGATTTGGCTTTCGCATCTGTAATTAATACGAATGTTCGGGAAAGGTTGACAATAGTCTATGAAAAATCCCAATGGATAACTTTCATAAATCCGATGGTTGATTTAAGTTTTTTCAAAAATGACCAAGATGTCGTAATCATTCACTATACTGACCAGTACGGAAATTCTTCGGGATATGATTCCATTACAATAACTGCAAAATGGGAGCAGTATCAATTTATTTTAAAGGAATATTTAACCCCAAAGGTTGAGAACGTCGAATCAGCCATCAAGCCTGTAATTAATATGTTCAATGCAATTAATGGCTATTGGTTATTGAAGCTTGGTTCTCAAAATCTTTATGAAACTATCCAAAAGGAAAAGATAAGTATTCTTTCCGCTGTAAAAGAAATGCTTGCGATATTGGATCATCCTAACATAACTTGGGTGATTCTATCTTTAGAAGAAATACTCAGGGTAACCGGTTCCGCGGGTCTTTCGCAATCAGATGGTTTATTTACTAAAAAGAATCTTGATAAGACAGGCCCTTACAGTGATGATCTATTATTGATTGGGCTGGAGGTTATCGATGAGCAATTGCAGTTGTATTATTATCCGGTAGAGGTTAAGATTGGAAATAACAGCGCGGATACTATTGCTAAAGCTGTCGTTCAGGGAGAGCAGACTTTTTCACTGTTAATGGAAACGCTTCAGCAAAAAGGATTCGCAGGTACGATCTATCGAAATTATTTTTCCAAATTAATATTAACTGCGGCACAGAAATTGGCCCTTTACGATGTTTGGCCAAGCTATGCTAAAAAATGGGAGGAAGTAGAATTACTGAGAGGAAAGCTGCTCAATGATGATTTCAGAATAAAAACGCTAGATGCCCAGATTGGGAATTTTGCCGTGTTATCCTTCAAGAATAATGAATTCATGAATAGGGGAATTAAGTATGGCCGCACGGAAAAAGCTTCCTACCTGCTAATAAATCTTTTCCAGAGTGACGGATTAAATGATCTTGTTCAGACAGTGGACGCCCTCCAGGCACGTTATAACGCGCCTACAGCGGTAGGTATTACAACCGATGATTTAATGGCAAGCGTTTATAACTTAAGTCCTGAAGCGCTTACCGAATTTCGTAATATAACATTTACTGAAGTTGATGAATTAGAGGAAACTCAAGTCGGTGAAGACAGTGCGCTGCCTATAGAAGCCGAAGATCATACGCCAATTTACTCGGCGGAATTTACAGCGGATGATGATGATACTTCGGCACCGTTGATAGCGGCAGAGCCCGCTGTAAGATATGAGGTAAATATCAGCCGCCCTTTAACCGTAAAATTCGGTCACCGGGCCAATGACGGTCGTGTAGTGGAATGGCTGCCCACTTCTACCGATAAAGTGATGCATACCAATACAGGAATTATTGGTACAATGGGTACTGGTAAAACTCAGTTTACGAAGTCGCTGATTACCCAGCTGTCCAGAAATGGTGCTGCTAATGTTGATGGTAAAGATATCGGCGTATTAATTTTTGACTATAAGGGTGATTACATCAAAGATGATTTTGTAAACGCTACTAATGCAAAAGTTTATAATTTATACCACCTTCCATATAATCCATTAGCGTTATTTGTGGGTAAGAATCCCAAAAAACTTCTACCTCTGCATACAGCCAGTACTTTGCAAGACACTATTTCAAAGGCGTTTACGCTTGGAAACAAACAACGAGCCTTATTAAAGGATCTTATTATGTCAGCTTATGCAAAAGCAGGTATTGATAAGAGTACAGAAAGCACCTGGGAAAAGCCCGCCCCAACTATTGCGGACGTGTGTGATATTTACCTTTCCGACGATGATTCCAGCATAGATAGCCTGCATGCTGTATTAACCGAGCTGTATGACTTTGAAATTTTTGAACCAGACGGTAAAAAAGCAATCGGACTTTTCGAGTTGCTAGAAGGCGTTACCGTGATTAATCTAAGCGGTTACAGTTCTGAGATTCAAAATTTAGTTGTTGCGATTACTTTGGATCTCTTTTATTCGCAGATGCAAAACTATGGACACAGTAAAATTGAAGGCAACTTTCGCCAGATCAACAAAATGATTCTAGTAGATGAAGCGGATAACTTTTTAAGCAAGAATTTTGAATCATTGCGTAAAATTTTAAAAGAAGGGCGTGAGTATGGTGTGGGAACAATTTTATCTACTCAGTTTCTCAACCATTTCGCAACCAGTGACAACGAATATTCGAACTATATCTTAACTTGGATTATTCACCGTGTAAATGAGATTAAGGAACGTGAGGTCGGATCATTATTTGATTTGCCAAATAAATCAGATAGAGAGGATTTAATAACAACTATAAAAGGGTTAGAAAAACATTACAGCATCGTAAACTTAGCAGGAAGTAAACCAATCAAGATAAAAGATACAGCATTCTGGGAATTGATAAATGGCTGAATTTGAGCCGGAATACACTCTGGCTCAAATGTTATTTTTTAGGAGGTGGATTAAACTTCGCTATCAATTCGTTTACAAGTGTTGTAGCGACGGCTTTTTCATCAACACCCGGTATTTCTACGACATTCGCTTTTTTGAACAGCTTATCTAGTTCATCTTTAGCAATTTTACCCCATTTGTTAACGTTTGTAAGCTCAATTATGTCAATACTTAGATCTGCATCAGAGATGTCATCTTTTGTTTCCCACCAGGAGTTAAATGACCGGTTGATACTGCTCTTAAAGATCCTGCCGTCAGGGGAGTCCAAAAAGTTCTTTTCGTGGTAATATATCCTTTCACCATTTTGGATTACACGCAATATCAGCTTTTGATATGCAGGCCAAATTTTAGGGTCAACTCCGGGAATCAATGCCGACTTGATATCATTTAAGATAAATACCCAATCATTATGCGGAATCGCATTGATTGCGTTGATAAAATCTTCCACACCGTCCGAAAAAGATTCGTTTCCTTTATATACATCGAGCGCCATAAAAAGGCCAACTTGAAATGCCTTAGTGTTCGCTGATTCGTAAGCGGAGTTTACCTGATTTTCTGGAATTGGCGTAAAATACGCAGCTCGCAGTTGTTTAAATTTCTTTTCTATTTCGTCAATTCCAGTGATATATGACTTGAGGGTATTATTAGCTTTCCCTTTAATAGCCTTGCTTTTAAAAGTATAATATAAGCCTTCGCCGCCTGAAAACACCTCATCCCAAACCGTTCTTAACGTGGTATTCATTTCATCATCGTACCATTCTCCGATTTGTGCACACGCTTTATAGTGGGGTTGGAAAAGTTTAAAATTGTTAAAAATTGAATATAATACAGGCTGTAGTCGAGATAAGTACTCGCTTTCGAAAGCGTCGATTTTCTTGTCGTCTACTATTGCGACGATTTTATTATTCAAAGATTCTTCATCGGGGCTAATATCCGTACTATTGAAGCTTTGAGAGTCAAATATTTTTGAAAATTCAAAAACATTATTCTTGAAAAAGTTTAGGCTTTTATAATCATTGAGGTCATTGTACTTCCTCGAACCCAGCGTCAACCAGGACAATATTTCATAAATAAACTCAGGATTAGTAATGGCTAGTACATTATTTGAGGAAGTGTTTATGTCGGAATCTTTGTCGAACTCGGAGTGAAACAAAGAAAAATTGTATAGTTCAAATGAGTGCTCATTAGCAAGTGCTGAATAAAAAAACCTAGTCATTAAAGATGGGATTTCATAGTCGTTCAGTAAAATCTTTCGCGATTTACTTACTTTTTTCGCAGAATTGTTCACGTCTACAAATAACCTTCGTGAAACGAGTTTAGGATTGAAATCCTCTTCCTGATCTTCAAACCAAATCAAAGTGATTGGCAAATCTGCCTTTAGGTTTTCACTTGAAACAACATCCTTATAAAATGCAGGATAAACACTGCTGTCTTTATCAGAAAAAGCACCGCTAGCTACTCTAAATGCATTTGCACGATGTTGACCATCAAGCACAATTACATCGATATCGCTGATATCTATTGATAATATTCCCAGCTTGCTGGTTACATCACCTATATTAAAAAGCTCTAGTTTCCATCGATCCTCATAGTTGAAAATTTCATTGTTGGAACCATCAGTAGCTTTGCTTTTGGTTACATTGGGATACTTAGAAGAGGATTTCAGATTTAATAATGTTTTAGGCATTAACACTCCTAAAACCGCCGGAAAAAAAGCAATGCTTTTACCTTGCGTCAAATACGGAACTAGCTCATAGGCCACTCTGTAATCGTCTAAATTGCGTTGTAACAAAGAAGCCAGATCTTTGATCTCACTCGCTTTCACGCGCTCTCTCATAGGCTTTAATTCCTTCAACAAAGCATATGAGTCCACGTCCTGCTCATTACCGGACGCCATTGTAGAAAAATATTTAACCTTTACCGCTTTCTGCGGTAAATCAAATGATCCAAACATCCCATGTAGGGTGATGTATTTCCTTTGATTCGTGGCTTTTCCAGCTATTTTATTTCCTACCATATACAGGGTTATAAGTGCGGTTTAAATACTTTTCTACCTTTTGCAGATCACTCCAAATATACGTTGATGGCATTTCGATTGTTCGGATGACTAATGCGTTAAGGCTTATTTTGTTGAATGACGTTATGCTATGTCCCACTCTTTGCGCAAAATGAGCGGATTCTACAATTGTGTCAAAATCCGTTTTTCCAAGAGGGGGCGGGGTCATTAATTTGACTTTTTTAAAATAGATGTCCTGAAGCTCTTTTGCGTGTACAGCAAGACGTGATTTAAGATCCTTTGAAATTCCAATATATAAAGGTGGGCTAAAAGCCAAACTTGCGACTTCACACAAATCAAAATCGAGGCCAGGGTTATGGTAGTCCGAAGCTTTATAGGAGTGTTTAACCTCGCCGATGTAATTTTCTTTCAGGTGCCCAGTAACTTGAACCCCTACCTTTTTTTGTTTGAAAATTTTAAAATAGTCGTCAGCGTTTGACCTATCCATTTTCAGGTACCATGCATAGATGCCTGGCACATTTGGTATCTTATGCAAATCCGCCAAACTATAGACACAATGGTCGTTGATCTTTGAAGTTTTTAGGGTACTGATCCAAAAATTATCAATGGAATTGCTCATATTAAATGAAACATGACGCGCAGCCTACCTCTTCAGCATCATCCAAAAGATCAAGTAAATAGGGCGATGTGTTTTTTACGCTATTGGTCCTTTTTAAATACTCTAATTTGATTTGGCGTGTACGTTCTGGCTTAATAAGATCCATCAATGATTCACCATCATTCCAGGTGTGGCCACCTTCCAGTTCATACTCAGTTGCTTCTTTAAAAAGATCTGGGTGTTGTTCATAAAGCCAGATCCATTCGATTTTTTGTTGGTAAAAACAAAAGAAACAACCAGAACGGCTTCGCGAATATGATCCTTTAATACCGTCGACTTCGAATTCAATGGCTTTGTAATACTGTGGTACGCCAACATTGCTATCTTCTAAAATATCGAAGATATCTTGTCTGACCAGGTTATCCTGATTATCCAATAACGGAAAATTTTCTTCTCTGGAAAGTGGATAATCTGTCATTTTAATAAAACCGTTAACGACGAGGTTAAAGTCAATGATATCTAAGTTCAATAACTTGTTGACTTTAGTGGTAATATCAAATTGTGGAGTTACCGGTGTAGCGAGTACCTGACTAAAACGGTCAGTGATACCTTTAGAATGCAAGCCTGCATAAATCGACATCAATAGTTCGTTGTTTACTGGTGCAAATACCTTGCGCATGACATCTTCACTCCAAATGTTCCTTCGAAAGGGAAAGATCGACTGAATATTAGGTTTAGATGAGATGTAACCTTCCCGATCTTCATCCCCTCTAATACCCACATAGGAAATAACTGGATCTGTACCAATAAATCGCTCAAATAAGTCCAGTTTTAAAGTCTTTGTGCACCACCGATTCAGCGGAGAAGGAAGGAATCCTCCCAATGTTTTGAGTTTATGATCGAACGGCGATTCAACGCTGTTTTCAAACGCTTTGAGTTTAATAATCTTTTTACCCAAATAAACTTCCAAGTTATCAATTAACTCATAAGTCTCGTTAAGTTCTTTTCCCGTATCACAAGTATAGTATTCGATATCGAATTGGGGGTAATTCTGATGCATATAAATGGCCAGGGCAGCACTATCCTTACCTCCAGAAATACCTAATACGTGACGAACCTTTTTCATTCATTTTCGATTAAGTCCTTTAACAATTTTGTTAATGCAGCAATATTAACGGTTCTATCCGCTGATAATGTCCGCTTCAGGTCATCTTCAGCTTTTCCAATTGCCTGGTTCAGGTTTTTAGGCACTCTGACGATTTTTCTTTGTAAGCCTTCACCGAATGAACTAATATCCAGATGAAGAACATCTTCCTTACTTTCTTCGTAATTAATCTGAGAAAGCTCAGTCAGACTATCGAGTTCTAATATCGTAAATTTTAATTTGTCATAAAATGCCCATTCTGTCTCATCGTTGAACTTTTCCAGCGTTACCCCCATGACACCTTGAGCGATGGAATTAAACCAGGCTGTGCGATCATCCAATTCGGAATTGATCCGCTGCACAATAACCTTTTGTTTTTGAAGTAATAAATGCAGGCGAATTTGACGGTAGCGATTTTGCAACTCTGTTTTAACCTCAGGAAAAACCATTTCTCCACCTACAACATCGTTGGTCAAAAATGCCTCAACCCGATTGACCAGCTCAGCGTAGCATGTGCGCAGTTCCCGAATAGCCGTTTGCAATACTTCAACATATTGCTGGAGCTTTTCAGGTGATTGTTGCAAGCCTTGTAAGGTAAAGCCCAAAGCTGCAGGAAAAGCTTCGAAAAATGTTTGCTCAGGATCTTTTGCTTTTACAATGGCTTCTCTTAAACGCATTGCTTCGGCACTTAATCTTTGGGTGTTTTTAGCGTAATCAGGAAGCCCTTTGTAAAAAGTCAGGAATGGCTTTATTGTATCGACAAAATCCTTATTAGTCAGATGTTGCTTTGTTGTTTGCTCAACTAAAACACGATAATTGTTAAACAAATTTAATTTTACTCCGCCGATATCGAATGCTTTAACTTCGTAATCTGCCGGAGACTTAATTAATATCTCCAGGATTTCATCGTTAATATTGGCGACATAGTTGCCTTTATAAAACAACGAAAAATCATTTCGTTTGATAAAGAGAAAGCTAACCAGCCAGAAATCAATTAACCCCTGCTTTAATTTGAAGGGTTTAAGCGCCAATAAATCATTCAGCTCTTTTACCGAACGCCTTGAAGCTCTGGAACTATCCAAAAATTCATTGCTAAAGCTCCATAGAAATTGAAAGTCATTAGCCTCGTTAACCGCTATCTCATAATCGTTGTCCTCATGATAAAGGGTAATTCCATTACTCTCTAGTAGGGATAAATAGATAGTTTTTTCCGGCGGATATTTATCTTTTGCAAAGCCCAACTGCGGTTTATCCCAATTGTTGACTAAAGCTTTGATATAGTTACGTTTAGCTGTATGTATTGATGGTGATATTTTGTTTTTGTTGACCAGCTCATTTTTAAAAATGGGCGCATGGCTGTAAACATCATTGATAATTGCCGACAGTTGCTGATTGAGCGCACGTTTACTGGGAATATTTAATACCTGTCCGCGATAAATCCAAATTACCTCGCGCTGGTTGTTATAAGTGCTGTTCAGTATTTTATGCGTCAGCAAATTTTGCTGATGCGTAATTATATTTGTCAGCTCCTTGACTGCTATATCGTCATCTGTATTTTCCTCAATTACCTTCTTAGTTTTTTCAATCTCAAAAAGAAGATCTTTAATATGTCGCGCGTTTTTATAAAAACCGTAAAGGATAGCTTCAGTTTGCCCGGCTGAATATTGAATGAGATCCGTCTCTTTCAGGTTTTCATTAAAGATAAGATTGATAAAGCCGTCAATTTCTCCTTTTGCAACTTTCTTTTGTGGAATTGTAGAAATCAAATATTCAAATAATCTGRGAGTTCCCCTGCGGTACGAAACTTCCTTGGCTACGACCGGCGGAAATTTATAGTATTTGTTGATGAGTCCGGTGACATCAACAACTTGATCAACCTTGTTACCTGCTTCGAATAAAGCTAATTGTATATCCAGGTCTGTGCCTTCAAAAAGGACATACCTCCGGCTGTAATTTCTGAATAAAATAACCTTGCGGTTTTCAAGCTGAGTCAATAAATCAGCGGCATTTAACATGTTAAAACATGTCGCCGCATATTGAATAAGAAACGGTTTGTCTATAATAGAGCCATTAGCAGCAAAGATATTGAACAGACCGATTGTCTGGATCAATTGCGCTATGCCCGTAAGATCTTCATTAAATATCCGCTCCGACACTTCAAGCGCATGTTGAATGCCTCTCCAGGCTGCAATGTCTCGGTTATAAGGTGAGTTAATATAAGAGTAAAAGTTGTAGATCAGATATTGATATACGTTAGCAACATTATAAAAATTTGGGCTAGCCTGTTGATGTGCAAATATGCTGGTGTGGTCCGTCGATTTTAAAAATGAAAACAATGACCGTTCATTTTGCCCATAACGCTGCAAAGCAAGCGTAACCATATTGGCGGCAAAAATATCCAGCGGGAATAGTTTTTCGGCAATTTCAAGAAGGTATACCGGATTGGTGTCAAACGATTTCGATGTCAGGAATAATTCGATCACCTGCGCAATAGTATCATTGGGGATATCAGCAGATCGCTGTGACTCCAGATGGCTGGCTGCTAAATAAAGCAGTTGCTCTACTGGCTCATTAAAAGTAATTTCCCGGAAACGTCCTTTTATTTTCGACCATTCCTGTTTTTGAAGTGACGTTAGCGCCAAACCATAAGCGTCAATGCTTTGATGAATGGTGGAAATTAAAATAATGCCTCTCTTTGGATCATTAACAAATTCTAAAAGCTGCTGAATGAAATACAGTTCCTGTTCAGGTTGATTTGCGGCAGCATATTCTAGAAATTTACCAAACTCGTCAATGCACAGCAGTAATAAAGGATTTTTATTTCCGAGGTCATGATAAGCATTGAATAATTCTGAGAAAATTAATTTTTCAGAGCCCTGGGCTTCCAGACCAAAATGTTCCTCCAAAGCCTGTTTTAACGATATGTAACTGCCGACGATATTAATGACGCCAGTACTTGCCGCCTTGATGAAAGGTATGTCGAAATGATTTGATTTCTTGCTGAAACTTCTTTGGAAAGCCCAAAGGAAAGAAGATTTTCCAGTTCCGTAAGATCCAATCAGCGAGAACGAGTGAACACCACTTTTGAAGTCACTACCTATTTGAGCGGCTGAACGCTTTGCATTCGCAGTTGGTATATAACTGATCTCCCGTTCAGCATCCCTAACGATATTGACAGATGTATTATAGTTAGTTTGCATAGTAACGGGCTAATATCTCAAATGGGTCATTCAGTTGTTTAAATTGCAGTTCTCTAACACCGGCATGATCGCTGAAAACTACCTCAGGATATTTTTTAGCGATATCCTGGATTTTGCTGGTCAAACCAGTACGGTTGATAGCAAACACAGCACCGGCTTGCCCTGGGTCCTGTTCAATATTAGTTAAGTTAATAGAAGCACTTTCGCCGGCGTTATCAAGAATGGTATAGAAAATGATTTCTTCCGGTATTTCTTTCTTTTCAGAATTCTCAACGGCATAAAAATCCTCATCACGTTTTCCTTTATGCCTAAGTAAATTTAGTTCGGTAAAAATTCCGGAAAAGCTATCTTCGGTATCCTTTTGTTGAGCATCGGTTCTGATATACATTTTTAACAGTACCCCGAAATCGTCACCTAGGGTATTTTCATTAACGATAAAAGGATTGGCTTCCGCTTTTCTTTTGACAAAAGCAATAAAGTTTGACCGAGAAAACTCGATACGTTCGCGTCGCAGTTCATTAAAAATCAAATTATAGGATGACGCAGTACTTTTCTTAATCAAATGGTAATGCAGCAACCATAAACTAGCTTCATCTTCCAGATAGGGGTCCCATCCATCATCGGCAAATATCCGATGTGCAAGCTCCGTTAAATTATCATTGTTATCGAGCAGGTCAAAAGCACGCATCCAATAGCGAATAGCAGAAACCATATTCTTTCCTACACCAAGATAGACGACCGCATCTTCTTCATGAAAAGACCGGTTTGCCAGCTTATGATCATACCCCTTCTTTAGCCACTGCTGGCGGCATTGAAATGAGTCATGGCCCGAGAAGCTATATTTAATGTTGGTGCCTATCATAGGTTGAATTTAAGCATTGTCATTATATAATGACAAACTTAATTATAATTTTAAAAAAATACTAAATTTGTTAGCAATATTAATGTGTGACAGGATGATTCTCATCCGAAGTTTTCAGGCCACGAATATACAAGTAGTTTAATTAATGGAGAATTAGGTTCCTAGTTATTTGATATCTACTTTAAAGGCGAATCGGTTTATCCCTAAATGATCGTTTTCAATTAAATTAAGAATACATTGAAGCCTAAAATTACGAATGAATTGTAACGCATTGTTTCAAATTATAGTCAAAGTTCGCTCACTTCATCCTCGGAAATCAAGTATACGATCAACCCGAGTTTGTCAAGGGATGGCTTTATGGACATCAGCAATTTCCTATGATTCTCAGGAAAAGCCATTCCGAAATGATTGGCTTGCCCTGGAAATTCGTTGATGATAGAAAGTGTTTTTAACAAGGCCACACTTACATGTGACCAGATCTGGCTGGGTTTAAAAGGAAGCCCGAATCTGGCCGAACCGTAGCGTGCACTGGTCTCGCCTTTCACTTCGATATAATGCATTCGCCCGGTAGTACATTGTGCTATCAGGTCTATGCCTTTTTGCCTGGTTGTAAGCTGTTGTTTTATAACAAAGCCTTTTGAAGTTAAATGATCGGCAAGCAGTTGGGTAATATGATTTTCAGTTAGCATGAAAATTTTTAAATAGTAATCGTCAGCGGAAATTCAAGAGGTCTGATGTCCCCCCGTAGCAGTGCTTCAAGCGCTAAGCATCGAACCGATATATTGGGAGCGCTACCTGCATTGTTTACTCGATATACGTAATAATTTTTTGGATTTGAAAGCATGCAATTCCACTCGCTTTCCGGCATCATAAAGTGATTGTTTGACATAAAAGTAGTCTTGACTTCTATGTAGTCGATCACCCCGTCTTTTTTTAAGGAAAAGTCATAAGGTAGGCCGCTATCAAGCAACGTGCGTAAATCCGCCGTGATCAGCGCTTTATTATTCCAGACAACTTCCACGCTCGGTCGATCAACCGGACCTGCAATAAAGCCGGTTTCGTTTTCGATAATATCTGTTCCCGCAGCCCAGTTTTCAGTTTTCAACTGTTGGTACACGTATCTCTCCCCCTGATTACCGAGCAGTTTTAAAAAACTGTTATCACTTTCCAGAACGACGAGGTTGGTATTGATTCCTAAAAATATAATCACTTCGCCAGTAAAATCGCATGCGGCAATTTTACTATCATCGTTGATTTGATCTTTGTACAAAGCAATATTAGGGAATATCTGGTCGGGGCTTTTGAGTCCGCCGTCAAGACACGGAATAGAATTTTTGTTAACTATTCCCGTCCTGAACTTAGAGTTTGTGTTTATTTCATCTACCTTAAAATATTTTTGAAAGTATGGCCAGAACCGTAGTGCGAAATCGTAATGAATAAGATTCTCCATATGGTAAACCTCGAAAAGGTTGCCGGTGCCGGAAAATGCAATGATCTCTTTTACTCCAGCAACGGTTAGTAAATTACGCCAGTATTCGGCGTCCGCAGGTTTTTCAATTAGAACAGGAGAAACAAAACCTGTGTAATAACCGCCCATAAGATCTTCCATGTCACTCTTCGGCGCGAAACCGTTAGAGAAATAAACGATACCGGCCTGACATGCCGATATTGTACCGTTCAGTAAGGGCAACTGTATATCTTTTAGTTTTTGCTTACACGCGTTGTCGTTCATAATTATTGATGAATAACTAAAAATATAGCGCCAGACCTTTGCTGCAGTATCGAAATCCGTGATCGGCAAACTGGATATTATCTTGAGAAATTTCTTTTTAACGACGTCAGCTTCGTTCAATTCAGTTACACCTGCCGCGAGAAGAAAAACTTTCCAATCCTGTTCTGAGGTTCTGTCATAGGCGGAACTGTATTTTGGGCTCACCAAGTTATCTAGTTCATAGTCTGGCAATATGCTGCTGTTCTGCGGGGAACCGAAAAAGCAATAGGCAGAAGCCTGAAGTCCGTTTTTTTCCGTTAGCAGCTTCAGGCTTTTCAGCACATTGTTTTCCGTTACATCAAATTTGCTTCTGTTATTCCGGTATACTTCAAATATGAACCTTGTGATGACAAGGCAGTTTTCCTCAGTCAGCCTATTGGCCGATATAAGGTTTTTTACGTTAAGCCGGTATAGTTCCCACCCTTCAGATTTTCTCGCGCCGCACTCATAGAAAAGAGATCGCCAATCCTCGATTTCTCTGGATGCCTCGACGTAATCGAAACCGGCAAACAACAGTCCGGTAAGCCCGATCTGAGCGGCAACCTCTTCAATCTGATAGGTGGTCTGGTAATTGCCGGAAAGATAACACTGATTAAGCGAAGTGAACTGCTTGTCGGCAGTACGGACATAAAAATTAGCGAGTTTTGCTTTATCGTTGGCTGCAAGCGACTTTCTGTACTTAAAGATGAAGCGCCAGAACCCAAGGTTTATTTCCGGATCTGAAATCATTTTATTAATCTGCAGATAGCGGGGAAGAATATCCTGTATATATCTTATCGGATCGAATTTACTGATGCCGAGCTCGTTAATGAGGATCATTTCGAACTCCGTATTGCCGGCTGCAATTTGCTCCAAGTCATCACTAACGAAATTCAGGCCGGTATCAAAAGAAAGTGCTTCACTATCGTGCCTATCTATATAAATGAAAAGCTCATCTGGGGTTTTAAGAACACCATCCCTGCTGAGTACTGACGGAAACTTTTTTAGTATCCCGGCCTTTTTACCTTTGTTCAACAAACGGATAAACGAGGCATTTTGCTTTTTGTCCGACTTCGGGCTGAAATTTTCTAACAGAAAAAGTCTGTAAATATCACTTTCATCAAAAACGGTAACTTCGAATCCATATATCTCCGGTTGGCAAAGTTTATCCGACGCATACAGAAGGTGATAATGAATTAGCTCTTTGTCCGGATAGAGTTCCTTAAAACTGGTTTGAAAATGGTGTCTAAATATGCCGGTCTTGTCGAGTACCGCATCGCTGACTTTCAATAACTCCGGCTTGACTGCTGCGGGAATGAACGGCACTTCTGAAATTGCTTGTGCTAAACCAGCATTGAATTTTTCATGTATTTCTTTAACATCGGTCTGTATTTTTGGCAAAAGCTGCAAAATGGAGTCCTGCAGATTCTTGACCCTGTTTTTCAGGCTGTACAAAGCAATTTCGGCGATCCAGCAAATACTTTGATATCCGATATTATAAAACAGGTAGATGTTCCAGAGATTCTCTTGGATGATTGTTTCACGGTTTGTGGTAGTAATGAAGTCAGCGTTCACAAGGAAAGGTAGACCGAAACGGGTGTCGTTTGTCGGGAGATAATTAAAAAGGATTGCCTCGTTTTCCTTCAACCTAACAATTTTCTCTTCCTCAATCTTTGCAGCGAAAGCTATCGTTGTTCGGCTTAGTCCGGCAAGTTTCTCCGGAATATTATTAAGATCTGAGCCATCCAATTTTTTAAAAGATAATTTTTCCCCGTCATCGAAAATCATAATCGGCACATCAACTTTCTTGAAAGCCTCATTATTGATCTCAATATTATAATTGCCCCGATCTGTGATGTAAGTAACAAGATGATTTTCCCTGTTTTCCTTATCCGTACTTGTGATAGTCTTTAAATTGCCCTCAACCTGGATATCGACCGTAAGGCCGATTGTGTCAGATGAGGTATTTATATTCCGCACGTGCCGCAAAAACAGTAAAAACCTTGGCTCGCTGAACAGATTTTTTAAGATAAGGTTATAGTTCTTTGCTACAATTGTATTATTCCCTATTTTCAGGGCGATACCAACTTCCTCCCTGAAAAAGGCAGGTACATTCTTTATTTCTTCGGGATAGTCATGATAGTTGGTCCAAAGCGGTTTAATCTGCCAGGGAATATTCTCGATCATCACCATCTCTTGCTCTTTACCCTTGTACCGGGCGAGGAAATTCCTTTTTGCATCGTCATGCAGATCGGAAATATGTGACTGATAAAGTTCTTCAAATTCAATTTGTTTATAGTAATCCTGATCGAAGCGAAAACTGAATCCCCCTGAATGAATATAAACCGTCCTAGCGTCAGAGAATACAGACTTGAATCCGATACCTTTATATCCCGTTTTTTGAGAATCGGCTTTTTTAGTGCTTTTCCCGGCATCAGCTATTGCAGATACGTTTTCAGAAGTAAAGGGAAGTCCGTTATGTAGGAAAATAAAAAAATCCGTTTTCAACATGAAGTCAATTGATACTCCCTGCGGCGATTTCGGCATGTCATCCGCGTTTTGAATCAGCTCAAATATGAAACGTTCAGTTTGAGTATATAATTCAAGTTCGTTTAAGCGAAGTTGCCTGGCAGTACGGGCGGCATCATCCGGAGATAAGCCCCTAATGTTAAAAATATCCTTTATAAAATGCTCATTACTGCTTTGTGATAACTCGTATCCAGGTATGGGAATAATAGGCTTTGAAAGGTCCACATTAAGCGCATATGGATTTTTTTCCCTCACTCTTTCCGGGGCAAGGCTACAATAAAACTGGTAGAATGTCCCTGAAACAAGAGTGTCAGCGACGCGACAGTATGCGCTTACTTTACCATACCTCTCGGGATAACTAATAGGTTTTTTGTTGAGCAGAACTGAATTAAAAAATGCGCCCTTTTCGGTTTTCACTAGCTGTCCGATAAATTTCAGCTCAGGGATATTCCAGTGTTTTTGTAATTTTCTTACGATATCTATCTCAGATTTGCTTGAAGGAAGTTCTTTTGAAAACATAAAACGTTGTGATAAGTTGAGAAGTGAAGATAACTTTTTACTTATAAAATTCCTTGAGAAAACGCTATTTTAAGTAGCCAGTTCCCAATAGGACTTCGAAGTTCTAGAAAGTTTATCTTTTCCGAAAATTCAACTGCAGTTAATTATATCTGCCGATTTTAGGTTAGCCCGCTCCCGATCTGTGTCCTCCAACTGGAGCAGGGTTTAATTAATTTAGAATTGATAGTATCCGCAAGAAGCGGCCAAAAAGTATAATCAGCAAAAAAGGGGGTTTGGGAAACTTTCCTTACGGCTAATTTACTAATTTTATTTTTGGCCGGTAGCGGAACCCAATCGTTCTTAAGCAACCTTTAACTCATTTAAAATTTTCAATTGTTCTATCATTTGGTTCGAATTATGTCCAGTTTGGGGAGCCCCAAAATCAATGATTTAACCCCACTCGCCAGAGTGAGATTTTTTTATTCGCATAGTTTTTCAATATTCGCATAGTGGAGTCAAAATTCCTTAGTTTGGCAATAAATCCTATTTAAGCATTCATTTGCTTTAAAAAACGACTGGCTAAAAAAGTAAAATTTATTAGTTAAGCAAGGCACGATAAATACCGATTGGTATATATTTACATTACTTTTGTTAATAAAAAGGATAGCGATTGCCGAAGGAGAAACACCTTAATAAATTGAATTACTATCAGAAATATAAAATAGATTAAGCTATAACAATGAAAAAAAGTTGGAAGAATGTATTCGCACTTATTGCGTTAGCCATTACTTATGGAGATTTGAAGGGACAGGATTTACACTATGAAATTAAGGCCCAGGTCGGGAAGTATTCAGATCCCGCCAAAGCTTACCTGATGTATTTTAAAGACACGCAGCAACGTGTTGACTCTGTGGGTATAATCAATGGAGGTTTCGCCTTTTCTGGATCGACCGACAGCCCAGGTCCTGCAACCCTGTTTATTAATACCAAAGGATCAGGATGGATGTCGAATGATGCAGGTTTCTTAAACTTGTATCTTGAGCCTGGTAAAATATCAATCAGCGATAGCAGCTCACTGGACAAAGCGAAGCTTTTGGGCGGGCTATTGAATAAAGATTATAGCGAACTGAAACTGGCCTTTAAAGAAACAGACGAAAAGTCAGACAAGGCAAACGAATTATTTTTTAATGCATCTCCGGAGAAACAGCAGGTAGCAAACTTTAGAGATAGCATTGTCAAAGTAATCCTTCAGATAGAAGAAGAGAAGAAGTTGGTCGCATTGCGTTTTCTAAAAAACCATACTTCGTCTTTGGTTAGCTTAACCGCCTTAGAAAATTATGCCGGCCTATACCCCGATTCCAGATTGGTAGAACCAGCATTCAATCTTCTGTCGGCTGACGTGCGTGCAAGTAAAGCCGGCGTTAAGTACGCGGGTAAAATCGCCGAGATGAAGAAAACGGCCATAGGCGCAATCGGGCCTGACTTTACGTTAACGGATACGCTGGGAAAGGCAGTATCCTTACACGAATTTAGAGGTAAGTATGTTTTGGTAGACTTCTGGGCAAGCTGGTGTGTTCCTTGCCGCGCAGAGAACCCAAATCTGATAAGCGCTTACAATTTATACCAAAGAAAAAATTTCACCATCCTGGGTGTTTCGTCAGATGTGACCAAAGCAAAATTCGCCTGGCATAAGGCAATTCGTGACGACCATTTGCCATGGGTACAAATAGCAGATCTTACAAAAGGCTCAAAAAATGAAGCGATGGTATTGTATGGGATCAATAATATCCCGCAAAATGTGTTGATTTCTCCTGAAGGGAAAATTATCGCAAAAAATCTGCGTGGTGACGATCTTAAAGTCTTACTCCAAAAGCTGCTTCACTAATCGTTTTTACGCCATTAAAGAAACCAGTAAAATACGCCCTATGTCCATTCCACAACCTTGGGAAGCGGACACAGGGCGTCACTATATTAACAGTGCCTTGAAGTGGAAATTTTACTGTTCAAGGTTCTTCAAAGCTTCGGCTACCCGGTTACCATTATCGACTTGCCAGGAAACCAAGACCTAATCCCCTTCATTCCGCATTTAATTCTTCTTTTTTAGAAAATCAATTTGCTTCTCATTGCACTAATGCGATATCACATCTGCAATTCTATTGTTAAGATCAATAATTACTTACCTGCCTTTTTGATCGCCATATTTCTAACAAAAACGAAACCCATTAAACCGCCTATTAAACCGAGCGTACCCGATATACGCATGATATTACGATAAGCACTTATAAAACTTTGCCTATACGCTTTTTTTACCTGCTCCTGATCTCTTGCAAAAAGTCCGGGCGGCACTCTGGCACCGCCTAAATTTATCGCTTGCGCCATTACAACTTCCCTTTTTGTGTCGTCGAGTTTAATAGATCTAACTTGTTCTGCCAATGCGCCTGAAAAGAACAACACTGCAAGCGCACCAAATATGGCGTTAGCAAATACAGCCGCTATTCTTGTTACTGCGTTGTTAATACCGGATGCCACGCCGGACAAAAGGGCATCCGCCGAACTCATTACGGTGGTCGTTAATGGTGCTACGGTGAATGACATTCCCAATCCAAACACAAGAATGCCGGGAAAAAAGGTAGTCCAATAGGCTGAAGGCCCTTCGGTTTGTTTGATAAAAGATAGCATGAATAAGCCCGTACCTGCGACTGCAGGGCCGAAAATGAGGAATAGCCGCGGACCGTATTTATCAGCAAGGCTACCTGCAAACCGTGCGATGGTGATGATCAGTAACGTAAAAGGAAGAAAAGTAAGTCCCGATTGTAATTGACTATAGCCTTGTATCTGAACAAAATTGAGCGATAAAAACAGCATCCCGGCACCCAAACCGGCGTATAAAAAAAAGGAAAGCAGATTAGCCCCGCTAAAAGTCAGGTTATTAAAAAGCTGCAAGGGCATCATGGGATGTTTACTTTTTCGTTGTATAATGATAAAGATTATCAATAAAACAATACCGGCGAACAGGGGGCCATAAGCATGCCAGCTTTGCCAACCCACAGCTGGTACGCGAAGAAAACCAAAGGTTAACGATGCAAGCCCTAAGGTGATGGCAATGGCGCCGGGATAATCGATAGTATGATCTGCATGGTCATCAATTTTCTCATCGACCCTGAGCCACAGCATCAATAACGCGATGACGCCGATCGGCAAATTAATAAAAAAGATATAACGCCACAGGCCAGCATCAGCCAGAGCACCGCCCAGGATCGGCCCGGCCATCATGATTATGGTCGTAAACGCAGACCAGGTACCGATAGCTTTGCCTTTTTCTTCTTTATTGATCGATGCTGAGATCAGCGATAAACTTCCCGGAATCATCAATGCTCCACCTATGCCCTGAATTATGCGGCATACTACCAAAACAATAACACTACCGGAAAATCCACAGGCTGCCGAACCGATCAGAAATACACTGATACCAACCATAAAAACTTTTTTCCTGCCTAACTTATCGCCCAGGGAACCGCCAATCAGCATAAGTGAGGCAAGTATCAAAAGGTAGGCATTTAAGATCCAGAATAGATCGGTACCACTGGCGTTAAGACTCTTTTGCAAAGCGGGTAAAACCACATTTAAAGCCGTACCGTCAATAAAGGCCATTGCTGAGGCTAGTATGGTAGACACCATGACCCACTTTCCTGCAGGACTTTTCAATGATACTGTTGTCATAAGTAACTGATTCGGATAATGATATAAAAGTAACTAATAAAGCAAAGCTTGCCGCGTTAAACCCGGATGTGACTTTTGAATATATTTTCCATATGGATCTGATTCTAAAGTTTAGCTTGGGGCGATGGTTGAACAGGATAAAGAATTTAAGAGTCCGTAAGTTGTTAGCTCATGAGCTTGAATAGCCGTCTCCAATGAATAGGGTTGATAATTAAGCACCATGCGGATCTGCAGGAGAAATAATTCAGCGACCTGGGCAGCAGGCACCTCTGACCGATACCAGCCGCCCTGAATCCCCTTGTTGATTTCCTGCTCAAGCACGTTTCTTAAAAACAATTCCATAAAATTTAAAAGTAACGACCTGGCTATGCTATGCTCATTCAGTACTTTATCATTAAACAAAGGTTTGAGCGCAGCGATGCGGCGCAGCAAACGTTTTTGCTGCTCCACAGCAGATGAGCCATCGCTGACTCCCTCCCTGTCCGAATTGATCTTTGTGCTTAATCGCCTGATGATCTTTTCGAATACCCGTGTTACCAGCTGATCTTTATTTTCATAATAGACATAGAAGGTTTTTTTTGAAATCCCGGCATGTTCACATAATTCGTCGATTGTGATGCTTTTAATACCGTAAGTAGAGAAAAGGCGTTCCGCAATCTCTATAATATGTGATTGTTTGTCCATAGTTTCCACCTGCCTTTTTACAAATTCTTTAAGAAAGTCACGTAAACATATTCTGTCTCTTGTCTAAACACAGCTTCCACCTTTAATAACAGTCCGGCCTTTTATGATAACATCCACAGCAGTTGATACCCTGCTGCCATATTCCGCATGGCATTGGGTTAACAGCGCAATCATTTTATCCTGAATTTCCGGTGTAGCGTCGGCAATACCGCCTGCAAGATTGCCAATCAGGTCTTCCCGTTCCCATTCCTGAAAAGAGAGAAACAGCTCACCCGCCTGTGAGAAATCATTTGTACGGGCGATCCTTTTCCTGACCAGTTTGGCAGCATAAAAAGGTTCATGATCCGGATAACACCTTTTAGCTTCTGCTAAGCCATTATTGCTTGATGGCTCATAGTTAACATGAGGGTTTGCACCTTCTGCGACATCGACGTGGTAAGCCATTTGTCCATCACGCTGATTTGTCGCCACAATACCTTTTGGCGCGTTGATCGGCAATTGCAGATAATTGGTACCCACGCGGTAACGTTGCGTATCTGAATAAGAAAAAGTGCGCCCCTGAAGCATTTTATCATCTGAGAAATCCATACCATCCACCAGGACACCTGTTCCGAATGCAGACTGCTCTACTTCTGCAAAATAGTTCTCCGGGTTCCTGTTTAGTATCATCTTACCTACAGGGTACCAGGGAAACTGTTCAATCGGCCAAATCTTCGTATCATCAAGCGGATCAAAGTCCAGTTCCGCGTGCTCGTCGTCACTCATGTATTGAATATTGAGTTCCCATTCCGGAAAGTCCCCTTTTTCGATGGCGTTGTAAAGGTCCTCTGTTGCGTGGTTGAAATTGGTGCTCTGAATTTCGTTCGCCTGTTGCTGGGTCAAATTCCTGATGCCCTGCAACGGTTCCCAATGATATTTGACCAGCACGGCAACACCATCGGCATTCACCCATTTATAAGTATTAACACCTGAACCTTGCATTTGCCGGTAATTGGCCGGAATGCCCCAGGGAGAGAACAACCAGGTGATCATGTGCAGCGTTTCGGGTGAATTACTTATAAAATCAAACTGGCGACCCCCATCCTGGCGGTTCGTTACCGGATCAGGCTTAAAAGAGTGGATGAAGTCAGGAAATTTGATCGCGTCCCGGATAGAAAATACCTTTAAGTTATTTCCTACGAGATCCCAGTTACCGTCTTCTGTGTAGAATTTTACAGCGAATCCACGCGGATCGCGGAGCGTTTCCGGAGAATGGCCACCATGGATCACGGTTGAAAAACGGACGAATACCGGAGTCTGCTTACCTTTTTCCTGGAACAACCTGGCGCGGGTTAATGTAGAAACCGGTTCATTCCCGATAGTACCGTAGGATTCAAATATGCCGTGTGCGCCGGCTCCCCTGGCATGGACGACTCTTTCGGGAACCCGCTCCCGGTCGAAATGAGAAATTTTTTCTAAAAAGTGATAGTTTTCCAGCGTTGCAGGCCCGCGGTCACCGATAGTACGGGTATTTTGATTGTCGACAACAGGATGCCCCTGACGGGTGGTAAGCGGTTTGGAATTTGAGTTATTGTTCATAGTTCATTCGTTTATTACGATGATTGGGTTTGCAGGCTATTTATCGAGGCCACCATTATTTCGTAGCACTGTTCATTTTCCTGAATCCGGGCGTAGTCAATAGGGTTCTTATTGAACCGGTCTTTGCTGAGCGGATCTGCACCATGTTTTAGCAACAGGGAAACAATCGAAAGCTGCCCAAAAGTTGCAGCGAAAGTCAACGCGGTGGCACCATTCTCATTCCGTATTCCAAGATCAGCTCCGGCTTTAATTAACATTTCTGCAAGTTCAAAGTAGCCTTTAAAGCATATTCCCATCAGTGCGGTATTTCCTTTACTATCCTTGTAATCAATTGAGGCACCAGCCTCGACTAAAATAGCGGCACACTGCAGATAATTATAGTAGGTCGCCAGGATCAAAGGCGTATTGCCGTTCGCATCACGGATATTTGGCGAAATCGTTAGCAGTTCTTTTTTAAGTCTTTCAGTATCGTTCGATCTGACTGAGGTAAATATATCCATAGTATAAAAATATAATGGTTTCTCATGATAAGCGTTAATGACTCAGCAACCTGATCCATCGGTAGATTGCTCAAGGCAATAACTTTAGCATGATAACATATACCATCTTGATGCCATTTAGTAATTGTTTGTCTATCAATAACTTAATTACTCACTATCCTTTTTTTGTTACCTTATATCGTTAATATACCTGCCAGATTCGAAATTTGGTTAGAAGCAAGTACCGATAAATTTTTACCTATAGCTTACAACCGCTGTTTTAAAGCCTGAATTGATCAGAAAAATTGGAAAAGATATGACGAGTGTCGTCTTATTGGAGGGCACACATCGGAAGTATGGCGCAGAAAAGGCTTTTTGGAAATTGATAAGGCGTAAAGACACCGCGTTTACGTTTAGCTACGTGAGGATTAACGAAATACCGTAGTGCAACAATCTTCATTAATTACACAAGTATCTGTTTTACAGTGTTTTATATATTTGGTCGGCAATTTGAATATCTGTACTAAACTTATTCAAATCATTATGGAAACATTCCTGTATATATTGACTAAACTGGTTCTACTAGGATGTGTGGTAGCTATTCTTTATGTGGCATTCACGCCCGAAAAAGAAACTGAGGATTTTTTTGGCCCTGGCAATAACTATTAGCGTGAAGAAAAATACACTACTTAGTTGCTGAATAACGGGGTTATAATTAAAGCTTCGGAAGTTTAAGGGATTTATTATCGAGCTATATGTAATTATATGTTTGCGTAAAGCTTTTGGCATAGTTGTTTAACTATCTTCACTTGATAGGCAACTAAATTGCTTCTAGCTCTTCAACCATTAATTTCACATCTTTAAAACGAACAGTTATAGTCGTTCCAGATTTGCTTTCTATATCAAATTCACCCTGGATCTGGCCGGTGAGCCCGCGCATCAGATTCATACCTAAAGAGTCTCGATATTCATCGGCATTTTTTTCAGGCATACCGATCCCATCGTCGGCAATTGTCAGGGTATAAATCTTCTCTTCGTTTAGTTCCATGATGATTTTGATCCGTCCGTTGTCCCTGCCTTTGAAAGCGTACTTGAGACAATTTGTTATCGCTTCATTAAGAATCAAGCCGATCGGAATCGCCTGAGAGATATCCAACTCGAAAGAGGGCGTATGAAGTTCAAATATGATGAAATCTCCTTCATTGAAACTGTCTTTTAAATAGCCGACCAATTCAGGAATATAATTGGACATATCAATGTAGGCCAGGTTATCGGACTGATATAGCTTAGTATGGATCAATGACATGGCTTGCATCCTGCGCTGGCTATTCACGATCGCGTCCAGTGCAAATCCACTTTCCAGATAGGAAGATTGGATATTCAGCAGGCTCATCGTTATCTGGAGGTTGTTTTTTACCCTGTGGTGAATTTCACGCAGCAACCATTCTTTTTCTTTCAGCAATGTCGATTGCTTTTCACTGAGATGGATCAGGTCATCGTTCTTCTTGTTGATCTCCTCTTGTTTATCCGTTAAAGCAAGGTGCTGGGCCTCCAGACGACGGTTGTTACGTTGCTTTAACCTGAACCTGTTATATAGTACGGCTATAACCAGCAACAATAAACCCGAAGCAGCGATGATCCAGTTACGGATAATACGTTCCTGCCGGAAACTGATTTTCTGTAACTGAGCCTGTTTGGTAAGAAGATCTATGTTCTTAGCCTTGAACTGTATATCCCTGTCTTTCTTATCGGCATCGAACTGTACTTCGAGTAAGGCGGCTTGTTTTTTGTTTTTCTCGCTCTTCAAAGAGTCGCTAAAGAGCATGAAACGTTGTAAATGACGGACAGCCGAAAGCATTTTTCCGCTCGCTGAATCCGCTCTAAAAAGATGTAGGTCATCGTTATCATCCAGTCTTATGATAGCTTTTGCAGCATTGCGGTACTTGGTATGTGCAGCTATGTACGAATAAGTTTTTTCAAATTGATTTGTCGCCTGATAATATAAAATTATACCAGAAAATATTTCGACGTAAACGTTTTGGTCGATACCCTTTGAAGCAAGAAGTTTTTTACATTCATTGAGGTAGACCTCAGCAGATTTAAAGTCTTTATGCAGGCTATATGCCCTTATCAATAAAGTTGCAAACCGCGCTTTCCAGGTAATATCCTCCTGAACCAGCTTAAATGATCTTACACTATTAATTCTCTGGATAGCCAAATCCGAGCGTTTATTCCTCAACAGCGCTGCAGAGAGGTTAAGTGAAATCTGAACTATTGCCACCGAATCCTTTAACTTGTAGGCTTGATTCAGGGATTTTTTCATGTAAAAGATACATTTAGGCAGATTATCTGCATAGGAGTAAGTTAAACCTGTCCTGCCATAAATCGTACATAAAAGTGTGCTGGAATCCTCATATTTCTCAGCAGTTTGTACCGCCAGTAAATTATACTTTAAAGCTTCGTTGATATCACCTAAATAAAGGTAACCATAGCCTAAAAGATCATAGACTGCATGAACCTTTTCAAACCCGACCGCCTTAAACAGGGACAACGAGTTTTTAAGATCTTTTATGGCATCCCGGTATTGTCCGTTCCAGATTTCCAGATCGCCTAAATAAGTTAAAAGGTTAGCAGCACGTTCTTTTTGCCCCGACCTGATGTATAATTTTATAGCTTTTTGAAAATAGCCGATTTTAGGCAGCAACTGGCCCTCATCATTCGAGTGAATGTCACCAATGATATTGTAGGCATCGGCCTGACCGTTGATGTCATTCAATTGCTGCAATATGACCAGGGCCTGTTGTGCAGTCCTGATACATGCGGCTTTTTGTCTGGTATGGCTTAAAATCTGAGCACCGATCAATAAGGTATATCCCTTACCACGTAAAAAATTTAGCTTATTGGCAAGTTCCCCGGCTTCCCTGTTCAGTCTTATAGCGCTATCAATTCCTGCAGATGTCACGCCGGTCTTCATAATTAAATCTTTGCTTTGTTTTAGCAGCACTAAAACCCGGTTAGTGTCCGGCCTAACATAATTCAAGCTGGTTTTAACCTGGGCCAATCCATGAAAGGATTGGCACCACGAAAAATTGATACCAGCAAAAAAGAAAAGAAAGGTAGCGAGGGCGTACAGTAAACCGATTTTCATAGTTAGCGCATGGTCTCGAAAATTCAAGCGAATTTCTCAAACTTTTCCTTGCTTAACACCAATCCCATGCCACGGCACAACACATTGATTTTCATTTATTTAACTATCATTTTTATTTATTTAATTACGGTATATCATAAATAAACATACTATCTGCTTAATAAAGTAAGGCACGTTTAGTTTTAAACGGTTACCAGATCTCCGTATTAGAATAATGCTTCATTTCGCATTCCTTCCGGTTATTTTGCGATATATCATAATAGAATTGCGAAGGCAATACACATAAAGCATTGTATTTTAAATCATTAATCAACGGTACACTACTTGTAATTAGTAACTGGCACTATGGTGCCGTTCACTCAGCTAACGTTAAATCATGGTATGCAAGATTTCATAAATTCATTACAAAATATCTTTGTTGCAGAAGACCGGATACCTGCAGATGCCCGTATCGAAGCGATCCATCAGCGCGAGTACCTGGTCAACGGGGAAATACGCCGCTGGGACGGCGAAATTGCCGAAGTTTATTCACCGGTTCAGATCCCGGATGGCCGTGGCGGTATCCAGCGAAAACTGATCGGCAGTTACCCGGTCTGCGGCGCGGATGAAGCAAATGAAGCGCTGGACGCCGCGCTGCTGGCTTATGACAACGGACAAGGCGAGTGGCCGACAATGTCCATCCCCGGCCGTGTTCAATGCATGGAGAAATTCGTGTACCAGTTTATCGGACAGCGTGAGCTGGTGATCAAACTGCTGATGTGGGAAATTGGTAAAACCTATACGGAATCAGCAAAGGAGTTTGACCGTACCGTTAATTACATCAATCATTCCATAGATGCGTTAAAAGATATGGACCATCATTCGGCCCGGTTTGAGATCACCGAAGGATACGTTGCCCAGGTCCGCCCCTCATCGCTCGGCGTTGTTTTGTGTATGGGGCCATTCAACTATCCGCTGAACGAAACTTTCGCAACGCTGATCCCGGCTCTACTGATGGGGAACACCGTTCTTTTCAAACCTCCGAAACACGGCACGCTTTTACATTACCCCTTGCTGTCCGCTTTTAAAGAAGCATTTCCAAAGGGCGTGGTGAACACGATCTACGGCCGGGGGGCTGTAATCACGCCGGGACTAATGGCTTCGGGAAAGATCAATGTATTGGCTTTTATTGGCAGCAGCAAGGTCGCCAATGAATTAAAAAAGCAGCATCCTAAGGTAAACCGGTTACGTGCTGTACTGAGCCTGGATGCAAAGAACGCAGCCATCGTCACGGAACATGCCGACCTGAAGCTGGCTGTCAGCGAATGTATCCTGGGAGCGCTGTCTTTTAACGGACAACGCTGCACAGCGATCAAGATCATTTTTGTACACAGAGCAGTTTCAGCCGCTTTTCTTAAGATGCTGGCAGAGGCGGTGGACGCTTTGAAACCGGGATTGCCCTGGGATGACCAGGTAGATATTACCCCGTTACCCGAACCCCAGAAGCCAGCCTATCTGAAAAACTGTATTGATGATGCACTCACTCATGGCGCAAGCGTGATCAACCAGTACGGTGGGGCAACGGTCGGATCATTTGTTTTCCCGGCAGTAGTTTATCCGGTCAGCAAGGAAATGAAGCTTTACCGTGAAGAACAATTTGGCCCCGTGATCCCGGTTGTACCTTACGACTCTATTAAAGAGCTCATTGCCTATCAGGTAGCGTCGAACCATGGGATGCAGGTTAGTATTTTCAGCAATGATGCGAAAGAAGTCTCTGCTTTGATCGATCCTTTTGTAAACCTTGTCAGCAGAGTGAACCTGAACAGCCAATGCCAGCGTGGCCCTGATAGCCTGCCATTTACAGGCAGAAAAGACAGCGCGGAAGGCACCCTGTCGGTACCCGATGCATTGCGGTCATTTTCCATACCTACGATGGTATCGGCTAAATTAAATGACACCAACAAAGCGCTGATCAACGAGATCGTAAACGATAACGATTCCAATTTTCTAAGCACAAAATATATTTTATAATCCTAATCACTTAACTAAAAGACAACGCCCCATGTCCGAAACATCCCCTAAAGGAAAAATGGACATGGGGCGCACGGGCGCCGGCATCGCCGGCGCGACCGGCAATTTGAGATCAAACTCAAATTCGTGGCATGTAAACCGTTATTGTACTATCTAATCCCTCCAACTGTTTTTCGATCATCAGCTTGACACGCTGCCAATCGAGACCGCCGTTCCCGCATCCCAAAGCCGGGATAGCCGCATTTTCAATATTGGCAGTTAAAATAAATTCTTTGAATGCATCCAAACCAAGCCTGATATAGTCATATTCAGATGGGTTGTGCCAATGTATTTTCGTCGGCATATTGACAATGGTCTTATGACCATAAAACATATGGTAGTCCTTTACCACGCAGAACCCGCCAATGCCGAGGGTTCGGGATTTGCAGGCTTTTGCATACTCTTCAAAATTATACGGGAATGCCTGTTTAAAAGCAAGGGCAATACCCTTTCCCATGACACCGACCAGATTAACTGTATTGACCAACACCGCTGCTTCATCGTTCAGCAGGTTTCCTTTTTTATACTGTATCATCTTAAGCGGTTTTTTTAACAGTTTGGCTAATGATGGCCGTTACCGGGATAGGCTGCACCCGAAAATTCTGTAGGTTCATAAAGAAGCCCCGGTTAATTATTATGCCTTCCCGGAATAATTGCCACAGTAAAGAAGCGCCCATATTAGCCAGTGTAGAATTGACGAACAAGTCCTGCTTGGTGAGTGCTTCGGCCAGTGAACAGCTTGGCGTATTGTCAGTCGTATCGGCTACCTGCAACAAGCTTTTAAACGTTTCCGTCACAAAGGGCAGGTTATCCACAGCCTCATAATTGTCTGACGCAGGTTGGCCAAGTTTGCCGATGGTCGACAGCAATACCTGACCTGTATCACGGCTGTTCCCTAAATCCATCCAATAAAGCGGACGGCTTCGCCGGTAGCTGCGTTCAGATTTGTAATCCGAGAGGATTTCAGCAATGCCGAACCGGGCATTGGCGGTATCCACGCAGGATATGTATAAATTAGTTTTACCGCTTTCCGGCAGGTGTGTTAAAGTATCTTCATCAAACTTTTCAGATACCGCCTTCCAGTTTGTGCCAAAGAAACGATTGATACGGTTAATAAGGGCTACCCCCTTGTTCATGCCGATTTCTGCTGCTGCAAAAAGCTGCCTGCCGAGGTTGGCGGGACTTATTGTATCATCATCATAAACGGTAACCATCAAGCCGGGATAGTCAAGGGCAAGCATGGCTTGGTGCATTCTTGCCAGACAGGTGAGCATTTGGCTGCCTGTACCACCTGCGCCGATAAGCGATACGGTAACAGGATGTTCAGGATTCAACAGGTAACGGTCGGTATAATGGGCGGTCGTTAAAGTTTTCATGACAGGAGGTGTTGAAGTTGGTATTTGGTTGGATTTAATTTGTCGGTTGGAAACGGGGCACCCGATTTGATCAGGGATTTCCACAGCTGAATAATATTGCCTTTTACAGGGCTTTCGCCGTGTATAGTATGACTGAAATAGCTATCGTAAAAATAAGCTTCCCACAATTGCATGAATTTTTCGAGGCAGCAATCGGAAGGAATATGTACCCTGACATTGCCCATACAAATCCTGCCGTCCGTGTACACATTAAAAAACGGGGCTTTATATAAGGTGGATTGCAAACTCAGATCGTTGACGTCAAGGGCGAAAACTTGCAGGCTGCCTTTGCCAGCTTTCCAAAGCAAGGCAGGCACAAGGGCTTTTCCTGAAGGAATTTCAAGAGAGGGGGAAAACAATAACCTGCGTTTCTGTGCCGGGGTATGCCAAATCACCCAACCATCCGCATTACTGTTAATGTGCAGGACATTGGCAGGCATGATGCCCTGCGGTATCAGGTAACCCTGCGATTTCTTTTCGTTCACCATCAAGGCTTTCGCAAGCGTGTTGCTTTCCTTTACGGATAAAGGATGGCCGTTAACCGGCATCCCCTTGTTGTCCATATTATAGCTTTCTATATAAAAGTCACTGTCATTCGCCGCCTTTTTAAAGATCACTAAAGCTTTTACGGGCTGATACAGGTTTCCAAAATGTTCGGTTCTGTCGGTCATGGCTGTTGGTATAATAGGGTACACAGATCGGTGATCAAATCAAGCACTTTTTCGGCATAGGCCAGTTTATCCGTGTAGGCCGTTTGCCGCTCATTGAATACAGTGCGCAACTCCGGCTCCTGGGCGTAGCTACGTTCATTAAAATCGTTTTCCACCATTTCAAAAAGCGTATCGCTGACGGCATCGGTGTTGCTCCCGATAAAACCAATATACTCGTGCATGTAAATGGTCGTATTGCAGCCGTAATCATCTTCGTCCTCTTCAATGGGGCTACTGTGTTCAAAAAGGTTAGCGCCGGGAAAGGTCTGCCACAATCCAAGTGCTTTTTCGGCGACCATAACGGCAGTATGCTGATAAGGTGTTAGCGGTGTGAAGGCGTTTAACTTATCGGGCAAACTTTGCCGAAGTGCCTTATCCATCATTTTCTCCTGAATAAAATCCCCGGCTATCTCCGCATCTGAAAGGCATTTTTGCCGCAGTAATTGTTCTTCTTCGTCCTCGCCCTCTAAATCGTCCATCCACTCGGTCAGTATTTCATAGTTGTAATACATATAAGTATCCTCATCCCGGTAATAGCTGATACCTGCCTCGGCGTACAGGTAGCCGCAAACGGCAGTCAGCAGTTCCGCAGTCGGCAACTGTTCAGGCTGCTGCCATAAACGATAAACCGGAGCGACAGGAATATAGTACAGGGAATAATCACGCCGGAAGCCTTCCTTAACAGACAAACTGATTTGCTGATCTTGCTCAATTATAAAAACTTCCCGTTGACGATGCTTTTTGGATATCGCTTTGCCAGCCTCCTCTCTCGCTAAAAGAATATTATAGGGATAAGGCAGGCTGCGAAAATCGTCAAGGCGGATGCCGTAGTGCTTTTTGAGTTGGGTAAGGGATTTAAAAAAATCCCTTACTGTTTCCCTTCGCTTGGGCAGCGCCTCCGCAGGTATATATTTCGGCGCAAAGCTGTTATTTAAAAAACCATAGGCAGCAGGTTCAGCGGTGCGCTTCTCGGCGTGTTGTCCCTGACCTCCTGAATATCGGGCAGCCTGTTCAAGTCCTATGCGAATGCGGCGATTTGCTGGTGTAGTTTCCATTGCGGTTTTGTTCTTTCGGTTATCAATGCGTTATTTTTCTTTGCTTTCATGATTTATCCTTTCGTGCCGATAGTGGACACAAATTCAAACTCCTGCACATCATTACGGATTTCGGGGCCGACTATTTTGGCGGTTGTCAGGATGGCGTAAAGGTTGGAAAAGTGGTTACAAACCCCTTCCGGGCTTAAGCTGTCGTTAGGGTCTTCCAATCTTAACTTTTCGCCGTTCTCGGTATGGATAAACACACGGGGTAGTTTTTTTACGTTTAACATGGCTATAGGATTTAGGGTCAAAATAATTTCAGTTTATTGTATTGCTCAAGTTTAACCTGCAATTGGCTGCGCAGCTTTTTAATGTCGGCTGCCTTTTCGGGATATTCAGTTTCCGGGGGCAATACCGCAAGTGCTTCTTCGTACTGGCATTTGTCGTTCAGGTCAGCGATGACTTTTAAAGCATCGTCGTATGTTTTCTTTTTGTCGGCTTTCGCTTCGGGCATTTCGTGGTCGGCATCTTTCTTAGGTACGGCAGCTTTGACAGCAGCCGTCTTTTTATCCTGTTCCATTTTAGAGGCCAGCCGGGCGGCCTCGACACTTTTCAGGTGGCTTTCCATATTGGTGATCAGCCCTGCCACCTTTTCAGTCGGCTCGGTTATTTTGAAAAAAAAGGCTTCATCAAGTTCATCGGCCGTACCACTTATGGTAAGGGGTGCAATGAGGTTCACCGCCTTGTCACCGCATGCGGCCGTAAAGAGTTCAGATACCGTAATGATGCCTTGTTCAGTTACGGTCATGGCCAGTTTGAAAGTGCCTGCCACTTTTAAGCTGGCGATATGGTTAAAAAAATTCGTTTGCATGATGATTAAGTTTTAAAGGGGGATTGCTCCCCCTTTGGATGAGTTAATTGTTGATATAGGCATTTACTTCAAGGTGTTGTGCAAAGTCAGCGCAAAGGTTAAATGCAGCCTGCGCCCTCAGCTTGCCGGTGCCGTCCATAAGGGATTGCAGTTTAGCTTCGCCATCTCTATAATTGCGGACATTTTGAAAGTAGCCAGTCACGGCGTTGTATGCTCCAAATACAGTTCCGGCGGTCGTCTCCTGTTGTTGAGAAGGAGCGCTCATGGCATATTCATAGACCTTGTCTACCATGTTGGTGTAGACGGTAGAAAGGTTGTCGTTTTTACCGCTAAGCAGGTTGTCTAAGGTTTCCTTATTTGGCACCATTGCTACCTGTATGAGGTGTTTTACTTCATGGTCAGTAATGCGAACTTTTGCCCATTGGTTAAAAATGCCGCTAAGTTCATCGGTCATTTTATGCGAAATGCCCATGAGTTTATGTGCAACGGCCAAGCGTTCTTTGGCATTAGCGGTATGGCGTATCTTAATGGCGGTGGTATGGTTACGCATGGCAGCGTTAAGCGTATTGTTACAAACAATTCTTACAGGTGTAAATGCGGCAGTAATGCTGCCGAAGCCGTCATGCGAGGTTGTTAAGAAAAGGTATTTCTCAATAAAATCATCCTTGCCGACACGGATATAGCCGGGGAGTTTGGCAGTAATAAAAATGCGTTCCCCCTTGCCAAGTGCGCCTGCTGTTTCGTACAGGATGCCCTCGCCACCTACGATGCTGTCAAAGAAAGTAAACGCATCCACGTTCTGCACGACTTCGTAGTCGTTGCCGACCGTTCCCAATACGGCGTAATTGTCCGTACGCACCGTTGCGAACTTCTCGGGCACATGCTGATCGTCAGACGTACGGCCAAGCGGGTCGTAGGTATACATCGGCCATTTTTCCACCGTGTAGTCCAATCCTGCGAAGCGTAAAGCTTCAGCACTGGTTGGATAATCTTCTACGATGGTGCCGAGGCCATGCCATGCCTTTTCTTTACGGCTGAAAAAACTATATTCGTTAGTTTGCGGATTTATTGCGAGGTTGTGTCCCATGATTTCTTGAAATTGAGGGAGCGCTTTCACGCCCCCGTGTTTAAAATTTGAAATGGATTTGGATTAATTAGAATGGCAGATCGTCGTCGTCGCTTTGTTTGGTTTGCCCTGCTGCGGCTTTGGCAGGCTCTGCGGGTTGCGCTTCTGCCTTGTTAATGGCTGAAAAAAGTTTAATGGTATCGACGTTACAAATCAGACGGGCGTGGTTTTCGCCTTTTCGGTTTGTCCATGGCTGCGCGTCTACCCATCCGGATATTTCAACAATGGCGCCTTTGGTGAGATAATCGGCCAAACCGGGATTCACCCAGTAAGCACAATCAATGAAAGCGGAACGCTCCCGTTTTTCGCCTACCTTGGTTTTATAGCGTTGGTTCAGTGCTACAGTGAAATTGGTTACTTTTTTATCGCCCTTTACGGTTGCGACTTCGGCATTTGCTGTTAATCTTCCTGTGAATAACATAACTTTAATTTTTTAAGTGAATAATTTTTGTTCGCTTTTCTGATTTCGCGTCGTTCCTTTTTGGTTGATTTTTTCAAAAGAAAAACCGGAAAAAAGAAAGCCTTAGGAAGTGCCGGCCAGGCAGGCAAGAGGAAACGGAATAAGTCCCGGAGGGTGGCGCAGGGAGGTACGACCAAAGCCATTATGCCGTAGTCTCTTGCCAACCCAAATACAATTGCCGGCAAGACCTTAGCTGCGCTTTTCTCCGGTTTGAATGAAAAAATTAATTAAACACTGATTTAAAATGCCTTTGGAGCCGCAGGCGATAGCGAAAATCAAAAGTTCAAGTCAGCAGCATCTACAAAGTATCATCAGTTCACACTTCACAAGTTAAGGGAGATAAAACATAACGTAACACCGTAAGGGGTAGCAGTGGCATCCTGCGAAGCAGATACAGCGTACGGCCCGGCCGAAAGCTACGGCAAAAAAGATATTAGATATTTGTATTGAGGGGGCCAAATAAGATCCACAAAAATAGTTTAATCTACGCAGATAGGTTGCGCAGGTTCTTTATAGCTTTGGATATGACAAATGGAGAATTTGCTAAGATGAAAGCTGCGAATACTCAGTTCTTAAAAGCATTCTATAAAATGTACGCGCATTACTATGTAAAGTTGAAGGATGAAACATTTACAACCTTTCATAAGACACCGTTAGGGGATTATCTATGGAGGATTCAACACGTGATCTCAGAGATCGATCAGAATCTGGAAGATATAAAATTTGCAAAAGAGATGTTGCTTGCCTATGATCCCATTGATAAACCACTGAGCAAAAAAGGAAATGCAGCTCAAGCTATAAGGTATCACTATGAGAACTATATTTTAAGAGCAACTAAGATCAAAGACCATTCTTTATCGTTAATCAATGAAGTCATGCGGCTGCAAGTCCGCAAAAGTCCGAACATGGCAAATCAGCTGATCAAACACCTTGATCCTGCTTATAGGGATTTTAGTGTCTTCTGGGGTTACATGAAACAACTTACCGATCATATCAATCCCTACAGAAATCATCTGGCGCATAATGGAACCGTACAACACAAAGATCTTTCGTTGTTAAACGTAAACTATACTTTTGACATCACGCATAAAAACCCTGTTGATCAATTTCGGTTTGATGCCGGAATGACCGGTGTGCAGCGTGAACTTGTAGAAAAGTTTTCCAACCAGGTAAATGTTTATTTAATAAAATCTGATCAGGTGTTTAAAATGATCTATCTGTATCTGGCCAAACCATTTTTGGATAATATGGAGATACTGACGCTAGCGTATAAACAAACACAGAAGTTGTAAGGCTAAAGAGTATTTTCTGTTCACTGATGCTTCTTTAATTTGTAATTATATCGCAAAAAACAATCATGGGTTTTGATCTGACATTGCATGATTTATGCAATAAACGTCAATCTTATTTCGATGCTGTATTACACAATTTGGAAGAATTGATCGATACGTAAGAAAGGAACGCAAAGCAATAAGCCTATTATAGTCAAACTATCGTAAAGAACAAGAGGTTAAAGAAACATTCGAGGTTCTTGGCTCCCTTTTCTTAACAAACACAAATATCCAAAACAGAGACAACCTGCACTTTAGCTATTTCTTACTTAATTCTTCTATCATTAATTTAACATCTTTAAAACAGATAGTCACTGTTGTTCCATTTTTATTTTCGATACAAAAGTCACCCTGAATTTGTTGAGTGAGTCCACGCATCAGGTTCATGCCAAAAGATTTTTTTTTATCACCCTTATTGTCGGGCATGCCTATTCCGTCATCAATTATTTTCAGGATATACACCTCGTTATTATCCTGTTGCATTACAATCTTAATTCGTCCGGTGTTTCTCCCTTGAAATGCATATTTAATGGCGTTTGTTATTGCTTCATTAAGGATAAGGCCGACCGGAACTGCTTGTGAAATATCTAATTGAAAAGAAGGAGTATGGAGTTCAAAAATAATAAAATCTCCATCACTAAAACTATCTTTCAAATAGCCTACCAATTCAGGAATATAGCTGGACATATCAATGTACGCTAAGTTATCAGATTGGTAAAGCTTTATGTGAATTAAGGACATTGCCTGCATACGACGCTGACTATTCACTATTGCATCAAGCGCAAATCCTGTTTCCAGATAGGACGACTGGATATTTAGTAAACTCATCGTAATTTGAAGATTATTTTTTACCCGGTGGTGAATTTCTCGCAGTAACCACTCTTTCTCTTTCAACAACGTAGATTGTTTTTCACTCAGATAGACCAAGTCCTCATTCTTCTTATTAATTTCCTCTTGCTGAACCTGTAAAGAAAGATGCTGGGCTTCTAAAAAGCGATTGTTACGCTTTTTTAATCTAAACCGATTATAAAGTATTGCTATCACAAGTAATAACAATCCCGAAGCCGCAATTATCCAATTCCGGATTATACGTTCCTGCCGGAAACTGATTTTTTGTAATTGAGTTTGCCTGGTAAGGAGTTTTATATTTTTAGTTTTGAACCGAATATCTCTATCTTTTTTATCTGCTTCGAATTGTATTTCCAGCAGTGAGGCTTGCTTTCTGTTTTTTTCACTCATTAAAGAGTCGCTCAAAAACATGTAGCGCTGTAAATGCCGAACTGCCGAAAACATCTTCCCGGCAGCTGAATCCGCCTTGAAAAGATTCAGATCGTCATTGTCGTCTATTGGTACGGACACTTTGAGTGTTGTTCGATACTTTATATGTGCAGCTATAAATGGATATGTTTTCTCAAATTGATTCGTTGCCTGATAATATGCGATGATACCAGAGAACAGCTTGACATACACATTTTGTTCAATGTCCTTTAAAGCGATAAATTGCTTTACCTCCTTAAAATAGATTTCAGCGGATTTATAATCTTTTTTTTGGATATAAGCTCTAAGTAATAATGTGGCAACCCGCGCTTTCCCTGAATTGTCTTCTTGAAAAACTTTAAATGATTTTACGCTATTGATTATCGGGATGGCTTCAGCAGCATTCTTGCTTTTTAGCATACTCCCTCCAAGGTTCAGCGAAATTTGAACTATTCCTACCGAATCTTTCATTTTGTAAGCCTGGTGCAACGCTTTTTTTTGATATTCAACAGCCTTTTGCCAATTGTCTGCAAATGAATAGGTAAGGCCTGCTCGGTTATAAATAGTACTTAACAATGTGCCTGATTCGCCATTGGTCTCTGCCGTTTGAACTGCTAGCAAATTGTATTTTAAGGCTTCATTGATATTGCCTAGATGAAGGTAATCGTAAGCGATTAAATCATAAGTAGCCTGGAGCTTTTTATAGCCGATCGACTTAAAAATTATCAAAGAATGATTAAGATCTTTTAAAGCATCGTCATATCGAGAACTCCATATCTCAAGATCTCCCAAATAAGTTAGCAGTATAGCTGCACGTTCTTTTTGGCCAGACTTAAACAGCATATGTATTGCCTTTTGAAAATAGCTAATCCTTTTCACTATTTGGTCGTCATTATTAGACAAACCATCTCCGATTATATTGAATCCGTCAGCCTGGCCTGCAAAATCGTTTATTTTGGCAAAGACTTTTATGGCCTGTAAAGCGGTTTTGAATGACTGATCGTTTCTTTTCCTCTGTCTCAAAATCAGCGCGTAAATAAGAAGTTCATTGCCTTGTCCACGCAAATAATTGAGCTTGTATGCGAGATGCCCGCCTTGTTTCATCATTCTTTCGGAACTATCGACTTCAGCCTTCGTTACATCTGACTTCATAATCAAATCCTTACTGCTTTTGAGCAGCAATAACACTTGATTGGTATCAGTTTGAATGTGATTAGTGTTTGGAGTAGCTCGATCTAACTCAATAAAGGATTGACACGATGCATTATAAGTAGTAATAAGAATAAAAAACAATACGGCAACGGCGATATATAAACCTGGTTTCATGATCAGATACTGCGAAATAAAAATTAAGATTATAGTCTTAAATTATCGCTCGCAATGCCAACGTTATGCCATACACCAATATCTTGTTTACCAATAATTTACTAAGAAAGAGCAGGCTTCCTGTTGCCCTATATCGTAAATAAACATTTTTTATCCGAAATAAAGTATCCTCAAGCGCTGGATGTCAAGTATGTTAATCTTGATTAGGATAACAACCTCACCTAGCCCATTTCATTAAGTTATGAATGACGACACTGATCTATTATCTTGTTTTCAGCTGATTTATTTTCTTGAAAACCGCAACATGCAGAAATATTAAAACAACAGGAGCGAAAGCCGCAAAATACGAGAATGGGAACAGGTCGATTTCCCGAATACCTAGCTCTCCCGGACCAAGGTTGCTTTTTAAGATGATGACGGCGATAATTAGTAAATTAACCACGTCAAAAATTCCTATTATGCTCCAGGCATAAACCACGGGAATTCTCCAGGATTTCCCTTTCGTATATATCATGGCAACGGGATATGCCAGCACTGCGGTAATAATATCGCCCAGTCCGGCAGAAAAAGCAAATCCGGCGGGAAGAAGGTTATAAAAATATAGGAGGATGAAATATATACCTATTATACGGAACACATGTAAAGTGATCAGGGATTCCAGTGTTATCGCCCGCAATAAGTCTTTGTAAAGTCCTGTGTTTCCTACGATCCCGAACAAAATAATCGCTAAGGGAAAGCCGGCACATATTATACCCATAGGCGGTATCGTATCCTTATCCAGAATACCAAGCAGGGCAAGTGCTGAAGCGTAAATAAAAAAGGCTGTAAAAAACACGATGATGACCAATTGAATGCGATTGGATTTACCCAATGACATACCTGCGTTGATGGCAGCTTGCCTGAAGCGCCTGGCAAAAAAACCGTGAGTAATAAAAAAACCAATGATAAATGAAACGATTGCCCATAAAGGCATACTTGATACATAATGTGACATGTCGTATTGATTAAATTAAGTTATAAATTGAAGTTTAAAAAGCCGGACTCAACTTGCCAAATGGCAAGAAATTAAAAAAGGTAAATTTTGAATATTTGTATCTGACGCTGTATAAATATGATGTATGAATTAATAATTAACTCCTTGCCAGTTCGATGATATCCCGCCCTTTGAATATTTTTTGGCTGTAACCGTAACGACCGACCTTTATCATTGCTAATGCCAGTTCGTTTAAGGAACAAAACCAATCAGGAAATATCAACCGACCAAAAGGAAAAAGCCAGGAAAGAAATTTATAAAAGGGGTGAGTGTTTTTTGCGCCTTTAATTGGCAAGAGCAAACCAGGACGGAAGCAGTAAACATCGCGAAATCCAACCTTCATCAGATCATTTTCAGTTTTACCTTTTACCCTAGCCCACATGGTACTACCTTTTTCAGTACTGTCCGTCGCCGCTCCAGACACATAGCAAAAAGTCATATCGCAATTAACCTCATAAAGAATCCTGGCGAACTTCAAGGTTAGATTATACGTAATATCATTATACAGTTCTTCGGTTTTTCCAACTGAGGTTGTGCCTAAACAAAAAAAACAGCTATCGTAGTCTTTCAATGAAGCCTTTACCGTTGAAATATCAGACAAGTCACTGTGCAAAATTTCAATCATTTTAGGATGTGAAAAGCCAACTGTGTGCCTGTTAATTACAAGTACGCTGTCAATATTATGATCATCAAGGGTTATTTGGAGGACTCCTTCCCCAACCATTCCGGTTGAGCCGGTTATAATGACTTTTAACTTTGATCTTTTCATAATAATTGTAATACGACCTATACCATACACTTTTATTGCCAAAACATAACTATTTGTTTATAAGTGCGTTATATTTTAAACTTAATTTAATAATACTTTATTTCGAAAATAAGCAACTCTTGAAACGCTATTTAGTGGAATAGGCTGAATCCCGTTATTGTGAGAATGCAGTACTACTAAATTACTAGGTTCTTTGTAGGCAAATATTTTCTGTGAATCATTCGGCATTTTTTAGGGCAAAAGTTTTGAGTTAGCATTGATGATGGGTTACTATTGGTGAGCGATTATCGTCTTCATTTAGCGAAATCGAAACGGACTATTAATTGTAATGCAGGTTCCATAAAGACACTTAACTTCATAAGCTTGAAATGTTAGAATGCTACAAGTAAGATCACTGCCTTGAGCAAGAGATGCTAGCAATCCTTAATCTCTTGGAATAAAAGTCATCAGGACCCCTAAAGCAGCACTTGCTTCCGATACACTCAGGAGAATAAAAAGGAAGGCCACTACAGTTAACAATAATTAACACTGATTATTAATAAGTTAACAACTCGGTGGCATCAAATAGGATAATTTTGTCCAACAAAAAATTAAAAAAATAATTATCATGAAAACAGCTATCCATACCATTGCCGCCATCATATTTCTAATGATCTTAGCAAGTCACCCATCCTTTGCAAGGAATGAAAATAACCATAATAAAAAGTTGATCAGTTTGCCTGGGGTTAGTAGAGTGAACAAAATTGAAGCTAGGGGAAAGATTGACCTCTATATCATGTACGGAGATAGTGATAAAGTAGAAGTAAATGAATGCTATTATCAGCAGAATGCTTTGGTTCAGGTCGAAAAAGGAATATTACGAATCACGTCCTATAATGATGAAAGAATCAAGGTTTGGGTGACGGTAAATGATTTGAGAAACTTACTAGCCTATGATGAAGTATACATTCTATCTATAGGACGATTATCGACGCTTGATCTTACCATTGAACTTAACGACCAGGCTTACGCAAAATTGAATATCGATTGCTTTACGACAGATATAAGGTTGGATGATAATTCCAAAGCTGATCTTGAAGGATTTGCGATGAACAGCAATTTACTTGTCAACTATTCGGCAACAGCAAACATTACGAACTTTATAGCAGATACCTTTAACCACAAACGCATTGCTGCTGCTGAAAGGTTTGCCGTCCGATTTCTGGCAAGTACCGAACTTTCACCCGAATTGATAAAGTTGTGAACATCATAATGGCTGATTTATAGATCAGCGGCGACAGCTTGCAAAATAATATAAAGCTCGTGGTACTAACTTTCAGCAACTCAAGAAACCTAGCCTTAGACTATCAACTACATTATGTAAGATTATAAGTGTATATCGAGTGCATTGCTTATTAATATCATTGAGAAATGGAATAATACACAGAAAAAGCCTTTAGATACCAAATCCAATTACAGAGCCACCAACCAAAATTGGCTGGTGGCCCTATACTCAAATTAATTTAGGCAACATATAATTAGCAATTATGGGCGAAAACATGGGTTGTACTTTACACGTCTTCACCCTATGCTTTTCCCGTATCAGGTTTATGACCGCTTCCTGCACTTCATCAACTATTGACCAATCTTTTGCAATGTAAATATCCGTTGTCTTATGGCCATTATCTACGTGATTTAGCGCAAGTGCAATATCGTCTTTGGATTTGCGACATGTGTTTCTTGCCAAAGTGCCGAAAGAGTGTCGAGCCCAGTAGAACGTAATATCAGGAATTTTGGTTTGCAGTTGCAATTCCCGCATCCCAATACTAATTGCTTTATTTAGATTGCCAATAGACGCATAGCGGCCATTCAGGACGCCGTCATATTTGGCGAGCAGCTTCTTTGCCTCCTTGGGTATCTTAATGCTGATAAACGCTCCGTCTTTGCGCCTATCAGACGTTTTAGATCGTTTGTACTCGATCCTACCGTTATTGATAGAATAGTTTGCCTTATACAAGTCAATTGCGTTAATTCCGCACAGGTAAAACGATAGCATGAAAAGATCCCTCGCCATCTCGCGCCGCGACTCAGGCTTCACGATGGCCTGCTTTATAGTAATAATTTTTGCACTCTCAACATTTCGCTTTTTCGTTTCTGGAGCATCGACTATAGTGAAATCGGTAAAAGGGTTGAATTTAATCGGAACAACGCCAATCGAAGGCTTGTTATGATGAGCAACTGCCGCCGAGAACAGGCCACTGAAATCCCTTAGATATACGTGCACCGATGCATCCCCCAAAGGTTTTCCTTTTTGCACATATTCTCTGCCTAGCCTGTCGATACGATGCATCATCCGCTCATTCCGCAGGAAAACTTCAAATTTCTTAAGAAAATCCGGGGTAATCCGCTCGATAGGAAGACTCTTAGCCCGCCCTGTGAAATCAACAATCAGGTTACGAACCGTATTGAAGTTTGCTGCAGTCTTATCTTTTGATAAAGCTTTTAATTGATTAATGTACGATTCGCAAAATTGAAGGAAATCAATCTTTTGTTCCTTCTTAAGTAGGAACTCTTTTATTTCCGCCGCCGTTATGCGTTCGACCATTTCCTCATGGTCACAGATAATCCGCCGATAGCCATCAAGCGACCTATTGACACAAGTCAAGATGAACTGATCTTTGATCGTTCGATCCTTCTTTAAATGTTTGTCGGTTACATAATGCTCCGTGTCAATAAAGACGCGGTCACGTTTGTGGGTAATACAAATTTTTACATTGTAGGTACCATCCGCTTTTTTGTGATGTTTTAGAATTTTTGCACTTACAGTGGCCATTTTAAATAAATTGGCACAAATAGGACTGTTACACAACTGTTACACCTATTTGTGAAGTTCAACAAAAATTTCTGCTTAATTGGAAATTCTTCGGATGATATAGAGCACTGGAAATAGTGGACCATTTGTGGCTGCTAAACCGGCGAAAACTGCGTTTCTACGCAATTTAAGCAGTTTTCAGGTAAAAAAAAAGCCTCACGGACATGTGAGGCTTTTTGCTCCTGAGGCTGGGCTCGAACCAGCGACCCTCTGATTAACAGTCAGATGCTCTAACCGGCTGAGCTACTCAGGAATCTAATCCGGTTTGGAGTGGGGCAAAGGTAAAAACTCATCTGATATTTCACAATTTTTATTTAAAAAACTTTAAAATATTTTTCACTTACTTTTTTACTTGCTGATTTCCTGACATTTAAAATTCCATTACATACTATAAGCTCTTTAATACCTGGCAGATTCCCCTGTAAATCTTGTTCATTCTTATGTCCGGTTTACAAAATCTGCCTGAATAATATTTTTACTGATGAAAATTGGCATTACAAATGGATATCAATGAATGATTATCCCTTAATTTTCACAATATTTGCGGCGAAAAAATATAAATATCTTTACATGAGTTTGTTAGTTATTGGCACTGTGGCGTTTGATGCCATTGAAACCCCTTTTGGTAAAACCGATAAAATAGTAGGCGGCTCTGCAACTTTCGCGAGTTTAGGCGCTTCTTACTTTTATGATAAAATAAAAATTGTTGCTGTTGTTGGCGATGATTTCCCACAGCACGAAATCGAAGACCTTCAAAAGCATAATGTTAATACCGAAGGCCTGCAGATAAAACAGGGCGAAAAATCTTTTTTTTGGAGCGGCCGTTACCATAACGACATGAACAGCCGCGATACCCTCGTGACTGAGCTTAACGTACTGGAAGCTTTTGATCCCATTATTCCTGACAGCTACCAGGATTGCGAATACCTGATGCTGGGCAACCTTTCACCGCAGGTACAGCAAACGGTTATTAATCGCCTTAAAAACCGCCCTAAGCTCATTGTAATGGACACCATGAACTTTTGGATGGACATTGCCATTGACGAGCTATTGAAAACCATACAAATGGTTGATGTGTTAACCATCAATGATGCTGAGGCACGTCAGCTATCGGGTGAATTTTCACTGGTTAAAGCTGCCCGTAAAATATTAACCATGGGCCCCAAATACCTCATCATCAAAAAAGGTGAACATGGTGCATTATTGTTTCATGAAGATAAAATCTTTAGCGCCCCTGCCCTTCCGTTGGCCGAAGTATTTGACCCAACAGGCGCAGGCGATACTTTTGCAGGTGGCTTTATTGGCTATATGGCTAAAGTGGGTACCGTTAACTTTAACAATATGAAAAACGCCATCATCTTTGGTTCAGCACTGGCCTCATTCTGCGTTGAAAAATTTGGTTCAGAAAGATTAAGAAACCTTAGCGAAGAAGAGATAGCTAACCGTATACAAGAGTTTGTAGGACTGGCTAAATTTGAATTGTAAAAAGCCCTCCTAACTCCCCCCAAAGAGAGGACTTTTAAAAAACAAGCCCCGCTTAGTTATCTATGCGGGGCTTAGTTTTCCTACTGTTTTAAACTTTTCAAATACCGTTTCTGTATGCGGGGCATCGGCAAGTTCATCTGTAAGGTCCTGGCCCGCCCAGTGTTCGTAGTGTTTTCCATTGCGCCATAAGCGGCTTTCAGTTACATCATAAATATCGCCTTTGTAAGCCACCCAGATCTGTGGCTTATCCTGACCGTTTCGTAAGGCCAGTTGTGATTTAGTATATATGGGCAGCTCACTCATTTGCTTAATTTCCGCTGTTTAAAATACTCAAAGAAACCAATATTCATCAGCAATAAAGTCATCAGGTAAAAATGATCCTCAAACGGGATAGTACCAATGCGTTTCCCTATGTTTTCGGCATTATTATACATCACAATTGGTATGGAGGTTAATATGCCATTCACTACATAAAACGGCAAAAGCGCTACAAAATATGCCAGGTAATACCGGTTTAGCCAATCTGCCTTAAAAACGTATTGAATCAATAGTACCAACACCAGTAATAAACTAAAGGTAACGGCCGTATAAAGCCTGTCGTGATAAAATATCAGCATTAGGATACTAAGTAATACTACCATGCTGCTTATAATGCTGGTAAGCCTAAAAGGCATTAGCCATTTAACATAGTAATTGAGGCAGGCATAAATAAATATACAGGCAAATGGTACGGTTAAAAAGAACAGCATTTCCTCAATGGGTAACCCGAAAAATTTCAAACCGACAATATATGCCGGGTTAAACGACCATACACCCTTAATGGTAAAAAGCACATCCCAAAATAAAAAAAACAAACCTGTAACGGTCATGCCTGGCCATATAAATTTCCAGCTTTTGTGAAAAGCCACCCTTTTATCAAACGAAAGCACCACGGGAAAAAATACCGTTAGCAGGTTGATCAGAAAATAGGTGTATCTCACGTAAGTTCGGTTAAATGTTTATTAAGGATTTGAGTTTGAGCAGGTGTACATCTTTTGGAATGGAGCAGAAATTTAATGATTGCTATGGTCAGTTCCTTATCTGCCGAGCCGTAGTTCTTTTTATCCAGTTGCGCTATAATAGCTTCACTATCGGTAGCAAGGTCTTTGTTGAAACCTAAAATAGAGGGCACGTTATGTTCTATAGAAAAGCGCATGAACCGGATCTCGATATTATGCGGATCGGCCGTCACCGCCTGTTTAAATACCTTTTCTGACCTGTTAAGATATTTTATTTTAGAATAAGGATTCCAGGCATGCTTGGCTTTTAAAGCAAGTAACGCGCCTATAAAGCCATTCACAATACCACTTTTTTCTTTAATATGATCGAGGCTGCTATATAACGAATCGGTGATTTTGCTTTTATCAATAGCGATCACCATTTGCTTACGCAATACTTTCAGATTAGGTTCATCGGCCTTAACCGGTTGAAATAAGAATATCAGCGCCAATACATTGGCTACAAAAAAAATCTTCCTGGACATTAAATAACGTTTAATTTTTGCTGCAGTACAGCCTTGATGTACAAACTCATTTTGCGGACATCAGAAATCCGGACACGTTTCTGCAGTATTATATTGGCCGGGGTATAACTTATTTTCTTAAACAGCTGCAGATAGTAAATATACGCAATGTAAACCCCAAGCCTGGTACCAACCGGCAAACGTTTTATTCCCTCAAAGGCTTCGTCAAAATCATGCTTGATTTCGGCCTCGATGGCCAATTTATCCTGTTCGGTAAAGTTGTTAAAATCAATCCCCGGAAAATAAGTGCGTCCGCGTTCAGTATAGTCGGCCTTAACATCCCGCAAAAAGTTCACTTTCTGAAATGCCGCCCCGAGGCTTCGTGCCTTAGGAATCAAAGACTGGTATAAAACATCATCGCTGGTAAACACCCGTAAACACATTAAACCAATAACCTCTGCCGAGCCGTAGATATATGTTTGGTAACTATCCTGATCGTAAGCTTTATTATCCAGGTCCATTTCCATTGATCGCAAAAAAGCTTTGATCAGTTCATGCTCGATGCCATACTGATTAACCACCTGCTGAAAAGAATGGATCACCGGATTAGTACTTATCCCCTCTTTAATAGCCTTAAAAGTTTCCTCTTTAAACCTGCATATCAGTTGCTGCTGGTCATAATTATGAAAAGTATCAACAATTTCATCGGCATAACGCACAAAACCATAGATGGCATAAATAGGATACCGGAAACTTTTATCGAAAGTTTTAATGCCGAGACTAAAGGATGTACTGTATTTTTTAGTTATCAGTTTACTACATTCAAAACATGCTTCATCGTACAGGTTCATCATCGGCACTCGCGTGGTCATTTGTTCAAAAGTACAAATTCAAAGCGGTATTGTTTTTTTATGGGCCTAAAACAATTTGCTTACTTTAGGCTTCACATTAAACATGAGCAGCAGCAAGCATATTATTGTTATTGGTTCGGGCTTTGCGGGTTTATCGGCGGCCTGTGTTTTGGCCAAAGAAGGATATAAAGTTACTATACTGGAGAAAAACGATCAGGCCGGTGGCCGAGCCCGGGTTTGGGAACAGGACGGCTTCCGGTTTGATATGGGGCCAAGCTGGTATTGGATGCCCGATGTGTTTGAAAACTTCTTCGCGCTGTTCGGTAAAAAAACTGCTGATTATTATCAACTAAAAAGGCTTGATCCCGGCTATCGGATTTATTACAGCCAAAACGAGATACTTGATGTACCTGCAAACATGGCCGAACTCGAAGCCCTGTTTGAACAAACAGAGCCTGGCAGCAGCAAAGCATTAAAAGAGTTTTTAGCCCAGGCGGAGTATAAATATAAAGTTGGTATGGGCGAATACGTTTTCCGCCCCTCCCACTCCATCACTGAGTTTATTGATTTTAACCTCATCAAAAAAAGCTTAAGTATTCAGCTGCTTACAAGTATGAGCAGTCACGTACGCAAGTATTTTAAAAACCCAAAACTGGTTAAATTGCTCGAGTTTCCGGTATTGTTTTTAGGTGCTACCCCACAGAATACCCCGGCCATGTACAGCATGATGAACTATGCCGATCTTTCGCTGGGAACCTGGTACCCCATGGGCGGTATGAACGAGATAGTAAAAGCCATGGTCAGTTTGGCAACGGAACTTGGGGTTGAAATAAAATTGAACACTGAGGTCACCAAAATTGAAGTAAAAGATAAACAGGTTGATAACATACAAACCACCCGGGGCGTATTTACTGCCGATCTTGTAATTGCCGGGGCCGACTATGAACACGTTGATCAGCATTTACTTGATGGCCCCCATCGCAACTACACAAGTAAGTACTGGGATAGCCGTACCATGTCGCCATCAAGTTTGCTTTTTTATATCGGCACCAATAAAAAAGCGCCGGGTATACAGCATCATAATTTATTTTTTGATGAGGATTTTGAGCTGCATGCCAAAGAAATTTACACTACACCGCAATGGCCAACGGATCCATTGTTCTACGTTTGCTGCGCATCAAAAACAGACAGCACCGTTGCTCCCGAGGACGGAGAAAACCTGTTTTTCCTGATGCCGATAGCTCCGGGATTAAATGATGACGAAACCATCCGCGAAAAATATTTCAACCTGATGATGGACAGGTTTGCCCACATCACCGGCCAGGACATCCGTAATTCAATAGTGGTAAAGCGCAGCTATGCGTTAAATGATTTTAAGGCCGACTATCATTCATTTAAAGGCAACGCCTACGGATTAGCAAACACACTTGCCCAAACCGCATTTTTTAAACCTGCAATGCGGGCCAAACATATCAGCAACCTGTTGTATACCGGCCAGCTCACTGTGCCGGGGCCTGGTGTGCCGCCGGCTATTATATCCGGGCAGGTAGTGGCGGCAGAGGCGATGAAGAAGCTGGCGCAGTAGGAAACACCCATACAAAACAGCAATGTCATAAACATGACGTAAACAAGTCGGCAGTTAATATCTTTATACAGCTATACTTTTGTTCAGCAAAATATATAAAATATGAAAACCTATAACCCCGGAAAAAAGATCAAGGAACTGCGTAACCGTAAAGGATTAAGCCAGGAAGAATTAGCCGAACAAGCACACCTAAGTTTAAGAACCGTACAACGAATAGAAAACGGTGAAACGGAAGCCAGGGCCTATACCCTTAAAAGACTGGCAGCTGCGCTAAATATTACCCCGGAAGATTTAACAGAATCACCTTACGAATCAACAGAAATTTTGAATAATGATAGCAGAAACTTCTTGCTGCAATTCAATTTATCAGCCTTAAGCTTCATAATATTTCCGCTGTTAGGAATAGCTTTGCCACTGGCTTTATGGTTATCAAATAGAAAAAAATTAAAGGATATAGATAAACCTTGTAAACGGCTTATCAACTTTCAAATTTCATGGAGCCTGTTTATCGCAGTAACAATAATTATGCTTTTTAATCATGAATTTTTTCATATCCCCTCATCTATATTGAACCTTGGCGCGGGCGAAATTATATTGTTGAGTATGCCGTTATTTTATGCTGTAAACTTTATTTATATCATTTTTAACAGCGTACTGGTATATAACACCAGGCAAATATTTTACCAGCCGGCTGTACCTTTCTTAAGATAAACCGAGTTCGTTAACAACAACCAGTATCTAAACAAAAAACCCGCCTCATGGGGCGGGTTTCCTATTATATGTATATATGATGGAGTTTAATTAATTCTCGGCGTAAACGGGTTTGGCGATGCCGTTATCATATGCCTTAAGGTTTTTCTTAAGCAGCTTACGTGCTACGTGTATGCGGGTTTTTACAGTACCGATCGGAATTTCCAGATGATCGGCAATTTCATGGTATTTATGGCCTTCAAAATACATGGTAAAGGGTACATAATAATCTTCAGGAAGCCTGTCTAAAGCTTTTTTAATATCATCCATTACAAACTTGGCTTCGCCCTGGTTTTTTGTTGAGCTGAATACCAGGTTCGGTGATGAAATTTCATCACTTTTGGTAACGAAGGTGCTCATTTTAACAAAACGGCGATAGTTGTTGATGAATGTGTTTTTCATGATGGTATATAACCATCCTTTTAAATTAGTGCCTTCCTTAAACTTGTTATAGTAAGTTATGGCCTTCAACATTGTATCCTGGACAAGGTCGTTAGCATCGTCTGCGTCGTGCGTGAAATGTAAAGCGTATGATCTTAAAGAAGTCGCCTGACGTAGTACAAGGGTGTTAAACTCAATCTTTGTCATTTTGTTAAAGTTTTGTGTTAACAATTAGACAAGCATGATGCCATTAACCTAAAGCGCTTTGTAAAAACTACATATTTGAACATTAGTATTGAAATCCAACCATTGTGTATTTTTTACACTTTAGTTACAATTACTATACTGAAAGACAGAAAGTTATGAATTTACCACACAAGAAAACAAACTTATTCAGGGGCAATTTGTAACAGGAATGTTATTTAGAACAAATTTTATTTAAAATGAAAATTCACTTTAAATAAACTTATTTAACTAATAATATTAACCTCCCGTTGTAGTGTAACGCCAAATTTAGTGTACACACTGTCTATGATTTGCGACGAAAAATCATACACCTCCTGTCCGGTAGCGCCTCCATGGTTCACTAATACCAGGGCCTGATTCTTCCATGTTCCTGTGTGGCCAGCAGTTTTCCCCTTCCAGCCGCACTGTTCAATGAGCCAACCGGCGGCCAGTTTTACGCCACCATCAGCAGCAGGATAGTTCACCACATCAGGAAATTTAGCCTGAACTGTTGCAAATTCTTCGGCACTGATCACCGGGTTTTTGAAAAAGCTACCGGCATTACCGATGGTTGAAGGATCGGGCAGTTTAGATACCCGGATATGCGCCACCACTTGCGATACATCTTTTATAGTAGGGTTTACAATGCCCCTGTTTTGCAGCTCCTGCCCTATTGCACCGTACTGGATATTCAGATTAGGAATAAGCGATAAATGGAATTTTACCGATACTATAATATACAGCCCTTTCAATTCCGCTTTGAACACACTTTCGCGATAGCCGAATTTACAATCTTCTTTGCTGAATGATTTGAAAGTACCGGTCGCTATTTCAAAAGCACGGCAGCTGTGAAACACATCTTTCAGTTCCACCCCGTAAGCGCCTATGTTTTGGATGGGCGATGCCCCTACAGAACCCGGAATGAGGCTCAGGTTTTCGATACCGGCATAACCGTGGTCAACACAATAGTTTACCAGGCCGTTCCATACCTCACCGCCGCCAACTTCTACATAAACATCATCATGACTAATGCGGTGCTCGATACCCCGGATATTCATACGGATCACCAGCCCGTCAAAATCGCTAACCATTAACATATTGCTGCCGCCGCCGAGTACCAGTCGCTCAGTTTGCTGCCATTGCGGATCGGCAAACAGCTCTGTTAGCTCATCTTCATGGGCTATTTCTACAAAGTAGCGGGCGCGGGTATCAATACCGAAAGTGTTAAAGTTTTTGAGGGATACGTTTTCCTGTATTTGCAGCATGGTTTTTTGATGTCGGATGTTCGGTGTAAAAGTAACCAAAAGATAAGGATTGTCTGAACCGGGATTTTAGAACGATTTTTGGGATGGGCAGGATTTTCTTTTGTCTGAACCTGAATTTTTAGAATTAAGAAATGACCAGAATTTTAGAACGATAAGCAAATTCCATAAATTCTTTAATTCTAAAAATTCAGGTTCAGACAACATCATACAGGAAAAATCCAATAAAATCTCAAAAATCCCGCAAAATCCCGGTTCAGAAAAATAGCCAACCACTCACCTAATCAACCACTCACCACCACCCAACCGTTAAAATTTGTTAAATATTTTCCAAATCTCTTGCAAATACGAAATTCATCGTAGATATTTGTACGAAGGAATTCGTAATAGAGAAACAGATGGAAATTAAAGCAACAGAAAGCGAACTTGAAATTTTACAGGTAATTTGGAAAAAGGGCCAATGCACCGTACGTGAAGTTCATGAGGAGCTTGCTAAAAACAAGGATGCCGGCTACACCACTACCTTAAAACTCATGCAAATTATGCACGAAAAGGGAATGGTTGAGCGCGACACCACTTCAAAAACACATTTATACAAAGCTTTATTCACAATGGAGCAGGCGCAAAGCAACGCTTTGGATAAAATCTTGTCTACTGTATTTAAAGGCTCTACATCCGATTTAGTGATCCAGGCGCTTGGCCAGCACCGCGCATCAAAAGACGAGATTGACGCTATTAAAAACTTTTTGAATCAATTTGATCAGGATAAAAAATAAACGTTATGGAAAACTTATTCTATAATATAAGCCAGGTGTTAGGCGTAACCATTTTACAATCGTTATGGCAGGGATTGCTCATATGGTTTGCTTTAAGATTAGTGTTCATTTGCGTGCCGCAATTATCGGCCATTAAAAAGCATAATTGGGCTATGGGCGCTATGCTTACTTTAAGTGCCTGGTTTATATACACGTTTATCCATCAGTTCAGGCTGCATGAGTGGATCAATTACACATCTGCCAATGCACCATCTTTATTACCACGTTTCTACCTGCCGCTGCACGAAGTAGCAGCCAGACCGCAAAGTAGCTATTACGAATACTTTATAAAAGGCTATCTGCCCTATATATCGGCCCTTTACTTTGCGGGATTGGTTTTTAACCTGCTTAAGGTAAGCTTAGGCTGGCAAAGGATCAGCCTGATAAAACGTACCATGGTACCTGCCGACAGGCTGCAGGACTTTGCCGATGAGCTTTGCCAAAAGTTAGGCATTACTAAAAATGTGTGGGTAAACTTTAGCCGTATGGTTGACGCCCCTTGCATGATTGGCTTTTTAAGCCCCATTATTTTGTTGCCGATAACCCTTACTACATACTTATCGGCTACCGAGGTTGAAGCCATTTTACTGCACGAGCTATCGCACATTAAGCGTAACGATTACCTGCTTAACCTGGTGCAGCAATTTATTTCCATACTATTATTCTTTAATCCCTTTGCCCAATTAATTAACCGCATTATTAACCAGGAACGTGAAAACAGTTGCGACGACCTTGTTGTGCAAACTACGCAGCAACCGCTCATCTATGCGCACGCCCTCCTTAAACTGGAGCAAACCAGGCAGCAGCATTTACAGCTGGCCCTGGCTGCTAACGGCAAAAAATATCATTTATTAAACAGAATTGAACGCATCATGAAAACAAAGAAACCTATAGGCAATATCCGCCACCTGCTTGTGGCCATTGCCATAATGGCTGCGGGCGTTAGCAGCATTGCCTGGCTAAACCCCACTATAAAAGATGGCAAGCTAACTGTTAAAAAAGTAACTGCTCCCGCTGCCTTACACGCCATATTTGTGGATGACACCGTACGTAAGGCAAAAGCCAAAAAAACTGCAACCTATAAAAAGAAAAACCAGGCCGAAATTGTTAAAGCCAAACAACGTCACAATGATTTTAACTACGACGGTTTTAACGATGCCGAATTGGAAAAATTAAGTGCCGACGTAAGCAAACAAGGCGAGCTGATCGGTAAATACTATGCCAGCGACTCCTTCAAAAAGCAACAGGAAATGATTGAAGCCAAAAGCAAGGCATTGCAGGCCTATTATAACACCGATGGCATGGAGAAAATGAAGCTGGAAATGCAAAAAATGGGTGAAGATTTCCAAAAGGAATACGGCGAAACCCCTGAAAGTAAAAGAACCAGCGAACAAATGGGCGAGATAGGCCGCAAGATTGGTGCCTATTACAGCAGCCCTGAGTTCAAAAGAATGAACTCGGAGCTGGAGAAAAAATATGGTATCCCGCATGACCGCGGCTATCATGGTTATAATGATGATAGAGATCCTAACTACAAAAAATACCAGGACGAGCTGCAAAGCAAAATCCCTGATGATGTAAAGAAGCAAACAGAACTGTTGAAAACCCTGGGTCAAAAAATTCGCAGCCGTTATGATTCGCCGGAGTTTATTGCCAAAAGAGAGCGCATGCAGGCCATGGGCGACAGCATCAGGATAGCCTACAACAATCCTGATATGAAAAAACTACAGGAGGATATGAGGCACATTGGCGAACAAATGCGAGGTTTCCAAAATAGCCCTGAAATTAAAGCGGCCCAGCAACGCCTTAAAGAAGCCAGCAAGAAACTGCAGGACTATATGAAAAGTCCGGCGTTTAAACAAAAAATGAAATTGTACCGCGATAAAATGGATAAAGACTTTGATTATAAGCTTGATGCCGACGATCTCGAGGATGTAAAAACCGACACAGCTACTAACTGATGTTAAGTCAGAAGTCTTAAGCCTAAAGTCTTGAGTCGTGCTTCGACTTTGAACTTTGGACTTAAGACTTTCGACTTACATCAACAAAGACTAAATAAATTAGCAAACAGTATTAAAAAATATTTTTTAAAGAGCCTTAATTTGTAATTTAGTGTCCTCAATAAAATGAGGACACTTTTTTTATGCTTCAAAAGCTAACCATTAATAATTACGCGCTTATTGATAACCTGGAGATAGGTTTTGATAGCGGCCTGAACATATTAACCGGTGAAACCGGTGCAGGTAAATCAATCATATTGGGTGCCCTTTCGCTTATTTTGGGTCAACGGGCCGAAAGCAAATATTTTTTCAATCAGCAAAAGAAATGCGTTATTGAAGGGACGTTCAAGATCAGCGGCTTTCATCTGGCCGATTTTTTTGAAGAGAACGATCTGGATTACGAAACAGAAACCGTGCTGCGCCGCGAAATTTCTGCCGATGGTAAATCCCGTGCTTTTGTGAACGATACCCCGGTTAACCTTACCGCGCTGAAACAGTTGGGCGAAAAACTCATCGATATTCATTCGCAGCATGCCACATTGGAGATCAACGATCCGGAGTTTCAGTTATTGGTGGTTGATTCGGTTGCTCGTCATTCTGATTTGCTGTTCGATTATCAAACCAAATTCCGCGCTTACAAAAAGTCGTTAAGTAAGCTTAACCAACTGATTGCCGAAAGCGATAAAGCCAAGGCCGACCTGGATTACTTCCAGTTTCAGTTTGATGAATTGGAGAAAGGCGCTTTAGTTGCCGATGAGCAGGAACATTTGGAACTGGAGCTAAACACGCTTAACAATGCTGAAGAAATTAAGCGAAACCTTTTAAACGCTAATTATCTTTTACAGGATGGCGAGGCTGCCGCATTGATTCAGTTAAAAGAAGCGGGACAAGCATTAGGTTCGATAGAAAAATACAACCCCGCTGTTGCCGAGCTGCACCAGCGCATCAACAGTGCAATCATCGAACTGAAAGACGTTGCCGCAGAAATTGAAGGCATCGAAGAGCATACTTTTATCGACGAAGCCCGCGCCGAAGAGGTGAACACGCGACTGAGCATGATCTACAACCTGCAAAAAAAACACAGGGTAAGCACCAATGCCGAACTATTACAGATCCAGGATGAGCTATCTGAAAAGATCCAGCAGGCCTTGTTTAGCGATGAAGCCATCGAGAAACTGCAAAAACAAATAGCTGCCGATAAAGCCGAGCTGGAAAAACTGGCAGCGCAATTATCGGTCAATCGCAAAAAAGCTATTCCTGATATTGAAAAACAGGTGCTGGCTACCCTCGCTGAGATGGGCATGGCAAGTTCAAGCTTAGAAATTGAACAGCACCCAACGCCTCCCCCACCTAAAATGGGTACTGCTGAGCAAGCTCCTTTGCTTACGGCTACGGGAGTTGATAACATACGTTTCCTGTTTTCGGCTAATAAAGGGCACGCTTTAGCGGAGATGAGTAAAGTAGCATCAGGAGGTGAGCTTTCACGATTAATGCTGAGCATTAAATCTATCGTGGCACAGTACACTGCTTTACCTACTATTATATTTGATGAGATTGACACAGGTGTATCTGGCGAGGTGGCTAACAAGGTTGGAGTGATCATGGAGCGATTAGCTCAAAACCTGCAGGTGATCACCATTACGCACTTACCTCAAATTGCCAGCAAAGGCAAAAGCCATTACTTTGTTTATAAAGATGATAGCGAGGCAGCTACTTTTACGCGCATTAAACAGTTAAACAATGATGAACGTGTATTGGAAATTGCCAAAATGCTGAGCGGCGATAAGCCGGGTGAAAGTGCGCTGCAAAACGCGAGGGAATTGCTGAGTGTTTAATTTAATTAATCATTCTAACCTAAACCTTAATGAGATTATTGTTATTTACCGTACTGCTTCTGGTTTCGCTCAAATTATCGGCACAAAAAAACAAGCCAGATACGGTTATAAAACGCGATACCATTAATTTGCGGGGGTACATTTATGACAGAATGGGTAAGCCCATTAGGCACATCGGTTTAGAATCAACCAACCCCTGGATGGAAGCACCTTCATGGCACGTTGGGGCTACCACTGATAGTAGCGGCTATTTCGAGTTAAAAGGAGCTAAGTTTAATGATACATTAACTTTTGAAAAAAGCATATTGTACAATACCGTACCTGTTTATAATAAAGGCAGCAGGTATATGATCATTTACCTTGCCTCATTGCCCCCTATAGATATAACTGACAAAAAACCTATTGCCATTACCGCTGTACGTAAGCGCCGGAAAGTAACGCCATCATTTGATGTAGTTTATAGTACAGCTAATATCGATAAATTTAGTTTTCAAGCGCCCCCTAAATTTGAAGGCGGAAACGAACATTTTATTGAGCTGATAAAACAGCAGCTGCATTATCCCCCAAAAGCCATCGATAACAATATTGAGGGTATGGTAACGGTGGGGTTCCTGGTTGAACGGGATGGCACACCGGTTAATTTTAAAATACTGAAAGGCATAGGTTACGGCTGCGAAGAAACTCTGATCAACATCATAAAATCCCTTCACCACTGGCGACCGGCCATTGAAAGCGGCCGGCCAGTTGTGGCAGCACAAACTGTTTCGGTTGAATTTAAACTAACTGATAAATAATTATAACTTTGCTTCAATTATAAAAACTTAACAAATGGCTTATAATTTATTAAAAGGTAAAAAAGGCATCATTTTCGGTGCACTAAATGAGCAATCAATAGCCTGGAAAGTGGCACAACGCGCTGTACAGGAAGGTGCTGAAATTGTATTATCAAATGCCCCTATTGCTTTACGCATGGGCGAACTCAATAAACTGGCCGAAGAATGCAACGCGCCTGTTATTGGTGCCGATGTTACCAATGGCGATGATATCAACAATCTTTTCACTAAAACGCTTGAGCATTTTGGCGGTAAGGTTGACTTCATCCTGCACTCGATAGGTATGAGCGTTAACGTGCGCAAAAACATTCCTTACTTTGAAAACAACTACGATTTTACCCACAAAGGGTTTGATATATCTGCATTAAGTCTTCACCGCATTTTGCAGGCTGCCATGAAACATGATGCCATTAATGAATGGGGATCAGTATTAGCATTAAGCTATATCGCTGCTCAGCGTTATTTCCCTGGCTATAATGACATGGCCGATAACAAAGCTGTATTGGAAAGCATTGCCCGTAACTTTGGTTATGAGTATGGCATGGCTAAAAAAGTACGTGTTAATACTATCTCTCAATCGCCAACCCGCACTACCGCAGGTTCAGGTGTGAAAGGTTTTGACGGCTTTATTGAGTTTGCTGAAAAAATGAGTCCGCTGGGTAATGCTGATGCTGATCAATGCGCTGATTACTGCGTAACCATGTTTAGCGACCTGACTAAAATGGTAACTATGCAAAACTTATTCCATGATGGTGGCTTCTCATTCACCGGCGTAACCCAGGCGGTTATTGACCAGATGGGCAAGTAATCTTAAAATATATTTAAACAAAAAAGGAGCCTTGCAAATGCAAGGCTCCTTTTTTGTTAGTAAGGTTGAATTATGGCACCAACACAATTTTAAGTTTTAATGGGCCGGGAATGTTTTGACCTGTAGGCACGCTTCCATCAGCATTTTGAGCGTCTATATACAGCGTCCCCTTGGTGTATACAAACCTATAGCTTACACCACCATATACATCAGGCAATTGTTCATATGTCCCATTATCTTCCAAATACACCAAAACAGCCCCATGATTATTATAGTAATCAGTAATTTCAGGCACGGCTAAGGTTGTAGTATAACCATGAATACTATTGGGATCATTAGTGTTGTCAAGCACAAAAGCCGGAGTAGTATCAAAAATAGTAGTAGCGCTTGGGCTGGTGGTTACATACTCCTTTTTACACGATGTTGCGGCAAGTACAATAGTGCAGCAAATTAAAGTCAAGATTTTTTTCATAAAGTATTGCGTTAGTTATTATAACTGTATGAACAGATTTTTGTTCAAAGGTTTAAACGTTTTTTAAATTATTTTATTTCGGATCCTGATTTCTGAAGATTTTCACACCGCCATATTAATGTCCCCTCAGGGTCTTTCGCAGATTTAAGTTAACCCACAAAGTTCACCAACCTAAAATTTTAATAGGAGGCACCTACGGAGCCAAAAAATGCGCTCTTTTAAGGCTATAAACACGTGGCCCCGCTGGGGCCGGCGAGGTTTTATAACATAATCAGGTATTAATTAAGGGTGCTTAAGGCCAGGTGCACCAGAGGTGCAAAAAGTTTGTAGCATAAAAAAGTATAGAAATACCCTTTGCCCCAGAGGGTCAAAACAAAACACCTTGCTGATTAAACGACAAAACAATTTTGTGGGTTAACTTAAACTCGCAGAGGCCCCTGAGGCTCGCCGCTGTTCAAAACATCTACCAGGATATTTAGAACGACGAATCTGCATGGCGTATACATCAGGGTCCTCTCCGAGAGACCCTGATGGGACATTATGATTATACTTTCTAAAGATTTTTTACGTAGCCATATTGACTAACTAAAATTTTAGTTTAACTTTAACTATGCGCAAGTCCTTGTTGTTTTTATTGTTCCTATTGCCTATATGTAGCTTGGCCCAGGTAAAAATTACCGGGAAGGTAATTAACATGACGGATACCAAACCCGTACCCAATGCAAGTGTATTTTTAAATAACGCCCAGGTAGGCAACAAAACTGCCGACGACGGCAATTTTACGCTGAGCAACGTGAAGCCGGGTAAATATGATTTTATAATATCCATAGTGGGTTATGAAACCTATACTTACAGCCTACAGGCAGGCAGCACCAATATCGACCTGGGCACCATCAGCATTATTCCTAAAACTTTTCAACTTAATGAGGTAAAGATCAGACCCGATCCTAACCGTGAAAGGTATTACGCCATTTTCAGGCGGCAGTTTTTGGGTAGTTCTGAAAACGCCGCGCAGTGTAAAATATTAAATTCGGATGTGCTTGACTTTGATTACGATAATGTTACCAATATCCTAAAAGCCTCTTCGCATGATTTCCTCGAAATTGAGAACAAAGCTTTAGGCTACCACATCAGGTATAAAGTAACCAACTTTAACTATAATCCTGCAAAGGCTATGTTATATTACGAAGGGATCTCCACCTTCGAAGACTTGAAAGGCTCCGAAAAGCAGAAACGTAAATGGCATAAGCAACGGCAATTAGCTTATCTCGGTTCAAATATGCATTTCTACCGGGCGGCAATCAAGGATAGTCTTACAACTGAAAACTTTGTGGTGATGCGCCTAATCCGTAAGCCGAACCCCAATTATAAAGGCGGACCGAACAATAAATACCTCCAAAGCCTGGTCAATAAGCCACTGGATAGGGCCGACTTTTTTAAGCTGACAGATCAGGAAGGCCTATTTGCCATAGGCTATACAGACTGCCTGTATATCATGTATACCAAAAAAGGACAGGATCCATCAAGCAGTGTTGTTCAGGCTTTTAATATGCCTAACAACGCTACCACCATAGCTTCCTTTGAAGAGCCAAACGTTTTTTTCGACAATAACGGCATAGTTGCAAATCCGCACGCTGTTATTTATGAAGGCGACTGGGGCATAAGCCGTGTTGCCGAAATGCTACCGATTGACTATGAGGTGGTGATGGAGAAGAAGTAGATTGATTATTCTCTATAATGTCATTGCGAGCATAGCGTGGCAATCGCATACTATACAGAGCGGCTATGTCTCCGTGCGATTGCCACGCTGCGCTCGCAATGACATGGTTTTAATCGGCTCCTTTCATATGTCCTAAACAAAAAGCCCCGTTTCGAAAAATCGAAACGGGGCTTTAATATTACTTACAGTATTACAAAATTACTTCTGTTCTTCCTGTTCAGGTTTTTTGCTTTCGCCTTTCCTGTCGGTGATTTTGATTTCTTTAGTTTCCGCATCAAAATCAACTATCATGATATCACCTTCGGCTAATTCACCTTTAAGGATTTCTTCGGCAATCGGGTCTTCCAGGTATTTCTGAATGGCGCGTTTAAGCGGCCTTGCACCAAATTGCGAGTCATAACCTTTTTCGGCAATGAAATCTTTAGCCGTTTCAGTAAGCTCGATTTTGAAACCTAAGCCATTTACACGGCTAAACAGGTAAGCAAGTTCGATATCGATGATCTTGAAGATCTCGTCTTTACCTAATGAGTTAAATACGATAACATCATCAATACGGTTCAGGAACTCAGGTGCAAAAGCACGTTTCAAAGCATTCTCGATAACACCACGTGAATGTGTTTCGGCCTGCAAAGTTTTAGCGTTTGTGTTGAAACCTACACCTTGACCAAAGTCTTTCAACTGGCGGGCACCGATGTTAGATGTCATGATAATGATGGTGTTCCTGAAATCAACCTTGCGGCCTAATGAATCAGTAAGCTGACCTTCGTCCAACACCTGTAACAGGATATTGAATACATCAGGGTGAGCTTTTTCGATCTCATCCAGTAACACTACAGCATATGGTTTACGGCGTACTTTTTCAGTTAGCTGTCCGCCTTCTTCATAACCTACGTAGCCTGGAGGCGCACCCACTAAGCGGGATACTGCGAATTTCTCCATGTATTCGCTCATATCAATCTGGATCAGGGCATCTTCAGTGTCAAACATAAAGCGGGCAAGCTCTTTGGCAAGCTCGGTTTTACCAACACCTGTAGGGCCTAAGAAGATAAATGAACCAATAGGTTTTTTAGGATCTTTCAAACCTGCACGGGTACGTTGTATAGCACGGGTTAGCTTTTTGATAGCTTCATCCTGACCAATGATCTTGCTGGCAACGGTATCAGCCATGTTCAGCAATTTCTGACTGTCGGCCTGACCTACACGTTGTACAGGGATGCCGGTCATCATAGATACTACTTCGGCAACATTATCTTCAGTTACTGTGTAACGTTTTGATTTTGTTTCGGCTTCCCAAACAGCTTTTGCCTGGTCAAGCTCTACTAACAAATTCTTTTCGGTATCACGTAACTGAGCTGCTTCTTCATATTTCTGACTGCGAACAACTTTGTTTTTTTCAATCTTGATCTGCTCAATCTTTTGCTCAATATCCAATATGTTTTGAGGCACGTGGATATTGGTTAAGTGAACACGTGAACCTGCTTCGTCAAGCGCATCGATAGCCTTATCCGGTAAAAACCTGTCGGTAATGTAACGGGTGGTTAAGTTAACGCAAGCGTTTATTGCTTCAGGAGTATAAGTAACACCGTGGTGCTCTTCATATTTATCCTTAATGCGGTTCAGGATCTCGATAGTTTCAGTCGGCGTAGCCGGCTCAACCATTACTTTTTGGAAACGACGGTCCAAAGCACCATCCTTTTCAATGTACTGGCGGTATTCATCTAAAGTGGTTGCGCCAATGCATTGTATCTCTCCCCTCGCCAAAGCTGGTTTGAACATGTTTGATGCATCAAGCGAACCTGAAGCACCACCAGCACCTACAATAGTATGGATCTCGTCAATAAATAAAATTACGTCAGGTGATTTTTCCAATTCGTTCATTACCGCTTTCATACGCTCTTCAAACTGGCCGCGGTATTTAGTACCTGCAACCAATGAGGCTAAATCAAGTGTAACTACACGTTTATTGAACAATACACGTGATACTTTGCGCTGAACAATGCGTAATGCAAGGCCTTCGGCGATGGCCGATTTACCTACACCCGGTTCACCTATTAATATAGGATTGTTCTTTTTACGGCGCGATAGAATTTGCGATACCCTTTCGATCTCTTTTTCACGACCAACGATCGGGTCAAGCTTTCCATCTTCGGCGGCACGGGTTAAATCGCGGCCAAAGTTATCAAGCACGGGTGTCTTTGATTTAATGTCAGATACCTTTTTGGGCTGACTAAATGACTCTTCTTCTTTAAAGTCATCGTCACCACCTGTCGGTGATCCCGGCATTTCGTCAGTAACATCGTTTTTATGCGATTCAACTTCACCTTTAAATACTTCGTAGTTCACGTTGAACTGTACCAGTATCTGTGAGGCAATGTTGTCCTCATCGCGAAGGATAGACAGCAGCAGGTGCTCTGTACCGATCACATCGCTTTTAAATATTTTGGCTTCCAGATAAGTTATCTTCAATACCTTCTCGGCCTGTTTTGTTAACGGGATGCTGCCAATATGTACGTTTGTTCCAATAGTTCCCTTTACTGCATCCTCAACGGCGCGGCGAAGTTTTGCGGTATCAACGTTCAATCCTTTCAGCAATTTTATTGCTACACCATCCCCATCGCGGATAAGCCCCAGCAAAAGATGTTCAGTACCAATATAGTCATGCCCAAGGCGTAATGCCTCTTCCCTGCTATATTGAATAACATCCTTTACCCTCGGCGAAAATTTAGCTTCCATATATACCTTTCTTATTATTGAACGCCGTAATGTATAAATTATGTTTTTACAAATTACGACGCCTGTTTTACTTTTATCAACAATATTGCCAACATTTAAAGCTTTGCAGAAACAGACATTGTTATGATACGCAATGTATCAAAGTTTGGCATCAATCAACAGTTTTTACCCGAAAAGCCCGCAAACGACTATTTTTTTTACAATATACGAACGAAACTTACCTGTTTGATATAAATATCTTAAAAAAGTTTAAACAAATTTCAAATAATTAATAACATTTCCACCATTTAAGGCATTTCGTCATAAACATGACAATTAGGCATTAGCCTATAATTATCTTCATATAACTATATACGGCGAATGCCCGGAGATGGTTGTGCCCCTTCGCTTAAGGTTCAATTAAATTTAAATTAACATTATAACTCAAAAATCAACTTAAAATTACTACTCCTAATCATTATTCTGCTCCCTTCCTTTTCATCTATTTTAGCCATATTTGAATTTCTATTTATCGATCAATTATAATGGCAGACGAAAAGATAATTTTTTCAATGGCCGGGGTTAGCAAAGTTTATCCCCCGCAAAAAACAGTATTAAAAAACATATACCTGTCGTTTTTTTACGGCGCTAAAATTGGCGTTATCGGCTTAAATGGCTCCGGTAAATCCTCATTGCTCAAGATCATTGCAGGCATTGATAAAACCAATATAGGCGAAGTAGTATTTTCGCCGGGCTATACCGTTGGCTACCTGAGCCAGGAGCCCGAACTTGACCCTGAAAAAACAGTACGGGAAATAGTTGAGGAAGGCGTTGCTGAAACTACTGCCTTATTAAAGGAATACGAGGAGATCAACGAAAAATTTGGTTTGCCTGAATATTACGAGGATGCCGATGCCATGGAAAAACTCATGAACCGCCAGGGCGAACTACAGGACCAAATTGACGCAGTGAACGCCTGGGAGCTGGATAGCAAACTGGAACGCGCTATGGACGCCCTTCGTTGCCCGGAACCAGATACCAAAATTTCGGTATTATCAGGAGGTGAGCGCCGCCGCGTGGCATTATGTCGCTTATTATTAAAGGAGCCGGATGTTCTGTTACTCGATGAGCCTACCAACCACTTGGATGCCGAATCTATTGATTGGCTGGAGCAACATTTACAACAATATAAAGGAACAGTTATCGCAGTAACGCACGACAGGTATTTCCTTGACAATGTTGCCGGCTGGATCCTGGAGCTTGACCGTGGAGAAGGTATCCCATGGAAAGGAAATTATTCCTCATGGTTGGATCAAAAAGCCAAACGTTTGGCTCAGGAAGAAAAGAGCGAGAGCAAGCGCCAAAAAACTTTGGAACGCGAGTTGGAGTGGGTACGCATGGGGCCTAAAGGCCGCCACGCCAAATCAAAAGCCCGTTTAGGCAATTACGAAAAACTGGCATCTGAAGAAACTAAAGAACGCGAAGAAAAACTTGAGCTGTTTATTCCGCCGGGCCCGCGTTTAGGTAATGTGGTAATTGAGGCCAACGGCGTAAGCAAATCATATGGCGATAAATTATTGTTCGATAACCTGAGCTTCTCATTGCCTCCGGCTGGTATAGTTGGTATCATCGGCCCTAACGGTGCGGGTAAAACCACACTATTCCGTTTAATTACCGGGCAGGATCAACCCGACGCCGGTACCTTCCGCGTTGGTGAAACTGTAGCCCTGGGTTATGTAGACCAGATGCATGACGACCTTGACCCTAACAAATCTGTTTGGGAAAATGTAACCGGCGGTTTGGAAACCATAATGGTTGGTAACAAGCCGCTTAATTCAAGGGCTTATGTATCTAAGTTTAACTTTAACGGCGCCGATCAACAGAAAAAAGTAGGTGTACTATCAGGTGGTGAGCGTAACCGTGTACACCTTTCCATCACACTCAAAAAAGGATCGAACGTATTGCTGCTGGATGAACCCACCAACGATATCGACGTAAATACTTTACGGGCACTGGAAGAAGCATTGGAAAACTTTGGCGGCTGCGCCGTAGTGATCAGTCACGACCGCTGGTTCCTTGACCGCATCTGTACGCATATCCTGGCTTTTGAAGGCAACTCACAGGTTTACTTCTTCGAAGGGAACTATTCCGATTATGAAGAGAACAGGAAGAAACGTTTGGGTGATATAGCGCCTAAAAGGATCAAGTATAAGAAGTTGACTGTGTAAAAACTAAAACTGCCGCGGGTTTAGCGATAGCGTAGCCCGTTGCAATCAACAATAAAGCTATTAGCTTTATAATTGCTGCAGGTTACATTAACTTGCAGCAATTTTTTTATCGAACCCAATTGCCTAAACGTTGACAAGATTCAAATCGGTTTTAAAAGCCCTCGATATAACCGTTGGAAATACTTTTTTTACAATTGCCTTTTTTACCGGAATTATTCTAACCTGTTTCGAGATAGGCTTATACAGATTAACCTTTATCAATTTCTCTATTCCATTTTTTATCTGGATACTTTCAGGGCTTTTCATAACGCCTTTCCTTTTTAAAATCTTACCCAGGCACTTAGAAATTGACTCTTTGTTTAAACAGCTTGTATTTAACATACTAACCTGGGGCGGTATAATAGTCTATTTATTTATGGCGCTTAATTTTTATTGCGCCGATCCAACCCCCAAGTCGCTTTCATTAATAATAAATGATAAAGGCACATTAGCCAAAGGCCGTTCGGGGTGCGGTGAACGTTATGTTATTATCAAACATGACAATTTTGAAAAGCAAATCGTACTTCCCTGCGGTACGTCAACAGATGGATTTAAAGCCATTGATTTAACTTTACGGAAAGGTTGGTTTGGCTTTGACATTATTGAAAGTAAAACATTAGTTAAATAATAAAATGGAACAACTTGAGCGGCTATTAAACAAATACAAGTTTGAACGAAGGCCTCAACCTTTGGAACAGAGTATTTTAGAAGCTATCCCCTTTCAATTGCCCGACGATTATAAATTTTACCTGGAAAACTACGAACCGTTTGAAGGTCCCATGGGCAGCGAATACGTACAATTTTGGAAGGCCGATGAACTTTTAGAAATAAACGAAGGGTATGGCATTACTGAATATCTCCTTGATGTTTTCGGCATTGGGAGTAACGGCGGGGGCGAGTTTATAGGCATCGGGTTTCTAAGCGATGGTACTCATCGCATAATTCTCTCAGACCTTATTAGCATGGAAACGGAGTATTTTATTGAGATAGGAACTTCCTTTTTTGATATGCTTGTTCGGCTGGATAACGGCAGGGAATGGTTTGAATAAAACAATAAAGCCACCCTGTTTTGAGTGGCTTTATTATTGGTTGTTATACCAAAATCTTACTTTATTCCGTAATGATCATTCATCAACTTCTCAAACAAACCGCCCGGCAAAATCGCTTTCAGCGTAGGCACAATGGTCTGGCCAACCTGCCCTACCAAATAACGGTGTTTAGGGCTTGATGAACCTACTATCGAAACCAGCTTTTTAGCTAATGATTCAGGACTTGGTGCAATGCTCTCATCTTTTTCCATGGCGGCAACGGCAGCATTGTACTCAGTCTCCAGCTTATCGTTTTTGATAGGGAATTTCACTTTAGCGCGGTTCTGACTAAAATCAGATTTAAAGTCGCCGGGGTTAAGCAAGGTTACTTTAACACCGGTGTTGCGCAGTTCCATCCTCAAACTTTGGGAATAACCTTCAATAGCATATTTTGAGGCACTGTACATACCCTGGTATGGCAAACCGAACAGACCGGCCAATGAACTAATGTTCACGATCAGTCCTTGTCCTTTCTCAATCATTGTAGGCAATACCGTAGAACTAACACGGATCACGCCAAAAAAGTTCACTTCAAACTGCTGCTTGGCGCTTTCAACCGGCATAGCATAAGCCGGACCGGTTACACCATTACCGGCATTGTTCACCAATACATCAATTTTGCCTTCGGCTTTAATAATGGTATCAATAGCGGACTTTACCGAAGCATCGTCGGTAACATCAAGTTGAACAGGCTTAAATGATACGGATTTCATGCGGTCAAGACTGCGCGATGAGCCGTAAACCGTATGCCCTGCTGCTTGCAGCGCGTTAGCGCAGGCTAAGCCAATACCAGAAGATGCTCCTGTTACTAATATTACCTTTTTCATTTTTGTAAGGGTGAGTTGTTTTGTTTGATTGTTTATTGGTTTGCTTATGCCGTTTTTCGGCAGCGTAAAGATGTGAATTTATATCCCAGCAAAACAAGCAGATAAATTAAAAATAATGTTACCTACATAAAAAATTCATGGTAGAATGCTACATAAAAAAAAGTCATTTCGAAACGAGGAACGAGTGAGAAATCTTGTACGCCCTGTATAACCCACAAGCAAGGTCGTGTTGCATGGCGTACAAGATTTCTCTTTCGCCCCCAATACACAACCCACCCTGCTCTACCGAAATGACACTTTTTGAGTTTGCTTTTATTACCTTATGCTTCCTTTATCCCCTCTTCACCCGGCGCATGGATCTGCTGTAAGGATAGTGGGATCAGTTTTTTTGTCTTGAGATAAGTAATACCGACAATGATCATGGTCATGCTGCCACCAAACAATACCGAGGGAACTGTGCCCAGCAATTGAGCAGCCGTACCCGATTCAAAAGCACCGATCTCATTTGAGGAACCGATGAACATCTGGTTAACTGCCGAAACCCTGCCGCGCATATGATCGGGCGTTAAAAGCTGCATCAGGGTACCACGGATGATCACGCTGATGCTATCAAAAGCGCCTTCGGTAAAAATGAATAACAGCGAAAGATAAAAGTTGATTGATAAACCAAAGCATATGATCGATAAGCCGAAACCCGTTACTGCAATAAGCAGGTTACGCCATGGTTTTCCCATTGGCGAAAAACGCGTCATCACCAGCATGGTCAATACAGCCCCTAAGGATGACATAGCCCGCATGATGCCCAGTCCTTCGGCGCCGACTTTCAATATCTCGTTGGCAAAAACAGGCAGCAAAGCGACTGCACCACCAAAAAACACTGAGAATAAGTCGAGGCTCATAGCACCTATCATCATCTTATTTCCAAACACAAAATGAATCCCTTCCGAAAGGCTTTTCCAGATGCTTTCTTTAGGGACGTATTGCGCAGGATACTGTCTGAGCCTGTACACCAGCACCAGCGATACCAACAGCAAAAACAGGATACAGCTAAAAGTTGCGGTAATACCACTTAAACCCGAAATCACTTTACCAGCGTAACCATATATCAAGCCACCTGCGGCAGGCCCTAAAATAGATGCTACCTGCCAGCTGCTGCTGCTCCAGGTACTGCCGTTAGGGTATAATTCTTTCGGGATGCTATTGGCATAAATTGTAAAAGTAGCAGGGCCGTAAAAAGCCCGGGCCACACCATTACAAAATATCATAGCGTACATAATAGGTACTATCCAGCCGGTATGTATAATGCCACTCATACTGCTGAGTGTAACGGTAAACATCACCAGGGATGTAAGCAACACACCGCTAAAGATCAGCAAAAGCATTTTGCGCTTTTCTGATTTATCGGCAATATAACCGCCATATAATGCAATACCAATTGCCGGAATAGCCTCGCAAAGACCAATAAGGCCTAAGGCTATTTTACTATGGGTGATGCTGTAGATGTAAAAGCCGAGGACTACGGCCTGCATTGAATATGCAAAGGTGAAACAAAAACGCATGCCTATGTAAGATCTGAAATCTTTATAACGCAATGCTGCAAAGGAGTCTACTTTCCGGGGTTTACTATCGCCTTCTTCGGTCACTATTTATTATTTTTTAGATGTGCCGCAAAGGTAGCTATTTTTTTGAACCTTGATTAGTAGGATTAAAGGATGACCTTGAGATGAAGTCTGTCTGAACTCGAATTTGGGGGAATTATAGAATTCACAGAATATCAATCAAATTCGATAAATTCCTTAATTCGTTTAATTCGAGTTCAGACAACATCATGGTCATCTTCTAATCCTAAAAATCACGGTTCAACATCAGGGTTACAACCCGTGTTGATCAATCAGATATATAAACGCCGCCATGCCGGCTGCACCCAGTTCAAGCTCGCGTTTGTTTACGTTTTCAAAAACGTCTTTAGCGGTGTGGTGCAAGTCAAAATACCTTTGCGAATCAGGGCGAAAACCGATCAGCACTACACCCGGCAAAGTTTCTTTCATCGGCTCAATATCTGTACCTGCGCCGCCGATGGTTAACTTGTCAACATCGTAAGGTTCCAGTATTGATTTGAAGTTATCGTTTACCTTTTTGATAAAATCTTTTGATACATCCGCAAAGCTGAAACCACGTGGAGTAAAACCGCCTTCGTCAGTTTCAATGGCTGCAATATGCTGTTCTTTGTTTTGTGCAGCCAGTTCGGCATATTTGGTGCCGCCTTTATGACCGTTCTCTTCGTTCATAAAAAACACCGCACGTACCGAATTTTTAGGTTTATACCCTACCGCTTTAAAAATCCGCAGTACTTCAACAGATTGCATTACACCGGTGCCATCATCATGAGCGCCCTCGGCCAAATCCCATGAATCCAGGTGACCGCCAACTGTAATAAATTTTTTAGGGTTCTCGGAGCCGGTTATCTCGCCGATAACGTTGTATGATTTCACATCGGGCAATAGCTCACAGTTTTGCTTAAAGTAAAATTTAGCTGCAGGGAATTTCCTTAGTTTAAGCATGGTGCTTAATCTGTTGGCAGCTTTGGTTGAGATGGCCGCAGCCGGGATCATTTTACTACCCGGAGCAGCAAGTGTAGCTCCGGTATGCGGATAATCGTCAATAATTTCGGTAAGGGAACGCACTATTACACCTGCTGCACCAAGTTTAGCCGCTACAGCGGGGCCCATAAAACGCTGATCGCCGGCGTTACCATAGGCCGCTCCTGTTTCAATAAAACGAGGGTCAAACGCCCGGTTAAAGAATACTATCTTTCCTTTTACCACACTTTCGCCAAGGCCTTCAAGCTCCTTGATGCTTTTCACCTCTATAACATTGGCAGTAATACCAGTTTTTGGAGTAGCTATGCTCATACCAAGTGCAACAATTGGCACAGGGATGCGGGTTTTGCCATCAATAATAGCAGCCTCTTCTTTTGCTCCGCGTACCCAATGCGGTACCATTACCTCCTGCAAATAAACTTTATCAAAGCCGTAACCATCCATCAGTTTTTTGCTCCAGTCAACAGCCTTTTGGGCATTGGCCGAACCGCTGATACGCTGGCCTATATTTTTACACAAGTAACGCAGGTTATCGTAACACTGGCCGTTAACCAATGCCTCGTCATATATTTTGCGGATAGCTAAGGAGTCCTGTGCTTTTACTTGTGCGCACAACAACACGGCAGAAAAGAGTAATGAAAATTTCTTCATATCAATAGCAAGATCAGTTTTAACAAATGTACTATTTGAGCGCCAAAGGATGAAAGCAAGAGTGCGTATAATTGAAGAAATTGATCTCAACAGGCATAAAAAACGTCATTGCGAGGCACGAAGCAATCCCAAACCATACAGGGTTAACTTGCTTGGCAGCTCTGCCTCCCGGGGATTGCTTCGTGCCTCGCAATGACGGAAGTGAATACCTACACCTACGATATCTTATCCCAACTCAATCCCGCGTTTTTTACTTCAAAGGCGTGCTGCAATACCAGGTTTTCGGGATGAGCCAGCTGCGGGTCTTTTTCAAATATGGTTTCAACACATTTACGTACCTTGAAAAGTAACTCCTGGTCGGTTGCCAGGTTGGCCAGCTTTAAATCAACCACACCACTTTGCTGGGTACCTTCAATATTGCCGGGGCCCCGCAATTGCAGGTCGATCTCCGAAATTTCAAAACCGTTGTTGGTTTTCACCATGGTATTCAGGCGGATCTTGCCATCATGACTTAGCTTGTGGCTGCTCATCAAAATACAATAGGATTGCTCGGCCCCGCGCCCTACCCGGCCCCGTAATTGGTGCAATTGCGACAACCCGAAGCGTTCGGCATTTTCAATGATCATCACCGAGGCATTGGGCACGTTCACCCCTACTTCAATTACAGTAGTAGCTACCATGATCTGCGTTTCGTGTTTAATAAAGCGCTGCATTTCAAAATCTTTTTCGGCAGGCTTCATTTTACCATGAACAATACTAATCCTGTAATCAGGCAGCGGAAACTCCCGCGACATAGCCTCGATACCGTCCTCCAGATTTTTAAGATCAAGCTTTTCACTTTCCTGGATCAGCGGATATACTACGTAAACCTGCCTGCCTAAAGCTATCTCCCGTTTCATAAAACCGAACATCCGCAAGCGCTGATTTTCATAATAATGAACCGTTTGGATAGGTTTACGCCCGGCCGGTAACTGGTCAATTACCGAAACATCCAGGTCACCGTATAGCGTCATGGCGAGCGTACGGGGTATAGGGGTGGCCGTCATCACCAGGATATGTGGAGGGATGGCATTTTTTCGCCAAAGTTTAGCCCGCTGCTCCACACCAAAGCGGTGCTGCTCATCAATCACTACAAAGCCCAGGTTTTTAAACTGTACCTTATCCTCAATAAGTGCATGGGTGCCAACCAGTATTTTAAGCGTACCTTCTTCAAGGTTGTGATGCAATACTTTGCGCTCCTTTTGTTTGGTTGAACCTGTTAATAAAGCTACCTCGATAAAATCATCGCCTACCAGGCTTTTAATAGTTTGGTAATGCTGATTGGCCAGGATTTCCGTTGGTGCCATGATACAGGTTTGAAAACCGTTATCAATAGCTATCAGCATGCTCATCAGCGCCACTACGGTTTTACCACTGCCTACATCCCCCTGTAGCAAGCGGTTCATTTGTACGCCCCGCTGGGTATCCAGCCGTATTTCCTTCAATACACGCTTTTGCGGATCAGTAAGGGTAAAAGGCAATTTATTATGATAAAACTCATTAAAATAATGACCTACCTTATCAAACACATTCCCCTTAAACTTTTGAGTGTGCAGCAGCTTGTTTTTAAGTAATTTAAGCTGAAGAAAAAACAATTCTTCAAACTTTAAACGATATACTGCCTCATTAAGCAAAGTTGCGTCACCCGGAAAATGAATGTTGCGATAAGCATCAACACGGTTAAGCAGCTTAAACTGGTTTATAATATATAAAGGCAGGTTTTCGCGAATGTCTTTAGCATGCAGGTCAAGCAATACAGCGGTGAGCTTTTGGATCCCTTTGCTATCCAGCGAAAACTGCTTAAGCTTTTCTGTGGAATTGTAAACAGGCTGTAAGGAAAGGTTGCCCTGCTTTTGCACACCCGGCAGGTATAACTCCATTTCGGGATGTGCCATCTGGGGCATCATATTAAAAAAGCCGGGCTTACCAAACAGTATATAAACCTTGCCGGGAATGATGGTTTTCTCAATCCAGTTGATGCCCTTAAACCATACCAGTTCGATGATACCGGTATCGTCCTTAGCCTTAACAACCAGGCGGCGGCTTTGCTTTTCGCCTACAATTTCCTTGCTTACAATCCGCGCCAGCACCTGTACATAGGGCAGTTCTTCCCGTATCTCCCTGACCTTGTAAAAACGGGTACGATCAATATACCTGAATGGAAAATGGCGCAGCAGATCTTCAAAGGTGTGCAGTTCAAGCTCCTTTTTCAAAACTTCGGCCCTTGACTGGCCTACACCTTTTAAATAAACAAGCGGCGTTTGAAAAGGATTCATTATGTCTGAATCAGAATTTACAGAATTTAAGAATTAGCAGAATTGTTGTCTGAACGAGAATTTATTGAATTAAGCAATTCAATAAATTCCTTAATTCAATAAATTCGAGTTTGGACAGACGAAACCCAAAATTGAACATCCGGATCCCGAAATCAAAAATCTTACTTTACCGCTATAACCGAGATCTCTACATTCACGCCTTTAGGTAAAGCGGATACCTGGATAGTTTCGCGGGCCGGGAAATCGGCAGTAAAATACGTTCCGTAAACTTCATTAACCTGTACAAAGTTTTGCAAATCGGTTAAGAAGATACTGGTTTTTACAATGTTGTCAAACCCCAGGCCGGCTTCGGTTAAAATGGCTTTGATATTTTCCATTACTTGTGTAGCCTCAGCTTTTATATCACTGCTAATGAGTTCGCCGCTTAGCGGATCAATAGGGATCTGGCCCGATACGAATAAAAAACCACTGGCTAAAGTAGCCTGGCTATATGGCCCAATAGGGGCAGGTGCATTGTTGGTATTGATGATTGTTTTCATTTTTTGAGTATAAATACCTGTACCAGTTTCCAGATAATCCCGGCCAGGAACATAATAATAGCCAGCGCATTTATAAAATGCATCACCCGTAAGTTAAAGTTGTCGGGCCTGTTTGGGTCTTTTTTCCTGAAGAAATACATTACACAAACTTACGCAAAATTTTGCCTCTGTAAACCCACACCTATTATATATGGTATAACTATCAAATACAAAACCTTATAAAACAAAGAAGGCTCCGGGTTATCCGGAGCCTTCGCAAATAATATTTAATCAGATATTATTTCTTTTTGAATTGAACGCGACGGTTAAGTACGCGACCTTCTTCAGTTGAGTTGTCAGCAATTGGGTTAGTTTCACCGTAACCTTTTACTTTTACTTTCTTAGCATCAACACCAGAGTTAACTAAGTAAGTTTTTACTGAGTTAGCACGGTCTTTAGATAAAGATAAGTTGTGAGCAGCAGTACCTTCAGATGAAGCGAAACCGTCAACTTCAACAGCAGTACCAGCTGAACGTAAGTCAGCTGAAGTAGCATCTAACACTGGGTAAGATGAAGTACGTAATACTGAGCTGTCAAATTCAAACTGGATGTTTGAGTAAGCAGCAGCTGGTGCGGTAGCAGCTACAGTATCTTTAGGGAATACGATAACGCAACCAGAACCATCAACTACACTACCTGCAGCAGTACCTGGGCATTTGTCAAACTGATCAGCAACACCGTCACCGTCAGAATCTTTTTTCAGGTCATTAACAGCTGTTTCAACGTTAGCAACACGGCCTTTTAAAGCTTCAACTTCCTGACGCAAAGCTGCATCATACAGTTCGTCATACATCATAGCTACCGGGTTAACCCACTCTAATACTGGTTTCGATTTTGAACCTAAAGTGAATTCTAAACCAGCATAACCGTATGAGTAATGGTCTTTAGTAGGGTAAGCCCTGTTGAAACCATCAAGGTTATCACCATCAACATAGTTTTGAGTGTAACCCAAATCTAAGGCAACAGCGTCGCTTAAACGGAATTTAACACCTGCACCTACAGGGATAACCAATTCTTTTACGTAGTGGGTTCCATCAGTACCGTTGTTTTTAAAGTGAGCTGTAACG
>NZ_JBFUHE010000026.1:0-62707 GCF_056402535.1 Mucilaginibacter sp. P4_A11
GGAAGGGGCATAGCAAGTTTTTGCAGAAGCGTAGGGAGCGCAGCGGGGCAAAATAATTGCAGCCCGTGGTTCTGTCCGGTTTGCAGGGCAAAGGCCTTGTGCGCAAAGAAGCCTACCTGCTGACTTGACTTTTTGGATACTTTTGTGTCAAGACAAAAGTATCTGGCCCCGCGCGGCCAAGAGCTCGACGATGTAAGTCCATAGAACAAAGATCGTTACCTGCCTGTCGGGGATTGCTTCGTACCTCGCAATGACGTTGTGGAGATGTCATTGCACCTTCAGAGTTCGACGGATTTAAACACTCAGTATGACATCCATTCTTAAAATGAATTAGTTACCGGCAGGGTGATACTAAACGTAGATCCCAGTCCTTCGGTGCTGGTAACATTGATAGTCCCTTTATGCTTTTCAATAATCTGGCGCACTATGCTTAAGCCAAGCCCGGTTGATTTTTCGCCACGTAAACCTGTTCTGCCCGCTTTGGAAAAGCGATTGAATATCTCCGGCAGCATAGCGGCCGGAATCCCCATACCATAGTCCTGTACATCAATAGTGACTAAGTTTCCATGTTGAGACAAGCGGATATCAACGCGATCACGGTCTTTTGAAAATTTCACAGCGTTACTGATCAGGTTATCAATAACCCGGTGAAACTTTTCGTGGTTTATTTGTGCGCTAACTGAATTTACCGAACTAATGAACAGGACGTTTACATTGCTTCTTTGTTGTAGTTTCCAATCGCCCACAACGTTGTTAAGCCATTGATTAAGTTCAATGTTCCGGGTTTCAAAAACCGCAATATTTTCGTCACGTGCCGCCTCCAGCAAATCATCAATAATACTCCGGGCTTTTACACATGAAGCTTTCATCATATTAATATTGTCCTGTGTATCGTCGTCAACCTCATCAAGTTCCATCATCATGGCAATTGATTCAACAGCGGCTATGGGGTTGCGAAGGTCATGGGCTACCATACCTAACACCTGGTTTTTAAACTCGCTTGCCTTCTCTATTTCAGAGTTTTTTTCCCGGATCTCGATCAGCTGCAAGTAGTAGTTAGTTTTATAGGTAAAAAAAAACCTTGATATAAAATAAAAACCCGAAAGCAAAATAGCTGAGATCAACTGGTTATACAGCATATCAGTAGCCGGCGTTTGGCTGTAAAATAGCATGGAAGTAAAAAAAAGCTCAACGGCTATAAGCAGCAATACGGTTTCATAATATTCAAAAACGACTATTACGCTTATTAAACTTAACGCTACAAGATATAAAGTGAGAGCATTGCTTGGGTCAGATGTGGCGATAAAGCTCGAGTACATACCGCAAACAATAATATAAAGCGCAAACAAAAACACAAGCAGCGACATGCCTGTTGTAGATTTTTTATGCCTTTTAAAACCAACTATAAAAAGGTTGCTGGCTATCAAAAAAACGGGAGTAACAATAATAAAAATCCAGTTACTGAAATTAAATTCGGGAAAGTTTTGTGCTTTTGTTAAACTAACCGGGAATACCAGGTAAAGAATGCGGATAATTACATTTAGAACCAAAAAAATGGTACTCGCCCCCCTGATGGCTACCAGGTTTTGGTAAGTATAATGATCACGGTATTGCGATCGGTATTTTATCGGAAGGCTGTTGAAGAAAAAATGGGTATTCACCTCGTTTGATAGTATAGATTACAACAAAAATATGAAAATATTTCCTTTTGATGTAACAGAAATATGACAAAGTGCCATTTGATTTTGTAAACTAATGACATTTTTTCACTATAGGTTAAATGGCAGGTAAATTGATCAGCACTAAGCACTATGAATTTTAACAACTTTACCATAAAAGCTCAGGAAGCCGTACAAAAGGCATCTGAAATTGCTGTTGGTAACCAACAGCAAGCTATTGAGACCGCACATCTGCTTAAAGGCTTATTGCTGGTTGATGAAAACGTAATTACTTACTTATTAAAGAAACTAAACGTTAACCTGAACAGGTTGAATGATACCTTAGATGCGCAGATCGCGTCGTTCCCTAAAGTAAGCGGGAGCAATGTATACCTTTCGTCTGAAGCAAATTCGGCTTTGCAAAAAGCTTCCGGATATTTAAAAGAATTTAAAGATGAATTTGTATCGGTTGAGCATGTGCTGTTGGGCATTCTGGCAGCCGGCGGTGCGGTAAGCACTATGCTTAAGGACTCAGGTGTTAATGAAAAAGACCTGAAAAAAGCTATCATTGAATTACGCGGTGATAGCAAAGTAACAGATCAAAACGCCGAAGCTACTTACAATGCCCTTAACAAATATGCCCGTAATTTGAACGAATACGCAGGTTCGGGCAAACTGGACCCTGTTATCGGCCGCGACGATGAAATTCGCCGTGTTATCCAGATCCTGTCGCGCCGTACCAAAAACAATCCGATATTGGTTGGTGAGCCGGGTGTTGGTAAAACAGCCATTGCCGAAGGTATTGCTTTCAGAATCATTAAAGGCGATGTGCCCGAAAGTCTGAAAACCAAAGTGGTATACTCATTGGATATGGGCGCGCTGATTGCAGGCGCCAAATACAAAGGCGAGTTTGAAGAACGGTTGAAAGCCGTTATAAAAGAAGTTACCCAAAGTGACGGCGAGATCATCCTGTTTATTGATGAGATCCATACGTTGGTAGGTGCAGGCGGGGGAGAAGGTGCTATGGACGCGGCCAATATCTTAAAGCCGGCCTTGGCACGTGGCGAACTTCGCTCGATAGGCGCTACTACACTTAATGAGTACCAGAAATACCTTGAAAAAGATAAAGCTTTGGAACGCCGTTTCCAAAAAGTGATGGTTGAAGAACCTGATACAGCTGATGCCATATCTATTTTACGTGGCTTAAAAGAACGTTATGAAACCCACCACAAGGTGAGGATCAAAGACGAAGCGATCATCGCCTCTGTCGAAATGTCACAGCGTTATATTTCTGACAGGTTTTTACCTGATAAGGCTATCGACCTGATGGACGAAGCCGCTTCAAAACTCCGCTTGGAAATGGATTCGGTACCGGAAGTAGTTGATGAGCTTGAACGTCGTATCATGCAGCTTGAAATTGAGCGTGAAGCTATCAAACGTGAAAAAGACGACCGCAAGGTTGCCGAACTGAGCGAAGAAATAGCTAATCTGTCACAACAGCGAGATTCGTTACGTGCCAAATGGAAAGGTGAAAAAGACCTCGTTGACGGCATTAACACCAAGGTTGAGCTGATAGAAAATTATAAACTGGAAGCTGAACAAGCAGAGCGGGCAGGTGACTATGGCAAGGTAGCCGAATTACGCTACGGAACTATAGTTGAAGCCCAGGCCGAAGTTGAAAAGCTAAAAGCCGCCCTGCTTGAAAATCAAAGCGACAGCCGCATGCTGAAAGAGGAAGTTACAGCCGATGATATTGCCGGTGTAGTAAGCCGCTGGACAGGCATCCCGGTTAGTAAAATGATCCAGAGTGAGCGTGAAAAACTGCTTAACCTTGAAGACGAGCTGCACAAACGTGTTGCCGGACAGGAGGAGGCTATTGAAGCCATAAGCGATGCTATCCGCCGCAGCCGTGCAGGTTTGCAGGATAAACGCAGGCCAATTGGCTCGTTCATATTTTTAGGTACAACCGGCGTAGGTAAAACCGAGCTGGCAAAGGCCTTGGCCGAGTACCTGTTTAATGATGAAGCTGCCCTGGTGCGGATAGATATGAGTGAATACCAGGAACGCCATGCTGTGTCAAGGCTGATAGGAGCGCCTCCGGGCTATGTTGGGTATGATGAAGGCGGACAGTTAACCGAGGCCGTTAGACGCAAGCCTTACAGCGTGGTACTACTGGACGAGATTGAAAAAGCCCATCCCGATGTATTCAACATCCTGTTACAGGTTTTGGATGATGGTCGTTTAACCGATAATAAAGGCCGTGTGGTGAACTTCAAAAATACCATCATCATCATGACCTCCAACATTGGTTCAAACATTATCCAGGAAAATTTCCAGAACCTGGAGGACGAGAACCGCGATGAGCTAATAGCAAAAACCAAGAACGAGCTGTTTAACCTGTTAAGGGTAACTATCCGTCCGGAGTTTTTGAACAGGATAGATGAGATCATCATGTTTACCCCGCTTAACCGCGATGAGATCCATGATATTGTTAAACTACAATTTAAACAGGTTCAGCAAACTCTCGCCGAAATGGGTGTGACTATCGAAGCATCGGATGAGGCTTTGGATTGGCTTGCACAGTTAGGTTATGATCCGCAGTTTGGCGCACGTCCGTTAAAACGTGTGATCCAGAAGAAGCTCCTGAACGAGCTAAGTAAGCAGATCCTGGCCGGTACGGTGGATAAAGACAGCATCATTAAAATTGATATGTTTGATAACCAGTTCGTGTTTCTGAACGCAGCTAAAGAGGCCGTAGAACCGGCCAAATAAGTTTATAACGACAAAATTAATAATAAAAAAGGCTTCCCAATTTGAGAAGCCTTTTTTATTATTAACAACTGAAGAATCTACTAAAAAACTTCGGCTGTTTGTTTAGTTACCGATGCTAAGCTGACCCCCGTAAGCTGATCGGCAAAGGCTACGAAAGCCTTACTTTCCGATATACGTAATTGATTAGCGATCAGATTTTGTAAATTGATTTTTCCTATAACAAATTTGTAATTACCTGAATAGTAACGCTCATTGATATGTACAAAGTTCAGCGCCTCAACCAATTCTTCATCGTCATAACGCAGATAAACGGTTAATTCGATATTATTGGTGAAATTAAGATCTGTTTTTTCCTTAGCTTTTTTGTATTCGTACTGGTAATTATAACGCAATGCAGCAATATCTGATAGCACCGCCGAACCGGTAGGGTGGCCGCCCGCACCTTTTCCGAAAAAGAATTGCTGGTCGGCAAAGGCAGCTTGTACAGTTACGCCATTGTATTCGTACTCAACGTTGTATAAAAACTCTTTATCGTTTACAAATTTAGGCAATACAAACAGTGCAACATTACGGTCGTCGAGTTCTTTAGCTACGGGCACCAGTTTAATTTTCAGGTTTTTCTCGCGGGCATATTGCAAATCGGCAGCCGCAAGGTTCTGGATGCCCAGGTTAAATACCTCATCGGGCTGTACAACTACCCCGTAAGCATGTGCAGCAGCAATCACCAATTTATATTTGGCATCAAAGCCACCAACATCGCTGGTTGGGTCGGTTTCGGCAAAGCCGAGATCCTGGGCTTGTTTTAACGCGCTATCATAATCCAATCCTTCAATAAAACCTTTCGAAAGTATGTAGTTTGATGAGCCGTTAAAAATACCGCTTATTGAGTGCAGCAATTCATTGTCGTAATACTCCTCCAGATTACGGATAATAGGGATACTGCCGCAAACTGCACCTTCATACAATAAAGATGTACCATATTGATGCTGGATCTCGATCAATTCCTCGAGATGAAGGGCAATCATTTTTTTGCTGGCAGAAACAACGTTCTTTCCTGATTTTAAAGCCCTCGAAACAATTTCAAAAGCCGCTTCGGTATCATTAATGAGCTCAACAATGGTATTGATCTCAGGGTTATTAAGCAATTCCTCTTTGTCGGTAGTAAACAGGTGGGCTGGGAGGGAACGCTTTTTATTTGGATCCTTGATAGCAAATTTTACTATCTCGATATTTAAATGCTTTGTTTTGACGATATCATATAAACCCTGGCCTACAACCCCAAATCCGAAGAGGCCGATATTTAACTTTTTACTCATTACGCTGTACGTTGCAATTCTATAATTTTTCCTTTCACATCGGTTTTAAAAAACGATGTGAATATGTTTGTTAATGCTTCTGTTTCAATTAAAAACCCATCGTGCCCATAAAACGAATCCAGTTCGGCAAAGGCCGCTTTCGGGATATGCCTAAATAGGTATTGCTGTTCTTCTATTGGGAACAAAACATCCGAAGAGATGCCGATAACCAAAGTTTTTGCCTTGATGAGGCTTAACGCTTTTTCAACTCCATGACGGCCGCGGCCTACATTGTGCGAGTCCATCACTTTGGTTAAATACCAATAGCTATAGGCATTAAAACGGTTCACCAGCTTTTGCCCCTGGTAATTTTGATAAGTTGAGGCGCGAAAATCGTCCTGTACAGTATCACCTTCTTCCTGCTGGGTAATGCCATAAGTTTTGTAAGTACGATAGCTCAGCAACGCAATACTACGTGCTGCTTTTAAACCTTTCTGGCCGCCATCTGGCGCGTTGGCATAAAAAGTGCGGTCGGCAGTTATAGCTAAACGCTGAGACTCGTTAAAGGCAATACCCCATGGCGAGTGTTTGGCGTTAGTGGCTATCAGGATAAGGTTTTTGATCCGCTCGGGCTCAATAATTGCCCATTCCATAGCTTGCTGGCCCCCAAGAGAGCCGCCAATTAATATATGAATACTGTCAATCTGTAAATGATCGGCAAGTAGCTGATGCGCCTTAATCATATCCCTTGTGGTAAACTGGGGATAGGAGAGATAGTATGGCTGACCGGTAACCGGGTTAATGCTCAGCGGACTGGTAGTACCGTAAGGAGAGCCCAAAATATTGGCGCAAACTATAAAATGCTCTTCAGGATTAATGAAGTAACCTGTACCCACAAGACCTTTCCACCAGTCAAGTACATCGCTGTTGGCTGTAAGCGCATGGCAAACCCAAACAACGTTATTTTTTTCCTTATTTAACCTGCCGTATGTATGAAAGCCTATCTCTAAACCCTCAATCTGCCGGCCCGATTCAAATTCAAAAGTATCAGTGTATTTAAATATCTCTGCGTTCATTCTTTTGTTTGTTATTCCAGGCGCAGCCGGAATTTCCGGCTGCAACCTGTAATAACGTTTACTATATCACTTAAAAAAAACTATACATTGTTAAACTAACTCACCCGCACCTTGCTTAATTTTTGCAAAAGCCTGTTCAAAATCAGCTTTGATATCATCAATATGCTCAATGCCCACTGCAACACGCAATGATGCAGGTTTAACACCGGCTGATAATTGCTCTTCATCAGATAATTGCTGATGCGTTGTTGCCGATGGCTGTATGATCAGTGTTTTTGCATCGCCCACATTGGCTAAATGGCTCACCAGTTTCAGGTTGTTGATGACCTGGCTGGCCTGCGCTTTATCACCTTTGATCTCGAACGACAATACGCCGCCAAAACCATTTTTTAAATATTTTTTAGCAAGATCATGATATGATGATGATTCCAATCCGGGGTAATTCACRCTTGCCACTTGCGGATGCTGCTCAAGCCATTTGGCTAATTGCAGTGCATTATCAACATGGCGTTGTACACGTAATGAAAGGGTTTCCAGTCCCTGGATATTAAGCCACGCATTGAATGGCGATTGCGACGGGCCGAAATCCCGTAAACCTTCTACACGTGCCCGGATAATGAACTGGATATTGCCAAAGGGGCCGCCGATACCGAATACATCGTTAAATACCAATCCGTGATAACCTTCAGATGGCTCAGTGAATTGCGGAAACTTGCCATTGCCCCAGTTATAATTACCGGCATCAATAATAGCACCGCCAATACTGGTACCATGCCCGCCAATCCATTTGGTAGTTGATTCCACAACCACATTAGCACCATGCTCAATAGGGCGGAAGAGGTAACCGCCTGCTCCAAAAGTATTATCAACAATTAATGGCAGATCGTGCCTTTTGGCAACTTCGCTTACTTTTTCAAAATCGGCAATGGTAAAACCTGGGTTGCCGATAGTTTCCAGGAAAATAGCTTTTGTTTTATCGTCAATAAGTGCTTCGATATTGGCTGCGGTATCGTCTTTAGCAAAGCGTACATCGATACCCAAACGTTTAAAGGCTACTTTAAACTGATTATAAGTACCACCATACAGAAAAGGAGAAGTAACAAAATTATCGCCCACCTGCAGGATGTTATTTAAAGCAATAAATTGTGACGCCTGTCCCGATGCCGTTGCCAGCGCCGCTACGCCACCCTCTAAAGCTGCAATGCGTTTTTCAAACACATCGGTAGTAGGGTTCATGATGCGGGTATAAATATTGCCAAATTCTTTCAGCGCAAACAGGTTTGCACCATGTTCGGCACTGTTAAATACGTATGAAGTAGTTTGATAAAGCGGCACTGCACGTGAACCTGTTGTTGGATCAACTTCCTGGCCGGCATGTAATTGTAAGGTTTCAAATTTTAAGGCAGACATAGTTTGATTTTTTTAATGTGTTTAATTTAGATTTTTGAATGTTAGATGGATTTTGACAAGCCGGTTTGAATTAACCGGTTTAACAGCACGCGCATTTTCAATGAAATGAAAGCAGGGGCGTGCTAAGCATCAACAGCAGCAACACATACAAATACAGCTAATAGGGGAGCTAATATATTGTACGTTACCGTTTGAGGTGTAAAAAGTGTTGCGTTGCGTAAATTTAATTAAACTTTTCATGGTTAAAAATTTATATTCCCCGGTGTTATTTGCCGGGACAGGAATTGGCACCTTCTTCAACACTGAAGGGTTGCCAGCGGGTCATGGAGCCTGATCTCTCGCCGCTTCTTTATAAATCAAAACCCGAACTATGTGCGGAGGATTGATCGACTATGGTATCGCTACCAAATAATGTTCCAAATATAAGGCCTTATATGGTAATGTACCAAATTTTATTTCAAAAGGCTTGTAACTAATGCGAATGAAAACTTTTATACCTTAGCAGATATCTTTAATACCTATTCCTTATGCTGGAAAATACGCTTCAATAATCATTTATAATTATTGTAGTCCTATCCGTTTTTTTTACAAATGTTTTTTCTCAAACAAATGATTCAACATCTTTCAAAAAAATCATCGTAAATAATATTTGCCTCTGTCAAACCACAATTGCTGATTTAAAGAAATCTGACCCCGGTTTGAAAGCTACAATAGTTGAAGAAATGGATCTAACGGCAAATTGCGTTGGAGATGATTCAAGATATATAGCAGACGAGGGATATTCGACCCCCAAATATCCGGGAATGATATTTCAGCAAGATCAAAAATCTGATCTAATTAGCAAAATCAGGTTAACAAAAGAATTTGCGGGGAAATTGCCCGACGGGAAAATGATTGATCTTAGTAAATTGGTGCTTAAAGATCTGTTCAAACTATATCCTGCATTTAAAGAGCAATGGAATACCAGAGGTTGTTCCGATTATTGGAATTTTTCCAATGATACTATTTCATTTTATGTTAAGATAGATAGCACTAAAAAGCCATTATTCCCTATAGATGAAGCATATTACATGGAAAAACCCGTGGAAGGTGCAGATTTGATACTATCCTGTCATGGAGTGATGAAAGAAGACACCCATGAGTATGTAACTGGCGAAACTGAAAATAACGAACCAGTATATTTTATCGATAGTGTACGAGTAAGGGGGGATGATTTAAACAAACTTAACTCTAATGATGTTGCAACTGTTTCTGTTTACAAAGATGCAAGTGCAATAATAAAGTACGGCCGTGAAGCAAAATATGGATTGATCTATGTAGAAACCAAAAAATTTGATATCCATCGTTATCAAACGTATTTCAAATCAAAATCTTCGGGTTATGCTAAGCTTATTTCTAATCCGGCTAACATTTCTCAAATTCAATATATCCTCAATAAAAAAATACTTAAAACTAATTACGAAGGAAATTTAGCTGGGATAAATGACAAAATATTCAAGGAATTAATAATCATTGACAAGCATCAACTTATAAAAGAATACGGAATTACAAACAAAAATTATGGTGTAATAATTACCGCTAACATACTAGTAAACTCATTCAATAAAGACAAAGAAAAAGAAAAAAACACGCATTAAGCCAGTGCCTGCTCCATATCAGCAATTAAATCGTCAATATGCTCCAGCCCAACCGAAACCCTTAATAAATTTCTGGGAGTCTTAGTATCAGGCCCTTCAACTGTAGCACGGTGTTCTATTAAACTTTCTACGCCTCCAAGGCTGGTAGCTTTGATGAATAGCTTGAGCTTATTGATAATGTTATGCGTATCATTTTCATCTCCCTTAATAATAAAGGATAGCATACCGCCAAAAGCCAGCATCTGATCTTTAGCGATATCATGCTGAGGGTGCGATGGCAGACCGGGGTACATCACTTTTTCAACATTAGGATGTTGTTCGAGGTATTCGGCGAGCAGTTGAGCGTTCTGTACATGGCCTTTTACGCGGTACGGCAGCGTTTTAATACTACGCACCAGGTAATAACAATCCATAGGCGAGGGGATAGCACCGCCCATTTCCTGCACCTGCCTGATTTTTGCCCACCAATCGTTCTTTTCGGCAGTAATCAAAACGCCGCCCATCAAGTCGCTATGCCCGCCGAAATATTTGGTAGCCGAGTGCATCACCATATCAGCGCCTAATTCAAGCGGCCGCTGACAAACCGGGGTTGCAAAGGTATTATCGCATAAAACCTTAATACCTTTTGATTTGGTAATTGCTACTACCTTTTTTATATCTGTAATTTTCAATAACGGGTTTGAAGGGGTTTCTATCCAGATCAAACCTGTTTCTGGCTTAATATGTTGCTGCAAAACTTCAGTATCGTTTACATCGATAAAATCGAAAGTAAGGATCCCGGCAAACAGGGTTTTAAGCTGATTGCGCAAGCCATGATACATATCATCAGGGGCAATAATGTGCGTGCCTGGTTCAAGCGATTGAAAAACAGACATCCCTGCTGCATTACCCGAAGAAAAAGAAGCAGCCTCAATACCGCCTTCCAGTTTAGCCAGCACGTTCTCCAACGCATGCCTGTTAGGGTTTGCCGAGCGACTGTAAATATAACCTGCCGGAAAACCACCGTCCTCGCCACGCTCAAACGTGGTTGACATAATAATGGGTTGTATTACGGCCCTTGTTGCTTCATCAACATGGTTTCCGGCGTGTATAGCTATAGTTTCAGTTTTCATGGTTTTATGCTTATCGCCCAAAATAAACAAGAATATTTGTTATTAGCTGTAGCGTTTTTTTATTTTTAATCGAATAGGCTGTAAAACCTATCCACATGAAGAGAACCTTTATCCTGATCTTATTTGTTATCACCGGCTTATCAGCCTGCAAAAAAGATGCTAACGAAACTGCTTATGACAAAAGCTATAAAGTATGGCAAAGCTTCAAGACTGAAAGTAAAAACTCATATACCTATACTGTTAACGCCGGTTCAGTTTTTGGTTACGGCTCAGAAACAAAGATTTCTGTTCAAAATGGTGTATTAGTAGCCCGTGACTTTTTATCATATACATTAGTTTACGCACCAAATGGCGCCCCCGGCAAAACGATAAGGGAACAATGGCACGAAGACAAAGTGTCTTTAGGGCAGCATAATTCAGGTGCGTCATTACTTACCCTTGATCAGGTATACCAAAAAGCAAAAAGCGAATGGCTCGCGGCTGATAAGAAAAAAAATACCATTTATTTTGAAACCAATAATAACGGTATGATCTCTGATGCCAGTTATGTGCCTAATGGCTGCCAGGACGATTGCTCAACAGGGATTTCCATAAGTGAGATCAAGGCACTGTAACCTTAATGTAATTTACCGGATAATTTGGCCGATATGTGTCATAACGCATATTACTTTTATGCTTTTTTGTACATTTGGCCAAATTTATAATGATGCATAATTCAGATAATTTACAGGTATTGCTCCAGGATCCGAATTTATCTGCTGACTTAAAGCACATTGCCCAAAAGGTACTAAATAAACAACGCATCACTTTTGATGAAGGCGTTTTGCTTTACGAGCAGGGCGAGCTTGGATACCTTGGCACTTTAGCCAACTATATCCGCGAGGAGCGCCACGGCGATAAAACTTATTTTAATCGTAATTTTCATATCGAGCCAACCAATCTTTGCGTTTACGACTGCAAATTTTGTTCATACTCGCGCCTGCTGAAACAAAAATCAGAAGGATGGGAGTACACCATGGATGAGATGTTCGACATGGTTACCAAATATGACGGCGAGCCGGTTACCGAGGTCCACATTGTAGGCGGCGTATTGCCGCAATATGATGTACCTTTTTACCAGGAGCTTTTTGCCCGCATCCGTGCCCACCGCCCGGAATTGCATATTAAAGCCCTTACCCCGGTTGAATACCATTACATTTTCAAAAAAGCCAAAATTGATTACGCTACAGGCATGCGCCTGATGAAAGAGGCTGGTCTGGATTCGATCCCCGGCGGCGGTGCAGAGATTTTCGATCCTGAAATAAGGGACCAAATCTCGAAAGATAAATGTACTGCCGATCAATGGCTGGCTATTCACGAAGAATGGCATAAGCTTGGCTCCCGTTCAAATGCAACCATGCTTTACGGTCATATTGAAGAATATAAACACCGTATCGACCATATGGATCGCCTGCGCCAACTACAGGACAAAACCGGTGGTTTCCAAACATTCATCCCGCTTAAATTCCGTAACAAGGATAACCAGATGTCGCATGTACCCGAGGTTTCTGTGATTGAAGATTTGCGTAACTATGCTGTGGCCCGTATTTACCTCGATAATTTTGACCACATCAAAGCTTATTGGGCAATGATCAGCCGTACAACGGCGCAGCTTTCGCTTAATTTCGGCGTTGATGATATTGATGGCACATTGGATGACACGACAAAAATTTATTCGATGGCGGGTGCCGAAGAACAGCATCCGGGCATGAGCACCAAACAACTGGTTGAATTAATTAAACATGTAGGCCGTCAACCCATCGAACGTGATACATTATATAATGTGGTAACAGATTATACCAACGTTGAATTTGGCGATGAGCCAAAACCCCAGTATTACAAGTTACCGGTAATTAACTAAGTTTTTTTAAGCTAAAAGCCAAAGGCTGAAAGCTTAAAGCAAAAACAAAATTATTCAAAAAGTAAGAAAGCTTTCGCCTTCGGCTTTTAGCTTTCAGCTCAAAAAAATGGTACAAAAAACCTTATATATAGTACGTCACGGCCAAACTGAGTATAACAAACTTGGTATTATACAAGGCCGCGGGGTGGATACCGATTTAAATGACGAAGGGCGTAAACAGGCCTGCCAGTTTTTTGAGGCTTATAAAACCGTTCCGTTCAATAAAATTTATATATCGGCATTAAAGCGTACGCAACAAAGTATTCAGCCTTTTATCGATCTCGGGATACCTTATGAAAAGCTTTCGGGTTTAGATGAGCTGGCCTGGGGCATTCATGAAGGCCAGGCACCAACTACGAATAATAAGGCAGCTTTCCTGCAGATCATGCGTGACTGGCTGGATGGCAAACTCGACAGTAAGTTTGAAGGTGGTGAAAGTCCTGTTGAGGTTGAGGTGCGCCAGCGTGAGGCCATGGAAGTGATCATGAGTCACCCCGAAGAAAAAAACGTGCTTATTTGCATGCACGGCCGTGCTTTACGCCTGTTGCTTTGCATCCTTACCGGCAAACCCTTATCTGAAATGGATACCTTTCCACATCAAAATCTGGTACTATATAAGGTAACCTACAACGGCGAAAAGTTTGAGATCATCGACTTTAACGACGCCGAACATCTAAAAAATTCCGAAGAAAAGAAATAGCGCATTTGTGAACAAGATCAGAATATCAGCAGTAAGCTACACTAACACCAAACCCTTTTTATACGGCATCCAGCATACCGACATCATTAATAAAATAGACCTGAGCCTTGATATCCCGGCAGATTGCGCCCAAAAGCTCATTGACGATGTGGTTGATATCGGCCTCATCCCGGTTGCAGCTGCGCTAAGCTTGCCGCAATGGGAAATTGTTTCTGATTACTGCATCGGCGCTATCGGAGCCGTTAATTCAGTTTTCATTTTTAGCAATTGCGATATCAAGGATGTAACCACTATCCAGTTGGATCCACAGTCGCGCTCATCTAATAACCTGGCCCGTGTACTCCTTAAAAATCATTGGCAGGTGAACCCGGATCAGGTGACCAATGCGCCAGATTACGCCCAATCAACAGATGAACATACCGCCTTTGTACAAATAGGCGACCGCACTTTTGGCAAAAAGCAACAATATAAATACGTTTACGATCTTGCCGAAGAATGGCAAAAGATGACAGGTCTGCCGTTCACCTTTGCTGCCTGGATTGCCAACAAACCTATCCCGCAGGACTTTATGGACGAGTTTAATGAGTCGTTAAAATATGGCCTTGACCACCGCGAAGATCTGTTCAAGGAATTAACCATGCGTGATGATTTTGACCTGATTGATTATTTAATGGTGAAGATAGATTATGACTTAACAGCGGATAAGAAGAAGGCCTTGTATATGTTTCATGATTATATAAAGGCGTTGTAAACTTTCGTCTGCTTCTTCAAAAGCGTTATTGCGAGGTACAAAGTAATCCCCAATTAACAGGTTCGCCCTGTATAGGCGATTGCCTCCTGCCTCGCAATGAGGGGAGAAGAGAAATCCCCGTTCAGACAAAACAATTCCCCTCTCAATTCAATTGCTTATCTTAAACACAAAAACGTTTATCTATGAGCAATAACCACCAACTATTAAAAGGACAAGCGGCATTAATAACCGGTGCCGATAGCGGCATTGGCAAAGGCGTAGCATTGGCAATGGCCGCTGCCGGAGCCAAACTGCTTATTAACTATGCCCATAATAAAACTGCTGCCGACGATGTTGTAAGCCAGATCAGGGCATCGGGCGGTGAAGCATTTGCATTCCAGGCAGATGTGAGCCACGAGGATGAGGTAAAAGCCATGTTTGCCGAAATATTTAAGCAATATGGTACCGTTGATATTTTGGTAAATAACGCAGGGCTGCAAAAAGACTCCAAATTTGTTGATATGACACTTGACGACTGGAACAAAGTGATCAGCATTAACCTTACCGGCCAGTTTCTTTGCGCCAGGGAAGCCGCTAAAGAATTTATAAAAAGGGGAGTTGTTGAAGAAAGAAGCAAGGCCGCAGGCAAGATCATTTGCATGAGCAGTGTGCATGAAGTAATTCCATGGGCAGGCCATGTTAACTATGCGGCCAGCAAAGGCGGCATCATGATGTTTATGAAAAGCATAGCCCAGGAACTTGCCCCACATAAAATTAGGGTAAACGGAATAGGGCCAGGTGCTGTACAAACACCTATTAATAAAGAAGCCTGGGATACCCCCGAAGCGCTGGATAAACTATTGACGCTCATTCCTTACAACCGGATAGGGCAGCCTGATGATATCGGTAATCTGGCGGTTTGGCTAGCCTCAGACCAGTCGGATTATATTACCGGGGTTACAATTTTTGCAGATGGGGGCATGACTTTATATCCGGGCTTCGCTGATAATGGCTAAATGACATTTTCATGACAACATAAATCGGTTTAGCAAAGGAAAAACGCCATTAATTGGCGTTTTTTCTTTTAGATATTGTAAAATATACACTAAGGTCATTAACAAAATTTAAATTTTGAGGCTACAAAAGGCTATAATTATTAAATATTCATAAAAGTTTCGTAAAATTTGACATATTACTAAGTATACCTTACTTTTGTTATGGATTTAAAATTTAAACGAACATGAAAAAGATATTTTTAACAATAGCAACCGCAGCATTATTTACCGTTAACGCTTTCGCCGATGGTGGCAAAAAATCTGACGGTGGCACTAACGTTTCTTACATTGCTTTACACGGCTTTACTGCTGATTTCGCTGAAGCTACTAACGTTAACTGGACTGTAACTAAAAACGTTCAAAAAGCTGCTTTCACTGTTGATGGCGTTCAAAAAACTGCTTTCTACAACTTGCAAGGTGAATTTTTAGGTGTAACTCAACGTGTTGACAACAAAGCTATCCCTGCGAAAGCCCTTAAACAAATCAGCAACGAATACAAAGGTTACGAAGTAGGCGAAGTTATCGTTTACCAGGCTAACACTTCAATCAATGACGCTATCGAGCCAACTTCATACTTTGTTGACTTGAAAAACGACAAACACGAAGTTTTAGTAAGGATCACTCAACAAGCTAACATCGAGTTTTTCCAACAAGTGAAATAATTCCGAAAATTATAACAATGGAAAGCCGTCCCGAATATCGGAACGGCTTTTTTTATGGCTAAAAATCACGCTCTTATAGCAAAAAAACGCCATTTCATAAAACAAAAACGCTGTTTTTAGCTTTTAAATATTAATTAATATTTATTAGTATGTCGAAAACAATAATTGTATCAAACCGCTTACCTGTTAAAATTTCCAAAACTGATGGTGCTTATCACTCATCACCAAGCGAGGGAGGCTTAGCAACCGGTTTAGGTTCAATATATAAACAGGGCGATAATGTGTGGATAGGGTGGCCCGGGGTAGAAATAGCTGAGCAGGAAGATAAAGACCATATAACAAATGAATTAAAAGATCTGAGCCTGATCCCCGTTTTTTTAGATCAGGAAGAGATCAACCAATATTACGAAGGTTTTAGCAACGAAGTTTTATGGCCGGTTTTTCATTACTACGCTTCAACCTATGCAGCGTATAAACAATCAAACTGGGATTATTATAAAGCAGTAAATAAAAAATTCAGGGATATCATCCTGAGCATTGCCGAACCTGGTGATGTGATCTGGATCCATGACTACCAGCTGCTATTGCTGCCTCAATTGATTAGACAGGAGTTGCCGGATGTTTCCATTGGATTTTTCCTGCATATTCCTTTCCCGTCAAATGAAATGTTCAGGCTGATTCCATGGCGTTCGGAACTGCTGGAAGGGATGCTTGGTGCTGATCTGATTGGCTTCCATACCTTTGATGATGTACGCCACTTTTTGGGAGCAGCAACACGATTGCTCCCTGTATCATCCAGTGCTAACATCATAAGCAACGGGGAGCGTTCTGTTGTAATTGAATCCTTCCCGATGGGAATTGATGAAAAAAGATATTCGTCATTACCGCTGCAAGATGAAGTAAAGGAGCAGATCGGCTTAATTAAAGAGAATTTTCAAAACAAAAAACTCATCCTTTCTATAGACAGGCTCGATTATAGCAAGGGGATTCTGCAAAGGCTTGAAGCCTTTGAACTCCTGCTTGAGCAATGCCCCGAATGTATTGAGCATATCACGCTTTATATGATCGTGGTTCCGTCACGGGATACAGTACCACAATATGCTCATCTTCGTGATGAAATAGATAAAAAAGTAGGTAAGATCAACGCATTGTACCGTACTATGGACTGGAGCCCGATCCATTATTATTACCGGTCTTTCCCAATCGAAACACTTTCGGCGCTGTATTATTCGGCCGATGTTTGCCTGGTTACACCAATGCGCGATGGTATGAACCTGGTAAGTAAAGAGTATGTTGCCAGCAGAATAAACAACGATGGCGTGTTGATTATGAGTGAGATGGCAGGCTCATCTAAAGAGCTTATAGATGCCATTATTGTGAACCCTAATAATACTGGCGAAGTTTGCCGAGCCATTTCACAGGCCATCAATATGCCGCTTGAGGAACAACGCAGGCGCATGATCCCGATGAGACAGCTTGTCGCGAAATTCAACACATCGCACTGGGTTAAAATTTTCATGGACAGGCTGAAAGAAGTAAAACTGATGCAGCGCTCCCTGCAGGCCAGGCACGTAAGCAACACTACCGAGCAAAGCATCATTAACCGCTATATCAAAACCAAAAAGCGGATCATCTTTTTGGATTATGATGGCACATTGGTAAATTTTAAATCAAACATCGATCAGGCCAGTCCCGATAAGGAATTATATAACATCATTAATAAACTTGCCGAAGATCCTGCAAATCAACTGGTTTTGATTAGCGGCCGCAAGCACGAAAACCTCGATGATTGGTTTAAAAACAACGATATCTATCTCATTGCCGAACACGGTTCATGGTTTAAGCAACCGGGCACTTCATGGCATAAAATTGGCGGGCTCAGTGACCAGTGGAAACATGATATTTACCCAATATTGGAAACTTATGTGGACCGTACCCCTGGTTCATTCATTGAAGAAAAAACATACTCATTGGTTTGGCATTACCGTAAGGCCCAGGCTGGCTTGGGCGAATTAAGGGCCAATGAGCTCATGAACAACTTAAAGTATCTTGCCAGCGATAAAGGGTTACAACTGTTGCCAGGGGATAAGGTACTGGAAGTGAAGAATATGGATATTAATAAAGGTAAAGCTGCTTTAACACTTACTGAAGGCCGTGACTATGATTTTGTAATAGCTTTTGGCGACGATTACACCGACGAGGATATATTTAAGGCCCTGCCCGAAAGTGCTATAACCATTAAAGTCGGCAGCAATCTTTCTGCAGCTAAATTTTACTTACGGAATCCCGGCGAAGTAAGGAAGTTGCTTACCAGTTTTGCGAAGTATACACCGGTAGAAGAAATTGTAGACAAATAGGAGGAAGTAGCGGTTGCAGCTTTTTAGCTGAAATGTAAATCATTAAATAATTAATTGTGCCCGTGGTTTAGCCATGGGCATTTTTTATATTCGGGAGCACTTATTCTGCAATTCAATTATGAAAAGAATCAACCTGCTTATTATTTACTTAACCTTAACCAGTTTAGTAGTTCACGCTCAAAAAAATCCGACCTATAAAGTTTACTCAGTAAAATTTGCCGAATCTGGCTACCCCTTCAAAGTCGGCGATTGGGCGCTGAACGGCCCTAAGAATGTGCCGGTAAAAATTGACTTTATGGTATGGTTCATTAAAGGTGAAAATGGCAAAAATATATTGGTTGACGCAGGATTTTTAGGTGATAGTGAAGATGCTAAGGAATTTAAGTTAAAAAGCTATCAACGCCCGGATTCGGCGCTTTTAAAGCTTGGTGTAAAGCCCGGTGATATAACCGATATTATTGTAAGTCACCCGCATTGGGATCATATCGATGGCTTAAGTCTTTTCCCGAAAGCAAAAGTTTGGATGCAAAAGCTGGATTATGAGTTTTTTGTAGGATCAGCCTGGCAAAAGCCTGGTGAGGCTGGCGGCTACGCTAAACGGGATGTTATTAATATGGTAAATTTAAATTTGGCTGGCAGGCTTAAATTGGTTGATGGTGATGATAAAGAGATTATTAAAGGCATAAAAGTTTATACCGGTTCAAAGCATACCTTTAATTCGCAATATGTGTTGGTGCAAGCCGGAAAAAACAGGGTGGTAATAGCATCTGATAACATCTGGACCTATTACAGCCTTCAGCATCTGGTGCCGCCTTCACAAGGTGGCACGCTTGACCCGGCCGGTTATGTCAAGGCTATGAGGCGTATGAAAATGCTTGCCAGGGATGTTAAGTTTATCATCCCTGGACATGATGGCAGGCAGTTAGAGATCTTTCCGAAGGTTGCAGACGGCGTGGTTGAGATAAGGTGACACTTATTTGAAGAGGAATTACTTAATCCAGACTTACGAAGTTTTAAAAGCTTCGTAAGTCTTATCCGCCATTAATTTATGCCAAAGGAGCAAATCCTACAAAAATATCGGCCCGTCAATTTCATAGCAATCCTGTAGGCCACATTCATTAACCTCACATGATTGTAAGCCTCCCGTCGTTGTTGGTGTTGTAGCCAACAATTCTGTGCTCAAATTTTCCTGGTGTATTTGTTAAGGTAATTATTGAACAAGTTTCTGGTGACAACACCAACAACGGCGCAAAATGTTTACATTTATTTCATGTTTCGCGTTACCTAAATCAATGAACTTTAATTTGTTACGTTAACGCAGTGGATTAGATAAAGGTCTTTTACCAAGCGGCGTCATAACGACTTTATATTGGAAAACCTTAATTTTTGTCAGCAGCATAAAACTGAAAGCACTTCTTCTTTAGTTATTCATTTATACTAAAACAAATTTTATGAACCGTAATCACTTTCTGAAATCTTGTTTAGCAGCTGGCTCTTTTCTCTCAATGCCTTTTGCTGTCATGGCCGCATCCTTTGGTAAGAAAAGAGTTGATAAGGGCTTGAAGGTTGACGCCGGAAAAGACCGCTCAGGTAAACCTATTACTTTATTTGAAGGAGATACTTTTTACACAAAGGTATCTACGGCTGACACCGATGGTGATGTATATGTATTTGAGTCAACAAGGGTAAAAGAAGGTGGGCCTTCATTTCATGTACATTACGAACAGGATGAATTTTGGTATATACTCAAAGGAGAGTTTTTATTTAAAGTTGGTGAAGAAACCTTTACTGCGAAATCAGGTGACTCGGTTTTTGGCCCAAGGAATGTTCCTCACGCGTTCGCAAAAGTTGGCCAGGGAGAAGCCAGGCTATTGATGTTTTTTCAGCCAGCTGGTAAAATGGAAGAAATGTTCAAAAAAATCAGCGAGGGTGCTACCAGGAATCTAACGACAGACGAAGAAAAGGAAAAATTCTTTCATGAGTATGGGATAAAAAGAGTAGGGCCGCCACTTACTTATTCTAAATGGTAAAGTTTGGATTGAATGCACAGCATTCAGTTTGTCAAAATGACGAGGCGACAAAGAATATGAAGTTTGCTATAGTCAGACAGCCGTGTAGCGATTTATGAGGATACGGATGGGGAATATTATTGTTATTCCCCGTGCCCGTGTCCTCACTGTCATCTTATAAAAATATCGGCCTATCCAATTTCATGGCAATCCGATATGCGGCATTCATTAACCCCACATGGCTGTAAGCCTGCGGGAAATTGCCCCATTGACTGCCATCTTCCTCATCAACATCTTCGCTAAACAGCAACAGATGGTTTGAATATTGCAACAGGTTTCCAAACTCACGCTGGGCATCATCCAACCGGCCAACAGTTGCCAGTGCTTCTACATACCAAAAGGCGCAGATCAGGAAAGTGGTTTTGGGTTTACCAAAATCATCGGCATATAAATACCTGTAAAATAATCCATTGGGCGTTCTTAACTCTTTTTCAAGTGCAGCTAAATGATCCCTGGCCCTTTCTGAATTTGGATCAAGATAGTTCATCATAATGAGCTGCAAAGTACTGGCATCAAGGTTACTACTCCCGGCCGAATTGGTGTAAACCTTGCGTACCGGGTCATAACAACTTTCAATATGCGCGGCCGCGCGTTCTTTAAGTGAAATGGCCTTATCAATCAGCTCCTGGTTTTGGATGGTGCGCGCCATTTTTTCGGCAGCTGAGGCGCCTGCCCATTGAAACAAGTTGCTGTAACAATGGATATTGGCCATATTCCTGAACTCCCAGATACCAGCATCTTTTTCATCGATTGTATGTTCAATCTTGCTCAATAAAAACTCTATCCAGTGAACAGAGTCTTTGCGTTCCGAAAAAACAAATCGATGATCGGTATACAATGGGAGCAGGGAGATTAGTACCTGGCCGTAAATGTCATTCTGAATATGCTCTGATGCCTGGTTACCAACGCGTACCGGCTGATTACCCATGTAGCCCTTTAAATCGGTTAATATAGTCTCTACCAAATCCTTTTTACCGGTAATGCCGTAAAGCGGCTGGTAGCGCTCCATTTCGGAGAATGTAATATCAGTAACATAACCAAAATACTTTTCCATTTCTTCAAAATGGCCGATGTGGTTAAGTGCGGTTATTACATAATGCGTATCGCGCAGCCAGCAATAGCGATAATCCCAGTTACGGCCGCTTCCCGGCGATTCAGGCAGGCTCGTGGTACTTGCGGCTATAATGGCGCCGGTATCTTCATACTGGTGTATTTTAAGGGCTAAAGCGGATCGGATTACAAAAGGCTGAAAATAAGTAGCAATTGATGAGTGTTTGATCCAGGTACGCCAGTATTGCGCGGTTTCGGCCAAAAAACGATCAGATGTACTAATGAGAGGGGCTTCAAGCGGCTCACCATAGGTCATGGCCAGATATTTGGTTTCATTGAGTACAAATGGCTGTTCGTCAAAAATGTAGCTTATCGGAATATTGGTGGTAAGGCGAATGCTTTCTTCCCCGCCCTGGTACTGGATATGATTACTGCCGCGATTTACACTTAATTTAACAGCGCCATATTCAGACACCGGTTCGCATTTAACAATGATCCTCGGCGAACCTTCAATGGCCTCAATTTTCCTGATCAGCATCAATGGTTTATAGTATCGTTGGTGCTGATAAAACCTTGGTGCAAAATCTGTTATGCGATATTTACCACCACTGGCAGGGCTTATTTCAGTAATTAAAATATTGGTATTTTCCTGGTAATGTTGTTCTGAAGTGTATTCACCCTCCGGGCGGATAGAAAACTCACCGCCTTTTTCGTTATCAAGCATTCCCCCGAAAATAAAAGTGCTGTCAAACCTCGGCCAGCAAAGCCAGTCGACATTAGTATTTTTATTAATATGCGCCAAAAAGGCGCAATTGCCAATTATCCCGGTATCATACGTGTGTTTGCTCATAGATAGCTGTTATTGATTTCAAACTTCAACAACACAGTCTTTGTAATGTTGGCGTAAATAATATGATTATTTAAAGTTTGTTTGCATTTGTCGGGCAATGTATAGTAACTTAGTCGTATTAAATCACAATCAAAAATCTATCATCATGAGTTTAAGACTGGGCGATAAAGCGCCGAACTTCCAAGCAAAAACATCAGCAGGCGAAATTGACTTTTATGAATATTTAGGCGATAGCTGGGGCGTACTATTCTCACACCCTGGCGATTACACACCAGTTTGCACTACCGAGCTTGGCAAAACAGCTGCTTTAAAAGATGAATTTACCAAACGCAATGTTAAAGTACTGGCACTTAGCGTTGATTCGGTAGAATCACACCACGGCTGGATCCAGGACATTAATGAAACTCAGGGTGTTGAAGTTAACTTCCCGATTATTGCTGATGAAGACCGCAAAATTTCTGAAGCTTATGATATGATCCATCCAAATGCTTCAGTGAATGCAACTGTGCGCTCATTGTTCATTATAGGCCCTGATAAAGCAGTTAAACTGATCATCACTTATCCTGCGTCAACCGGTCGTAATTTCCAGGAAATTTTAAGGGTTATTGACTCATTGCAGTTAACCGCCAATTACAGTGTTGCTACACCTGCCGACTGGAAGGAAGGGGAGGACGTTGTAGTAGTGCCTGCAATCAAAACAGAAGACATCCCAGCCAAATTTCCAAAGGGTTTTACAGCAGTTAAGCCCTATTTGCGGCTGACACCACAACCAAATAAATAATTTTATTTGGTTTATTAATAATTTTATATATTTGAGGGAAGCTGGATATCTATTCCTTCTGAACCAATATAAACCTATTTTGTTTTCAGTTTGGTTTTAGTTGATCTTAACACGAATTTTTTATTACGATTATTATAATTATGAAAACTGGAAAAGTAAAATGGTTTAACACACAGAAAGGTTATGGCTTTATTATTACCGAAGAAGGTAAGGATCTTTTTGTACACTTTAAGGACGTGCAAGGCGGTGTAAATGCTATAAAAGATAACGACAGCGTTACGTACGATGTTGAAGATGGCAGAAAAGGATTACAGGCAGTTAACGTGAAAAAGGTATAAAATATATAAAGTTATTGAACAAAATTTACTCACAGAACCTCTGTATCAACAGGGGTTTTTTTGTGCCGATTTTTTTGCTTTTATCTGCATAAATCCCCTACATTAGCCAACCAATTTTTATACTTTATGACCGATGCTACCAATGCCAAAGTTACCAGGAATGCTATTTTCTTAGTAATTGTTGCTTCCCTGGGCTATTTTGTTGATATATATGATCTTTTGGTTTTTTCGATAGTACGGATCCCCAGCCTTAAAGATATTGGCTTAACTGCCCAGGAAATAACTGATAAAGGGCAGTTCATTATCAGTATTCAAATGTTTGGATTACTGCTTGGCGGGATCATTTGGGGCATTATGGGCGATAAGCTTGGCCGCATTAAAGTACTTTTTGGGTCGATATTGCTTTACTCCATTGCCAATTTTGCCAATGGCCTTGTTCATGATGTAAATACTTATGCCCTTGTGCGGTTTATTGCAGGCCTCGGATTGGCAGGTGAGCTTGGTGCAGGTATTACTTTGGTTAGCGAAACTTTAAGTAAAGAGAACCGCGGCTACGGGACCATGATTGTTGCTGTTATCGGTTTATTTGGCGCCACAGCCGCTTATGCAGTAGCTAAATTTGGCTGGCGTAATGCTTATTTTGTTGGTGGTGGCTTAGGTATATTATTGCTGTTGCTGCGCATTGGCACTTTTGAATCGGGCATGTTTAAAAATGTAGAGAAAAGCGACGTATCCAAAGGCAACATGTTCATGCTGTTTACTAACTGGGAACGCTTAAAAAAATACCTGTTTTGTATCCTGATAGGCGCGCCGCTTTGGTATGTGGTGGGTGTATTGATCAGCTTTTCAGATAAGTTTGGCGCCGCTTTAGGGGCTAAAACCCTGATCAAACCCGGCGATGGTATTTTTTACAGCTACATTGGTATCGCTATCGGCGATATTGTGGCAGGCTTGCTGGCCCAGGTTACCAAATCACGAAAATTGACCATGGCTGTATTTTTAATACTTTCATTGGTGAGTGTGCATTTTTACCTGAGTGATAATGGTATCACGCCTGAACGCTTTGCCGTACTAAGCTTCTTTATGGGATGTACTGTGGGTTACTGGGCAACTTTTGTTACGATAGCATCTGAGCAATTCGGTACTAATATCCGCTCGACGGTTACTACCACAGTGCCTAATTTTGTACGCGGTTCGTTGATTCCGATAACATTGGCGTTCAACGCGTTCAATGCTAAATACGGGTATATCAAATCAGGATATATCATGATGGGTATACTAACGGCAGTTGCATTATTATCCTTAAGTCAGCTAAAAGAAACTTTTGGCAAGGACCTGAATTATGTGGAAATAAGCTAAAAAGTCAGGTGTTCAACTTTTGAAAAAGGGGTGTTCAATGTAGCAGGATGCAAATATGCAAGTTACTAATAATCAGCGATTTGAATTTTGCCATTTAAAAAAATAAACACTTAATTAATTGACTATCAATCATTTGTTTTTTTTCATGTGTTCACACTTTAAAAGTTGAACACTTTAAATTTTCTATTATCGGTTCGATATAATAGGCACATTAATCCCCCTTTTCTGCTTTTCAAAAGGCATCCCCGGCAATCTTCAAAATTCACTACTTTTACGGCCTATGATCAGCAAAGAACAAATAGCCGAAGATTATAAGCAAATACAGGATGAGATCTGCGCAGCGCTTGAACAGTTAGATGGCGCAGCAAAATTTGAGGAGGAGCTTTGGGAGCGCGAGGGTGGAGGCGGAGGCCGTACCCGGGTTATCCAGAACGGCAACATTCTTGAAAAAGGCGGAGTTAATTTCTCGGCAGTTCACGGTCATTTGCCCGATACCATGAAGCGGGCGCTACAAGTTGAGCAGGATGATTTTTTCGCTACCGGCGTATCCATTGTAATCCACCCCAACCACCCGCTGGTGCCCATCATACACATGAATATCCGTTACTTTGAAATGCCGTCGACCATGGGAGATAGTCAGAAACCGGTTCGGTGGTTTGGCGGTGGCATCGATTTAACACCTCATTATGTAATTGAAGATGATGCCCGTTTTTTCCATGGTGGCCTAAAAGCTGCCTGCGATCAATATTATGCCGATTTTTACCCGCGTTTTAAAAAATGGGCTGATGATTACTTCTATATCAAACACCGTAACGAAACCAGGGGCATAGGCGGCATATTTTACGACAGGCTCACCGCCAATGATGAGCTGAGCTGGGAAGATATTTTTGAGTTTTCAAAATCTGTTGGCCGCTCATTTGCACCACTATATACCGAATTGGTAAATCGCAACCGTGATAAATCATTTACAGAAGCGCAGCAATTGTTTCAATACCAGCGTCGCAGCCGCTACGCCGAATTTAACCTGGTTTATGACGCCGGCACCAAATTCGGACTGGAGACTAATGGCCGCATTGAGTCGATACTAATGAGCCTGCCGCCTACGGCCAAGTGGGTTTATGACTATCATCCCGTAGCCGGCAGCGAAGAAGAAAAAACATTATCTTTACTAAAAAAAGGCATAAACTGGGCGTAAGGTTAAGCTGAAAGCAGAATACTGAAAGCTAAAAGCAAAGCCCGGAGAAAAAGCGTTCAGCATTAGGCTTTGGGCTTTTAGCTAATAATATCACCAATGAAAAAATCTATCATACCGGTTGTCGGTATTTTACTGTTATGTGCTTTCCGCTTTGACGATAGTCCGCTGAAAGGAAACTGGGAGTATCGCGGCGGTATAATCAATGGCAAGCTTGATGCAGCTCCCACAGCTTATAAACTACAACGGGATTACGACAATGAGCATTATAAAGCCAGAGTAATAGAGGAGGGGGAGAAAACCGTTGTATATGAAAAAGGCGATTACCAGTTAAAAGAGGATACCTGCTTTGAAACCCAAACCTATTGTATGCAGGAGTCGAAACTGCTTAATAAAACCATAAAATACAACTACACAATCAGTAACGATACACTAAAACTGCTTTCGGTTTTACCTAATGGCAATAAGGTTGAAGATTACTGGGTAAAGGTTAAATAAGCCCTGATTAAAGTAACAAAATTGTTGTACCTATGGCAACATACGCCGCGGTTTATTGTTACTAAATTGGCGCAATCCCAAGTATTTTTTTAACTTCGCAGGTCGTTGAAAAATCAATTTTAACACGCAATTATAAGAGAAGGTTCTACAAATAATTTAAAATGGCTGAAGGAACAGAAAACGATAATTCACACGCAGAAGACAGGATAATTTCGATAAATATTGATGAGGAAATGCGATCGGCGTACATTGACTATTCAATGTCGGTGATTGTTTCCAGGGCGCTGCCCGATGTCCGCGATGGACTGAAACCCGTACACAGGCGCGTGCTTTACGGCATGCTTGACCTGGGTTTAACAAACAACAAGCCCTACAAAAAATCTGCCCGTATTGTGGGTGAGGTAATGGGTAAGTATCACCCGCACGGTGATAAATCGGTATATGATACCATGGTACGTATGGCCCAGGAATGGAGCTTACGCTACCTACTGGTTGAAGGCCAGGGTAACTATGGTTCTGTTGATGGTGACGAACCGGCTGCGATGCGTTATACAGAAGCACGCTTGCAAAAGCTTGCCGAAGAGATGCTTGCCGATATCAACAAAGATACCATTGATTATCAATTAAACTTTGACGACTCGCTACAAGAGCCGACTGTATTGCCATCTAAATTCCCTAACCTGCTGGTTAACGGAGCTTCAGGTATTGCGGTAGGTATGGCTACCAATATGGCTCCGCACAATCTTTCGGAAGTTATTGATGCTACTATGGCATTAATTGATAACCGCCAGATAGAGGTTGCCGAGTTAATGAAATATGTAAAAGGGCCCGATTTCCCTACGGGAGGCATCATTTACGGTTACGATGGCCCTCGTGAAGCACTGGAAACAGGCCGCGGCCGGGTGGTGATCCGTGCCCGTGCCGAAATTGAAACTCACAATGGCGAGCGTGAACGCATCATTGTTAGCGAAATACCTTACCAGGTAAATAAAGCTTTAATGATTGAGCGTACCGCCGAACTGGTTAATGAAAAAAAACTGGAAGGTATCTCAGCCATTCGTGATGAATCAAGCCGCGAAGGTATCCGTGTTGTTTACGAGATCAAACGCGATGCGAACGCAGCTATCGTTTTAAATAACCTGTTTAAATATACCTCCCTTCAAACTTCGTTCAGTGTAAATAATATCGCATTGGTTAATGGCCGCCCGATGTTGCTTAACCTGAAGGACCTGATCCATCACTTTGTTGAGCACCGCCATGAAGTTGTTGTACGCCGTACCAAATTTGAGCTTAACGAAGCTGAAAAACGTGCACACATCCTTGAAGGCTTATTGATCGCTTTAGATCATCTTGATGAAGTTATCCGCCTGATCCGCGCTTCACAAACACCAGACGAAGCAAGAGAGGGCTTGATGACCAGTTTTGGTTTATCCGATATCCAGGCCCGTGCTATCCTTGATATGACTTTAAGGAGGTTAACAGGTCTTGAACGTGAAAAGATCAAAGACGAATACGCCGCTTTAATGAAACTGATCGAGCATTTAAAAAGTATCCTGAACGACGAAGGCTTAAGGATGCAGATCATCAAAGATGAATTGCTTGAAATTAAGGAGAAATATGGTGATGAGCGCCGTACTGAAATGGTTCACTCATCGGCAGAAATGCAAACCGAAGACTTTATTGAGGATGAAGATGTTGTAATCACAATATCACGCGAAGGCTATATCAAACGTACTCCGCTTACGGAATACCGCAGGCAGAGCAGGGGAGGAAAAGGCGCCATCGGCAGCAACAGCCGTGATGCGGATTTCATTGAGCACCTGCTTATCGCCTCAAATCACAACTACATGTTGTTCTTTACCGAATCAGGTCAATGTTTCTGGCTCAGGGTGTTTGAAATACCGGAAGGCACACGTACCTCAAAAGGCCGTGCCATCCAAAATATCATCAATATTCCGAAAGAAGAGAATATCAAGGCGTATATTAAACTGATCTCGCTTAAAGATCAGAACTACCTTGAAAATAACTTCATTATCATGTGTACCAAAAAAGGTACCATTAAGAAAACCTCACTTGAGGCTTACTCTCGTCCGCGTTCAAATGGTATCAATGCCATCAACATTAATGAAGGCGACTCGTTACTTGAAGCAAGCTTAACCAGCGGCAGCAGCGAAATAGTAATGGCACTTAAATCGGGCCGTGCTATCCGTTTCAATGAATCAACAGTTAGGCCAATGGGACGTACCGCTACTGGTGTTCGTGGTATTAGCCTTGATGATGAAAATGATGAAGTAGTTGGTATGATAGCTATTGATGATGCTGAAACAACTGTTTTGGTGGTATCAGAAAAAGGTTATGGTAAACGTACCGATATTGAAGACTATCGTGTTACAAATCGCGGCGGTAAAGGTGTAAAAACCTTAAATATTACTGAAAAAACCGGAAACCTTGTTGCCATAAAAGGTGTTACAGATAAGGAAGACCTGATGATCATCAATAAATCAGGTATCATAATCCGTATTGCAATAAGTGAGTTAAGGGTAATGGGCAGGGCTACACAGGGTGTAAGGCTTATCACACTTAAAAATAACGACGAAATTGCGTCAGTAGCCAAAATTGAGCATGATGAGGATGAAGAAGTAAAAGAAGGCGATGAAAATGCAGAAGGCACTGAAACTACCACCGAAAATACAGGTGAAAGTGATACAGCTGAAGATAACGCAGAACCATCAACTGACGATACAACAGAATAATAAATATGCACTACCGCAAGATCATTTTATCGGTTTTAATTACAAGCTTTACTACAACCTTTGCCTTCGCACAAAAAGAAGCGCTGAAGGTTGTGGTAAATAACCTGGCATTTTATAAACAGAAAAACGACCTGAAGTATTTGGCCGCAGCCAAAAAATCTGCAGATAGTTTGATCATTACCAAGTCGGACACAGCTGATATTGAAAAGAACCTGTACAGGGCGATAGTAAACTCAAGTATCCTGTATATAGATTCTTTAAATAAACTTGGGATGCCTGCAGACATGCTTGACAAAACAACTAAGCTGGTTGACAGACTATCGGGCATGAGCAAAGTTTTCAAATATCAGTCTGAACTTGATTACTCCAAACGATGCCTGGCAAATGTTTACATCCGTAAAGGGTTTGAAGCAGTAAATAATTCAGATTTTTCAAACGCTAAAACGGCATTTGAAAATGCAAAGCGATATGCTCCAGGCATGAACCAGATCAATACCTATATTGCTTTCTCAAATAATAAAGCAGGTAACTTACAGGATGCCGCCAAATATTATTCAACGATGCTTCAGGTTGATAGTGCCCGCACTGAATATATTGAAACCGCATCAAATATCTATAAGTCGTTAGGGGATACGGCCAAAGCTTTGCAGATTCTTCAAAAAGGGAGAAAAATTTTGCCTAATGACAGGTTTTTGCTACTTGACGAAGCCAATATTTACAATAACAAGAAAAATTACAAAGCGTTAGAGCCTTTAATCGGACCATTGCTTGACATTAATGCCAATAACGCCGATATTGCATTTGTTGCTGCAAATTGCTACGATCATTTAGATAAATTTGATCAGGCTGAATCCCTTTATTTACACGCCATTGAACTAAGCGGAACGTATTTTGATCCTGTACTTAACTTAGGGTTGTTATATTTAAAGCAAAGTGCAAATACAAAAGGAGAGAGGAGCACCCAAGACCTTGGGCGTGCGATACAATGGCTTGAAAAGGCCAACGAAATTTCACCAAATAATGTGAATAGCTTGCAAGCGTTACAGTTGGCATATGCAAAATCTAATAATCAGGATCAATTAGACAGAATAAACAATAAACTAAAACAGTTAACCAATCAATAGTAATCATGAAAATCAAAATTTTGATGGCGGGCCTGTTAGGCTTGGTTTCAGCAACAGCTTTTGCACAAAAAGGTGAGTTAAATACGGCAAAAGAAGAATATGAAAAATATTCGGGCCTAAGGGGACAACCGGCAATGGCTTCTATGGCAGGCAAAAGTCTTACTACTGCAAAAGAATCAATCGATAAAGCCGCTATTAACGAAAAAACAGCAGTGCTACCGCTCACTTTTGCTTTAAAAGGTTCTATTTATTCTGCTTTGGCACTTCAGGATACTGTGGCAACAACATCGTTACCATTATTCACCACAGCCGATGAGGCATTAAAAAAAGCCAAAGAACTTGATACAAAAGGCGAAAGCAAAAAAATGATTGATGACGCTTACCTTAATCTTGCTCAATATCAATTAACAAAAGGGGTAAAGGAATATTCAGGTGCTAAATATGACCTTGCTTATCGCTCATTTGACTATTACCGCACTATCTTACCTGAAGATACCAATGCTATTTACTACACTGGTTTAGCYGCTGCCAACGCAAAAAACTATCCTGCTGCAATTTCAAACTACAGCAAGCTGGTAACTACTAAATACTCAAAAAATGCCGGTGTTTATCTGGATCTTTCCTCATTATACCTTGCAAGTAAAGATACTGCCAACGCGTTAAAAACAGTTGCTGAAGGTGTTTCAAAATATCCTACCGTTAGCGATTTGCGTAAACGTGAAATAGAAATAAGCCTGCAAACCGGCAAAGAAAAAGAAGTGTTGGACAAAATCCAGGCTGCTTTAACTGCTGACCCCAAAAACAAAACACTGTACTACTATGCAGGTTTAACATATTCTCAAACTGCTGATACTTACGTTAAAGAAATAGCAACAACTAAAGATGCTGCGGCCAAAGCAAAATTACAAACTTCAAAAGCTGACGCTTATGTTAAAGCAGGAGAGATGTATAAAAAAGCTTTAGAAATTGATCCTAACTATTTTGAAGCTAATTTAAACTACGGATATGTGATTTTAAACCCTGCCATTGATGCTTACAATGCTGCGAATAAACTACCTGCTAATAAACAAAAGGAATATGATGCAGCCATAGCCAAAGCTAAAGCTCAATTTGAACAAGCAAAACCATATTTGGTAAAAGCTGTCGAACTTCAGCCAAAATCAATTGATGCGTTGCAAAATTTAAGAACCTATTATTTAGGTGTTAAAGATGATGCAAACGCTACAAAAATAAAAGCTCAGATTGATGCGTTGCCTGCTAACTAATAAATAGGGCAGATAGAAAAAGAAAAGAGGGCCTTGAAAAAGGCCTTTCTTTAAAAAGAACTATTTAACATAATGTTAATTATGAGAATAATTTAAAACGAGTTTTTAACTTATTTAAATAGCCATTAATCAACCGCCTTGAGCATCATCGGCTATTTAAATAGATTGATCACTATCGCGACTTAGTTAGCAAAATGAAATCCTGAGATATTCAGGAAACGAGATTCGAAATCCTGAGACTTTTTTCCAATCTCGTTTCCTGGTTGCATTTTTTAAACTTAATTAACGGAGCGAACTAAAACCTTCGCGAATGTCATTCACGAGAAGCTCTGGTTGCTCCCAGGCAGCGAAGTGACCTCCTTTGGTATGTTTCTTATAATAAATCATATTAGGATATGCTTGCGCGGCCCAACTTCGGGGAGCCTGAAATAATTCCTCAGGAAAAGCACTTACGACAACCGGAATTTTCACACCCAATGGAGCAACAAAAGCGTGTTTGTTTTCCCAATACAGACGGTATCCGGAAACAGCTGTATTCGTTAACCAACACAGTGTGATGTTATCCAAAACATCGTCGCGGGTCAGTCCTTCGGGCACCCCCGCGAATACACGTGATATCAGCGACAAACTTGGCTGATCGTGATCAAGAAACATAGCGGCAAGACCAACAGGCGAATCTGCGGTCGCGAGTAACGTTTGAGGGCGTGAACCCATTATGAGGGCATAAGCGACGTGTTTATATGAAAAAGACAATTGATCATAAGCTTGTTTTTCTTCAGCAGAAAGACTATCTGGTGCCGGCGCGCCGGCAAAAGCGGCGTTGTTAATTTCGACGGGAACCACGCAAGGGAAATTTGTGGCCATACCCAATAAATTGCCAGGTGACTGAAATGCCATAATATCGGTAATAAGGCCCCCCCAATCTCCTCCTTGAGCCAGGAACTTTTGATATCCAAGGCGCTTCATAAGTGTTACCCATGCATAAGCAATTCGGGACGGGCCCCAGCCAGTAGTAGTAGGTTTACCCGAATACCCGTTGCCAGGGATAGATGGGATTACTACATGAAAAGCATCCTCCGCTGTTCCTCCGTGTGAAGTGGGATCTGTGAGCGGGCCAACGAGCTTCAACTGTTCAATAATTGAGCCTGGCCAACCATGGGTTATAATGAGCGGTAAGGCGTTTTCATGTTTTGAACGAATATGAATGAAGTGGATGTCAAGGCCGTCGATCTCTGTTAAAAAGTGAGACAATGCATTCAATTTTGTTTCCATTTTACGCCAGTCATATTCGGTCGCCCAGTAGTGTGCAAGTGCCTTCATTGTCGCAAGTGGCACGCCCTGTGTTTGATCGGAGACGGTTTCTTTTTCCGGCCACCTCGTTGCTAAAATTCGGCGCCGCAGGTCATCAAGTTCAGCTTGAGGAACGCTGCCTAATTCAAAAGGGCGAATCTCCTCTTCAGATCCTATTGCAGGAGCAATAGTGCTTTCGATAGTTTCCATGGTTTTGATTTTTATGATTTCTATTAAATTAATTCACTTGGCGATTTCAGGTTAAATGAAAAGATGGATTGGGCAAATAACGTATTGTATCGGCTGGGGCAACTCCAAGCGATCATCTAGAAACTAAGGCGCAGACGGCTTACTTTATTCTTGCAGTCAAGACAGCATTCAAGTTAAACAACAGGTATAGAATAAGTTATTCGTAGTTGAGCGATATTCTTTAGGAGTCAGCTTTCAAGCCGAACTTTTAATCAGAAAAGCACTTTAGCAGTGTAAATAGAAAAGTAAGGTAGATATGTATGGTGTTATAAAAGACAGGTAGAATTCTTTTATAAATGTCAGGAGAAATTTCGTAAAAAGCAAGGATGACTTTTATGGAAATAATTTATTTTATTAACAATTAACCCTCCTCAAAAAAACAGAGTAATTTAGATCAATTACACAAAAAGACCTGTCACTTCGCTTGGAATAATCCGTTGTAATGAATTGCACGGGTATACACCTAATATTTACAGCCATTCACACGTGTGTAAACTAAATGAAACGTAGTTTACAATTTCAGAGCCAATAAAGTGCCATAGGATATTAATGGATACTAATTAAATATATTTGACATAGCAAAAGTTACTGTATTAGCCGACTCGTCGTCATTGATTTTTTTAATCGAAACCCAATTAAAATTAAAGCTATTTATACAATAAGCTTTTCGATTAAACAGGAAAATGTGAGTCATATGGCGAAGCATTGTGCAGTGATCAATGCATTCCTGGTTTTTCATCTCTTTATGAAATACCAAACAAATAAAGAAAATTCCGTTTATAACAAATCCGCAAATAAATTTTACTTTTTTTATGATAACAGATCAGAACTTAATGGTTAGTGTTTGCTGTACTACTTATAACCATAAAGATTTCATCAGCCAAACTATCGAAAGCTTCCTGATGCAGGAAACCAATTTTAGATATGAAATTGTTATTGGAGACGATTGCTCAACCGACGGCACAACGGAAATACTAAGATCATACAAAGAAAAACACCCGGATATAATCAAGATAATTTACCCCGAAAAAAATCGTGGCGCACATCTGAATACAATTAACACTTTAGGCGCATGCGAAGGAAAATACATTGCACTTTGCGATGGAGACGACTTTTGGACAAGTCCGCAAAAGCTGCAAAAACAGGTCGACTTTTTGGAAAACAATCCTGAATATATTATTTGCTGTCATTACACCCGGGTAATTGACATCAACAATAATACGCTAAATCTGGAGCCCAATCCGGTGCCGTTGGAATATAGTTATCATGACCTTTTAGTAGGCCGGCAGGTAGAAACTAAAACTGCTACTGTTGTTTATCATAATATTCCCGAAGTACATGAATTATTTCAAAAACAATGGTATACGAGCTGCTATGCAGCTGATAAATTTTTTAAACTTTTCGCGACATTTAATACCGGTCGTAAAATATATGTGATGCCCGAGGTCATGAGTTGTTACCGTAATCATGCTGGAGGCATATGGAGCATGATACGGAATGAGGCCCGCATGGAAATGGTTATTAGTGATTTCAACCTGATCATCAGGCGTTTTCATTATCGTGGCATGCAAAAAAAAATGCTCTTGTTACTATATCTTAGGAGATATATACTATTTGAGTTAGGCAGGTTTCGCTTGCGCAAAGCTTTTGATACTGTAAAATACCTGCTTTAAATAAGGTCTCCCCTATCTTCCTGATACTATCACTTGCCCCCAGCCATAGTGCCCGGATAGTTTTTTTCCTTTTTTAATCATAATCCGTCGAATATTATTGACTGACCTGTACCCTGTGCCCTCCCCCCGGGCATTCAATTAATAACATTATACAACAATTAAAAATCCACTTATGAATCACCGAAGTTTCACCATACGTAATAGAAAAGATTGGGACGAATATATTAGTCGTTCATATATACACGAGGGTTTTCACACCTGGTATTATCATTCTTTAAATACTGAGGGAGAGCCACTTTTATTTATCTACGAAGAAGAAAAATTATTCATAGCGCTACCGGTGATCAAAAGGAAAATTGAAAGTTCTGAATATTTCGATATGACCTGTGTGTATGGTTATGCAGGCCCTCTATCCAATGTTCCTTTTACAAATTTATCTGCCTTAACTATTGAACAATTTAAAGCCGCGTTTACAAACTTCATGAAAGAGGAATCGTCAATTTGCATCTTTTCAAGATTGCACCCGTTCCTTGATCAATATCATCTGTTAGAAAACATTGGCGGTATCAAGGACAACGGGACAACATTGTACGTTGACCTTTCGATATCTGAGGAAGAACAACGGGACAGGTACGATAAAAGGCTTGGTCGCCAGATAAGAAGTCTGCGCAAAATGGGCTTTGTTATTAAAGAAGCTGATACGGCTCAGGAAATTGAAGATTTTGCCAAAATGTATTATAGAAACATGGACCGGCTGAATGCATCATCCAATTATTATTTTGATGTTCAGTACTTCATCAATCTTCTTAATGAAGAGTACATGAAAAACAAACTCATTTTAATTTACGATGGAGCTAACCTCATGTGCGGAGCGCTTATTTTGTTATCAGATGCTATTGTCCGGAATCACCTTTCGGCAACTTCACCTGACTACCTGAATATTTCTCCAAGTAAATTGATGACAGACGAAATAAGTATGATTGGGAGGAGAATGGGAAAAAAGATTTTCCACCTTGGCGGCGGCGTGGGTGGAAAAGAAGATTCTCTTTTCAATTTCAAAAAGCTATTCTCAAACCTGCAGGTAAAAGATCGGATATGGTGCTATATCAACGATGAACCTACTTACAACGATCTGGTTTCAAGATCAGGCATAGAAATCAACCAGGAAATCCCATTCTTCCCCCTATATCGTCATCCAAAAATAAAAACACAAACAGCTGACTCAGAACCAGAAACCACCACAATTTAAAACCTTAACTAATTACAACAATGAAAAATAAATTTAAATATTCCGATGCCGATCTTGTAGTATTTGACCAGGTGATGGATGAATACGGATGGATCGTATATGAAGATGCCCTGGATGATGCCTTCGTTGACGAAATAAGAGACTCATTGGTACCTGCATATGACGTAAGACGCAAAATTCAAATCGCAAATGGCATAGGCGACAATATGAACGGTACGCTGCACCACCTGGTTGAACGTGAAAGATTTTCATTAAAGTTTCTTGAACGAAAATACTGCGCAGATCAGATCAATCATTTTTTAAAAGGAAATTATATTATAAACTCATTGGGGGYTGTTATCAACTTAAGAGATGAAAAACCATATGTTCAGAACATACATCGGGATATAAGAAGTTTCACCGGAGATTTCAAAATGATGATCCAGATGATGATCGTATTAGATGATTTTACTTCTGAAAACGGATCAACTTATTTTTTATCCGGCTCTCATAAAAGCGATGACAAGCCGGAAAGTGATTCCTTTTATAAAAACGCTGACCGTGCCAATACCAAAAAAGGCAGCATCATTTTGTTCGACTCCAATTTATGGCATGCCGCCGGTAAAAACTATACCGATGCAACAAGGCGGACACTAACCATGGCTTTTACGAAACCATTCTTTAAACAGCAACTTGATTACCCAAGATTTTTAGGATATGAATTTGGCGAAGGGTTGAGTGATGACTTGAGGCAAATATTGGGCTATAAATCCCGTGTGCCGGAAAATCTGAATGAATACTATCAACCCGTCGAAAAAAGAATGTACCAACCAGGTCAGGGTTAAATTCAAATCACTTAAACTCCGCTTCAATTGTCAGTATTGTTTAATCTTTGATTTTAAAATCAGCTGATAGCTAACAACAGTGTTACACTTGTGTTATAAGCTAAAAATAAAATCATGGATCTTAAACTTAATGATAAAACAGCACTTGTAACGGGATCAACAGCCGGCATTGGTTATGCTATTGCGAAATCATTGGCTGGTGAAGGCACTGCAGTATATGTAAATGGGCGTAACCAAACTAAAGTTGATGAAGTTGTAAAAAAGTTGATTACCGAAACCGGTAATAATAAAATCAAAGGTATTGCCGCCGATTTTTCAAATATTCAACAAGTTGAAGCTTTAATAACTCAATTGCCTGAGGTTAATATCCTCGTAAACAATGTTGGCATTTTTGAGYCGAAACCATTTGCCGAGATTAGCGACGCTGATTGGTTGAGATTTTTTGAAGTCAACGTATTAAGCGGGGTGCGATTGTCAAGGGCTTATTTCAACAAAATGATCAGTAAAAACTGGGGCCGTATTATTTTTATCTCCAGCGAATCGGCCTATCAGATCCCCGAAGAAATGATCCATTACGGAACGACCAAAACCGCCCAGATTGCTGTGGCTCGTGGTTTAGCCGAACTCACCAAAAATACTGGTGTTACTGTTAATACCGTTTTACCCGGGCCTACTTTATCTGAAGGTGTGGGCGATTTTATAGACGCTTTAGCAAAAGATCAGGGCTTAAGCAATTCGGAAGTAGAAAAGGAGTTTTTCACCAATGTGCGTGGCACGTCATTAATAAAACGCTTTATAACTACAGATGAAATTGCCAACCTGGTTACTTATGTTGCAAGCCCCTTATCGGCAGCAACCAACGGCGCAACTTTAAGGGCCGATGGCGGTGTTATAAAAACGGCATTCTGAAGTTTTAAGAAAAATAGCATAAAAAAATCCCGGTCAGGTGAAATACCCGGCCGGGATTTTTTTATGCTATTTAAACTACAAATGTTTTGTAGTATCTTTTTTGGTGGTATCGGTTTTAGTCGTGTCTGTAGCGGCAGGTGCGCTTTGACTTGTTGAATCCATTTTTGTGGTATCAGACCCATCGCCTGCTTTTTTTTCTGAACTGCAGCTGGCCGCAATAGMGCCGATCATTGCCGCGACAAGTGCGAAACTTAAAAATTGCTTTTTCATAGTTATTTGCTTTTGATTAAATTATCAATTTATGTTTGAACCATATGATAAACCAAACTTTGGACTTATTGTTTACCTGCAATTTGGGATTTATCATCTTTTTATTTTTAAACATCGGTCAATTTGATCCACATTTACGGCTCATTATTTAATTTTTTCCGATATTTAAGCGCTATGGTTATATCCGAAGGATTATTAAAGTGGGTAATGCGCTTCTACCCCCCTCTCCTTTTCCAGCGGATCTGGGTAGTTAAGTTCAGCAAAGGATACCGTGGCGTTAAAGTGAGGATCAGGAAAAGTTTCCTTAACAAAAATTACAACAATTCAATTTTTGGCGGCACACTATTTTCGGCTGCCGACCCGTTTTATCCCCTGCTCTTTTATCAAATATTTAGCCACAAAGGCTATAAATTGACGGTTTGGTCAAAATCAGCAAGTGTAAAATATACCAAGCCTGCGGCAACAAATTTATTTTTTAATATTGAGCTGACGGATAGCGATATAGCCGACGCGGAGCTCATTTTAAATACTACCGGTAAATTTATTCGCTTCTTCCCTATTGACATTTACAATAAAGATGGCGAAATATGCGTATCCGTCATGATTGAGGTTTATGTACGCAACTTAAACTTTATTGATACTACTATATAACTTATACTGATGACTGTAATTATGAATGACGAAGCTTTTGAGAAAAAAGGCTTCATGATCTCAACCGATAAAAACCTGCTTAATGTTGATGTTATTTATGATTACCTTAATAATGAATCGTACTGGGCAAAAGGTATCCCAAGGCAAAAATTAGCCAGGGCCATTGAAAACTCCATGTGTTTTGGTATTTATTTAAACAACGAACAGGCAGGCTTTGCACGTGTAGTTAGCGATAATGCAACGTTTGCCTATATCTGCGATGTATTTGTTTTGCCTGCTCATCGTGGCAGGGGGCTTTCTAAATGGCTGGTACAAACCATTGTTAAACATCCCGATCTGAAAGGTTTAAGGAGATGGTCGTTAGCTACTAAAGACGCTCACAACTTGTACAGCCAGTTTGGTTTTTCGCCTATTTCCCGCCCGGAAACATGGATGGAGATCTTTACACCATATATTAAGCCCTAATAATTAATGAACAGGCTATGAGCAGAACAAACGTTAAGAAGCTAATTTTTGAGGGTGAAAGCGTAACAGTCGACTTTAAAAAAACGATAACAAGCTGCGAAAAGATAGCCCGCACAATGGTGTCGTTTGCCAACAACAAAGGCGGTAAATTACTTATTGGCGTTACTGATGATGGCACGATAAAAGGTGTAAAATCTGACGACGAGGAACGTTATATGATTACCAAAGCGGCACATCTTTTTTCGCGCCCTGCCCTTGAACCTACTTTTGAAGAGGTATATTTTGATGATAAATTAGTATTGGTTGTTGACACCCCTGCAAGCGAACTAAAGCCACATTATGCCCTTGCCGAAGATGGTAAATGGTGGGCTTATGTGCGTGTGAAAGATAAAAGTGTATTGGCCAGCAAAATTGTACTGGAAGTTTTAAAACGCTCATCAAATGATCAGGGTGTTTTAATTGAGTATTCTGACAATGAAAGAACATTGCTTGGCCATCTTGAAAAGGCAGGCCGCATTACCATAAAAGAATGCAGCGAACTGCTTAAAGTTGGTCGTCGTCGTGCTCAAAACGTACTGGTCGACCTGATATTGTCAGGAATCATCAAGATCAACACTACCGAAAAGGAAGAATATTATACAGCCTGCTGACTTTTGTGTGTGCCCAAATGGTTACTTTTGCGCTCCTGTTGCCTGAGTAATTATGAGAGCCGTTTACCAAAAATACAAACCTTATTATCTTGAAAGCCTTAAACTGGCTATCCCGGTAATTATCTCAAACGTTGGGCATACGGCTGTACAAATGTCTGATACCATCATTGTGGGCCATTTTGCAGGCACTGTTTCTTTGGCCGCGGTATCAACAGTAAACAGCCTTTTTATGGTTCCGCTGGTTATTGGTATGGGCATCTCTTATGGTTTAACACCGCTCATTGCTCAAAATAATGGCCGGAAAAATCATAAAGAATGCGGGCTGTTACTTTCCAATAGCTTATTCCTGAATATCCTGAGCGGCATTATCCTGTTTTGCGGGATTTACTTCGGCACCATGTTGCTTATTGGCCATCTTGACCAATCGCCCGAGGTGGTGAAAGAAGCTAAGCCTTATTTATTCCTGCTTAGCCTGTCACTGATCCCCTTACTTATCTTCAATACGTTTAAGCAGTTTGCCGAAGGCCTGGGCTTTACCAAGCAAGCCATGATGATATCTATCTGGGGTAATTTGATCAATATTTTATTGGGGATAATTTTTGTTAAAGGTTTGTTCGGCATACAACCAATGGGCATCAGAGGTGTGGGTTATAGTACCCTTATCGATCGATGTTTGATGGCTACCGTGATGGGGATCTATGTTTTCCGGTCGAAGAATTTTAAAACCTATTTAACAGATTTTGCCATTAAAAATATCGACAGGCTGCGCGGTATTCAGATCATGAAAATTGGCGCGCCGGTTGCCATGCAATATACTTTCGAGATCAGTGCCTTTGGTGGAGCTGCCTTACTTGTGGGTACTATTGGCGTGGTTGCACAGGCAGCACACCAGGTAACTATAACCATGGCTTCCATGACGTATATGATGGCAAGCGGTATTGGTGCGGCTGCAGCCATTAAATCAGGTAACTATTTCGGCGTAAGTGATCACCGCAATTTAAGGCTTGCAGCTATTTCCAATTACCATATCGTATTGCTGTTCATGAGTTTTACCGCTGTCATATTTGCGTTAGGTAGACATCTTTTACCATGGATAATTACTTCTGATGAAGCTGTAATAACAATTGCATCACAGCTACTTATCATTGCAGCATTCTTCCAGTTATTTGATGGAGCACAAGTTGTTGGGCTTGGGGTGTTAAGGGGAATGGGCGATGTAAATATCCCAACCGTGATCACTTTTCTGGCCTACTGGGTAATTGGTTTACCTGTTGGTTACCTGCTCGGTATTAACTTAAACCTTGGTGTTTACGGGGTTTGGTATGGCCTTGTGTTAGGATTGGGTGTAGCGTCGGTACTATTATTTGCACGTTTCAATGTGCTTAGTAAAAGTCACAAGATCAAACCGGCAATACCGATAATAGTCAAAGATTAAAAATAAAGGTCGATAGCCACTTTAAAGGTATTGCAATGTGCCTCAACAATATCTTTTATTTGTGGCGAATAACCGCCTCCCATACTTACCTGTACTGGTACGCTTTGTTTATTGCATTGTTCAAAAACAAATTGATCGCGGGCTTTGCAGGCTTCTTTGCTTAATGAGAGCTTACCCAATTTATCAGTAGCTAAAATATCCACCCCCGAAAGGTAAAAGATGAAATCAGGTTTCTGTTGTTCGATTAATCGCGGCAGCGTTGTTTTAAGAATGTCAAGGAACTCATCATCGCCTACGCCGTCCTGCAAAGGAATATCCAAATCAGAGCGCTCCTTTCTGTAAGGGAAATTATTGGCTCCATGCATAGAGAAAGTGAATACCCTTGGCTCGTTTTCAAAGATCTGGGCAGTGCCATTGCCCTGGTGCACATCTAAATCAACTATTAAAATAGATTTAGCTAACTCGTTATCCAATAAATAATTAGCAGCTATTGCCTGATCATTCAACAGACAAAAACCTTCACCCCAATTACTGCCTGCGTGATGAGTCCCTCCAGCTACATTGAAAGCAACTCCACTTTCGAAAGCATACCTGCAACCATCAATTGTACCTTTTGCAATCATTATTTCCCGCTCCACCAACCGGGCGGATAAAGGAAAGCCCGTACGACGTTGTTCTTTTGGAGGCAATGTGAGATCGCGGAGCTGATGCCAGTAATTTTCATCATGAGTACTAATGATGATATCTTCTGCCAGCAGATCAGGAGAAAACAAGTTGTCCTTGCCTATCACGCCTTCATGCAATAGCTGTGCGGGGATCAGTTCGTACTTCAGCATCGGAAAGCGGTGACCTTCGGGCAGCGGATGGGCGTATATCGGATCGTAAGCTATCTTAAGCATAGCTTCTATCCTATCAACTCCCCTACATGTCTCTGGATATTCTCACAAATGCTATCCAATGGTAAATCATTAGCATCACGGCCAAATGGATCCTCAATTTCTTCGGCCAATAGCTCAATACTCGCAAAAACAAAAAGCACAAAACAGATCACCGGAATAATAAAATACTTCAGGTCAAAAGCCCAGGTGAACGGCAGGGTCATGATATAGGTGAAGATAAACTTCTTGATAAATACATTGTACGAAAACGGGATAGGTGTTTTCTTGATACGCTCGCAAGCACCACAAATATCTGTAAAAGAAGTAATTTCGGCAGTTATGCTAAACAATTGCTCCGGGTTAATTATGCCTTCTTTGTTTAACCGGTAAATATTTTTGATCATTTCAGAAGCAACCTGGTTGGGCACATGCTTCAGGGCATCAATGCTGATAAACGGCTGTTCTTCGGGAACGTATTCGTCACGCAAATGATCACGCAATGTCCGTGCGTAACGCGGGATTGCATAATTGAAAAAGGCAAGATCATCTTCACTAATGAGATGCTTTAGCTTGATGGCGAGGTTACGGCTATTATTAACTAAACTCCCCCAGATCTTACGCCCTTCCCACCAGCGGTCATAAGCCGAGTTAATACGAAATGCCAGCAATAAGGAGAATACAAAACCTATTGTCTGATGAATGTAAATCACCTTTTTTAGTATGCTGGTATCGGGCAACTGCCAAAAATCGATCAGGAAATAAGTAACAACACCGGCATACGCGCCTACCGCGATCATAAGCGGAAATAGTTCACGCAATGTTTCGGCCTTGTTTATTTTAAAAATGAATGAAAACCATTCTTTGGGATTGTAATAAACCATATCTCTTTAAATTTAAACAGCTTTTAATGCATCCGCCATCAAACCAGCTGTCTTGTAAACATCTTCAAAGGTATTGTAAAGTGGCACAGGACTCAAACGGATCACATCGGGTTCGCGCCAGTCGCCAATAACGCCGTTTTGTGCCAGATAGTTAAAAATCGCCCGTGCATTTCGATTGCAAACTACCGAAAGCTGGCAGCCGCGGGTAGCCGGATCTGCCGGAGTAATGATCCTGTAAACCTCCTGGCCTTGCTCATGATTGATCTCTTGAATTAAAAACTCCAAATAGCTCGTTAAACGAACGCTTTTTCCCCGAAGGATATTTAACCCGCCTGCATCATCAAAAATCACCATAGAGGCTTTAAATAAAGCGAGAAGCAATATTGGACTCGTGCTAACCTGCCAGCCAGCCGCCCCAACTTCAGGATCAAAGCCCGGAGCCATCAGAAATTGCTTATCCCGGCGGTAGCCCCACCAGCCGGCAAACCTGTTCATCTCCTTGTCTGTAAAATGCTTTTCGTGTACAAAAATGCCACTTATCCCGCCAGGCCCGGAGTTCATATACTTGTACGAGCACCAGCATGCGAAGTCTGCACCCCAATTGTGCAGCTGCAAAGGGACATTGCCTGCAGCATGCGCCAGATCAAAACCGGCATAAGCCCCTGCTGCATGAGCCGCATCGGTTATCGCTTTAAGATCGAAGAATTGTCCCGTATAATAATTGATCCCACCAAACAACACTAAAGCCAGCTCATTTTTATGTTGATCGATAGTGCGGATGATATCTTCAGTCCGTAATGTAACCTCACCCTCCCGCGGAAAAATCTCAATTATCGCATCTTTTGGATCAAGACCATGGAACATTACCTGGCTTTCCATAGCATATTGATCCGAAGGGAAAGCCCCTCCTTCCATGATAATTTTAAAACGCTTATCATTTGGTTTATAGAAACTTACCATCAATAAATGAAGATTTACTGTAAGTGAGTTCATTACAGTAACTTCATTTTCCTGTGCGCCAACAATGCGGGCAATTGAGCCGGTAATTGATTTATGATAGTCAAGCCAGGGGTCGTCTCCCTGAAACCAACCTTCAACGGCAAGGTTTTTCCACGCGTCTAATTGATCGGCAAGATATTGTTGCGCCGATACAGGTTGCAAGCCGAGCGAATTACCGCAAAGGTAAACTGCATCTTCACCGTTGTGCGTTGGGATTAAGAAGCGGCTTCTGAAATCCTTAAGCGGATCCTGCTCATCCTGTTGCCGGGCAAATGCCAGATCGTTTTGATAGTTCATACGCCAATATTACAAAATAGGAACCTTATTTATTGGGCTTGCTTACGTAAATATTGCCTTTTACATAGAAACGATAAGGCAACAAGGCATCTTCGGCAGCATACGCTACCCCTATCCTTGGGCCCGCTTTTATTTGCTCATCAGAAAAAGTTAAACCACGATCTTCAAGCCATATAGTATCACTTTGCAGACTAAAAGCATTGATATTGCGCGAAATCCCTAAAGCTTTGGCTACCGAACCGGGACCCGCCGTAATATTTGGTTTAAGCGCCAGCATATTGCGGCGCGCCTGCATAGCTTCTATACCATCAGTAGGCTCAATGGCCCGGATAAGGATTGCCTGCGGATGCCCTTCGCTTGAGGTAACGATATTAAACATTTCATGAATGCCATAACAGAGATAAACGTAAGCAATACCGCCTTGCATGAACATGGTTTTAGTCCGGGGTGTAATTCGATTACCGAAAGCATGCGACGCTTTATCTATGACACCATTATAAGCCTCTGTTTCAACAATATATCCGCCGGTAATTACATCATCAATACAGGTAAATAAATACTTACCTAACAGATCTTTACTGATGCTCACCACATCGTTGCCCAGGTAATAACTTTCGGGTAGCTTCATTTTTTTAGGATTCCCTTCAATAATTTATTAATCTCTTTTGCCTTATCAAAGATCATGATATGCGTACCACCCTTAACAATGGTAGCGCCTTTTATTCTTTTATAATCAAATACCAGGTCTTTATCGCCGATGACATGATAGAGATTTGGTGGGATAGTTTCGTTCTTCCAATGTAAAATGGCGTACATGGCCCATTTAATAAATACCGGCGATGACTTTTTGAGCATATCGCTGAATAACCATGCATCCTCCTTGCTCATATGACCAAACAAAGGTTTAACCATGAAACCCATTGAATTAAATATTTTACCCGGAATTATTTTGTAAACAGGCAGCGTGCGGAAAAGCTTAAAATACCCTGGCGCCTCATCGCTGGTTTTAATACTGGAGATCAGGATAACCTTTTCTACCGGTATAAACTTTGCCATTTCAACAGCAATGATGCCACCTAAAGAATTGCCGACAAGCACAGAATTAGGCTTGATATTATATTGATAAATAAGCCTTTGTGCATAATCAGGTAAAGTGTCGTTTAAGTCAGGTTCAACCCAATCAACAGTAATTACCTCATGTTCATTAAGGTTGATATTATTGTAGACACGGGTGTCGGCGCCGAGACCTGCGATCAGATAGATCCTGCTCATTAAAAATTAACAAGCTTTACAATTTGCCCAAGATACTGCGCATCGGTTTCGTTGAACTGATCCAGCAATTCACTATCCACATCAAGTACCGCCACTACTTTATCGCCTTTAAATATCGGCACTACGATCTCCGAGCGCGAAAGTGAACTACAGGCAATGTGCCCTGGAAATGCCTCAACATCGGGTACAACCAATGTTTTAGCCTGCTGCCATGCTGCGCCGCAAACACCTTTCCCCAAGCCAATGCGGGTACATGCTACGGGACCTTGAAATGGCCCTAACACCAACTCGTTTTCTTTAACCAGGTAAAAGCCCACCCAAAACCATTTAAACTGCTCTTTTAAAGCAGCCGCAACATTGGCCATGTTGGCCACCAGATCAGGCTCGCCATAAAGCAAAGCCTCAATTTGTGGGATAAGCGTGGTATACTGTTCGGTTTTATCGGTTGATGCGGTAATTGTTAAATCCTCTGCCATGTTACAAAAGTAAGGATGTAGTGTTGAAAGTAAATAAGACAAATATCATATTTAATCTTTTATTTAGCATCTGCATGATCGTTAGCCTCACTATAATCCGCTACCGCAAACTGTTTATTCCTTTTGCCCTATTGGCTATGGCTATTCATCGCCTCCCCTTGTTAACGCAAAAAGGATGCAGCTTTTACAAGCTTCTGGGCTCGGGAAAAAACGGAACCTTTGATCTTGAACCCGACTGGCAGCAATGGGGCTTATTGGCCTGCTGGGATAGCCGCGATGATTTTGATACATTCTACAACCATTCGTTTGTGTCTTCCTGGTGGAAGCTATTAGGCACTGAAAGCTGTACTATACTTTGTCAGCCGCTGCAAAGCCATGGAAGCTGGGATGGAAAAGAACCTTTTGGCAAGCCGGCCGTAAGCGATAATAGCGGCCCGGTTGCGGTACTTACACGCGCAACTATTAAAGTTAGCAGGTTAAAGAATTTCTGGGCTAATGTAGATACCGTTGCAAATATGATGACATCCGCTCCCGGGTATATAAATTCATTTGGCGTTGGCGAAGCGCCGGTATACCGGCAGGCTACATTTTCTGTTTGGGAAAGCATGGATCATGTAAAAGCTTTCGCCTATAAAAGCCCCGAACATACCGAAGTAATAAAAAAGACAAGAAGCGAAGGCTGGTATAGTGAAGAGTTATTCGCACGGTTTAAACCGATTGCCAGCTTCGGCACCATCCATGGAAAAGACCCATTAAACGGATTACTGGATAAATAAAAAAGACATGAGAATTATTGCAGAACTCCCGCACCCCGATTTCAAGATCTCTATCCTGAATATGAACAATAAATTTATTGTGAAGATAGAGCAGGGCTCCCTTGAGCAAAGTTACAAGATCCCCGAGATGGATTTAACCGATGGCGTTAACAGTGTTTTCGAATTACTTGACGAAGAATTTTTGAAGAAAATAACAGTCCGGTTCAATGATATGCGTGCTGATTACAAGGATGCATATTTCAGATATAACTATTAAGCTAATCAATGCAAGTAACTAACAATTAGGCACTTATAAATAACTAAAGCCTTAAACAGAATTTAATTTGGCAAATTGATTACCTCTTGAGCGGCACTGATTTTGCCATTTGATTATACTTAAATAAAATATTAAGATTTATTAATTTAAAATACTGGTAATTAGAATACTTATATAATCAAACAAAATTTTATTCTGCGTTGAATTTGGCAAAATAAACAGAAAGCTAAGCCAATAACAGGTCGCAATACCAAAATCCGGAAGGTTTTAAGTCGGCAGTCGAAACACAGGAATCATCAGCGTTTTTAGGCGCGGCGTATTCCTTCAAAATCTTTACTCCAGTTTTGTATTCTATCTCGTGGGCAAAGATTGGCCCTTTAAAAGTGAAGGTATGAAACTCCCCGTTCTCGCCGCATACATCAACATCATCGGGTAAAACATCAATCAGTTCGCGGGTAATTTCTTTTCCAACTATCCTTTCCAAACGCTGCTGGGTACAGGCTATCACTGTTCCGAAACCGAGATTTAAAAATTCATTTATAAGTTCAGCTGTATCCCGTTTCCATAACGGATAAATCCCTTTAAGACCGACTTCACTTAACCGTGCGTCGCGATAATCTTTAAGGTCCTGTAAAAAGATATCGCCAAAAATGGAATGGGTTATGCCCTCGTTTTTGAAACGGGTTAAATGATAACGCATCACCTCGTCATATTCTTTCATCCCAGGCATTTCGGGCAGGCGGATCTGGTATAAAGGAATACCGATAGCTTCGGCCTGTTTGATCAGTAACTCTGTTCTTACACCATGCATCGAAATTCTGTCGGCCGCATCATTAATAGTGGTTACAAGATAAGCGATCTCAATCTCCGGGTTTTGCAGACAATAATATAAGGCGAGGGCGCTGTCTTTACCGCCGCTCCAGTTGAAGATGCACTTCATATTTAATTTGTGATTTAGGGCGTTAGCGAATTAGTGATTTAGTGATTTAATCTTTCAATAATTGATTCACCAATGCCGGTACACCAACTGTAGCTTTCTCCTGGATCTTAATTACAGGCCCTTTAACATTTACCGAAGGGATATTAGGATCGATAATATATTTCGGCGCTTCCCGGTCAACGTAACCGATCAGCCCGGCTGCCGGGTAAACTGCCAGCGAGGATCCAACGAGGATAAATAAATCGGCACCAGCACAGATCATAGCTGCCGTTTCTATCATTGGCACGGCTTCACCAAACCAAACTACATGCGCGCGCAATTGCGAGCCTAATTCGCATTTCTCTCCCATTTTAATTTCCCAGCCATCGATGGGATAAGTAAGCTCAGGTTTAATACTTGATTGCGACCGGGTGATGATCCCATGCAGGTGCACCACATTGGTTGAGCCCGCCCTTTCATGCAGGTCATCTATATTTTGGGTAACGATGGTCACTTTATATTTTTCTTCGAGCGCGGCAAGCGCGTAATGGGCCGCATTGGGTTTTGCCTCCAACACAGATTTACGGCGCTCGTTATAAAACTGCTGCACCATAACCGGGTTATGTTCCCAGGCTTCGGGTGTGGCAACGTCTTCAATATTATACCCCTCCCAAAGTCCATCGCTGTCCCTGAAGGTTTTTAAGCCGCTTTCGGCGCTGATCCCGGCTCCGGTTAGTATTACTATATTTTTCATATTGATTTGAGTAGACAGGCTGGATAGGCCATAAAAAAAGCGGATCGTTTTTCAACAATCCGCTTTAAATTTAAGTTCATTTATCTTATAAAGCCAATTGCTTTTTTTCCTGCAGAAAAGTGTACTTGCTCTTAGCCAACTCAAAACCGCCAAAAAGTATCGCACTGAATACTAATGTACCAAGCGCCATATTGCGCTCAAAAGGGATTGCTTTAACCAACGATTCGCCATAACCTGATAAGGTATGCGGATAAAGTGTACCATATAACCAAGGCAGATCTGTAATTAACCAATGAATTAAAACAGCTGCAATTGAACCTAAAAGCACATTGATAACATTTACTTTCTCAAGCAAATTACCTACCAGCACCATCAAAGCAAAACATAAGTACACCCATGCGGCACCGCCGTACCATAAAGTTAACTTTGAAGTATACAGGTAATTAATCACGATATCAGTTGTGAACAGTGTAAGCAATACTGTTGCATAACCCTTCCATTTCGATGTAAAATAAGCACCGCCAAACAATGCAATAGCACCTACCGGGTTAAAATTGCTCAATTCCTTATACTTAAATGCTAAAAGCCTGAAAGCGGCAGCAACCAGGATCATCAGGATCAGGAACAGGTTGCGGTTGGTGTTATCTTTTGCGGTCATGATTTTATATATGGCGTAAAATTACTTAATAATATCTGAACAATAAAAATTACTAATTGAACTGATACCGCGCACCAAGCATGAAGTTGATACCGCGTGTGTTGTATCCTAACCAGTCTACGTACTTAGTATCCAAAACATTGTTCAGGTCGCCAAAAACATTCAGTTGTTTGGTGGCTTTGTATTCCAAATGCAGGTCTACCAGGTTATAATGCTTCAGCGTAATCACTTTTGATGGATAGGTTGAAAAGTCCTGATCGGTACGGCTACCTGTATATTTGTAATTAACGCCAAACTGCAAGTTAGCTAAAACCTCGTAGTTTACGTTAGCACCAAAAGTACTCTTTGGTCTGCGGTACAGATTGCTTGTTTGCAAGCCTGTTTCGTCAGTAAGTTTGCCGGTTACATATGCGTAGTATACAGATGCGTGTATTTTGTTAGCATGATATTTTAACTCGGTTTCAAAACCTTTGTCTTTTTGCTCCTGCCCGTTTTTATAGAAAGAATCATAAGGTGGCTGCGACTCAGAGAAAAAGTAGATCACATCTTTTGTATTGCGCTTAAAAAACTGTGTATTAAATGAAAGCTCGTTCCTGACAATTTCCCAGTCAAAACCTGCTTCATATGATGTAGTGATCTCAGGGTTTAATTTGGGGTTGCCATATTGCGAAAACAACTGGTATAATGAAGGCGACCTGAATGCCGAGGCTATTGTACCGAAAATCTTAAACTGATCGGCAAGGTACAATGACGGGTTTATAGTATAGGTAAACTTATCGCCGTATTTGCTATGATTGTTATACCTGCCACCTAACTCCATATGGAAGATATCGTATTTAAAAAACAACGATGTATACGCACTGAATATGTTATTGGCAGCATCACCGGCTTTGATAATGCTCGGTGCCCCCTGATAAGCGGTTGATTCAAACAAGCTATACTGGCTGGTGTTACTGTATTTAAAGCCTGCGCCGCTGGTAATATCCAGATACTTATTCAACTCATAGTAAAACACAGCTTCGGCGTTGGTTATACGGCCTGTGTTTTTCGTAACCTGGTGGGTTCCGCCATTATCAGATGGCAGGTTATTAAAATCGTTCTGAACTGTATTTTGCGACAGGTTCACATTAAGGTCACCTTTAGGTAAGATCCATTTTGCACCTACACCGCCAAATAAGAAGGTGTTTTTGTAGGTGTAATCGTTATCATTTGTAAAAGCGCCATATGGCAGATCGCCGGTGTTATGGCTTACCTGCAAATTTCCGTTCAGGATAAATTTAGATGATATGTTTTGGCTCAGGTTTACACTGGCAGAGCGTTGATGAAAACCATCTTTCTTAAAACCGCCTTTGCCTGTGGTATCTGTAGCTGCTGCAAAACCTTTTGAATCGGTATTTGACAGATTAATGGCTATGCCTGTATTTTTTACCTGTCCAATTAATGATGCCGATTCTTTAAACGTATTATAGCTGCCGCCCATTAACTGCAAGCCGCCGGTTAATCCCTGCTCTTTAGCCTTTTTGGTGATGATATTGATAACACCGGCTACCGCGTCGGAGCCATACAGTGTTGAGCCGCTTCCTTTTAAAATTTCGATATGATCTATCAAATCCACCGAAAAGGCATTAAGATCATAACTGCCGTCTATACCGGATGCATTATTTACCGGGAAACCATCAACAAGGATAAGGGTATTACCCGATGATGCCCCGCGCAGGAAAACTGATGTACTGATTCCCGGCGCGTTGTTCGCTCCTGAAAATGTTATGCCTGCAACATTATTTAGTAATTGAGGCAATGATTTGCCTTGGGATTTATTGATCTCATCGGCAGAGATAATAGTAACAACCCGACCAATATCTGACAGTTTTTTAGGCGAACGGCTTGCAGTTACTACCACCGTATTTAATGTGCGTGTGGTATCCTGCGCGTATGCAGCATTGGCCGATAAACCAACTGCTAATAAGCCGAAACCCAAAGTAATTTTAGCGTACTTTTTTTCCATGTATGATTGATATGTGTAAAATAATAATGCAGCCTGAATAGCATACACGGAAATGAGCAAAATGAAAACACGCCAATTGAAGAGCATTCACATTCAAGCTTCAATCCCCGAAAGCTATGAATAACATATAATGCCTTGGCAGGTCTTCTGACTTACTCCCCATTTGCCTGGCCTTCCCTCCTGTTTTCAGAAAGTGACTTTATAGATTTGGCAACGGTTACGGAGCTTACAGCTGCGGGACAGTTACGGACTTACACCGTATTCCCTTTTAATTCATTAAACAATTTTAATGAAACCTAAAGCGCTGCAAAAGTACAATAAGTATCCGTTAACCTCAAACTACATAGCTATATTTATCAGGATGAAACATTTCTGTATTTTATTATTGATGATGAGTGCCTTTTGCGGTTTTGCCCAGGGGCCTGACACTGTTTTTCTGAGAGGATTACTAAATAGCCATCTGCAGCTATTTTCGGGTATCCTGAAGCATCATACACAAAACGAAGTACAGATCTTATATACCCGGATAGACAGGGACAAAAACAATGTTCCCCATTTTACTTCATACAGTTATCGCCTTAATGCGCAGCATTATTTTTACCCGGCAAGTACCGTAAAGCTTCCAACAGCCATATTTGCGCTTGAAAAACTAAACGAGCTAAAGGCAAAAGGCTTAAGCCGAAAATCGGTTATGATTACTGACTGTTCATTTGCCGGCCAAACTAAAGTCAGGACAGATACATCATCCGCAACAGGTTTGCCAAGCGTCGAAAACTACATTAAAAAGATCCTTCTGGTAAGCGATAACGATGCCTATAACCGGCTATATGAATTTGTAGGCCGGGCGGAGATCAACCAAAAGCTTAAAAAATACCATCTCAATCATACACGTATTGTAGGAAGGTTAGCCATCGGCGATGCCGGTGAAAGTACAAGGCACACCAATCCTGTCGATTTTTACGACGCTGATAAACTGGTTTATCACAAACCGGCGCTATATGATGCTTTGAATTATCCTATGCTCCTGGAAAATATGCTGCAAGGCAAAGCTTATTTAGATAGCAGCGACCGGATGGTTAATAAACCGCTCGATTTTTCTGAAAAGAACGTTTATTCCCTTGCCGATCAGCAGATCGTACTTAAACGATTGCTGTTCCCCGAAGCTTTCCCGAAGACACAGCGCTTTAATTTAGAGCAGGATGACTATCGCTTCATTTACCGTTACATGAGCACCTTCCCTACCGAAAACACTAAACCCACTTATAACCGCCCCGAATATTTCCCTGCCTATTGCAAATTCCTGTTTTATGGAGGAGACAGTACAGCTGTTATCAGCCCCTATATCAGGATCTTTAATAAAGTTGGTGACAGTTATGGTTACGATATCGACAATGCCTATATTGTAGATTTTAAAAACAAGGTGGAGTTTATGCTCAGCGCCGTTGTGCAATCAAATGAGGACGGGATACTGAACGATAATAAATATGAATACGCTACTGTGTGCCTGCCTTTCCTGAAAAACCTTGGCCAGGTGATATATCAATATGAATTAAAACGCCCTAAAAAGCGCCTGCCCGATTTAACTAAATTTAAATTTACCTATAGCAAAAAGCAATAAAATTCACTTTAAGCAAACTTAGTAGCACCAATAGTGTTTTAAAAACGATAACTATTTAAAAACCTATGGCAACTACAATAGTAAAATATACCGACAACTTCCCCGTACTTTATGGTGATGACCGCATAAACCTGAATTGGCCCGAGCGCGTTAGCTCTATAGCAGGTGGCATGAAGCTCGGTTTTTCAGGCTTTAAAAACATTTTTAAAAACCCGTTTGCGAGCATCGTGAAAATAGGTGCAGGTGGTTACCTGTTAAACCGGGGCATTACCGGGCATTGTGAACTTTACAAACGTATTGGCAAGTTATCAACCAATCCCATAAATGTAAATATCCGCTCCTCGTTCATTGTAAATAAACCAAGGCAAAAAGTATATGAATTTTGGCGCAAGCTGGATAACCTGCCGTTGTTTATGAAACACCTGGAAAGCGTGGAGGTCATCGACTCAAAATATTCGCATTGGGTATTGAAATTACCTAAAAATGTAGCAACAGTTAGCTGGCATGCCGAAATTGTTCATGACGAACCTAATGAAATGATCGGCTGGAGCTCATTGTCCGATTCCATGATCAACAATGCCGGTAAAGTACGGTTTCAGGATACTGTTGACGGAGATGGGACCATTGTTGATGTGGTGATCAGCTATCAGCCTCCGGCAGGCGGCGTTGGCGCAGGTATAGCTAAAATACTAAACCCTGTATTCAAAAATATGGTTGATAAAGATATCCAGAATTTTAAGCAGTATATGGATATCAATAATGATGCGGATGAATTTACCGAGGTGATTATAATTAAATAATCGTAGCCCCTTCATTAGGCAGGCAATACTTTTGTGAGGACACAAAAGCCGGGGAGATAAAACAAAAAAGGCCGCAAATTGCGGCCTTTTTCTTGCATTGATAATGCGATATTATTTTACTGCATCAATTACGGCTTTGAAAGCATCAGGATGATTCATTGCTAAATCAGCTAATACTTTACGGTTTAAACCGATTTCTTTTGCTGCTAATTTACCTATTAATTGAGAGTATGAAATTCCGTGCTGACGGGCACCAGCGTTGATACGTTGGATCCATAAAGCTCTGAACTCTCTCTTTTTGGTTTTACGGTCGCGGTAAGCGTATTGTAAACCTTTTTCAACTGTGTTTTTTGCAACGGTGTAAACCTTGCTACGTGAACCCCAATAACCTTTGGCGAGGTTCATGATCCTTTTCCTGCGTCTTCTCGACGCTACTGCGTTAACTGAACGTGGCATCTTTTTTGATTTTTGGTAGTGAGTGCCTGCATCTCGTGTGCCGGACTTAAAACTCTAATACCTGGTTTTTAAAATTTGTGAATTACTTTCCGATACAAAGCATACGTTTTACGTTACCCATGTCGGCATCAGATACTAAGCTGGTTTGACCAAGGGCACGCTTACGTTTTGTCGACATCTTGGTTAAGATGTGGCTTTTGTATGCGTTCTTTCTTGCGATTTTACCTGTTCCAGTAAGCTTGAAGCGCTTTTTAGCACTGGAATTGGTTTTCATTTTTGGCATAACTCTATTTATTTGTGTTAGATATTAACGTTTCTCAACGTTTTACTTTTATGGTATTTGCACGTTTATGATCCGCGCAGATACACATGTTAATCTTATTTTTTTGCAGCTTTAGGCGCAAGGGTTAAAAACATCCTTTTTCCTTCAAGCTTAGGTAATTGCTCTACTTTACCTACTTCTTCTAATGCCTGGGCAAAGCGAAGTAACAAGATCTCACCTTGTTCTTTGTAAACAATGGCACGACCTTTAAAGTGTACGTAAGCTCTTACCTTTTCACCGGCTTCCAAAAACTTAATGGCATGCTTTAATTTAAATTCAAAGTCATGGTCATCAGTATTCGGTCCGAAACGGATCTCTTTAATAACCGTTTGCTTGGCATTGCTTTTTATCTCTTTAAGCTTCTTCTTCTGCTCGTAAATAAACTTATTATAGTCAGTTACTTTACAAACCGGCGGTACGGCGTTTGGAGATATTTCAACCAGATCCAGTTCCTGCTCTTGCGCAATTGCAAGGGCATCTCTTAATGAGTAAACTCCCTGCTCAACGTTATCACCTACAAGGCGAACTTCCTGAGCCCTAATGAATTGGTTTATGTTGTGTTCGGCTTCTTTTTTCTTAAAAGGAAGCCTTGGTCCTCTATTGAAAGGTTTGTTTAATGCCAAGTTATACTGTTATTTCTTTAGTTATCTGTTCTTTAAAATCTTCAATGCTCATACTTCCCAAATCACCGGTACCGTGCTTACGTACAGAAACCAACCCTTCGGCAGCTTCTTTTTCGCCTACAACCAGCATGTAAGGGATTTTTTTAACTTCAGCATCTCGTATCTTTCTGCCTATTTTCTCGTCCCTGAAGTCGATTAGCCCGCAAATATCGGAATCTTTTAATATATCAGAAACTTTTTTTGCATATTCTTCATATTTTTCTGATATGGGTAGTATAATGAACTGTTCGGGCGATAACCACAGCGGGAAATTACCTGCACAATGCTCAATTAACACCGCTATAAAACGCTCCATTGAACCAAACGGCGCCCTGTGGATCATCACCGGGCGGTGCTTTTGATTGTCGCTGCCTGTATATTCAAGTTCAAAACGCTCAGGGAGATTGTAATCAACCTGGATAGTACCCAATTGCCATTTACGGCCAAGGGCATCTTTCACCATGAAGTCAAGCTTAGGGCCGTAAAACGCAGCCTCGCCTAATTCCACAACAGTAGTCAATCCTTTTTCCGCAGCTGCTTCAATGATCGCGCTTTCGGCTAAAGCCCAGTTTTCATCTGTACCGATATATTTTGCCTTGTTTTCAGGATCACGTAATGACACCTGCGCAGTATAGTTTTCAAAGCCCAAAGCTTTAAACACATATAACACCAGGTCAATCACTTTTTTAAACTCATCCTTCACCTGGTCCGGACGACAAAATAAGTGGGCATCATCCTGAGTAAAGCCACGTACCCGTGTCAAGCCATGCAACTCACCACTTTGCTCGTAACGGTATACTGTACCAAATTCGGCAAAACGGACCGGCAGGTCTTTGTATGAACGTGGTTTAGTTTTATAAATCTCGCAGTGATGCGGGCAGTTCATCGGTTTCAGGAAAAACTCCTCGCCTTCCTGCGGTGTTTTTATCGGCTGGAACGAATCGGCACCATATTTTTCATAATGGCCTGATGTTACATACAGGTTTTTATGACCGATGTGCGGAGTAATTACTTGCTCGTAACCGGCTTTAACCTGTGCCTTTTGCAAAAAGTTAACCAGGCGCTCACGCAAAGCAGTGCCTTTAGGTAACCACAATGGCAAACCCATGCCTACTTTTTCAGAAAAAGCAAACAGTTCCAACTCCTTACCTAACTTGCGGTGATCGCGCTTTTTAGCTTCTTCGATCATGTGCAGGTATTCAGTAAGCTCGCTGGCTTTAGGGAAAGTAACACCGTATATACGGGTTAATTGCTTGCGTGTTTCGTCACCACGCCAGTATGCACCGGCAAGGCTCATCAATTTAACCGCTTTTATAAAGCCTGTGTTAGGGATGTGAGGCCCGCGGCACAGATCAGTAAAATTTCCTTGCGAATAGAATGTGATAGCGCCATCAGGCAGGTCTTTAATCAGATCCAGCTTATACTCGTCTCCTTTATCAGTGAAATATTCAATAGCATCAGCCTTGCTCACCGGTTTGCGGATGTACTCCTCTTTGGTTTTTGCAAGCTCGATCATTTTATCCTCGATCTGCTTAAACTCGTCAGAAGATAAAACCTTGTCGCCAAAGTCAACATCGTAATAAAAACCGGTTTCAATTGCCGGACCGATACCGAATTTAGTACCCGGATAAAGGGCTTCCAAAGCCTCGGCCATTAAGTGGGCTGATGAATGCCAAAAAGTTGATTTACCGTCAGCATCGTTCCAGGTTAATAATTTAACGTGGGCGTCCTGCTCAATGGGGCGGCTTGCGTCCCAAACCTGGCCGTCAACTTCGGCCGCTAATACGTTACGGGCTAAACCTTCGGAAATCGACTGGGCGATTTGCATGGAAGAGATCCCTTTGTCATACTGACGAACTGATCCATCAGGAAGTGTAATGTTAATCATCTACAACTATGATTTAAAGTTTAATAAAATTACGTTTAAACGGTCACCTACAAAGTGACCCTCATTTTGTGGGTACAAAAATAGAATTTTAAATAGCATTTAGCATCATAGCATTTTCAAAATTTTATTCGATGATTTATAAAGGAATTGACGCATCTAAACAGAAACGGGGTATTCTTATTTCCGCATAAATTGGAAACACGAATACCCCGCTTTGCTTATACTAACTAAGCCTATTTAAAGGCTTCGTTTGAAGGATTTGAATTAACCGAGGTTTCCTTAACCTTAAACTCAATTGGCTGCCCAACAAGGGTAGTTTTTATAGAGAACGGAATTTTTATACCTCCGTTTATGCCTTCATAGTTACCAAATTCAACAGACAGATCATTTGCCCCCTCAATAGTTTGCTTAAGCTTTAATCCTGTTTTTTGGCTGTAGTAATTATGAATGTGAATCTCGGTGCCTATATTAACATCAATCTGGTAAGCGAGATCTCCGTTTACAACACGTAATATCGGCTGTAGCGCGATATTTTGATTTATCCGTTCATAATCAAGCTCAGGAAACGGCCGGCTTTTAAGTTTGATCATTTTTTTAGCCGCATCATCAAGCTGTACATCCCTGTTTACCTGTTTGGCCTTTACACTATCGCCGTTGAGCGTTACGTGAGATACCACCAGGTTGTTATAGGAAGGCACCATTGCTTCCTGATAATACTTGTCGGGCATTTTGTACCGTGTTACCAACTGCACCTCGGCGCCTTGTATATTACCTGTTGCCGATGTTTGGAGGTCGCGAACATTCTTCAGCTTATCTGCACCGCCTATGGCATCTAAATATGCTTTGATAACACTGCTGGCAGTTGTGCCCTGTGGTATCGGCAATCCACTGTATGAGTTATTTTCGGGATTAACATCGGGCAGAGTATGATCGGGATCGATAGTGGCATAGGCTATTTTCGAGGTCGATTTGTATGGGAAAGCCCAGGTATCACCCCGTTGCCAGATCTCTGCCGGAAGTTTTACGGTACCTGTCTTCCCATTCTCTTCCTTTATAGATATGGTTACAGGGAGAGCCATCTCTTCCAGGTTTTCAATAGTGATCATAGCTCCTTTGGAGGCATCGTTATCAGTGTATGAAATGTCTTTTATACCCTGATCAACTTTCCAGGTGGTAAAAAACCACTCATTCCAAAACCAGCTCAGGTCTTCACCGGCAGCATTATCCATGGTATGAAAAAAGTCCCAGGGGGTTGGGTGTTTAAAAGCCCAGCGTTTGATGTAGGTTTTAAAAGCGTAATCAAAGCGCTCTTCGCCCAAGATCTGTTCACGTAAAATAGTTAATCCTAAAGCCGGTTTTTCATAAGCCGCAACCGCTAAAAAATCCTCCTGTATCACATCAGGCACGTTCATAATAGCCTCCGCACCGGGGGCGAATAAATAGCCGGCGCTTTTTTGCTGATCAGGCTTTTCATAATACTCGCCTTTGTTAAATACTTTAGTATCAACATTGTTCAGGAAAGTATTAAAGCCCTCATCCATCCAGGCATATTTACGCTCATTTGAGCCCACAATCATCGGGAACCAGTTATGGCCAAACTCATGGTTAGTAACCTCCCACAAGCCTCCGTTTTGATTATTTGAGCCACAAAATACAATCCCCGGGTATTCCATCCCTCCCACTATACCTGCCACATTGGTAGCGACAGGATAAGTGTACTCAAACCATTTATCACTATACAACTCTATGGCAGCCTTAACATACTCGGTTGAACGTCCGTAAGAGTTATTTCCTTTAGCTTCCACCGGATAAACGGATTGCGCCAGCGCTTTTTTTCCGCTTGGCAAATTGATTCGTGCGGCATCCCAGATAAATGCTTTTGAAGCTGCCCAGGCTACGTCACGGGCATTTTTGCAAAAGAAATGCCAGGTAAGGGTTGGCTTTTTCGGATAATCGCCGTTGTGTAAAATATCAGTTGAATCCTTAATGGTAACCGTTTTGTCGCTTTTACGCGCTTCGGCCAAACGGTTTATTGTTGCTGGTGATAACACTTCAGCAGGGTTAAGCAACTCGCCCGATCCTGCTACAACTAAACTTGCAGGCGCAGTAATGGTATAATCAAAATTACCATACTCCAGGTAAAACTCGCTTGCGCCGAGGTATGGTATCGTGTTCCAACCCGTCACATCGTCATACACTTCCATGCGCGGGTACCACTGCGCTATTTCATAGATCCAGCCATTTTTAGTATGCTGGCGCCCCATCCTGTCGGTACCATATTCAGGAACATCGAAACCGTACTCAATTTTTATCTGCAATTTACTCCCGGCCGCGCGTAATGAGTCCTTCAGTTTAATTTGCATACGGGTATCGGTTATCAGGTAATCGGCTTTAAGGGTTTTGCCTTTGTTAATGATATAGACTGATTTTATCTCCGCCCCTTTGGTGTACGATTTATTTGCGAACCTGCCCCCCGAAACGTTGCTTGTAGCTTCGGCACGTGAATCTTCCTTATATATATTCTGATCAACCTGGAGCCACAAAAAGCCTAACGCATCCGGACTGTTATTGGTGTAAGTAATTAAAGTACTGCCTTCTATTCTGTGTTTAATTGTATCAAGGGTAACATCAAGCTTGTAATCGGCACGGTTTTGCCAGTACTTAGCGCCTGGTGCACCGCTGGCCGACCTGAATTCGTTCCCTCTTTCAGGATAAAACAGGGGGTTAAATACTTTGTGCTGATCATACTTAGGGGCTGCCTGATCTGCATTTTGTGCATTTACTTCACCGGCGTAAAAGCCTAAAACCAATAACAATGCGGCTTTGTAGAATTTCATTAATTGTGCTTTAATTGTGAGGGAAAGATATTAAAATATATTTGAGTTGAAACGTAATTGCTTGGTTACGTAGTATCCGCCGTGTTTTTTATAGTAATAATGAATAAACTGTTTCGTTAAATACGCCGTTGATACATTGTTGCAAACCATTCCCTATTTTTTATATTTTTGCGGATGATTTACGGCATACACCGTTAATCGCAGCCCAATAAATGAATATATCAGTTGTAGTACCTCTTTACGATGAAGTAGAGTCGTTACCGGAATTAACCTCGTGGATTAGCCGGGTAATGGATGAAAACCGTTTTACTTACGAGATAATTTTGGTTGATGATGGCAGCAAGGATGGATCATGGGAAATGATCAGGAAGCTGCAAACAGGCAATCCTTTTATCAAAGGCATTAAATTCAGGCGTAATTACGGTAAATCTGCAGCTTTAAATACGGGCTTTATTGCCGCCAAAGGTAACGTGGTCATCACCATGGATGCCGACCTGCAGGATAGCCCCGATGAGATACCGGAACTTTATCGCCGGATAACCGAAGAAAAATACGACCTCATTTCGGGCTGGAAAGCAAAAAGGCACGACCCGTTGAGTAAAACCATACCAACCAAGCTATTCAACGCCGCCACCCGTAAAATGAGCGGAATTAACAACCTGCATGATTTTAATTGCGGTTTGAAAGCCTACCGGGGCGTAGTAGTTAAAAACATTGAAATTTATGGCGAAATGCACCGTTACATCCCTGTGCTGGCTAAATGGGCTGGTTTTACCAAAATTGGTGAACAGGTTGTTGAACACCGTCCCCGTAAATACGGCAAAACCAAGTTTGGTTTAAGCAGGTTTATCAATGGTTTCCTGGATCTGCTTTCGATATTTTTTGTAGGCAAATTTGGGAAGCGGCCAATGCATTTTTTTGGCTTGCTGGGTACGCTGAGCTTTTTTACCGGTTTTTTTATAACCGTTTGGATCATCAGCGAAAAACTATACAATATAGCACACAACCTTAAATATAGGGATGTAACCACAAATCCGCTGTTTTACATAGCATTGGTAGCTATCATATTAGGTTCCCAATTATTTTTAACCGGCTTTGTTGCCGAATTGGTATCGCGCAGCGCAAGTGAACGCAACCATTACCAAATTGAGGAAACAATTTAATTGAATGTGCAGATATGCAGATTTCGGATGTGCAGATGAAAATAATAAAAACATCTGGCACTATTGAATCAATCTGCACATTTGAACATTTGAAATTTGCACATCTATCTACAAAACATGTTTTTTTCCATCATTATCCCTTTATATAACCGCCCGCAGGAGATCAAAGAACTGCTGGAAACTTTAACCCTGCAAACGTACAGGGATTTTGAGGTGCTGGTTATTGAGGATGGTTCTGTAAATGATGCTGAAGCAGTAGTAAATACATTTACCGATAAGCTTAATCTGCGCTATTTTAAAAAGCAGAATGAAGGCCAGGGTTTTACCCGCAACTTCGGTTTTGAGCGTGCTAAAGGCGACTATTTTGTAATTTTTGATTCGGATTGTTTGATCCCTCCTACCTATCTGGAGATTGTAAATAACTCGTTGACTACAAATTATCTTGATGCCTATGGTGGGCCCGATGGTGCACATGACTCTTTTACACCCACACAAAAGGCCATTAGTTATTCCATGACCTCTCCCTTCACAACGGGCGGCATTCGCGGTAATAAAAAAGGAATCGGCCAATTTCATCCGCGCAGCTTTAATATGGGCGTTTCAAGGCAAGCCTGGGAAAAAGCAGGTGGTTTTATCATTACCCGCCTCGGCGAGGATATCGAATACAGCATCCGCATTCATTCACTGGGGTTTAAGATCGGACTCATCCCAGATGCCATTGTTTTCCATAAACGGCGCACTAATTTTTACCAATTTTATAAACAGCTGCACTTTTTTGGCAGGGCACGCATCAACATATCTAAGTTTTTTCCGCAGGAATTAAAGCTGGTTCATTTTTTTCCGGCAGCCTTTACAGTGGGCGTTATCCTTACTATTATTCTAAACCTATTTAGCTCTGTATTAGCACCGATAGGTAATTTTATACTGTTGATTTTCACTTTGTTAATATTTTTCCATGCGTGGTGGAAAAATAAATCGTTAAAAATCGCATTTTTGAGCATTATAGCTGCCTTCACACAACTTATTGCCTACGGGTTAGGATTTATACAGGATTTTTGGAAGCGGAAAGTTTTAAGTAGATCATAAGCAATATGTACCACCCTTTTTCTGTAGCGGAAACTATTAAAACCGCATGGAATATTTTAAAGAAGAATTTTGTGCCGTTGGTGGTTTATTCAGCTATATCACTATTCGTAAATGAATTCCTGGAGTTTTTAAAAACGTTCATCTTCTTCTCAGATGACATGCTCACCCAGTTCATTTTTTTGATGTTGCAGATGATCGTACAGTGTTTTATCGGACTAAGTTTTTATAAACTGATTCTGACGCTAATGGACAGGGAGTATTACGAATTTGAATTTAAGGATATCCTGCCATCCTTTAAAATGACCTTAAACTTTGTGATCATTGGCTTTTTAACAGGTATTTTGGTAGCTATTCTCG
>NZ_JBFUHE010000027.1:0-50239 GCF_056402535.1 Mucilaginibacter sp. P4_A11
TTGCCTTTTGCCTTAGCTCCGTTCGATCTCCCGTTACGCTACATGATTTCCATTTCTTAAAAGAACTTGCTCGCTTCATCATCCGAATCAGCTATTATGTTTTTGCAATCGCTTGCTTAACTTGTCATTTTTATCAGCCTTGAGAATCGCTCTCCTCAGCCCTCGAACTACTCGCCTAACGCTTTCATTCTCTTTGTTTTAAACTCCTTTCGAAGTCCGTCCCGTTCGGGGCTGCAAAGGTAAAAACCTTTTTCTTATTTCCAAAACTTTTTTTCTTTTTTTATTCTAAGTTTTGAACCGCTTTCCCTCTCTCTTCTCTTTCTTTTGCGGGTCGCAAAGGTGTGAATTTTTTCTCAATCTTCAAAAAGTTTTTTAACTTTTTTTTCTCTCTCCTCATTCACTCTCAACCTTTAAGAACACAACCCGCTTCCTTATTTGCGGGCTGCAAAGGTGCAAATTTCATTTTGATTTAGCAAGTGAAAATTTCACTTTTTTAAATCTTTTTTCATTCGCTCTAAACCTTCAAAAAACAACGCCTTTTTTCTAAAGCGGTCACAAATGTACACAGAAAAGTCGCATCCAACCAAGATATATTTTCAAATAATGAAACCAATTTTGCAACTCGCTGTAAATTAGACTCAAACAAGCCATACGCTATTATTATAATTAAGTAAACACGGACATTTACCTTATGCGTATATTTGAAATGTATATGAACGAGCTTAATTTCCCACCGCATTTCATTGTATCATTAAGTGCAGAAAACGGTTTTGACGAAGAAAATTTTGTAAAAGCGCACCAGTTTGAGGATGCTCCAACCTCAGTAAGGGCTAATCCTTTTAAGCCGTTTGCCTTAAAAAGCACACAAAATGTACCATGGTGTGCCAATGGCTATTACCTGGCAAGCCGTCCGTCGTTCACTTTTGATCCGCTTTTTCATGCCGGTTGCTATTATGTACAGGAAGCATCGTCCATGTTTATTGATCATATTTTTAAAACGATCCATCAAAACAACGAGGATGAGATAAAAGTACTTGACCTTTGCGCAGCTCCCGGAGGCAAAAGCACCCTCCTAAATTCGGCCTTGCAGCCCACGGATCTGTTAGTATCGAACGAAATCATTAAAACCCGCGTACCTATATTAACAGATAATTTAAACCGGTGGGGCACGGCCAACACCATTGTTACCAATAATGACCCCAAAGATTTCGGGAGGTTGAAAAGCTTTTTCGATATCATACTGGTAGATGCGCCATGCTCAGGTTCGGGCATGTTTCGTAAAGACCTGGACGCGATGAACGAATGGTCGGAAGGGAATGTGAACCTTTGCCACCAGCGACAGGAACGCATACTGGCCGATGTTTATCCATCCTTAAAAGAAGATGGTTACCTTATATATAGTACCTGCTCCTACTCCCACCAGGAAAACGAAGACATCCTGGACTGGCTATGCAGTGAGTTTGAACTGGAAAGTATACGTATACCTATTAATAAGGACTGGGGTATTGTTGAAACGCAATCAGCCGAGAAAAAAGCCTGGGGATATCGCTTTTACCCCGGTAAAGTAAAAGGCGAAGGCTTATTTGCATCCTGCCTGCGTAAAAAAGAAAATAGCGGCGATCTGGCATCATTTAAAAACAACACCCAGCAAAAATTACCAGGCAAGGAACTTGACCAGGTACGGTCTTACATTAATAACCCCGACGATTTTTATTACTTTAAGGTAAATGAAGACTGGATGGCCATTAACCGCGCGCACAAGGAAAGCCTTAATATATTGCAAAGGCAGCTTTATATTAAAAAATCGGGGGTAATTATTGGAAAACTTGCCGGGAAGGACTTGATCCCCGATCATGAACTGGCCCTAAGCCTTATTATTAATAAGGATGCAGTTTTACAAACGCCCCTTAATAAGGAACAGGCTATCCAATATCTGCGCCGGGATAATATTGATTTAACAACAACCGATAAAGGCTGGACATTGATGACCTTTGAAGGACACCCGATTGGCTGGGCCAAGCTTTTGCCTAACCGTATCAATAATTACTACCCTAAAGAAATAAGGATCCTATCTGCACACCCACCGAGGGAATGGTAACTTAGCATACGAATACGGCGTTGAAGTTTAATCTTATACAAAGGCGCTAAGCCGCAAAGAGAAGATATTTCTAAACTTTGCGACTTAGCGCCTTTGTGTGAAAAACAGTTATATAACTATTGAAATTTAAACCCTAAACCAACCTGCCAAACCTGGTTACGATAATTAGGCAAATCCTGATCGGCATAAGGACGATTTTCGCCCAGGTCGAAATTGTAACGACCGCGAATCTCTACATTGCGGTTAATATCAAAGCTTACACCCACTACACCAGCTACATAGCTATGATCGGCATCATTGTCGATATGATCGATACTGGTGCCTAAGTTGCTTTCGTAGGTATTTTTAGTGGATGTTAAAAAGGTAAGCTGCGGACCAACCAATAGGTTAAAGCCCCTTACCACCCTAAACTTAGCAAGTAATGGCACATCGATATAATTGGTGCGCTGTGTAAATTTCCCGTCCCTGTCATTCACCTCATACCCTTTTTGCGAAAACAATACTTCGGGGGCAAATGAGAGTGGGTAAATAATAGGCAAATCGAACGTTAAACCTGCATGCCAGCCTGCAATTGAACTCGAACTGTAATTGCTGTTATAAGAATCAACCGTATTTGCAACGTTTAAACCTACAGCCACGCCAACTTTTGGGGTGTAAAAATCATCATAACGGCGTTGTGGCTGGGACCTTTCAACAACCCGGTGGGGCGGGCGGCGGTGACGCGGACCATAATAATATCCCTGCGCGCTAACTGTACCAACGGTAAAGAGGCATATCGCCAAAAAAAGTAATTTTTTCATCGTCTTTCTCTGTTTTAAATAAGTGGCAGGAAAAGCCTTTGGCCAATTAAATTACTGGTTGCCGCGGGCTTTTCCCTGTATGTATATTAATAACGTGATAGATTAATAAAAAACGCAAAGGTTTATTAGCGGTTTGATTTTTGTAATAGTTGTAACATCATTTTCATCAAAAATTCAGAATAACGCTACATTTGACCTATGCAAGCTTCTAAAACCCGCATTTTTTATCCCCTGATTATCATCTTCACATTTTTTACTGCCGATGCCTTTGCTCAAAAAGAGAGCTATATCCAGTTATTGGGCAAGCAAAACCGCTGGGTTGACTCGGTATATAACAAAATGAGCCGCAAGCAGCGGGTAGCACAATTGCTGTTTGTAAGGGCGCATACCAATAAAGGGAAAGCCTATGAAGATTCGGTTGGGCAGGTAATTAAAGAGCAGCAGTTGGGTGGTGTGGTATTTTTTCAGGGCGGACCGGTACGCCAGGCCAACCTTATTAACAAATACCAGAAACTGGCCAAAGTACCATTAATTATAACCATGGATGGCGAATGGGGATTGGGCATGCGCCTCGACTCTACCATATCGTACCCATATCAAATGACGCTTGGCGCTATACAGGATAATACCCTGATCTACAAAATGGGCCAGCAGGTAGCTTATGATTTTAAGCGACTGGGTATGCAGATGAACCTTGGGCCGGATATGGATGTAAACAACAACCCTAATAACCCGGTGATCAACTACCGCTCCTTTGGCGATAACATGTATAACGTTGCCAAAAAAGGCATAGCTTATTTTAAGGGGATGCAGGATGCAGGTCTGCTTACTTCGGCCAAGCATTTTCCGGGGCACGGCGATACTAATGTCGATTCGCATTTTGATTTGCCGTTGCTGCCTTATAGCCGTACACGGTTAGATTCATTGGAGATGTACCCTTTTCGCGAAGCTATCAACGCCGGGATCAGCGGCGTAATGATCGCGCACATGGGTATCCCATCGTTAGATAACACGCCTAAACTCCCCTCTACCCTTTCGCGCCCTATCATAACCGGAATTTTAAAAGATTCGCTGAAGTTTAAAGGTTTGGTAATATCAGATGCGATGGAAATGAAAGGAGTAACCAAATATTTCCCTAACGGAGAGGCTGATGTGAGGGCATTTATTGCAGGCAACGATATCATTGAATTATCTGAAAACTCCGACCGGGCCATTGGCCTGATCCGTAAGGCCGTGCGACACGGCAGTGTAAATGCTGCCGAATTTGAAGCACGGATCAAAAAGATCTTAGTTGCCAAATACTGGGTAGGGCTTAATCAATATAAACCTACATCACCGGTTAACTTAAGCCAGGATATTAACAGCGATGCGGCCAAAACACTGGTACAGCAACTAAGCGATGCGGCGGTAACACAGTTAAAAAACAATGGACCAAAGCTTAATCCTTTTTTAAAAACGGCCGTCGTGAGCATAGGCGTAAGCTCACCAACGCTTTTCCAGATGGAGGTTGTAAAAAACTTCCCGAACAGCCGCATATTTATAGTTAATAAAGATGCACCGGCCATTGAAGTTACCAATATCCTGAACTGGCTTAAACAATACCAGCAAATTATTGTGGGCATACATGATACCCGCCTGCGCCCGCAAAGCAAACTTGATTACAGCAATGACGTAAAACTAATGATTGCCGATCTGGCTTCGCGTAAAAATACAGCGTTCAGCGTGTTCGCTAATGCTTATACCATAGCAGGATTGCCGGGCCTTGAAAAAGCAGGCAGCCTAATTGTTTGTTACCAGATGTCGCCCGAGTTACAACAGTCGGCCGCGAAAGTGCTTAGCGGTAGGTTAAAGCCTACCGGTAAGTTGCCGGTAAGTGTGAATGCGTTTTTCCCTACGGGGACGGGATTGTAGTTGAGATTAGAGACTGGAGCTTAGAGATTGGGTTTATCGGTTATTTCCAAAGCAGGGGTATAACATTTAACAGGCCATAACTGTTATTTAAACTGGCTTTCTGTTAATACCCATTTACTCTTCATAACGTTAAGCAGGTATTGTGCCTCTGGCTCATAAAGATCTTCTCCAAAGCAGAAGTTTCGCATGCCGTAGTCAAATGCAATAGTTCCCCTTTCTTTATTTCTATAATAAAATATGAACCAGTGTTTCCGGTCGGATTCTGAATCCACTTCCCTGATCCTAAACTCCCTGCACTCGTTAAGGTCATAAACTTTTTCACGGGTAAACAGATCGTTTTTCCGGCTGATACCGAAAGTGCCCATACCAATTTCAATTATCTCTTTACCCCAAAATAGCCAGATAATCGTTTTCACAGTCATAATTCCGCCAAGAGCCCAGCCGCTTATCCAAAAGATCATAAAACCACGACCAAAATCGCTTGAGGGATGCAAAAGTTCATCAATAGCAGACAATCCGATATATCCCCATACAGCCAGCGAAAAACATATATATACTAAAAAGAGATAATTACGTTTTGCCGGAATAGTAATTTTGAGATAGTCGAAATTATCCTCAACTATTACCCTGCCTTGATAAGGTTTTTCCATGATCTGATAATACGGGCGTAAATATCATATTTATTATCCTGTTTGTAAATGCAGTATCAACCTTTTTTATCTTTACTAAATATTATGCAACCTACATTCAATAAATATAACAATAAGTTTAAAGAGGCATTGGCCGGTTTAAACCTCGAGCAACTGGCAGCAGTTAATAAAATGGACGGCCCTGTGCTTGTGGTAGCAGGCCCCGGTACGGGCAAAACCCAGATCCTGGCTGCACGGATAGGCAAAATCCTTACTGATACTGATGCCCTGCCAAGCGAAATTCTGTGCCTTACTTATACCGATGCCGGTGCGGTAGCCATGCGCAAACGCCTTTTTGAATTTATAGGCCCGGATGCTTACCGGATCAATATATACACGTTCCATGCTTTTTGTAATGAGATCATCCAGGAAAACCTGGAGTATTTTGGCAAGCTTAACCTCGAATCATTATCTGACCTGGAATCAGCCATGCTTTTCCGTGAGCTGGTTGATGAGTTCCCGAACGATCACCTGCTGAAGCGTTTTACAGGTGATATCTATTATGATGTACCCCGCCTCAAAAGCCTGTTCAGCACCATGAAACGGGAGAATTGGAATGCCACTATGATTGAACAGGCAGTAACTGAATACCTGGAAGACCTGCCCAACCGTGAGGAGTTTATTTATAAACGGGCCAATGCCAAAGCGGGCATCAAAGTTGGCGATCCTAAGCAAAAAGACATCGACGCTGCGCATGAGGTGATGAAAAAACTATTGGCTGCCGTTAATGAGTTTGAAAACTACAAACTTAAAATGGACGCCAAAAAACGCTATGATTATGACGACATGATCATTTGGGTGCTTCGTGCTTTCCGGGATAATGAAGAAATACTTCGTAAATACCAGGAACGCTTTCAATATATTTTGGTTGATGAATTCCAGGATACCAGCGGATCACAAAATGAGCTGCTGCGCTTTTTACTTAATTACTGGGATACGCCAAACGTTTTTGTGGTGGGCGATGATGATCAGTCAATATTTAAATTTCAGGGTGCCAACATGAAAAACATCCTTGATTTTGCCAACGATTATGTTGATACATTATATACTGTAGTACTAAAGCATAACTATCGTTCCAACCAACAGATCCTTGATATTTCAAAGGCGCTCATCGATAATAATTTTGAGCGATTAACCAGTCAGCTTAATTTAGATAAAGCTTTAAAATCTTCGCACCCGCGTTTTAACAATTTACTGGTTGAGCCGGTGATCCGTGAATACGAAAACCCGGATAAGGAACTGGTTGATGTATCCCTGCAAATAAAACAACTGGTGGCCGATGGTGTACCTCCGGGCGAGATAGCCGTAATTTACCGCAACCACAGCCAGGTTGAAGAAATGATCAAATTCCTGGATGTGCAAAAGATCCAGGTGAACACCAAACGCAAAATTGATGTACTCACGCAGCCCTTCGGAGAAAAGATCATCAATATCTTGCAATACCTTGCCATGGAACTTGATTCGCCATACAGCGGCGATGAATTGTTATTTGAGATCATGCACTATGATTTCTTTAACATCCCCCCTATCGAAATTGCCAAAGCAAGTGTGGCTGTATTTAAAGAAAACTTTGGCACCCTGGCTTATAATCAACCTAAAACCTCTATCCGTCGTTACGTAAGCGAAATGAGGCCGCCTAAGCAGGCAGACCTTTTCCATCCTGGTCAACAACAGGAGATGCGGTACCTTGTAAGCAATATTGATTACCTGCTTAAAGAGGCTGTAAGTGTTACGCTGCAGCAGCTTTTCCAAAGCGTTATCGCTAAAATGGGGATCCTGAAATATATTATGCAGCAGCAGGATAAAGGCAGCTACATGCAAATGCTCACAAGCTTTTTTGATTTCCTGAAAGATGAAAGCCGCAAAAAGCCCGACATCAGCCTGGATGACCTGATCTCGACCATTGAGATGATGAAGAAACACGTGATCAGGCTGGAGCTTAACCAAACTATTTTTTCAGAGAATGGCATTAACTTCCTTACCGCGCACGGATCCAAAGGCCTTGAATTTGAATATGTGTTTTTTATAGGTTGTGATAAACGCACCTGGGACAGCAAAGGCCGTAACAGCGGCTTCAGTTATCCTGATACATTAACAAGGGCATCATCCGACGAGATCGCTCAAAAGGAGGAAGCGCGCCGCCTGTTTTATGTGGCCGTTACCCGGGCCAAGCAGCACCTCATGATCTCGTACGCTGCTAAAGATAAAAAAGACAAAGACCAGGAAGCAAGCCAATTTATAGGCGAGATACTGGCCAGTACCAATATGCAGGTGCAATACCCTAAAGTGGACGCTATGGATATGATCGATTTCCAGGCAACACAATTCAGCGAAACTGATAAGCCCAAAGTTGAGCTGCTGGATAAAAACTACATTAACCAGCTGCTGCAAAACTATACACTGTCGGTAACCCACCTGAGCAGTTATTTGGATTGCCCGCTGCGTTTTTATTTTCAGTGTTTGATCCGGGTACCATCGGGTAAAAGTCCGGCCGCTACATTTGGGCAGGCTGTGCATTGGGCGCTCAATAAAACATACAGGCAGCTTAAAGATAATGACAATGAGTTTTTAAGCACAGAAAACTTCATGCGTGAATTTAAATGGTATATGGCCCGCAACCGCGATTCGTTCACTAAGGATGAGTTTAAGCTGCGTTCGGCCTATGGCGAAAAGATCCTGCCACCATATTATGAGCAGAATGTGCCGCATTGGAACAAAATAGCCGTAACCGAGCGATCCATCAAAAACATTGAAGTAGTAGGCGTACCTATTAAAGGTAACCTTGATAAGATAGAATTTGACGGCAAGCAGGCCACAGTTGTGGATTATAAAACCGGTAAACTAAAAAATGCAAAAGAAAAATTATTGCGCCCAACTAACGATGCACCAAACGGCGGTGATTACTGGCGACAGGCAGTATTTTATAAAATATTAATAGACCATGACCGCACTACCGACTGGCAGGTGATCAGCACTGTTTTTGATTTCGTTGAACCTGTAAGCGACGGAGAATATCACCGCGAAAAGTTTGTGATAACGCCTGAAGATGTAGAAACGGTTACCGAACAGATCGCGGATACATACACCCAGATCATGGCCCACAATTTCAGTACAGGCTGCGGCAAAAAAGAATGCGACTGGTGCCATTTTGTAAAAAGCAATTTTAAACAGGCCGATGAGATTTTGGGGATTGTTGCGGAGGAAGAGGAAGAATAAAGGATGCTGATGTAGAGACGCATCACATGCGTCTCCCACAGGACAAGCAATCGAAAATGAATAGTTCAATAGACGCATGTGATGGGTCTTTACATTCAAAAATGGAAGATAAGTTTCAAAATAAATATCGAGTCTCCTCGCCCCGTTTGCAGGGATGGGATTATGGTTCGCATGCATTGTATTTTGTAACAATTTGCGTCAAAGATCGATTGCCTGCCTTTGGTGAGATCTGGCAAAACGAGGCCAATGAAACTACTCTTTTAAAGCTCACTATGCTGGGAAATGCTGCCCATAGTAACTGGTTAAAAACACCTCATTTCCCCCCTTACGTTGAATTGGATGAATTTGTAATAATGCCCGACCATTTGCATGGTATTCTTTTTTTCAATAAACCCGATAAAATTGCATGGGAGCCTAACAAACCAGGAGGGCAACGTAATAATCTTGCGTCAGTAATACGCGGTTATAAAGGATCTATTAAACAGTACGCTCAACAAAATAATATAGATTTTAATTGGCAGCCAAGGTTTTATGACAGGGTCATCCGAAACGAAAAAGAATACGCAAATATCAAAGAGTACATTTCAAAAAATCCACGAAATTGGATTTTGAATAAAGATGGATTTGAAAATTTATATTTATAACCGGTTAACGTAGGGACGCATCACATGCGTCTCCCGCAGGACAAGCTACCGAAAATGCATAGTTCAATAGACGCATGTGATGCGTCTCTACATAAAACATCATCATCATTTTATGAAACACCTCATCCCCTTCATCCTCCTCATCCTGACCCTCCCGGCCGCAGCCCAAACCATCGTAAAACAGGATGCGGGTATTAAACAAATGGTTGATGAAGTATCGTCGAAAAATATTGAGACTACTATCCGCAAGCTGGTAAGCTTTAAAAGCAGGCATACACTGAGCGATACCATCAGTAAAACCACGGGCAGCGGGGCGGCACGAAACTGGATCAAGGCCGAAATGGACAAATATGCAATTGAATCAAATGGGAGAATGACCGTTCAGTTTGATACTTTCACTCAGCCTAAAAGTCAGCGTGTTGATAAACCTATCAAATTAAAAAATGTGCTGGCTATATTAAAAGGCACGGATCCGAATGATACCCGGGTGTACCTGGTTTCGGGGCATTACGACTCGCGCATTAATGATGTGATGGACGCTAACGGCGTTGAGCCGGGAGCGAATGATGATGCTTCGGGTACCGCGCTCTCCATGGAGTTGGCCAGGGTGATGGCTAAACGGTCGTTCCCGGCTACTATTATTTTCATGACAGTTGTTGGAGAAGAACAAGGTTTATATGGATCGGGCAACGTAGCCAAACGGGCCAAAGCCGAAAACTGGAATGTGGATGCCATGCTGAACAATGATATTGTGGGCAACACCTACGGCATGGAAACCGACCTGAAAGATAACCGCAGCGTGCGCGTTTTCAGTGATGGTGTACCTACTGCCGCTACTGATAAACAAGTGGCTGCTTTAAAATCATTAGGTGGTGAAAATGATAGTCCGTCGAGGCAATTGGCGCGGTACACCAAAGAAATTGGGGAGCGCTATGTTGATCAATTGGATGTGAAACTTATTTACCGGCGCGACCGCTACCTGCGTGGCGGCGATCATCTGCCATTTTTAGAGCAGGGCTTTACGGCCGTAAGGTTTACCGAAATGAATGAAAACTTTAATCGCCAACACCAAAACATTCGCACCGAAAACGGCATTGAATATGGAGACCTGCCCGATTTTGTGGATTTTAATTACGTGCAAAAAGTAGCCCGCATGAACCTTTCGGTATTGGCCAACCTTGCTTCGGCCCCTGCGGAGCCGCAAAACGCAGGTATTATCACCAGCGACCTGACCAATAAAACTAAACTGAAATGGGAAACTCCAGCTACGGGTAAAAAACCAGCCGGTTATTATGTACTGATGCGTGAAACTATCAGCCCTTATTGGGAAAAGAAATTTTATGTTACCGATACTGCGGCCACGCTTCATTATTCAAAGGATAATTATTTTTTTGCAGTACAGTCGGTTGATGCGGAGGGGCATGAAAGTTTGCCGGTGTTTCCGAAACCGGTGAGGTAATCTGTGAGAGATTGGAGGTTAGTGATTGGAGATTAGTTTTATACTTGCGTTTGCTTGTAACGAGCGCTTAAAATGGGTTGGCGATTGTATCGCCTGATTTACCCTAAAACAAAATCAACACAACAACTCATTAGAATGAGCAAATACACCTAAAACTTATTTAACCAATGCCAAACATTTCGGCACTTACTGATACTATTTTTACGGGTTTAAGGATTTTTATTCCTGTGCTTATCTTATTGAAATTTACAAAGCTTTTTGGCAACAGGATAAATATCAGGATCCTTGTCACAGCAACAAACTGGCTTTTACTTTTTGCCGCAACAGTTTCCCTGATACTCTTTGCTTCAGAAATATTTGTAGCATACTATTCACAAAACGAATATGAACAGTTTGCGGTAAGCAACCGGATTTTTGGCCCGTACTGGTTTACATTTGCTATCCAGGCATTTATTTATATTCTGCTTCCGCAAATGATGTGGTTTAAAAAAGGGAGGGCATCAATCACCTCAACAATAGTTTGGAGCTTGTTTGCGTACGATTTAACAGCTTTTGTATTTTACGCAGAGCATTCGGGCTATATAACATACTTTAGCCCTTCAACAACTTTGTCAAGCTATCTTAAATCACTCATAATCTTTATGGCGTTGCTGGCAATAGTTTATTTTATGCTTTTAAAACGGAAACGGCACCTTGTATCAAAACAGCAAGCTTAATTTACCTTGCCATTTCGCCCAATTGCCAAATACAGTACAGATCCTAAACAAGGCATCAGTATCACAACAATTGCCCAGATTATTTTATTGGATGGATCTTTAAAGGTTGAGCGGATGATGTCGATGAGGCAATAAATAACTAAAACCGGGTATAGCAGTACCAGCACCATTTCGGGCACGCCAATGTTCAGGAAAAGCAGTTTATTCATGATAAAGGTTTATGTAATAGTTATTAAACGTGAAGCCTTACCTGATCAATTTTGATGGCCGATCCCTTAAGCAGATATATCAATGATCCCAATACAGGAAGTATCACCACTATAAGTATCCAGCCAAACTTTACGCCAGTCCCCTTGAAGCGTGATCTCATTATATTGACAAGACAAACTGCCGTCAAGATGATATTGATCAGGGAAAATGAAGTCCAGAATGTTAAAAGATGATCGGGGCTAATGCTCGCGCAGAAGTTATTCATGATAAAGGTTTTAACTAAAGATATAAAATATCCAACAAGATCTGAATTTATATTTGTTTCAGGCCGTAGCCCGCTAACCGCCAGTCACTAATCTCCGGCAACCTACTTCACACTCTTTCGCTGCACAATAAAGTATCCGCTTATAAATACTACTACGGCAATAACAAGGCTCACAGATATATCTTTGGTAAAAATATCTATCTGCAACCTATTAGAGGGATCACCGTGATTATTTTTTAACATACTGCTGATAGCCTCCATGGGATGAGCATATGGAAACAGGTAACTATACTCCCAGCCTTTTGAGGCTGCCACCACACCTGCTATAGTGCATATAAAACCAATCCCCATCGGCTTCAAAAAATCGGCCCAAAGTAAGCTGAGCAAAAACTGGATAGAGAGGATGCCTAATGACGATAAAAACAGCTTGAAATAGATCTGCGCCAGTTCACTTTCCATGTGGAAGTTATCAAATCGCAGTTCGGGCTTAACTATACTCAGCAAATTGCCGAAGCCTATAGTGAACAGGACAAACAGGCTTAAACATAAAAACACAAGGAATACCGCATAAAAATATTTAGCTGCATAAACCGACCAGCGCGGAATAGGCAGGTTAAACAGCGTTTTCCAGGTATCGGCCCGGTGCTCAATACTATTTACCGAGTAGGCTATAAAAATGATATACATCGGCAATATCAGCGACCCCATAATACCCAGAATAGCACCGGCAAATTGCAGCCAAAGTACCATCGGCGGTAATGAAACCAATCGTTCACTTTTTACATAAAAGCCGGTGAATAGTAAAACACCGATCAGCAGTGGCAATATAATGGAAGCCCAAAAGCCAAGCGTTTTACGGCTTTTGTAAAACTCCGAACGGAATGACAGTATAAATCCTTTCATGGCTTAGGCGCTTTGGGTGATATCTAAAAATAGTTTTTCGAGGTCTTTTTGTTGCTTGCTGATGCTATAAACTGTTTGCCCGTTTTTATTAAGCATGGCATTGATCTCGCCCATTTGTTGTTTGGAGGTATAGGGCACCAGTAAATGATCGTCGGTTACATCGGTAACGTTAACATGGTTACGGGTTAACAGGTTGGCGGCATCAACAGTATTTTCGGCTTCAACGCGCACAAGCGGTTTGCTGATAGTCTGCAGATCGGCAATACTACCCTGAAAAAGCATAGCGCCGTTGTTAATGATGCCTACATGCGTCGCCATCCGTTCAATTTCGCCCAGCAGGTGGCTTGATATAAAAACAGTTTTACCATGTTTGGAAACCAGTTTTTTCAACAACTCGCGCACTTCTATAATGCCGTTTGGGTCGAGCCCGTTGGTAGGTTCATCTAAAATTAAAAGTTTAGGATCGGCAAGCAATGCCAGCGCGATGCCAAGGCGTTGTTTCATCCCTAATGAATATTGCCCGGCTTTTTTATTGGCAGCATTGGTTAACTGTACCAGGTCAAGCATATCTTCAACGCGCCGAGCAGGCACCTGTAATAATAAGGCTCTGTTCAGTAAATTTTCCCTGCCGGTTAAATGCTGATATAAAGCAGGCTGCTCAATAAGCGAACCTATTTGTGAAAGTATGCTGATGCGGTTTGTTTTGATATCCTGCTCAAAAATGTTGATGTTGCCTGCATCGGGTTTAAGCAGGTTAAGCAGGAGTTTGATGGTAGTGGTTTTCCCGGCACCGTTGGGACCGAGAAAACCATATATACTTCCTTCCGGAACTTGCAGCGCCAGTGATTTAACTACCTGCTGCTTACCAAAGGTGAAGGAAAGGCCTTCGGTACTGATTACCATATATTATTATTTTTTGCAATTGAGCAAACGGTTTTAACCATTACAAAACCTTTATGGAACAATGAGGTAGCATGTACTGCTGTGCGGCCAATTATTGCTGTTTCCTTTTTTTGCTCGAACTGGTAAGTCACGCCCAGGGTAAGGGCAAACATTACCGGGATCAATAACATGATAAAAGGATTTGAATTTTTGATAAGCGTTTTCATTGTGAGTGATTTTATACAACAAAGGAATATCAAAAAAACAACCTGCTAAAATCATTTAGACCAACACACTTTGTTTATAGATGAACGGTTTTCTACACCTTTTAACCGGTTCATCGATAATAAAAGCCAGTTCATCGAACAAAAGGGCAGCTATATATAAATAATAGGCCGATATCATTATCAAAATATTAAATTAGGTGCCACACCCTTAAATAAAAAGGGAATTTAAAAACAGCGAATGGAGGCCTCATTACCATTACCAAAACCCAGAACCGGCATTAAAACAGCCTGGATAATTTTTTGGCACCTGTTTTTTTGGACGGGCATTATATCTTTTTTTGTTTTTTTGGCAAGGCTAAACGATGCACAGCTCAGTACCAAAGAGCTACTGGTGATCTTTTTGCTTTATCCTACAATTAACATCAGTCTGTTTTATCTTAACTACCTGGTTTACATACCTAATTTTTTGAATAAAAAACGCTATTGGGAATATGCTACGGTTGTATTGGTAAGCATAATAGTGTATGGCATAGGCAAATACGGAGTGGGGCTTATATTCAAGGAGATTGTACTGGTTCATCAAAAAGGCCATGTAACCAGTTTCACCACTTATTTTTATAGCAGCATTTTTACCAGCCTGATATTTGTATTCCTGAGTACGGCGTTAAAATTCAGTACCGACTGGTTCCTGAACGAACGGATCCAGCGCGATCTGGAAAACCAGCGCCTCATCGCCGAGCTGGCTTTTTTAAAATCGCAGATCAACCCGCATTTTTTGTTTAACTCGTTAAACAGCATTTATTCCCTTGCCTATCAGCGTTCTGAAACTACGCCTGAGGCTATTTTAAAGCTTTCGGAAATTATGCGGTATATGCTGTATGAGTGTAATGATAACAAAGTCGATCTGGATAAAGAACTTCAGTACCTGCAAAACTATATCGACCTGCAAAAGATCCGTTTCGGCAGCAAAGCTTTTATTGATTTTAAAGTAGATGGCAACATTACCGATCAAAAAATAGAGCCATTACTGCTGATAGCTTTTATTGAAAACGCTTTTAAGCATGGCGTTGCCAATGATATCAACTCGCCTATTAAGTTACTTATTAACGTAGCGGGTGGTAAACTGCATTTCTACATTCAAAACAAAAAACATAACAATAACCGGGATGCAGTTGGTGGCATTGGGTTAATCAACGTACAGCGACGGCTGGACCTCCTCTACCCGAATAGGTATTCCTTAAAAATTAGGGACGAAGAATATACCTATACCTGCGAATTATCAATAGATTTATAGTTATAACCCATTATAACCATGACCTATCTGAAAAAATTGCTCCCTGCCCTGATTCTTGCAGCATTAGCTATCCCGGCATCTGCACAAACCGATCCTAAAGCAACCGAAGTTTGGGACCCGGAACCAGCATTGGTTTTACCGGGCGTTGGTAACAAACCACCGTCTGATGCTATTATTTTGTTTGATGGCAAAAGCCTGGATAAATGGACAGATCAGAAAGGTAACAAACCGGGATGGATAGTAAAGGATGGCATTGTAACTGTAAAGCCGGGTAGCGGCTCCATCATCACCAAACAAAACTTTGCCGATTGCCAGCTGCATATCGAATGGCGTACCCCGGCCATTGTTAAAGGCGAAGGCCAGGAACGCGGCAACAGCGGTGTAATTATGCAAAGCCACTACGAACTGCAGATCCTCGACAGCTATAAAAATCGCACTTACTCAAACGGACAGGCCGGTTCTATCTATAAACAATATGTGCCGCAGGTAAACGCCTCGCTTAAACCGGGCGAGTGGCAAAAGTATGATATCATTTATACCGCACCGCGTTTTAATATTGACAGTTCGGTTAAAACACCGGCCTATATAACAGTGCTGCATAACGGCGTGCTGGTGCAAAACCATGTAGCTATAAAAGGTACAGTAGCGCATGTAGGCCAGCCTAAATATCAAAAACATGCATTCGCGCTGCCGCTGTTATTACAGGAACACGAGTTTCCGGTGTCGTTCCGCAATATCTGGATCAGGGAGCTTGGTGTGCAAAAACTGTTGAACGGTAAGGAAAAAAAAGGCTGGTATACTTACCTGGATACCCTGGGCAAGGACAATGATGTGCATAATAATTTCGCCATTGAAAACGGCATGGTACATGTGATGGGTAAATACTTTGGCTATATGGCTACCAAAAAATCGTACGATAACTATTACCTTAAAGTGGTATTTAAATGGGGAACCAAACAATACTACCCGCGAGAAAAAGGTGCACGTGACGCAGGTATCTTATACCATTTTGGCGAGAGCGATAAGGATATTGTGTGGCCCCGATCGATAGAGTGCCAGATTCAGGAGGGTGATTGCGGCGACATCTGGTGCGTACAGCATACCAGCGTAGTTACGCCTAATAAATCGGCCATTGAATGGGATCAGCAGCGCGTTTATCGCACGGCCAATTTTGAAAACCCGCGTGGTGAATGGAATACCATCGAAATTATTTGCAATGGCAACCAGGTTGAGCATTATGTTAACGGGCATTTGGTAAATTGGGGAGTAGCCTCATTATCGCATGGCCGCATCCTGCTACAATCAGAAGGGGCCGAAATCTGGTACAAATCGGTAGAATTGACGCCTTTATAACAAAACAGCACATTAAAAAAATTTAAGATAACCATTATTACATTATTTTTACGCTATGATCAGATGTTTGGTAGTTGACGATGAGCCTTTGGCGCTGCACATTTTGGAAGATTATATATCTAAAATGCCTTTTTTGCAATTGGTTAAAGCTACAACCAACCCTATCGAAGCGCTCACCATGGTACAGGCCGCCGAGGCCGACCTTGTTTTTTTAGATGTGCAGATGCCTGAACTTACCGGCATTCAGTTCCTGAAAATAGCCAACGGCAAAGCCAAAGTTATTTTAACCACGGCCTACCCGCAATACGCGCTTGAAGGCTATGAACTTGATGTGGTTGATTACCTGCTTAAGCCCATAGCATTTGACCGTTTCTTTAAATCGGTACAAAAAGCTCAAACTATCATCCAACCTGTAGTAGCCAAACCACAGGTAGTGCTGCAGGCCGAGCCAGTACAACAGGATGATTTTTCGACTGATTTTATCTTTGTAAAAACCGAGCATAAAATTCAAAAAGTTTACCTGCATGATATCATGTTTATTGAGGGATTGAAAGACTACATCAGCATTTTCACCTCTGCCGAGCGGATCATCACCCTGCAGGGTATGAAGAAAATGGAAGATGCCCTGCCCGAGAAACATTTTGTGCGGGTGCACAAATCATACATTGTAGCCCTTAACAAAATAGACAGCATCGAAAGAAGCCGCATCCAGATAGGCGACAAGATCATCCCCGTAGGTGATACCTACCGCGATGAGTTTTTCAAAATGATTGAGAATAAGAATATTTAAGCTAAACAGCTTTATCTACCCACCGATCATTGCGAGGAACGAAGCAATCGCGAACTGTACAGAGCAGCTCGGCTAATCGGGGATTGCTTCGTACCTCGCAATGACGCTTTTTTAATCCTCCCTATCTTTGTGCTTGTGGTCGGTGTTTTCACCGCACCACTTTTGCCTTACTCCCTGGCCGTAAACTTCCGATATTCGCATTCACCAGATTGAACAGTCGACCAGTAAATCATATGGTGCGGTGAAAACACCGACCATAAGCTGAATGACGTTTTTTTAATCCTCCTTATCTTCCCTTACAACTTGCCTATTTAAAAAATATATTTCATAGAAGTGTATTTTTTGTATTTTACACGGTCATTCATCCTATAAAACACACTATGAGTTACCAGGTAGACCTGACCAATTGCGACAGAGAACCCATCCATATTCCCGGAAAGATCCAATCGCACGGTTTTTTGATCGCTGTAAACAGCAAATCATACAATATTTCCTATATCAGTCAAAATATTGAAAGCTATACGGGTGTTAATGCAGCAGGGCTTTTAGGTAAAAACATTACTGAACTCGAAGAGCAGTTAGCCATAGCAAGTGACACTGCGTCATTTCAACAGCTGTTAAATCTTGCCAAAGGCTTAAAAAGCTCAGATACCATCAATCCGCTGGCTATTGATGTAAAGGGTGTTAATTATAACCTCATTATCAGTCACTCGGTAAATGACCTGGTGCTGGAGTTTGAGCCAGTCGAATCAGACCTGGGTTATGATATTCAAAAAACCATAGGTCGTTCAGTAGCCGAAATCTTAAGCGGTAAAAACTTAAATATCCTGCTGCAAAACGCAGCCTTCGAGATAAAGAAGATCATCAACTATGATAGGGTGATGATTTATAAATTTAATGAGGATGGGCACGGCGAGGTAACTGCCGAAGTAAAGAATGATGATCTTGAACCGTTTTTAGGTTTACATTATCCGGCATCCGATATCCCGAAACAGGCACGCGAACTTTACAAGATCAACCTTACCCGTATTATAGCCGATGTAAACTCTGAAAGTTCGGCTATTATTACCTATGAGGAAGATGCTGCACCGCTCGATCTTACGCATTCGGTATTACGGGCAGTTTCACCTATTCACATCCAGTATTTAAAAAATATGGGCGTCGGTTCGAGCTTTAGTATTTCGCTCATTGCTCATGGAGAGCTTTGGGGACTTATCGCTTGCCATAATTATTCGCCAAGGTTTATCGACTATAAATCACGCGATGCCTCTAAACTGATCGGACAGATCCTATCCTCAGCGTTAGAGTACCGCCAGGACGAAGAGGATTCGGCCAAGCTTCATGAACTGGGCGAAGCCGCAAATACCATTGCTGATTATATTAAAAAAGATACCGACTTTACTTTTGCATTAACCCGCAATAAAGTAACGCTGAAGGATGTTACTACAGCCACAGGCGTGGCGTTAATATATGATGGTGAAATAACCACTATCGGCCTAACACCTACCAACGAGCAAATTGCCGATATTGTTGAATGGCTTAAAGTAAACATGGTGGATACTGTTTACAGTACCCATCGTTTCCCCGGGATATTTCCGGCGGCACAACAATATGCTGATGTTGCCAGCGGCATTTTGGCCTGCAGCCTATCGCGGGAACTTGGCGAAATGATCATTTGGTTCAAACCGGAGCAGGTACAATCTATTACATGGGCCGGCAACCCCGAAAAACCGGTTGAAGAAACAGCTGATGGCCTGTTGCAGTTATCGCCCCGTAAATCATTTGAAAGCTGGACACAGATTGTTAAAAACACATCCGAAAAGTGGAAGCATGACGAGATCACCGCGGTTTTAAGAGTACGTGAGGATATTATTTACGCCATCAACCGTAAAGCCAACGAGATCAGGATCCTGAACGAACGCCTGCAACTGGCTTATGACGAACTGGATACTTTCAGCTATACCATATCGCACGACCTGCGCACTCCGCTTTCGTCCATAAAAAACTATTCGGAGCTGCTGTTGGCAAGTAATAAAAGCCTGGATGACAGTGCTAAAAAGATGCTCGACAGGATCATCAAAGGTACAGATAAAATGCATATGCTCATTAAGGAGATCCTGCATTATTCGCGCGTGGGCCGGGCCGAGATTGAGATGGCATCAATTAATATGGGGCTATTATTGAACGAGATAAAAAGGGAAGTATTATCGGCCCTTAATCCCGAAAATATTGAATTTACCATTGGCGAAACACCCTCAATTGAGGGTGACAGTGTAATGATAACCCAGGTTTTCACCAACCTGATCAATAATGCTGTGAAATACTCGTCAAAGGCCGCACGCTCAAAAGTAAAGGTTGAAGGTGTGGTCAGAACCAACGAGGTTGTTTATTCGGTGTCTGACAACGGTGTTGGTATTGATGTTAATTATTATAACCGTGTGTTTGAATTATTTAAACGTATGGATAACGCACTTGAATTTGAAGGTACCGGCGTTGGCCTTGCCATAGTAAAGCGTATTGTTGAAAAACACAAGGCTCGTATTTGGTTTGAGAGCAAGTTAGGATTTGGCACAGTTTTTTATATATCTTTTAAAATTAGTTAATTGTGAGTTCGCCCGATATATTTTATGTTGAAGATGACGAGGATTTTGCATTCATAATGCAACATGCCGTTCAGGAAGTGAAAGACGGACTTACCGTAAAGATCATTGATAATGGCAAAGATGCGCTTGAGCAATTAAAGCAGCTTACTGAAGCCCGGGTAAAACCAAAGCTCATCCTGCTTGATCTTAACTTACCGGGGCTTTCGGGCCTTGACCTTGTAAAACGCATCCGTGAAATTCCCTTTTTGAAATATGTGCCTGTGGTATTCTTTTCAACGTCGGATAATCCGAAAGATGTTAAAGCATCGCTTGAATTTGGCGCTAATGCCTATTTAACCAAGCCTGCGGGTTATTTAAACCTGGTAAGCTGCGTTGAATCACTTTATAATTTTTGGTTCACTAAAAATCTGAATGTCAATTAAAACGTTGAAAAAAATATTAGTCATCGAGGATGATGCGGATATAGCCGATATTATGGAGATTGCCCTTTGCGATAAATATGAGGTTGAAGTAAAGCGCGACGGCTACCAGGTTGTAGCACAAATTGAGAACTTCGGCCCCGATTTGATCCTGCTCGATAACTATATTGGTCAGCGGCAGGCCCAGGAGATCATCAAAGAGATCCACGAGGTTAATGACCACAGAACTATACCATTTGTATTATTTTCAGGCCACGAAAACATTGTACAGCTTGCTAAAAAGCTTAACGCTACATCTTACCTGGCAAAACCCTTTGCACTTGATGAACTTTATAAGTGCATTGACGGTATCTTAGCCGCATAACACCACGTACACCTTATGCTTCACGAAAAAATAAAACAAGCTACTGCTCATTTACATGATCAGCTTGAACAAAAAATGTTTGTAGAGCAGATCATGGGTGGCTCACTTACGTTTGAGCAGTATCAAACCATATTACACGTTAATTATGTTACCCACTTCGCTGTAGAAGATTTTTTATTTTCCGGCCTGAATGCTGAGCTACGCCAAAAACTGGATATCGAAAGTCGGATAAAACTCCCGGCACTGCTACGTGACTTTGAAGAGATCAATTCGGCGGTGGGGATTTCGCCAAAAACTACTCCCGGTTTTATTGACCTAAGCAGTGATGCCTCAATTCTCGGCGCAATGTATGTGCTGGAAGGTGCAACACTCGGCGGTAATGTAATAGCAAAACGACTGAAAACTAACGAGCAGTTATTGCCTTACAATTTGAATTACCATTATTACCAGGTTTATGGCGACCAGCTTGGCTTAAAGTGGAAACAATTTTTAAAAGTGCTCAACGCTTTACCCGATACGGAGCATGAGGCCGCCATAAAAAATGCTGTAAGTCTGTTTGCACATATGGCAAATACTAAGATAACAACTACTACGATAACGCTTGTACCGCCGGAGATATAATTGCTTCCCACCCGGTCATTGCGAGTAACCATCAGGGAATTCCTCGAAAAAATCGCGATGTCGTGTGGTAAAAATAGCATTAGTAATCAATAACTTACAACCCCATCATTGCGAGGTACGAAGCAATCGTACGGAGGCATATCCGCCCTGTATAGTTTGGGATTGCTTCGTACCTCGCAATGACGATGGTGAATAAAAAAGGCGATGCTATTAGCATCGCCTTTCTCTTTGACTTAGAGTAAATCTTAATCCAGCGCATCTGCCGTGTCCTTCTCTCCTATTTGTTGCCTCCACATAGCATAGTATAAACCTTTTTGAGCAATCAGATCAGCGTGTTTGCCACCTTCAATAATGCGGCCTTTTTCCAGTACGTAAATACTGTCGGCATGCATGATTGTTGATAACCGGTGGGCGATCAATATGGTAATATGGTTTTCCTTTTCGGATACGTTACGAATGGTTTCGGTGATTTCCTCTTCTGTAATAGAATCAAGCGATGAAGTAGCTTCGTCAAATACCAGTATATCCGGCCTGCGTAATAAAGCACGGGCTATGGAAAGGCGCTGCTTCTCTCCGCCTGATACTTTTACACCGCCTTCGCCAATTACTGTGCTTAAACCTTTGTCGGCACGGGCCAGCAGGGTTTGACAGGCTGCACGCTGCAGTACATCCATACATTCCTCATCAGTAGCACCTGGGCGTACAAACTGCAGGTTTTCGCGAATTGTACCCGAAAACAATTGTGTATCCTGGGTTACAAAACCAATTTTTTCTCGCAGCTGATCGAGATCAATTTCTTTACTTAATATGCCATTATATAAAATATCGCCCTGCAAGGGTTGATATAAGCCCACCAGTAATTTTACCAATGTAGTTTTACCTGAACCCGAAGGTCCAACAAACGCTATCGTCTCGCCCGAATTGGTTTCAAAGCTAATGTGATTAAGCGCGTTACGGTTTGCTGTCAGGTGTTTAAAGCTAACATCATTAAAAGTCAAGGTATTCACCTTTTCAAGCAATACCGGTTTTTCGGGCTTTTTATCAATTGGGATGCTCAATATCCGGTTGAAGTTACCAAGAGAAACTTCAGCCTCGCGCCACGAAAGGATCACGTTACCTAACTCCTGCAAAGGGTTAAATAAAAAGAATGAGTAGAATAAAAAGCTGAAATATTGGCCGGGGGAGATGGTCCCTTTAAAGATGAGCATCAGTAAAACAACAACCATTACACTCCTTACCAGGTTAACGGTGGTGCCCTGTACAAAGCTCATGCTGCGCACATATTTTACCTTCTTCAATTCCAGATCAAGAATTTTATAAGTTGTATTGTTTAACCTTTCAATTTCCTGTTTTGCCAACCCCAAACTTTTTACCAGCTCAATGTTCCTTAATGATTCGGTAGTTGAACCTGCAAGTGCGGTTGTTTCAGATACAATCTTTTTCTGGATGGTTTTTATTTTCCGGCTCATAGCCATACTCACAAAAGTGATGATAGGGATAGCAGCAAAATAAACCAGTGTAACCTGGTAGCTGACACTTACCGAATATACAATAACGAACACCATCCCGATGAGCGAAACGAAAAGGATACTGATAAACGAAGTGATGAATTTTTCGCAATCCAAACGTACTTTTTGCAATATACCCAGGGTTTCGCCGCTCCGCTGGTCTTCAAATACCTGGTAAGGCAGCTCAAGTGAGTGTTTCAACCCATCAGCATACATTTCAGCCCCAACTTTTTGGGTGATGATATTAGTAAAATAATCCTGAAAGTTTTTCGCTATGCGTGATACCATGGCAACGCCAATGGCCGCGCCAACCAGCATCAGTACTTTGTTAAGATATTCGTCGTAATGAAGGGTACCGCGCTGTTCAATAACACGGTCAACGATACGACCGGTTATCCATGGGTCTAACAACGAGAAGCCTATATTCATTGCCGCCAGGAAAAGTGCAAATACTACGATCCAGCGGTGTTTTTTTAAGTAAGAAATTAATACATTCATGTTTCAACAGCAAACATAAAAAAAGGGAATGGCTAAGTAGCTCATTCCCTTTTAATTTGACATAAGGTTAATATTAAACCGTCATGATATCTTTTTCTTTAGCTTCTGAAAGCTGATCAACTTTAGCAATGTTAGCGTCGGTAAGTTTTTGAACTTCCGCTTCGCCTACTTTTATTTCATCTTCAGAAACACCTTCTGATTTTAATTTTTTGATCTTCTCGTTGGCATCTTTACGGATGTTGCGGATAGCAATTTTACCGTTTTCGGCTTCGCCCTTGGCTTTTTTAACCAGGTCGCGGCGACGCTCTTCGGTAAGCGGCGGTACATTGATACGGATAATGATACCGTCGTTTTGTGGGTTAAGTCCTAAATTTGCTTCCTTGATGGCTTTTTCAATTGCGCCCAGTAATGATTTTTCCCATGGCTGAACAACGATAGTACGGGCATCAGGAGTATTTACACTACCGATCTGGCTAAGCGGCGTAGGTGTACCATAGTAATCAACCTTAACATCATCTAATAATGATGGACTTGCTTTGCCTGCACGTATTTTATTCAGTTCGCTGTCCGCATGCTCAATGGCCCTATCCATATTGGCCTTTGCATCGTTTACTTGTTTTTTAATGAGTTCGCTCATCGGTTTTAAATTTTCAACAAAAGTAACAAAATCTATCGTTTTACCGCTTGGGTATTTAGGTACAATTCAAAAGCATTTAACAATAAATAACATTATTTAACATTTATATATTATTAAAGGATAAGTATATTGGTGTAAAATATTATCGCCATGAAAAAAACTTTATTTTTTGTTATGCTGATAGCCTGCGCTGGTCAGCTTAAAGCGCAAACACTTAATAAAGTCCCGGATAACAATAATTCTGTCGATAAACTTTTTAACCTGAAGCCATTAAAGGGCGATACCAACCTATCGAAATTAATTCCTTTACTCCCGCAAAACGGGCTTTCAAACAATAACGGTACATTGCTAAATACCCTCGAGCTTGTAGATAATATAACCGTTTACAGCCGGATGCCGGTAGTTAAAACTTATCCACGCGATAATATGCCAGTTGTTAAAACAGACGAACCCGGAATGAAATATCATATGCTGATTAAAAGGATAGATGCTGTTAATCCGGATACTGTCGGAATTAAAAAAGATAAGATTACCCCGCGATAGTGCTTTTGTCCGCATTCAATTTATAAAACCATATTCCTAACAAATTAAGCAGAGGATATGAGAAATAAGCAATAAAGCTCCTTTTGTTTAAAAACGATAGTGAATGGAACATTAAGAAAAATACAATTATAAAAAGTGTTATACTAATCACAGATAATGTTAACTTCACTAAGTTTCTGTTTAAGATCAGCTTACTGAGCAAGCTTGTTATTAAATAAAACAATAGGAAGCCCGGCACAGATAGTAGCAATCCGAAAAATATCATGTAAAACATATATGATGTTAGTTGCAACATTGACCATAACGGTTCAGAAAGAAAATTAACCCCGACACCTGAGGGTAACTGTGCTATGAATATAATAACTGGAGCAATTAACATAGTGCTAAACCAAATCCTAAAACAATAAGACAGTACTGGTTTCATACATCGTTGGTTGTATACAAATCAGCCACTAAATCATTACTATCAACCGCTCTATTTGCTCTCAATCTTTTCTCAACCACCTCCTCAAAACTTTTTTCATAGTCGGGATGATTTGTGCCCATTAGCCGGTCCCAGATGTTAAAATATAAGCCATAATTACATTTTACCAGTCGATGGTGCATGTTATGATGGGTTGAAGTATTATGCCATTTAAACAATTTATGACTGGCAAACCCTTTCGGGAAAAGCTCATAGCCTAAATGCCCCGTAACGTTTAGCAGCAGCGAATACAACGAAAATATAGTTAGTGCCGTACCATGATAAGGAATGGTAAAAGCGATAAGCGGCACAATGCCTATCTCCACCACAGCCTCCAGCGGGTGAAAGGCATAAGCAGCGAATGGCGTTGGGTTGGTTGATAAATGATGTGTTTTGTGCACCAGCTTAAACAAAGGCTTCCAGTGCATGGCACGATGGGTCCAGTAAAAGTAGGTATCGTGCATCAAGATCATCAGGCCTATGCTCAAAAAGTAATAAGCATACCCTTTGTCGCTAATGTTTGGATAAATTCTGGTCACTCCCTTTTTACTGGCATAGATCACCAGCATGATCACCGCACCAAATATCAGTATGGTGATGAACGAATAAACAATTTCGCGAATGATGTGCTTATTTTCGGGATAACGCTGCTGAATTTTTGCCTGCCAGTAAGCCCTTTTTCGCCATACATAAAAAAACAGGTAAAATGCGCCGGCAAATACAAGGTAACGCCCTGCTATGGAAAATAGAACCCGGGAGGTTTCTATTATTTTATCGATAGGAACTTGCAGTGGCATTAGTTATTAACGCTAATTATCGGTTTACTAATATAACAATCCTTTTGGCGTTGAGCTCAAGTAAACCCGGCTCTCGCATTGTCAGTCTGAGCTTGTCGAAGACTCACGCGTAGAGCCCCTTCCACCATGGTTCGACGAGCTCACCATGACGCCCCTCTTATTTGCTCCTTTAAAAATCCTTATTCAAAACTTTTTCCAGCTCCGCAAAACTGATATTCATTTTGACCCGGCCTTGTTTGGCGTATGATATCTCACCGGTTTCTTCGGATACGATGATGGCCGTGGCTTCGTTAGCCTCCGTTACACCGATGCCTGCCCTATGGCGTAAACCAAACTGTGCCGGCAGATCTGTTTTTTCGGTAAGCGGTAAAATACAGCTGGCCGATTTAATCTTATTCTCAGAGATAACGACCGCCCCATCATGCAGCGGACTGGTTTTTTGAAAGATACTTTCGAGCAAACGTTTGGATATTTTAGCTTCCACAACCTCGCAGCTGTTTTGGTAAAACTGCTCATCATAATATTTAGCGAAAACAATAAGCGCCCCGGTGCGGGTTTGCTTCAGGCTTTTGCAGGCATCTATTATAGGCTTGATACGGGCATAGTTATTTTTTTCCACTTCTGATTTTCCGAAGAAATATTGCCACCATGCCTTATTACGTTGCAATGAGGCATTTTTACCTACCAGCAATAAAAATCGTCTTACCTCCTGCTGAAAAACCACGATAATAGCAATGATCCCCACATCAACAAACTTACCCAGTATAATAGTGAGCAGCTTCATATCCAAAGCTTTCACCACAAAGTTGAGGGCAAAGATCACCGCGAAACCTATAAAGATATTAGCTGCAATGGTTCCCCTGATGAGGTTATACAACTGATAAATGATCAATGCCACCAGCAATACATCAAGGATAGAGAAGAAACCTATTCTGGGAAAAAGAGATTGTATGGACTGCATTTACGAAGTTAATAAGTTTACCCGAACATAAACGCCGGGAGGGTGGTAAATATGATCAACCCGCCTAATCCAGTGGTCATTTTACATTCCTGTGCTATTATTTTAAGGGATATATGGCCCTCCCGGTACGCCCCATCCCCATTGCGGCATAGGGGCATCAGGGTTCTCTGTTGTATTATCTGTTTGGGAGTTCAATACAGCTATTCGCGTGCCCCACTCCAGGTAAGCCATAAACGCCGAACGAAATTCAGGGTCATCTGGCAGTGAAAGCTCATCGGCAGTTTGCAGCAACAGTTCAATCCAGCGCTTGCGGTGTGCCTCGGTTAAATGCTTTTGCAAATGTTTATTGATCATGGCATAATGACTACCTTCAGTTTCGCTGTAAGTTTTGGGACCTCCAAAAACTTCGCTCACAAAATGAGCCACATGCATCCGGTGTTCGGGCGACATATGTTTAAATACAGGTTCCAGCAGTTCATCGGCCAAAACCTTATCATAAAATTGATTGAAAAGCTTTTCAAAAGCAGGTGTGCCGCCCGCCCATTCAAACAGTGTAGGGATTGTAGCTGTCATAATTGTAAAAACCGGTTATGATAAAGATAAGGAGCCTATCTTTAAAAAGCCAGTGATTTACGTGCAACAATAAAATCGAATTATTTGTTCCGCTCGGTAGTAAACCTCACCAGCTGTTCTAAGCCGCGGTGCGAATCGCTGTCGGGGAAAGTGCTCAGGATCTCAAAAGCTTCATCCTGGTACTTTTTCATCTGGGTTTCGGCATACTGCAAACCACCGGTTTCCTGTACAAAACGAATGATCTCGGCAATTTTTTTCGGATCTTCATTATGGTTTTTCACCAGGTTGATCACCCGCTTTTTTTCTGAACTGCTGCAATTAGCCAGCGCGTAAATAAGTGGCAGGGTAACTTTTTTCTCTTTGATATCGATACCCAGCGGTTTACCCACATCATCGGTACCAAAATCAAACATATCATCCTTAATCTGGAACGCGATGCCGATCTTTTCGCCAAAGAGACGCATTTTTTCAACCACCTCGTCACTGGCCCCTGCCGATGCTGCCCCGCAGGCACAGCATGATGCAATAAGCGAAGCGGTTTTCTGCCTGATCACATCGTAATAAACAGGTTCGCCAATATCCATGCGGCGCACCTTTTCAATCTGCATCAGTTCGCCCTCGCTCATTTGCTTAACCGCGTCAGATACTATGCGCAACAACTGGAAGTCGTTGTTGTTGATAGAAAGCAGCAAGCCTTTTGAAAGCAGGTAATCACCCACCAAAACGGCTATCTTGTTTTTCCATAAAGCGTTGATAGAGAAAAATCCACGCCGCTGATAGGAGTTATCAACCACATCGTCATGCACAAGCGATGCTGTATGCAACAGCTCAACCAATGCGGCCCCGCGGTGCGTTGCCTCATTGATGCCCCCGCAGATGCTGGCCGAAAAGAACACGAACATAGGGCGGATCTGCTTGCCTTTACGCTTAACAATATAATGTGTGATACGGTCAAGCAGCGGAACAGAACTTTTCATCGAAGTTCTGAATTTCTCCTCAAACGCATCAATATCAGCAGCAATAGGTTTTTTAATGTCGTTGATGCTCAGCATTGCAACCAAAACAGTATTTTATGTTAACCACCGCCATGTGACAGTGCGGAGCAAACATAAGCTAAAATTATGTATCTGCATTATAGCCCAATATTTTTTACTTAAATTAAACCAAAGGCTACAATTACCGTCATACTTACGTGAGTGCAATTTTTATAAGTAGAGTTAAGTTTTTGTGAAAGCGGGGCCTGTTGAAACAGGCTTCGCTTTTTTGTTGATAGTAAGGTCAAATATTTTACCTTTGCACTCCACATTTACACGGAGAGGTGTCTGAGTGGTCGAAAGAGCACGCCTGGAAAGTGTGTATACTCCAAAAGGGTATCGAGGGTTCGAATCCCTCCCTCTCCGCTGATTTTCATACCAAAAATGACTAAAATCCTGTATCTCGCACGAAATCAGGTTTTTAATTTTTAACCGACAAGCCATTTTATTCACCATTTGACATATATCTGGTGAGTAATTCGGTGAGTCAAATCAATCATTTGATTGACTCACCAGAAACAGGTTAAAACACTGATTGACAACCCGTTCAAAAATTGAACATCTTGTCAGAGAATGGCCGCAAACCGATATTTGTTTAACCATTTAGTGAGTCATTATGAAGACAATTTTCAGTGTGCTCTTTTATTTGAAGAGAGCAAGAAACTATCAAACAGGTCCCGTGCCTGTGTACATGCGCATCACCGTGAACGGCAAGCGGTCAGAGCTGACAACGGGCCGCGAGTGCGAACCATCGCAATGGATCCCCTCCGCCGGCCGGATGAAGGGGACTAAAGAAAATGTTAAAACTTTCAACAACTATCTTGACACCCTGAGGGCACAAGTTGACGAAGCACATAGTGCAATGATCAAAGCCCAGGAAAGTATTACGGCTGAAAGCCTGAAAAACCGTTTTATGGGTAAGGAAGAAAGCCCCAAAATGCTGATTGAAGTATTTGAAGAACACAACAGGCGGTTCGAGAAGCTGGTAGGCAAAGAAGCGACCAAGGGTACTTTAAGCCGGTATAAAATATCGCTGAGTCATACCCAGCGTTTTTTGAAATGGCGTTATGATTTAACCGATATAAGCCTGCGCAAGGTCGATCATCAATTCATCACAGATTATGATTTCTGGCTGCGATCGGAAAGGAACTGCGGTAACAATTCTGCTGTCAAGTATATCAGGAACTTTAAAAAGATCATCCAGATCAGCCTGGATAACGGTTGGATAGACCGAAATCCTTTTGTAAAATATAAAGGCAAGGTCAAGCGCGTTCACAGGGCCTGTCTTGAGCAAAAGGACCTGACTGCGATTGAGCTCAAAGAATTCTCGTCAACCAGGCTTGAACAGATACGTGATATCTTTTTGTTCAGCTGTTATACCGGCCTGGCATATGCCGATATTAAAAAACTGCACCGGCGCGATCTTACCGACCGATATGATGGTGAGATCTGGATCATGACAAACCGTCAAAAAACCGATATTCCCACCAGGGTGCCGTTACTTCCGATGGCGATTGAACTGATGCGAAAATATGAGCATCACCCAAGATGTTCCAATACGGGATTGATCTTTCCGGTACCTTCTAACCAAAAGGTAAATGAGTATCTGAAAGAGATCGCAGAATTGTGCGGTATTAAAAAAACCGCGCTGACTTTTCACATAGCACGTCATACCTTCGCGACTACGGTCACGCTGGCCAACGATGTGCCGATGGAAAGCGTTTCCGCCATGCTGGGACACGCCAACATCAAAACCACGCAGGAGTATGCAAAGGTGCTGAATATGAAGCTAAGCAAGGATATGCTTCTATTGAAGCATAAGATTAAAACGACAGTTTAATCTTCGGAACTGTTATGCTTCGAATAATAAATTCTTAGAATCGAATCAGATTACATGAAAAACGAACATATGAGTGATGCTGGAATTGCCGAAAAAATATACTTGATAAGAGGAGTCAAAGTAATGATCGACCGCGATCTTGCGGAAATGTACGGTACGATTCCCAAACGCCTGCGACAACAGGTCAAACGAAACGAGGAAAGATTTCCCGGGCATTTTATGTTTCAACTAACGGAAGAGGAAGTTGATATCATGGTATCACAAAATGTGATACCATCCCGGCAATACCTGGGCGGTACAAGACCTTACGTGTTCAGCGAACATGGCATTCTGATGCTTGCCAATGTTATTAAAAGTCAAATGGCAATTGCAATGAGTATCAAAATCATAGAGGTTTTCGTCAAGTTGAGGGAAATGCTGATAACGCAGAAAGACCTGCTGTTGAAATTTGAACAGATAGAAAAACTGGTTATCCAGCATGATGATGACATCCAGGCTATTTTTCAGGCCTTGAAACAACTGATAAAGCAAAAGAATGAGCCGAGAGAACCAATAGGCTTCAAATTAAATAGTTGAATGAACTGAAATCCGAAAGTAGATAAGGGGTCACAATTTGTGACCCCTTATCTACTGAAAGATCTGATAACTTCATCGCCCAGTTACGCATCACTACGAAATAAGCCAAAATGAAAAAATTGGAAATGAAAGTCAGCTTGCCTTTCGCTCCTTTTTATATTTCGAGATTGGCATTAGATCGTCTAAGTTAACATCGAGCGCTGTTGCAAGTTCAACGAGACTATCCAAAGTGGGATTTCCAACACCGCGTTCGTATTTCACGATTTGGGAACGATTTACATTTGAGATACTTGCCAGCCCGTCCTGCGTCAAATCTCTTTGTTCACGAACAGCCCTGAGCTGTTCGCTAAAGATTTGATTTGCCAAAACGTTCCGCTTGTTCTTCACGAAAACGAAATTGCGGCATATAAATTATTCGCAACGACTCATATATGATCCATTTTTATTATTTTTAGATCATAATAAGCTTTGTAAAAACAGACTATTCATGACCRCATCAATAACTTCAGTTATTCTCAATAAAGAAATTCGTCGCTTGGATTTGAGTGATGGGTTCAAGGAGCTGAGTAAATTAATGGGATTTGATACACTCCAACAGATTATTGCTATTGGTCCCGCTGAACTATTCAAAAAAGAAAAATTTGATTATGCCTGGTTCGGTGAGTTGATCAAGTACCTTGATAAAAACGGATTAGGAAACTTACTGCAACCACTGCCGGGAAAAAATCACGGTTGATGCGGGCGACCATCCTGAGCAGGAGATCCCTTAATTCCGCAGCAGTCACTTGCGTGATACTGTAATATTCTTTAATGAAGTTTCCCTGCGAAAATGCATCCTGTCGTTTGCTGGAGAAATTTCCCGAAAAGAATTCAAATACCTCGTTCATGCTATGATCTCCGAAAATCTTTTCTTTGACAAACAGCTTTGCCAAAGCCGCCAGTTGGGATACCGAAAGAATCACGTGCATCTTTTTGGATTTACCGCGATCTGTAGATGAGGGCGCGACCTCACTTTTGGTCAGTTTCTTTTTTGCCTGCAATAGCCAGCCCGTCAACATTTCTTCAAGTGGGGGCCAGCGCAAATCATACCGAAGTGTATTCGGGTTGTTTTTATGCGCTAATAGGAAAAGCTCTTCATCTAATTTATTTTCCCTCTTTTTTAACGGTGTACTATCTAACCTTTGCTGGATTGCGGTTTGATAATGGATGAAAAGCAAATAATGATTAAATTCAAGTTTTAGCAGCCGCTCCGCGAAGACAGATGCCCGAACAAGATTAAGCGAATTTTGAAAAAATAGTTCCAGGTCGTTCACAAAACCGTTGAAATACATCACCTGCCCGAAATTAAAAACTGTAGTGTGATCGCTCGATCTTATATGTCTTAAATAAGTGCTCACTACGTTTCCAAGCGGCTGGACAGCGTCATTCAGCTTAGGTAGCGAATTATACACGAAGTCAACTTTGGTACTGAGGTTCTCTACGATGTATTGTTTGAATACATCCGGGCAACTAGCATAACAATCAATATACGGTCGATAATATCCAATTAAATAATTTACCAATGAAAGTATTTCACATCGGATTGATTGAAATATATCAGAATTTCCCAGAGATCCGAAGAATTGCCTGGAAATATCGTCTAACAGGATGGTTACTTCTGTAACAGCGTTTAGCTGATGGGAAAAATAACGGGTAAGGGAGGTTTCGCTCAAATCGGAAAAAGCAGCAGAAGCCCAGGTTTTACGGGCTTCGCTGCATAATGATTCCGTTTTTGCCAATGTCTGCTCGCCTGGACAGGTGGAGCTTTGGCACCTTTTAACCATTTCCTTTAAATGATCAAAAATATCGCCCCCCAATGTCAGCTCGGCAGTTTTCAAAGTAAAGTTTGATTGTTAAATGTAATGAGTTGTTGTAAGGATAGTAGTACAACCATTAGTCGGGTCGCCTTGAGAAGTAGTGGTTGTGTCGCCGCCTGATTTAACATGACTTACCATGTTGTAAACTTTGTTAACTGTAGATTTTGGAAGTTTGATTTTCTTATTGCTCATAATATATATTTTTTACTATATTAATGTTTTATGATATATATAATAGTTTTATTACATGGATCCTCTGAAATATTACACAAAAACACATTTGAGTAATTCACACCTTTCGACTGTTCAGTTTAGGTTAAAAGACATATTAGATCACAGTATATGGTGGTTTTGCTTTATAGTATACGAGCTTTCAATATTTTATTATACAGCCGGAACAATAGGAAATATACCCAAAAACCTATTTTACTACTTCTGTAATATTACCTTATTTTACCTGCACAAATTCCTTCTTGATGAAAACTTAATAAAAAGAAATAAAAAATATTTCAGGCTCGCTTTGCTTGTTGGCTTAGAAATATCAGTTTACTTAAGCGTTAAAGTCAGTGCAGATTACTTGTTTACCGATTTTACAAAGTCGCAAGACACGAAATTTAAGATTATAAAAGAAATGGCGGCTTTGGACCTTTATCGTTGCATATTCTTTGCAGCGCTGGCGACACTTTATTGGACAGCCCTGAATATATCCAGATTTCAAAAACAGGCGGCAGAGGCAAAAATAAAACAGCTGACAGCTGAACGGGATAACCTTATGCTAGAGGGAGACCTCGCCAAAGCGCAGAACGCTTATCTTCAGCAGCAGATCAGTCCCCACCTCTTATTTAATTCCCTGAATTTCATCCACAATACCGTTTACAAACACTCGGAAGAGGCAGCGGAAAATGTACTGTTGTTAGCAGAGATCATGCGTTTTACGATGCAAGGAACCGGGACTGACGGCAAAATACCATTGGAACGCGAATTGGAACAGCTGAAAAACCTGATCATGATCAACCAGTCAAGGTTCGATTACCCCCTGCATATCGATTATTCCATTTCCGGAAACACGGCCGGCCACCGTATCATTCCCCTCGTGCTCATGACCCTGCTGGAAAATGTTTTTAAACACGCCAATCTTCGCGGAAAACCGGCTTATGCCAGCGTGTCGGTATCCGGCACCGGTCTACTGGTCTTTGAAACCGGCAATTACAAAAGTCCCCATTCTTCTTTCGGGCGGATCCAGAGCCTCGGCATCAAGAATATCCGGCTCCGGCTTGACTATACGTATGCTGACAATTATAGCCTGGAGATCAGGGAACAGGAAGATTACTACCAGTCCACCTTAACCGTACAATTATGAAATTAACTACCTATATCGTCGACGACGAAGCACACGCCATAGCCTATTTAGCAGCCTATGTGGCGAAAACATCCGATCTCGTCTTAATCGGTTCCAGTACCGATCCTGTTCAGGCGTTAAAGGATTTAAAGGCCGATCCGCCGATGTTTGCCTTCCTCGATGTGGCAATGCCCGTTTTGTCGGGACTGGACCTCGCCGCTCTGATCAACCCGATGACCAAAATCATCTTCGTTACTTCCTTCCGGGAATATGGCCCCGAGGCCTTTTCACTGAAAGCGTTAGATTACCTGATGAAGCCGTTCTCCTACGCCCGCTTCGAGCAGAGTGTTCAGAAAGTGAGGGAGCTTTATGAGCCGAGGACGCCCGAAGTCAAAGAACACCCGCCTTTATTCGTTAAAGGCGGTCAAAAGGATTTTTATACGAAGATACCGGTCAACGATATCCTCTATGTACGGGCCGCGGTAAACTATGTAGAAATTCAGCTTGTCACCGAAAAAATCGTGACCTACCTGACCTTATCGGAATTACTGGAAAACCTTCCCGCTGAAATGTTCTCCAGGGTACAGCGTTCCTTTATCATCAACCGCAATAAAATCAGGGCAATCGAGAACAGCGATATCAGGATGGAAAATAATGACCTCATCCCGATCAGTGATAGTTACCGTGAAAAATTTATGCAAAGCGTCCAGCCCTTAATGCTGATCAGCAAGCGCACCAGGCACTGATCCCTGTTTTTGAATCCGGGCCTGCCTGCCCGAGCAGCTTTTATATAAACAGTAAAATATCAGTGCTTCGTGCTGGCGCTGCCGGGTGCTGAACATCCTGTTTACCTGCATGTGAAGCAGGTCTGCTAAAAAAGCATACCGTTTTTCGGTGTTCCAGTGAGTGGTTGCGCCCGATAATACCTGCATGATTTTCAAAATTTCCGAGTCCTGGCCTTTTTTATAATTGGTTCCACCAGTATGAACATCCGCTACTGCCCTGCTGAGGTCGCGGCTAAAGGCCCGGTATCTGGTATCCATGCTTATCCGCAACGCCTTATCCGGGCCAAACTCCTTAAAAAAACTTTCCGATCTCCGGTTGAAAAACCCGATAGCTTCCTTTTCGGAAATGAAGGCAGCGGTCATCCGGTAAACAAGCACAAAAGCCTCAATGTCCGTTTGTTTTGGCGGGGATTCAACCATTCCGGATAGTTTTTCCAGTGTCCATAAACTGCCTGCCTGAAAGAGCAGTTCCGCTGTTTCTATCAATTCCGGGCTATAACGCTCGATCTCGCGCCGGTATATCTCCTGCTTAACATCTTTAACCAATGCATGCTGCCGGGCGATGATTTTCCTGATCGCATTGAGCAAGGGTCCTGATCCCCCTCCTGCGCTTCTGATCCGCAGGCGTATATGCGGCTCTGGGTCCCGGTAACGGATAAAAAACCAGAGCCTCACCTGCTTGCGGTATTTATCCAGAAACGGTAAAACGGCGGAAGTCAATAAACGGTCCGCAGACTCCTCTGTCGTATAGATTTTCAGGTATAACCACTCGCTTCCCGGCAGGAAGTCCCGCTGGATTTCTTTCGTGACCCTGTACCGAACTTTCGTCCCTTTATAAACCGGGTCCGGGCGCAACAAAACAGCGACCAGTTGTGCGGCGAAAGCTTTGCCTTCTGCCTGTACCGCATCATTCGGTTGCAGGTATTCCCTAATAACGGCCGACCGTGTATCTTTCAGGCAATCCAGGAAAAAGAGCGCCTCTTCGTCGTCGCCCAGATCGAATACCAGCTGCTGGTCACTCAGGCCCAGGCTGACCAGTTGCGGGATACCGCGTTCGGCGCGGAATAAATGGAGCCTGCCGATCGAATAAGGTTTGCTCAGTAACATTTGCACCTCAGCATCGCTCAGCCGCCAGCGTGCCAGACTGATCACGACCTTGCCGCTGACGACCCTCGGATAAAAGTCCAGTCCCGGGAACAGCTTTTCCAGGTCGAATGTCAGGTTCGCCTGCAGCCCCTCGTACTGGAGATCGCATAAAAACTGGAACAGGGCCAGCGGGTTGTGCTGATAATTATAGGCGGTCGGCAATCTCGGTATAATGCGCCTGCCTAGGCTCACCGACTCCAGGATCAGCTTCTCCCCTGCCATGCGCAGGATGAGGTCACTTAGCGGCACCTGTAACTGACCTGTCTCTGCGGGAAAGGTGTTGATATGGATGGCCGCATCGTATACCGGGGAACGCCTGTTGATATTATCGACATGCGTATCGGACAATTGGTGGACTTCCGCGAACATGATGTCCGGGTTAGCCCGGCTTTCTTCAGCGGCCACCCAGTTGCAGAGTGTTTCGATTTCCGCGCTGAACACTGAAAACCGCCCGATGAGCGAGGTAGCGGATGCGCCGCCCAGGTTGTCCAGTACGATATCATCCCCGGAACAGGAAAACATGACGGCCAGGGTGGGCGGAAGAGCATACTCTTCCGGGACCTTTAGATCTGCCGTGTCTTTCGCATTCACATGAACCGGGTCATAGGGTCCGCGGCTGGTATTCTGGAGCCAGAGCCGCAGGAACAACCGGTGTACCGGGGTCCATTCAACTGCCTTCGCGGTTTTCGCTTTTTCCGGGAATGCGACGTGATTTAGCAATCCGCCGGTTTGTGCCTGTCCATGAAGATCACCGTAGCCCACGCCGTTATCCGGATCGACAGCCCGGAGCAAAGGAACTGGCTGGCTATCAAACCGCTCTTTAAAATTCCTTATAAAATTTTTTAAGGCGGGGGTAGGATAAGGTATAACGATTTTCTGTAATATTTCGATGGTGGATAACAATGACTGCTGCTTATCCCGGTCTATCCCGCCGGACTGGATACCCCTTTCCAGGCCGCCGTAAAGCGCATTTCCGGAAAATGGGATACCGGCTTTCCTGTTCAGGTCGCTCAGCATGGCGGCCCTTTCCGGTAAACTAAGTTTTACATCGAAGAGCGACGCGGCCGAATGCTGCCAGAAAGACCGCATAGCATGATCAGTACCCGCCGAGTCCGGAATACCGGTACCGCCCGGATGGTGTCCCGAGATCAGGGCTCCCTCCAGCTCGGTTATCAAAACCTGTTCACTGATCAGGAAATTCACATAATCCTTGGCTTCCCGTAAGCTGCATCCCGTTTTCTCCGCTACCATAGCCTGTAAACCGATGCGGGTAACCGGCTGGTCTGCGCCGGCCTGTATGACTTCCCTGTGCAATGCTTCGTCCGGGAGTTCATTAACGGCAAATTCCCCTTTCCCTGACCGTTCAAATGAGGAGCGGACATACCGGAACCCGCCCGGGATGCTGAAAAGCGTAGGATTTGTTCGCAATAATAGCGCGGGCTTATCCTGCTGCCCCTGGGCATGCGAGGCGGCGACCTGCCATTCCCTGGAGGGCAACAGGTGCAATACGGACTGAGCGCTAGCTGCAAGCCTAAGCCCGGATCCCCGGTCCTGCCAGTGAGCCAGTCCGAAAGAGGAAAACGCCCCGAAAGGGGTTGGCCGGAATGACATCCGGTTGTAGTACTTTTTCAAAGTCAGTTTTTGCTTCGCGGTCAGGGTTTTCCAGTCAAAGTTCAGTTTTTCCAGTTCCGCGTAGAATGACGGACTCGCGAGGTACAGCGCGTTCCGAAATGTCGTTTCCGAAAGCATACGCTCTGCTGCGCCCAAAGCGTAGTGTTCAAAACTATAGAACGGCGCACGTATGAACAGCCGCTCATCAAACCCATAAACCTGTCCTTTATTCATATTGCCAACTCCTTGTCAGGGGTATATACCCTTTTGTTACTGTTTTACCTTTTTCCAAGCCCCGTACTTTGTTTTCGTCAAACACAAAATACCATGAGGACATTCGCACGATCAATCATTCCCGCCCTGCTTATCATTCTTTTCATTTATGCAGCCCTTAGCAAACTGCTGACGTTTGGTGATTTCAGGCAGCAGCTCTATAACCAGACCTTCCCCCACTGGCTGGCGGGTGTTTTGCTTCACCTGCTGCCCGCAGCAGAAATTGCAACAGCTGCCTTACTTAGTTTCAAACGTACCCTGGTGGCGGGGCTTCTGGGCTCATGCATTTTATTGGCGGCATTCACCGGCTACATATCCCTGGTCATGCTGCATTACTGGGACCGCATCCCCTGCTCCTGCGGGGGCATTCTCAATCACATGTCCTGGACAACACACCTTATTTTCAACTGGGTATTCCTGATCCTGAACCTTCTTGCCATATACCTGCACTTTTCTGAACGAAAGCAACAGATCTTATTAACTGACTGATCCAACAGGGGAAAGCCGAAAACCTGCGAAAAGAGTAGGCGACCATTCTTTAACCAAAGTTTTTCCGAGCGTTTTTTGATCCAATAAAGCGTTCCCACATCATGAAAGGCATGAAATTAAATTTCGGCGCCATTGCGGTTTTATTAGGCACCGGTGCCGCATTCGCCACATCTGCTAAACCTGCAGATGTCAAATGGCGGATTCTCTCCGCTGGCACCTATCAAAAAGTGACCACTTCCTATTCATGTTCGCTTTCAACGAACACCTGTACCGTCAGCTACCCTACAGGCCAGGATCCGAACATCGATGACAGCAATCCAACCGCACAGGAAAGCGGCACTTTCCATTAATTTGTAATAACGACCGGCCTCGCGCCGGTCGTTTTGCTTAACGGTCGTTCTGACCAATACCACTGGCTTTCACTTCTTCGTCCGATATCGGCAGCACATAACGTTTATCACCCGGCAGAAGGATGTAATTTTCCCCTTCGTATTGCCGGTTCAGCGTTTTCGCAAAACGCTGGTCCTTGTTCAGCCTTTTCAGGTCATCCCATCGCAGCCCGCGGAAGGCAAGCTCCTTCCGGCGTTCGGTCAGTACGGTTGCCAGGACGTCGGCCGTATTACCGGTTGTCAGCGGAACAAATACCCCCCGTTTCCAACGCTTTACCAGCAATGTATTCAGGTCACTCAGCGCCGCGGCACTATCGCCTTTACGTGCGTAACACTCCGCCCGGATGAGGTAAAGTTCATCGGTCGCCAGGCCGCCAAACAATTCCAGGCTAAACCCGGTGTACCTGCCTTTAAAATAATTCGGATCACCTCCACTGTAAAAGATCCCCTTCGGGAGGTCATTGTCAGCATACAAGTCATATAGCTCCTTGCTGACGGTCAGGTTAAGGTCAAGGAACATTTCATAGGAGCCCAAATGATCATAAAGGATGACCTCCGGATTGTTAAGTGCGGGGGAGCTTGGAAAAGGGCTGTCAGATTGCGTATCAAGCTCATTGTAATCGATCAGCGCAGGGTGGAGCTTAAGCGCTGCAGAGGCGTGTTCTTCGGCCTGGTCGTATAACCCCATAGTCAGGTAAACCCTCGCCAGCATGGCCTCTCCCGCCGCTTTGACCGGCCGGCTTTGGTAAGGTGCGCTGACTGGGAGCAGGGAGATTGCTTCCTGCAGGTCAGCGGTCAGCTGATCGTATGCCTGCTGCACGGTCCCCCGCCCTACTTTCGCGTTGACGTCGGAAACCAGCCGGAGCGGAATACCCGCATCCTTAGCCGATGTCGTCTTATCATAGGGGGTGGAGAACAGCGTCACCAGGTTATAAAATGCAAAAGAGCGCCAGAAAAAGGCCTCGCCTTTTGCATTATTCCGCGATTCGGAAGATCCGTTCCCGGGATTTGCAGCAAGGCCATCAAGCACAACATTAGCGTAAAAAACCTGCTGGTAGGCGATATTCCAGTCAAAACAGGGTTGGCCCGCATAGATATCTTTTTGCCACAGGTAAGCGTTCTTCTCAGCCGGGTTTTCAAACGTCGCAAGCAAGGCATCCGGGATCTGCGCCTCGTCGGCTGAAAGCACGGTCAAACCCGGGCTTTGGTTAAAAACCGTGAGGTTGTCCATCAGCGACTGGAAATCCGTCGGGGTCGCAGGCACCAGCAGCGATTTGTCCGGTTTCTTACCAAGGTAGCCGTTCTGACAGGACATCAATACCAGCAGGGGTATCCATACGCCGGGCAGCCGAGAAAAGGAGTACAAGCTATATTTTTTTTTCATCGTATTTGCGTTAGTGATTTACCGTAATTAAAAATCCGCTTTCAAGCCCAGTGCAAGGGTCCTTACCGGAGGATAAGCAGCCGTAGGGTAGTCCGGGTCGTATTTGGTCTTCGTCGCCTTCCACAGGATGCCCAAGTTGTTGGCGTACAGATAGAGCGACAGCTGCCGGACAGGCAGGCCTTTCAACGCGGCCTTATCCAGTGTATAAGAGAACGAAACATCCTGCAGCCGGACATTATCCCCTTTCTCGGCAAGAGCAGCCGAATAATTATAAAAATTATCCCTTGCAGAATTTACCCCCGAAGGCAGGGAAGGCACATTCGTGTGCGCCTCGTCGCCCGGGTACTGCCAGCGCTGGCTGTAAAGGCCTGCATAGTAACCCTGACCGGTCAGCACGGTATTGTAAGCGATCCCCGGCAGCCGGAAATAATGACCGAACCGGTAGCTGACATTGGCCGACAGCGTAAACTGCCGGAAGCTGAACGTATTTCGTAGGGCCCCGTAGGTCGTCGGCCGCGCCGGACCGTTGAACTGCAGGCTGTCGGCCGTTGCCGTATTGATGATCTGCGCATAATTCTTGCTCACCTTGCCATTCAAGTAGCCCTGCGGGTCGCCGGTCTGCGGATCCAACCCCGCCCATTTATAGCTGTACAAGCCATAGAACGGATGGCCTTCGAGCGGGTAAACCTGACTTTCGCCAAACGAGAGAAACCTGTTGGCCACCTGCTTAAAGGCGTACCCCGTTACTTCGTCTGTCACGTGGCTGAACAACAGGGTCGTTTGCCACTTGAAAACACCTGTCAGGTTCCGTGTATTAATGGTTACATCGATTCCCCGGCCCTTCGTATTTGCGGAATTACCACGAAAAGTAGTGATGCCCGTTGAAGGGGCAAAGGCAATATCACCGATGAGGTCCATCCCCCGCTTCCAGTATGGCTCTACCGTTCCACTGATCCTGTTCCCTGCCGTCTCAAAATCCAGCCCGGCGTTGACCACCCGCACGCGTTCCCAGCGCAGGTCAGGGTTAGGCGGGTTGCGTACCTGGGCATAAACCGTATTGATCGCGTTGCCGTCGAGATACTGCGCGGTAGTATAGGCAGAGAGTGTTTTATTGACGTTGCCGTTATAGCCATAGGTCAGCCGCAATTTCAGGTAAGGCAGCCAGGCCAGTTTGTAAAAATCCTCCCGGTCCATGTTCCAGCTGATCCCTGCCGAATACAAGGGTACGCCCTGCCTGTTGGCGTTCACGCCAAAGAGGTTACTCCGGTCCAGCCGGGCACTGCCCGACAGGGTATATTTATAGCGGTAAGTATAAGCCGCATTCGCATAATAAGAGATGTTGCGGTCCGTCAGGTCCGACAGGCTGTTGTAATAGGGCACTGCCAGCGCATTTCCCGGTGCAGGATATTGCGGGAAGGGCTTCACATAATCGACCGGCAGCGCCGTCGCATGCGCATCATCGTAACCGTAGGAACGGTCGCTGTTGGAGATGGTATGTAAATTCCGGAGTTCGTAGCCTGCGATCGCAGTCAGGGCGTGTTTGTCCTGCCAGCTTGTATTCAAATTCAGCTGTGCCCGGAAACTTTGACTGCTTACGTCAGTGTTAGCCAGGTCGAGGACACCGCCTTTGGGAATTCCGTAGCTCAGGCTGCCGTCGTCAGCGGCCTGGGTATAGTTGTTTACCAGGTCACGGGCATAATAGGTGTCTTCATTTTGCAGTATCCTGCCGGCGGTCAGTGTATGGCCGTACTGGTACAATACCGAAGCGGAAAGATCAGATGTGATCCTATAGCTCAGGTTCGCGTTCAGGCGATAATCTGTAATGCGCGACGTATTGTCCGCCAGCCGGAGCTCATCCAGCGGGCGGTATGCCCAGTCCAGCAGGCCCGCCTGCGCTACACCGTCAATGAACACCTGCCGGTGGTCATGGGCGATCGCCAACGGGTTACCCGCCGCGTCCGCCAGCTGCGCGTAGGGGTATAATGTGTTACCGGCACCCGTTTTTAAACCGATCAGGCCCGTCCCCGTGTTACCCTGCTGCCTGTTGCTTTCGGTCAGGTAAAAAGCCGTGGTCAGCTCCAGCTTCCGCTTCAGCATTGCCACCGTCTGGCTGGCATTCAGCGTATAGCGCCGGTAACCGTTACCGCTCAGGTTGTCCCGGTTGTTGTCGTACCCGCCGCCGATATAAAAACGCTGGTTATCCCCTCCCCCGCTCAGGTTGAGCGCGTATTGCTGGGCAATGCTTTTCTGGTAGAAATATCTGCTGAAATCATTGCGGACATCCATATTGCGCAGGGCATCGATCTGCCGGTTCATATCATCCGTACCGATCTTTCCGTCGCGCCCGGCGATTAGCAACTCCACCACGGGTGTCAGTGCCGGATGGTTATAACCGTTCTCCTGGTTCTTATAATAGCCTTTGGCGAACAGCATTTTTTCGACATCGATAAAATCAGAGGAAGACATCCGCGGCTGGTAAAAAGCGTCTGGTTTTTCGCCGACAGTGGTGTTCGCATTAAACGATACCCGCAGCGCCAGTTTATAGGCCGCCTTTTTCGTGGTGATGACGATCACGCCGTTGCCCGCCCGCGAGCCCCAGATCGAAGCCGCCGCGGCATCTTTGAGCACCGAGATGCTTTCAACGTCGTTCGGGTTGATATTATTGATGTCGCCGTCATAGGGGAAATTGTCGATGACGATGAGCGGGTTGGCGTTGCCGTAAATAGTGTTCTGCCCGCGAATACTGATCAGGTTGGCACCGGCCGATTTACCCTTATTGAACAGCAGGCCCGGGGTGACATCCTCCAGCCGGTCGAGGACGCCGGTGCTGACCCGCCGGTTCAGCAGTTTATTGTCCACTTGGACGAAGGAGCCGGTCGCTCGTTCGGCGGGGATTGACTGGTAGCCGGTAGAAACAACGACCTCCTTGAGTTCGGCGGCCGAAGGGATCAGTTCGATACGGATTGGTTCGCCGCTGCGGGGCAGGACAGTGAGCTCCCGGCTCGTATAGCCGACATAGCTTACCTCCAGTACGGTTTTACCGGAAATCCTGATGCTGAAGTTGCCTGCGGTATCCGTCAGTACGGCCGCTTGTCCGCCTTTCACTTTGACGGTCGCAGCGTATAAGGGAAGACCGCCCGCTGCAGCGACATGGCCCCGGACGAGGGCTTCCTGTCCGGAGGCCAAAGCAGGCATCAGTACCAGGCACAGGTAGGTTATCAGCAAGCATGCATACCGCTTAAGGCATGTATCCGGGGAGAGACGCTTTTGGAAGTTGATCAGGTTCGTAGAAATCTGGATTTTCATATGCAATAGTTTAGGTGGTGCCAATCAGGGTTTACTGCTTACCGCGTCGCGGATAACGAGCATTTCTAGGTCTGCCGCCCGTTCTTCAAAACGCAGGTCGTATTTCGCCAGTTCCCGGTTGAGCTCGGCGAGGTTGCTCAGGTCACCGCTCAGTTGCAGGTCGACCTTGCCGGTGTAGCCCGTCTCGTCTTTGAGCGGCAGCGGGTGGTATTGAAGGGGTAGCTGCATGCGGCTGATAAAGACGCGCAGGTAGCAGTTGGTGAATTTGGAGCCGAAGGCGTCCTGCTCGACAGCCGGTTTCTCTCCTGCGGATTTCAGTTTATCGGCACCGGAGGTGCGTACGAGCGCGAGGCAGCGGACATGTCTTTTTTCCAGTGAGGTGCTGTAATTGCTGAAATAGGCGTTGAGCTTGCTTTTGAGTATTTCGTAGGAACGTTTGCGCAGGCTGTCGGGCAGGACGAGCTCGACGCAGAAGCCGTGCCCCTGTTTCAGCCATTCCCGGAAATCATCGCTGCTGAGGTTGCCTGACGCGAGCGCGGTGGTGTCGGCGACTTCGAGCACGACTTCCTTGGGCTTTTTGGAATAAGCCAGCAGGTACAGTTCCGGGATGGTTTGATTACGCGCGGTCATGCGCCTTTCCTTTCCCTCACCCGGGATCATGGTGTCGTTGTAGTATCCCCTGCCGACACCTTCCTTGTAACCGGAAACGGCGAAGGATACACCGGGTTCGGTTGCCGAGGGGTCGATCAGCAAATTGGAACTGCGGTCATAGGTCATCACCTCGTCCCGTTTTATTTTCATCCCGGTATTGTCCCCGGCGAGCAGGCGGTCTATGACGGCTTTGTTCAGGGCCTGCGGTCCTGTGATGGCTTTGACGATGCCGTCCGGTCCGATCCAGACCAGGTGGGGCAGTTCCGCATGCGGAAAAAGTTTGACGAGGCTGGTGTCTCCGGTGACCAGGGGCAGCTGTTCTTTGATACCGCGCTGCTGTTCGAGCCGGTTGAGGAAAGTTTCGACTTCTTTCCGGCTTTGATAGGCCACCGGCAGGAGCTGAATTTTTCCGTGGTAGCTTTCCTGCAGGGTATTCATTTGGGGGATCATGGCCACGCAGGGTGCGCACCAGGTGGCCCAGAAGTCCAGCACCAGTAATTTGGCTTTAAGATCACCGCTGCCTTTTTGCTGCAGCGCTGCTGTTTTACTTAAACCGGACAGGACGCCCGCAGGCACCTTGTCCCCTATTTTGAGCGGCGAAGCTGCTGCGCCGCTGGTGTTGATAGTTATATTTTCCTGTGCTGCTGCGCCGAAAAAAAGGCAAAGCAAGGCCAGGAAGCTGAAAAATCGCTTCATTTTAAATCACATTAAAGAATAAATTATTTAACCAGAACAATCCGGCATTTGCCGGGAATACTAACCTGCGGTATGCGGGTCGTCGTCGTTGTTGCCGCTGCTTCCCCCGTTCCTTTCGGATGGGCGGTCTTCGCTTCTTCCGCAGATGACGCAGCGGCCGTTTGTTTTTGCTTGCAGGTCGTAGATGCCGTTAACCAGGTTGATGAGGCCGTCGAAAAGATTTGCTACATCCTGGATGTCGGGCAGTTCTTTGTCCGTGGTGGTCTCGGTTGCCAGGGTGAAGCCGCGGAAGGCTTCCCAAAGTCCGGCCTGTACTTCTTCGGGATCGAAAGTTGCATAAAATACGCGCACTGCCTGTTCGGGGGTACGGACATTCATATCTTTCAGGTCGACTACAATTGCACTCATATATTAAATCAACGAACTACAATGAACAAAACATTAGGCCATAGTTTGGCCTTTCCGGTGAAAAACTGGTGGTTTCACGGTCAGGCAAAAAGGGAGAAAACGGCAGCCGGTTTTGATTAACTATTAACGGGGCTGCCGTTTTCGGTATTTATGTGGGAGATTTTATTACGTTCTTGATGGGGTTTTGGAGTGAACGAGTATTAGACTGATAGTAATATAAATAAAAACGCGAAAAATCAGCGCCGAAACAGCCAATAAATGTACTTTTTAAATTCTGCTTAAACTGCTTCATACTCGTTCATCATTTTAGAGAACCGAGTCTCAACTGCAAATCAAATGGATGGACTTCACAGCTTTTGCGCAAGGTACCGCCAGGAACCCCTGTAATGCATTTAAGCAATACAGTTGACCACAAAAGACTTAAGTGAAGCCCATCCATTGACTTATACCCCAAAGATATAAATTTTCAGGAATGGGCGCTTTCACTTGCCTTCACGTGGTCGAAACTGGCGGTTTTAGACGTGAGACTTCGTAAGCGAATTAAATATTTAAAACCATGTCGCTTTATTTTTAACTCATAAACAAATATAATAAAAAAAATTACCAATGGTAATTTTATAATACTATAAGTAATAATTTTTTATAAAAAAATAATTTGTGGTGACTTTTATCATCAAAAAAAGACACTTATGTCAGATTGGGGAGATAAAAGAGATATTGATTTAGCGATATTTGAACCGATCAAATATCTCTTTGAGAATCATGCTATAAAACGCATGTATAAACTTAAAGATTTCATCCCCGGAAAAGTAGCGGTGGCTTTAGGTATTAACACCGGTCGCTATGCGAGCAAGCTGCTAAACCCGGAAAAATTTACTCTTTTCGAAATTTTAAGATTTGCTTACTTAATCGATGTTGACCCGAATTTAGTAATAGATGTAATTCAAACCGAAGTCGACGTAATAAAAAAAATCCAAGAAAGAGTTAAGAAAAATATAAAAAAGGTACCAATTGATTAATAGGGATTTGATATGATCGTCAGCTTTTTTTGAAGATGCTTCTAAAATTCAAGTTTTATTTATTTTTTGCAGTTGCTTAATAATCCTCTATTCAACTTTACCATATTCACACAAATACATACTAATTTAATTAGCAACCCCTTACCTTCTTTCATTTGCTTTCATACATTTGCGGTATGAGAAAACAAATATTATCAGTTACATTGATAGCCTTATCAGCAGCTTTGATTTCCTGGGGATATAAAGGGCACCGGGCTGTGGCGACTATAGCGCAAAAGCATTTAACGTCAAATACCGCCTATGCAGTTTCCGCTTATTTAAAAGACGAAAGCATGGCGGATGTGAGTACCTGGGCTGACGATCATCGCAACCCGACTACGGGTAAGTGGCACTTTTTAAACCTGCCTTTGGGTTTGGACCATCAGCAGTTTGTTGACTTTGTTAATCAGCAAAGTAATGATAACGTTTACGGGGCTATACTTAAGGAGGAAGCTATTTTAAAAGATCAGTCGTCGACACCAGACCAAAAGAACAGTGCACTCAAATACCTGATCCACTTAGTTGGGGATGCCCATCAACCCATGCATATCAGCCGTGCTGAAGATAAGGGCGGGAATACGATCCAGGTGCGTTTTGATAATGCGGGCACTAATCTGCACAGTTTATGGGACAGCAAGTTAATCGAACACGAGGGCTTAAGCGAGGAACAGATCGCAAAGCAATATGATTGGGCCAATGACTCGCAAATCAAGAAATGGCAGGCGTCCAGCCCGATGGAATGGCTTTGGGAGAGCTACCAGATAAGTTCTGAGCTATACGCTGATATTAAACCAGGGCAGAATATCGATGAAGCCTATTATAAGAAATACATTCAAACTATACACTTAAGGATCGACCAGGCAGGCATCAGGTTGGCCGGGGAACTGAACAAGTTGTTTAATGATACGAAAGTTAAGATCACTAAGGTAGAGTTGTTGCCTCCTCCTCCTGTATCAAACGCTTCTGATCCGGCTCAGAAGATCAGACTTGAAGATGTAAAAAACAACATTGGCAAGGACGTTACCGTTACCGGAAAGGTATTTAGTAGTAAAGATATCAAGAGTATGATACTGGTTAATCTTGGCGCACCTTATCCAAAGCAGTTACTGACAGTGGTGTTAAAGGGAGATGCTAAGCAATTAGCGGGTCAGATAGATGATAAGAGTATTACTGTACAGGGAAAGGTGATTGATTACCAGGGTAAACCTGAAATTGTTGTGGTTGATGCGAATGCCGTAAGTATTGAAAAGTGACTTGACAAAGATAAAGTCATTTTTGAAATGAAAACGCCGGGCTGATAGAGCCCGGCGTTTCTTGTTATATAAGAATATTATTATTTACTGCTACCATTTGCCCCGGTCTTCTTTTGAACTGATTTAAAAACCTAACATAATCTTATGACTATCTCTTATAACGCCGTTGGCGACAAATGCTGTTCTTGGTTCCATTGCAACCCCTATTTAGAGTTTAAAATTGATAATGTTCAGTTATCCTTTATTGACACATAGCGATCGTAAAGATCAATGGGGCGACGTTATTCAAAAGTTCATTATTCTTTGTTAGTTTCAATCTGAGTTTTTAGCTTCTTTTTTATGTCCTTGAATAACGCAGATTGATATTTTTTAAGTTTATGTATAATTATTTTAGTCAATTTTTCATAATACGAAGAAACCTCGCTGTCTTTGTAATTACCTGCGATGGCTATGAAATCCTCGAAATATTTTTCACAACCATGAAAATCAAATTCACCCGCGAATTCTGTAGCATAGATTGCGGTTTCCAAATTGGCAATATCACCATTCAGGTGGTGCAATAGGTGAATATAAATTAAATCCCTTAGCCGGTTTTTATCTTCGTCAGTTAATACATCAAATAATGCGAATAGACGTTCATAAAGTTTTTTTATCGTTGAGTAGTTTAACCGATATGCAGTTTCTATTAGGGCATCCCCCAGCATTTGTATATGGTCACCTTGCTGCTGCGTATATTTCTCCAGAAATTTAATCCCGGTATTAAATAGTTCCGATGAAGGCTCTCGGCTGATTAGCGTCATGATTAAGCCTATAAGATCATCATTTATCGGTAAGGGCTGATTATAGCCCGAAAGTCCAATAATCTGCAATAGAATTTGTAGCTCATCAAGCCTGATCGAATTGTGCTTGCTTTTTGCTTGAATGACAATTTGATCAACAATCAACGTTTCTTGCTCGATTGATAATTCCGGTAAAAGGAGCCAGGCCTTCGCCAAGGCAGCATAGTGACCATTCTTTAGTAAAAACTGAATGTAAAGCAATTGATTTTTTCCATCTAAAGCCGGCATTATCAATTCGCTTGGTTTTTCAAATAAAACTAGCCGCGTAAATAGATGTTCGAGCGTCAGTGTATCGAAAGACGAGTTGATATCGGCATGCTCAATGAGCTGCGTTAGTTCAGACCGCTGTGCGGGAGTTATAACGCTTGTAAAATAGGTTTGCACTTCCTCTTCCAGTCCTTTTTGCCTATTTAGTTGCATAACAATTGGTAAGAACTGAATGTTGTTAGGTTGTCGCTGAAAATCAGTTATTAGGGTGATTAGCGAAGTAATGGCATCGCTACGATCCTTATTAAGCAGTTTCAATAGTGTTTGTTCTGTTAAATGAATAAGTATGCCCGCTTTTGATTCATCTGATTGAAAACTGGTCCAGATATTCGGAAATGATTGCGCGACCGCATTTAATACCGTCGGTACGTAGTTATCTTCGAACACAACGAGGGGTAAGAGTGAATATATATGCAGTCGGTCGGCAACAGCCGCTTTGGTCAATTGTGTGATCAGGTGTTCACGGAATTTACTGTCAACAAACTTTTTCTGCGCTTCGTCATCTTGCAACATCTTATATATAATCTTGTCGTTAAGATATTGCTGTACGAGGATATTGGAGATAGTTGTTAATTGTTTAGTGGTGAAACTTTTTCTAAAAGCAATCAGAAAATTAAGTGTCTTTTCGATATACTCATCACTTAATTTATTGTCTTTGGCACCCAGTGGGCTTAAATAATTATCTATAATCTTTTGGAGATCAGCTGTAGGTAAAGGTTTGATCTTAATTAATAAATTTTCTCTAAGTAATTCGGGATCAAAAGTTAGATGCTCGCTCTTAAGCATGCGCATCATCAGATCAAGCAGGTCTTTATACAAGTTATCCGTCAATGTGACTTTGAATTTCTGCGCAAAAGTTAGTGTGCCTTTAAATATCGAGAACTGGATGTGACGGTTTGTACTGCTACGGAACTTATTGCGGATTGCGTTACTAAGCGCTGGGAGGTTTAAGTTTTTTACTACCTCTTCTGAAAGCTTAACTTTACCGTTCTCGTAGATAATTTCATTTAAGATATTGCTTAGTTCGGGAATTAGTTGCTCATCTTTTGATAACCTGAACCTGAAATAAGTTTCCAAGCTGGCAATACTAATTTCCCTTGTACGTTCTAGCAGGTCTTGAAACTCTTTATGGTCGATATAACCGTTTTCTTCTTTGGTTATTTCTCTTTTGATATCATCGTTATCAATAGCGTAAACTCCTTTTCGCTGATAAAGATCAATGATCTCTGGAAAGCACATTTTTAAGGCTAAAAATTTAGCGAGTTGCAGCAGATTGGTTTTATAAAACGTCTTGTTTTCGAACGCGCCTTTCTCACAAAATTCTTTCATCAACAAATAATTGGACAACAGTATATTGGATATACCAATGATATTGACCCCTCTTCGCCAATCTAAAGTGACCCCTCTGAGTTAGGGTTTGAAAGAGAGTAAAGTTGTTGTACAGATAGGCTCTTTGGAGCGGATGTTTTTGTCCGGTTTAACAACTATTATTTTTACAAAAATACATTTTCTGATTTAGAGTTTCTTCTCCTTAGTGATTCGCCATATAATTCGACCCTTAAAGAGTGGTGAACAATGCGGTCAAGGATCGCATC
>NZ_JBFUHE010000028.1:0-31311 GCF_056402535.1 Mucilaginibacter sp. P4_A11
TTGTTCACCACTCTTTAAGGGTCGAATTATATGGCGAATCACTAAGGAGAAGAAACTCTAAATCAGAAAATGTATTTTTGTAAAAATAATAGTTGTTAAACCGGACAAAAACATCCGCTCCAAAGAGCCTATCTGTACAACAACTTTACTCTCTTTCAAACCCTAACTCAGAGGGGTCACTTTAGATTGGCGAAGAGGGGTCAATATCATTGGTATATCCAGTTTGCGCTCGAAAACTTACTGGAAGCTTTTCCCAAGGTTCAACGAAAAAATACCCTTATTACCATTGTCCTAGAAAATGTAAAACAAGGATCAATGCAATCAAGCTTAATGACAGCTACAAACACCAACTTCAACAATTGTCACTTTCAAATAAAGTAACGGAATTGTTCAATTGTATTTTAGAAGATTCTAATACAAGTACACAAAAAGCAGAATATCTGCAGGTGCGGAAAATAATAATAAGGCAACTTGAAGAACAACAAGGTACGCTATCAAAAGCCCGAAAGCTGTTCGTATCAGATATACTGAAATATGATGATTACAGCGACTTGAAAAAAGAGTGCAAAGCAAATTTGGATTGTTTAAAAAGGGAGCTGGACGACATTGTTATCAAACTAAAAAGCATTGATAAGCAACGTCAATCGGGTAATTATCCATTTGTGAATATTTTTCAGGGGTACTCGAATTTTGATATTGCTGATAAAAAGAGTCTCGCCATCCTGATTCCTCCGGGTAATCTCAATCTCCAAACAGGTGACGTTTCTTTAGATTTAAACAATGCATTATCAAAAATATTATCACAAACAGACAAACCATTTCATAGAAATGAATTTTATAGATAAAAAGATATCAGTAAAGCAGGCTATGTCTATATTAGCTAAAAATGGCATACAAGTGGATGATACAGAGGCGAGCGTTATATTAGATTTTCTGCATATTATAGCAAAGAACTACAACAAACATAGAGCCAATCAAAATGCGCCTAACCTTAAGGAAAATTCGAACCTTGAGAAAACAGCCTAAAAGCAATATTCAGTTCCCTTTTTAGACCACATTGAATAAAAGTCTAAGGATTTTGTCAGCAAAGTTCGAACTAAAAATGCCGAGACTTAACGATTTGGTTCACAGATTTTTATTGGCATAAAAAAAGGAAACACCCACGGTATGCTGTTTCCTTAAGTAGCGGGGAGCAGGATCGAACTGCCGACCTTAGGGTTATGAATCCTACGCTCTAACCATCTGAGCTACCCCGCCGTTTTATTTTATGGGCTCTTTTTGTGGTTAATAAAAAGAGTGGCTTTGCTGTAAAACAAGTGGCCGTCCCTAAAAAGGTTTGCAAATATAGTAGAAATTCGTTTTCTTTAGAAAAAATGTTTMATTTTTAGTTTTGTTCCTCTTTTTTTAAGTGTAAACCGAATGTCCGAAAAGAAAAAATTTACCATTGAATACGAGATCAAGTCATCTCCGCGTATCCTGTTCAGCTTCTTAAGCGAGCCTAATGGCTTGTCTCAATGGTTTGCCGATGAGGTTAATATTCGTGATCATGTTTATACTTTTACATGGGACGATGAATCGCAAAAAGCCAAACTTTGTGCAGTTAAGGAAAACCGCTCGGTGCGGTTCAAATGGCTCGACGATGACGCTCAGTATTACTTTGAAATGGAAATACTGCAGGATGAGCTTACCAATGATGTAGCCCTTGCCGTTACTGATTTTGCTACTGAAGAAACTATTACCGAACGAAAGCAGATCTGGGATAACTCTATCGATTACCTCATAAGTGTATTAGGCGCCTGATAAAACTTTATTTTAGCTAATTTTGTACGCTGAACTGTTTTTGCACGTTAATGGATTTTAACTGTGCGGCTACTGTTTTGCCCCTGTTAATTGCAAATAGCACTAATGAAGAAAATCCACCTTTTACTCCTTAAATCATTTATAAGGCCTTTTTTGGTTACGCTTTTCATCGTGATGTTTGTGCTGCTCATGTTGTTTTTGTTTAAATACATTGACGACCTGATAGGCAAGGGCTTTGCATGGTATACTATCCTGGAACTCATGATGTATAATTCGGCCACTAACGTTCAAATGGCCCTGCCGCTATCCATCCTGCTTTCTACCATCATGACTTACGGCTCGCTTGGCGAAAATTATGAGCTTGTGGCTATCAAGGCTGCCGGCATTTCGTTAAAGCGCGCTATGTACCCCATGATCACGATAATAACGATACTTAGCATAGCGGCATTCTTTTTTTCTGATTATATGCTGCCGGTAGCTAATCTTAAATACTTCTCGTTGTTGTATGACGCCCGCAAACAAAAATCAGCGGATTTGCTGCCCGAGGGGGTGTTCAGTACCAGTTTTCCCGGTTATACTATTCGTGTAAAGCGCAAAGATCCTGATGGGCAGCGTTTATACGATATCATGATCTACCAAAAAAGCCCGAATGGTGACAATAACAATTCGGTGATCCTGGCACGGGAGGGCACCATGTTCCGTACCATGGGCGATAAATACCTGGTACTCCGTTTAAAGGACGGGGTAAGGTATGAAGAAACGGCTTCCGAAAACGCCAGTTATAATACCCGGCAACGCCTGCTGCGTCAGCGTTTTAAGGAAACCGAAACCAAGTTTGATCTTTCGGGTTTCAAACTTGCCCGCACTAATGAAAGCGAGTTTAAAACAGCATCACAAATGATGAATATCAAACAGTTACGGCATTATCTTGATTCGTCGCAGCATTCTGTTGATAGCAATGTTATGGTGAATTATAAGCTGGTTACACCATATATCAAATACTATTCAATACCCACACAATCAAAGGCTGTTAAAAATTATAAGGAGTTTGATCCTAAAAAGGACGCCGCCCAGGGCCTTACCTTATCCGAGCAGCAAATGAGCTTAAGCAGTGCCGCTTCTGAAGTAAGGTCGATCAAGGATGTGATCAGGAACCGGAGCGACAGGTATAAGGGCGATTCGGAAAACATCCGAAGGTATTTTGTGGAGTATCAAAAAAAATATAATCTTTCTGTAGCTTGCCTCGTGCTGTTTTTAATTGGAGCGCCGTTGGGCTCTATCATCCGTAAAGGTGGTTTAGGCCTGCCGGTGGTAGTTTCAGTTGTGTTTTTCCTGATTTACTATATCATCACAACAATTGGCGAAAAATCAGTTAAGGGTGGCGATATTAACAAGTACCTGGGCATGTGGATCTCCATTATCACGCTGTTGCCTATTGGTTTGTTCCTTTCATATAAAGCGGCTACCGATTCGGCCATATTTGATATGGAGATATATAAGCGTTTCGTAAACCGCATAGTGGCAAAGTTTAAGCACAAGGCAACCCGCTAAGGCCTTTAGCGGTATTAATAATAAACGCCATATTATAAAAGCAGTATCATTTTACACAACGCCGACCCAAGTCATGGTAATAAGCGTTAAATTTGATTTAGATTAAACAAGCGTTTAAGCGCCACCCAACAAGCAAGTAAATAATGTTAAACACTATACAGGAAGCGATCGAGGAAATCAAAGCAGGTAAAACAATTATCGTAGTTGATGACGAAGATCGTGAAAACGAGGGCGACTTTTTAACTGCCGCCCGCAATGCCACCCCCGAAACAATCAATTTCATGGTTCGCCACGGCCGCGGCCTCGTTTGCGCCCCTATTACGGCGCAAAGAGCACGTGAGCTTGATCTGATGCCTATGGTAAGCCACAATACCACATCGCATGAAACTAATTTTACGGTTTCTGTCGATTTGCTTGGTCATGGCTGTACTACCGGGATCTCTGCGAGTGACCGGTCAAAAACTACAATAGCACTTATCGATCCGGCTACTAAACCCGAAGATCTTGGTCGCCCGGGGCATATTTTCCCGCTGATAGCTAAAGATGGCGGCGTACTACGCCGTACCGGGCATACCGAGGCTGCTATTGACCTGGCTGTTTTAGCCGGTCTTGAGCCTGCAGGTGTTATCTGCGAGATTATGAAGGAAGACGGCGAAATGGCCCGCCTGCCCGATCTGCTGGAAATAGCTAAAGAATTTAACCTCAAAATAGTATCTATCAAAGATCTCATTGCTTACCGTTTGGAGCATGAATCGATGGTGAAACGTGAGGTTGCAGTTAAAATGCCTACCGAATGGGGCGATTTTGACATGATAGCCTACACTCAGATTGATACCGGCGAAAACCATCTTGCCCTGGTAAAAGGTACCTGGGAGCCAGGTGAGCCTATTTTAGTTCGCGTGCATAGCTCATGTATGACCGGCGATATTTTTGGCTCATGCCGTTGCGATTGCGGTCCGCAGTTGCATAAAGCTATGGAGATGATCAGCAAAGAGGGGAAGGGAGCTATTGTATATATGAACCAGGAAGGTCGTGGCATTGGCCTGATCAATAAATTAAGGGCTTATCATTTGCAGGAAAACGGTTATGATACCGTTGATGCTAATCTGAAACTGGGCTTTAAAATGGACCAGCGTGATTATGGTATCGGTGCACAGATCCTGCGGAGCCTGGGCATCAGCAAAATGCGCCTGATGAGCAACAACCCTAAAAAACGCGCGGGGCTTATAGGCTACGGTTTGGAAGTGGTTGAAAATGTGCCTATCGAAATTGCATCAAACCCGCATAACGAGGCTTACTTGCGTACTAAACGCGACAGGATGGATCATGCCATTATGCGTGATCATTGAGCTAAAAGTTGAAAGCTCAAGGCCTAAAGCCAAAAGCGAAATAAATAATTTTACGGCAAAAGGCTTAAAGCGACCTGCTTTAAGCCTTTTGCTTTCCATGCCCATTGATCTGAAAGCTTAAAGGCAGGCCGATGATATTCAATATTAAAGGCTTTTAGCGTTTAGCTTTCAGCTTTTTGCTTTTCGTGGCTTTTAGCTTTCTGCTTTCAGCTCAAAAAACTACTGATCTTCATCATCGTCCGGTTTGGTTGCCGGTGTTGTTGTTGAGTTTGATATTGGGGCAGGGTTAACAGGTGCAGTTTTGCGACGGCCCTGTCTGAATATGTTTCTTATAAACTCGCCAAAAGTGTCAAAATCACGCTGGTAAACCAAGCCGAAGCCGTTTACATACTGCGGTGCCAGCACGTCTGTAAGGCTGCTTAGCGTTACGTTATTTAACGCCCTGTATGAGTACCTTGCTGTTAGGTTGCCGTCACGGCGTATTTTATATAGTGCTTCAAAATCTTTGGTAAGATTATTGAATCGCTGGTTAAACAGGTTGCTGTTATTATTATTAAAAATATCGTTTGAGCCATTGTTACTAAATAAGCTTCCGTTAAATGATAACCGGCTATCAAAGAAACGGAGCGAAGCACTGGCTTCATTAAAGGAGCGAATATTTAAGTCGAAGTTTTTAATGTTTGATTGCGATATCAGGCTGTTAAGTTTGTTAAACGCAAATTCGCTCACCGCCTCGCCTGCCGTACCTAATACCTGGTTGGTTAAATTGTTACTGTTAGATGTGAAGTTTCGGCGCACAATAATACTGATAGCCTGTTGGCTCCTGTTATTGGCATCGGCAAGGTAAGTAGCCAAATCGTCTTTAACAGATGGATCGGTAGGGAAGTTAAAGTCAAAATCGATATTAGGCTGTAACAGCGATTTGGTAAGGATCAGCTCGGCTTGTACTAATGTTTGCTGACCCGAAGTAGGTGTTTGCAACCCTGCAGCGGTATACAGTGGCGCTTTGCTGGTACGCACCTCATACAAGGCTTTAAGGTTGATCTCCGCGTTTGACGGGTTGCCTGTCCACCTGATGGTTCCACCCTGGCTCACTGTAAAGTTTTTACTGATGAAGTTTTTGGCGGTAAACTCAAACTTGCCCGATGATATTAAAAAGTCACCGTACATCTCAAAATCGCCCAGGCTGTTAATATTCAGCTTTAAATTACGGGCAACACCGCTGCCTTCCAGCTGACCGTAATCGGTTGCTATTTTTACGATAGTTTTTTCATCGGCACTTAAATCAAAATTTAAGGTAACCCCATTAAATGCACGCTCTTTAGCAGTAACCTTGGCGGTATCGCTGTGGCTTACAAACTTAATGAAATCGTAATCGTTGGCGGTTGACGAGGTATTGAGGGGTATATTGAAAACAGTGCCGGCATTGGTGCTGGCGGTGATATCTATTTTCATATTATCAACCGGGCCGTTGAAGTTAAATGTGCCTGTGCCATAAGCCGTACCGAAATAAAGGTGATTATCTTTAAACGTGGTATTCAGGGCCATCAGGTTATCGGCTTTAAGGCTTACATTAATATCCGGGTTTGACAGGTTATTTAAATTTACCGTGCCGTTAGCAGTCCCGGTACCTTTATGAATGTCTTTGAGCACCATATCCTTAATGCTGATAACGCTGTTGTTTACATCCAGTTTGTTATTAACGGTATAGGCTGTTTTTAAGTAATTAACAGTAAGACCTGTATTAACAAGGGTGACCGTACCATTTAGCTGCGGGTTTGATGGCTTGCCGGTAAGCTTCAGGTCAGTTGAAACATGCCCCTTTACGTTGGATACGAGATCTTTAATAAAAGGCTCAAATATAATAGCTTCGGTTTGGTTCATCTTGATATCAAAATCAAGGTTATCATCGGTTTCCTGTCCAAACGAATAGGTACCCCCAATATTCATGGTTTCCAGCCCGCGGTTAATAATATTCATATTAACATCGGCCTGTTTGCGGTCGTTGCCAAGCATGGTAACCAATTTCACATTGCCCACCAGCGTTTTATTCATAGTAAGTGAATCAACGGTTAAATGAGAGTCAATGCCCGGAGATTTGAGCACCGAGGTCATTTTAACATCGCCATCTAAGTAGCCTTTTAAATATATGCCAGACGTTCTTGTAAGCTGGTTAAGGGTGCGCATATTGAACTTTTGGAACGTAAGCTTTAATTGATCGGCCGGGTTATCGGATATAAACCCATCAATAAATACTTTTTGCTGCCCGTTGGAAAGTTCGAATCCCGATACCTGTGTTTTGCCATCCAACAAACGGATGCGCACCTGCTCCTGGATCTTCCATTTCTCTTTTTCCAGTATTACGTCTGATGGGAGCAGTTTCAACTTGGCTGTAGTGTCGCGGCCAAATTCAACCAGGCCGTAAAGGTCCAGTTGGTTAACCGCGTTTTTATCCGAGAGCTTAACGTTAAAGTTAAGGCTGTCGTTTTTCAGGAAATTAGTGATGTTGATATCCTTGATAAAAAGGCTGTCGGTTAGGTCAACTCGTCTCAGGGATAAGTTGAGACCAAGTAAACTATCAGTTGTGTTTTCGTCGATAATGAAATCATGGAAAACCGTTTTACCGTACTTAAGGGTTTTGATATAGCCCGATAGCGTAGCCGTTTTCTTTTCTGAATTAAACTGGCCTACAAAAGTGCCTTGCTCCGGGATCTTCAGATCAGGCAGAAAGATGGCAGTAAGTGGATCGAGGTTTTTCAGGTTCAGCGTAAAATCAAATTCCTCGGGTTTGGGCGGTACTATAGTTGTTTTTATAGATGGGATATACTTTTTTACGATGGTTTTAAAATACGAGGGCAGGGTTGCCAGGTCATATTTACCCTTGATACTACCATCTGCAAAATCAGATTTTAAGGCGATAGTGCGGCTATTGCCGGACCCTTCGGCCGATAAGTATAATGAATCAACTACATAGTTATTTCGTGGATTAACAACCCTTGCCGGCGAAAACAAGATATTACCTTGTAAATTGGCAAGGTCATCGCCCTTAAACTGGGTTTTAAGCAGTGTGGTGATAGTTAAAGTATCTTTTGTAAACCCAAGCTTGTTTAAGTTTGCCTCTTTAATATCGGCTGTAAGGTCATAAGTTGGCAGGGTAGGCCTGAGGTCAACTTTGCCCTTAAGGTCAAGTTTAACATTCCTGTCATTTATGGTAATGTGTGCGTTAGCCAGTTTATTAATAAAAGTACCGTTAAGGGTAAGTTTATTATAGGTATAGCCTAAATAGGTGACTGACGCTATTCTGGCATCAATTTTTTCGGTAAGGCTTTTAAGCTGGTCGCCGCTGCCTGTAATAGTTGATGAAAATGTAGTACGGCCCAGATCCTTTTCATCAAGCAGGGTACCCATATCAAATGCGTAGGTGTTTATCCTGCCACTATAGCTTGGCCGGCTGTTTTTATCAATTTTAAGATTGAGGTCTGAATCGAAACGACCGAGTGCAGTTTTAAAAACTCCGTAGGCTACAAAGTCATTTTGCGAACCGGTAAACCTGCCGGTAAAATTAAAATTGCCGAATTTAGAAAGTATTGCCGGAGCTTTTTCCGTCGGCGTTCCCGAAAAATGGCTGATCAGGTAATCCAGATCTTTTTTGTTGGACGCAACCTGGTCAAATTTTAGTTCAAGGAAAGCGTTATCCCAATCGGTAAGGTTGTGCAGGTTAAAATCGCCTTTTATAAAAGTAGCCTGCCCTCCGGTAATGGTCACTTTTTTGGCTTTGAGGTTATTCACGTAGCCTTTGGCCTGTCCGTCAATACCAAGATCAAAACTTACTTTTTTTAGTGCACCGGTAAAGTATGCGATATCTGATGATGAAATGCGCGACGATTTAAAGTTGGCATCCATATGTACCTTATTTTCAAAGTCGTCGAAATCATCAAATGATTTAAACTTCATCCTGAAATAGTCCTTCAAATCTGATCGTGGCGTTTGGATAGCCAGGTGCTTCAGCATAATCTGGTTGGTATCTATCGTGGCATCTGACGCAAAGTGTTTTACCGTAAAACCGCTTTTTTCGTGCAGGCTCAGGCTTTTGATATTGCCTTTAAACAGGTGGTTCTTCAAGTCCATCCCTTGTATCTCCGTGCTGAAATGCTGCACATCAAGGTCGTTAAAGTTAACCCCGGCTATTACCGTATCCCGCAGGCTGTTTTTGTATCTGAAATGGAAGTTGTTGATGGCGATAGTGCCAAAATTGAGCGTCCATGGTTTACTTTTGGGCTTTTTGGTGGTGTCGCCCGAGTTAAAATAATCAATAATAAAGGCAAGGTTGGTGGTGCTGTCCTTTTGTTTTTTAAGGTAGAAGGAGCCGTTATCCAGTTCGATATTGGCAAAATTGATGGTGCGGCGTTTAATGCTGCTGAAAAGGTAAAAGTCGTCAATATCAACAGCCAGTTTGGGAGTGCTTAGTAAGGTGTCCTGCTTTTTATCTAAAATATAAAGCCCCTCAATTACTACTGAACGGAATGGCCTTAGGTAAAGGCTTTGGATGCCTACTTTGGTATGCAGTTCTCCGGCAAGGTAATCTGCCGCTTTTTTTGCTGCCCAGGTTTGCACCGGCTTAAACTGAAACGTGAGTAAAAGTATGCTCAATGTCAATAAAATGAACAATACCAGGCCCAGGAATATTTTGAGTACTTTTTTAATAACTTTGCCTTTTAAACTAAATTAATGATTTAGTGAATTGTTGATTTATTGAATGCTATAGCTTTACAATTTTTGAAGGTTATAGTTTGCCAATTTTAAAAAAATCACTAATTCGTTAATTCAATAACTCAATAATTAAATAAACGTGCCCGTAATTTTAGGAATCGAATCATCATGTGATGAAACCTCAGCTTCGGTTTGTGTTGATGGCGTGATCATGAGCAATGTTATTGCCAATCAAACCATACACGAGGCCTATGGAGGCGTGGTCCCCGAGTTAGCCTCAAGGGTTCATCAGCAAAATATTGTTCCGGCTGTTCAGCAGGCATTAATAAACGCAAAAGTAAGCAAAAATGATATTGATGCGGTAGCTTTTACGCGCGGTCCGGGACTTTTAGGCTCTCTTTTAGTGGGAGTTTCATTTGCCAAGGCTTTTGCTTTGGCTAAAAAGATCCCGCTTATCGATATTAACCATATGCAGGCCCATATCCTGGCCCATTTTATAGGAGATAAAAATCCATCGTTCCCTTTCCTTTGCCTTACGGTATCGGGCGGACATACGCAAATTGTGCTGGTGAAAGATTATTTTGATATGGAGATCATAGGCCAAACCCTGGATGATGCCGCGGGCGAAGCAATGGATAAAACCAGTAAGATTTTAGGCCTGCCATATCCCGGCGGACCACTCATTGACAAACACGCACGCCAGGGAAATCCGGACGCTTATAAGTTTCCGGAACCACAGATCCCAGGATATGATTTTAGCTTTAGTGGTTTAAAAACATCTATCCTGTATTTTATCCGCGATAATGTAGCGCAGAACCCCGATTTTATCAGCCAGAACATGGCCGATATTTGTGCATCTGTTGAAAAACGGATCGCTACGATATTGCTTAACAAACTGCAAAAAGCAGCGCAGGCATATGGTATAAAAGATATAGCTTTGGCGGGTGGTGTATCGGCCAATACGGGTTTAAGGTTAGGCCTGCAGGCCATGACCGAAAAAAACGGGTGGAACGCTTTTGTTCCTAAAATGGAGTACTGTACCGATAATGCCGCCATGATAGCCATTGCCGGTTATCACAAATACCTGAAAGGCGAATTTATAGGGCAGGATGTTGCGCCGATGGCAAGGATGGCCTTTTAAGCAATTATTGATTTGGTGAGTTAGTGAATTATTGAATTTTTAGATTCTAATGCACTGGCTCACCCAAACAATATATACAATGCAACGGCTAAATCATTAATTCACTAACTCAATAATTCACTAATTAAAATGAACGCATCAGGATATATTTTTTACATTGTTTTTGTTATCCCATTAATAGCCGCTATGGTTTGGCTTATACGGCAGGATAAAAAGAAGGGAAAGATTGGGCTTATTGTGCTGGCTGCATTAGTAGTTGGCGTTTTGATTTATGTTTACCTTAATCGCGAAGCACTGAATGGCATAAAGCCTTAGGTTCACTTTACCCATTCGCAATCATCTCTTCGTAGTCTCTGATCAACTTTTTAGTAGCCCTTGTAAGGTAGGCTGTTATTAATAATTGCTTCAGATCAGCAGGCGATACAGTTTCAAGCCGTACCAGCATATATTTGTAATTTTGATAGTGGGGGGTAATGAAAAAGGTATGCGGATCAAGGGCAATCCATTTTTCGCGCTCGGTAGTGTGTACGGCAAGCAGTTCATCCTTTTCATGTATGTTTTCGAAGATCTTATCGTTTACATAAAATGCAGGGTGCTCAAAGTGCATTTTATGGGTGACACCCGGCAGTTGCAGCAAGGTGCTTTTCATAAACTGTAAAAAAATATGCATGTCGGTAGCCATACTTAAAGTTAATAAGTTTTCTCCATGGCATGTAATAAAACAGTAATTTCGGGTTCAAAACAGCATCGGCCATGAGCAGCAGCAACCTCCGGAAACTATACGGCAATATCGACATCTATTTGTTCGACCAGTTATTGAAAGGCCGTTTCGATAATTGCAAAACTATACTTGATGCCGGCTGTGGCAGCGGACGAAACATAGCTTATTTTTTGCAAAACGGGTTCAGTGTTTATGGTGTTGATCAAAGCGAACATGCTGTTGAACTATCCAAAAGACTCTCGGCTGATCTGTGCCCAGACCATTCGCCCGATAATTTTAAACTGGCCGCTGTTGAGAACCTGCCTTTCGATGACGGACGGTTTGACCTGGTAATTTGCAGTGCTGTACTGCACTTTGCCAATGACGCCGAACATTTTGACAGCATGCTGCGCTCGTTGTGGCGCGTACTGAAACCGGGTGGTTATTTCTTTGCAAGGCTGGCTTCTGATATCGGCATCGAAACATTGGTACAGCCATTAGGTAATTACCGTTACCTGCTGCCCGACGGCTCCGAACGTTTTTTGGTAAATGAAGAGATCCTGCTTGAATATACGCGAGAGCTGGGTGCACTGCTTTATGAACCTATAAAAACTACCAACGTACAAAACCTGCGCAGCATGACTACATGGTGCATGCAGAAGGACTAATTTATAATTATTAACTTTTCTTTTTTCTCTCCGTCTACGTCATCTTCCAGTTCATCGATACAATATCACTATGTATCGATACTCCGCGTGTTAACGACAATTTCGTCCGAAATATTTGCGTTAAGCCTACAATAACGGTTTAAACAACAATTATTATTAACGCTTAACACACCACCTTATGATTATTCTGCTTTGCGGGTTATCCGGCTCAGGGAAAACTACCCTTGCCCAAAATGTTAAAATGAGTTTATCTGATACTGATATTCCTGTCGAAATTATTGATGCTGATGTATACCGTCAAAAGCTGTTCCCTAACCTGGGTTACACCAAGGAAGACCGCTTTGAAAACATCCGCAGGCTTGGCTTTATTGCCAGCAAATTATCAGGTCATGGCGTAGTAACTATCATCAGTGCTATAAACCCGTATGATGTGATCCGTCGTGAATTGATAGCAACTTATCCCCATGTGAAGCTGATACATATTGATTGCCCTGTTAAAACGCTTATGCAAAGAGATACAAAAGGGCTTTATCAGCGCGCGTTACTGCCCGAAGGCCATCCTGATAAGGTAACCAACTTAAGCGGCGTTAATGATCCTTTCCAGATCCCGTCTTCACCTGATATGTACATCAACACTCATATCACCGGACTAACCGAAGCTACAGAAATGCTGACAAGCTTTATTCTTGAAAACTGTCAGCAGGTGCAAATCAGGCAACTACATGCAACCGGCCGTTATTAACTCAATCATGATCACTACAACAGTTAAGTTTACGCCCCGGCAAACGTTAATTATAGCTGGGATGCACCGGTCCGGTACATCGCTTGTTACTAATTGGTTAAATCGCTGCGGTTTGCAAATTGGAGAACGCCTTTGCGGCAGCGGGACTGGTAATATTGAAGGTCATTTTGAAGATCTTGAATTTTTGAAGCTGCATGAAGAGATCCTTGATCGTAATAGTCTTGAAAAATCAGGGCTCACCGATACCAAAGATATTGAAGTGCCGCTTTACCAGCTTGAAAAGATGAAAGCTGTTATTGGGATTAAACATCAACTTTATGAACAATGGGCCTGGAAGGACCCGCGTACGTGCCTGTTTTTAGATACTTATGCAAAGCTGTTGCCCGGCGCCAGGTACCTGGTGGTTTTGCGTAATTATCAATCGGTGGTTAGCTCACTGCTCAGGCGCGACTTTGCAGCGATCGACCAGAAGTACATGGCCCGTAATTATATTCAGCGCCTGGCGTGGACTCATTTCAGGCGGCCCCGTAGGTTGAAAGCATTTTACTATGATCATGCCGAAAACTTTTTAAAAGTGTGGATCAGTTACAACGAAGAGATCCTGAACACACTTAAAAAATTACATCCCGATAATTATCTCGTCATTAACTATTCACAGTTGCTTGAAAACGACAGCGAGGTTTTTTCATTTTTAACCGATCAATGGCAGTTTGTACTCAATTATTTTGATTTTAAAGATGTGTACAAACAGGAGCTGATGAACAAAGCCGATGATATCAGCGATTTTGTTACTGATAAAGTATTGCTGATAAAAGCAACCTACTTGCTTAAGCGCATGGGAAGTTATATGCGGGGCAGTGAAAGCTTTCCGGGAAAGGAAGAGTAGTTTTAGCCGGAGCAAAGTCAGGCGCTTGGTATTCTGTTAAAAATTCGTTATATTATAGTATGAATATTATAACAGAATTTTACAAACAAGGACTGGAACACTGGCCTAAAACCGGGCAGCATATCCTTGCCCACCAACCAGGCGACGAAATGGTAGTTTACCAGGCTTACAAAAAAAGCATTGCCCGCTTTGCTGCCGAAAACCAGTTTTTAGGCGGAAATGAATACAGCTACAACCGCATGTCATGGATTAAGCCTAACTTTTTATGGATGATGTACCGCTGTGGCTGGGCGGAAAAGGAAAATCAGGAGAGTGTGCTGGCTTTATGGATAAAGAAAAGGATTTTGAATCCGTTTTGAATGAAGCTGTAATCTCATCCTTTAATCCTCTATACCACAATGACCACGAAAAATGGCGGGCCGAGCTTGATCAGAAAGAAGTACGCCTGCAATGGGACCCCGATCACGGCCCTTACGGCCATAAGCAGGAACGCCGCGCTATACAGTTAGGCTTAAAAGGGGAGATCCTTGAAAACTTCGGAAAAAAGCAAATTATCCGTATTGAGGATATTACAGATTTTGTTAAACAACAAAAATCTCTGCTGGATAACGGCAAACTTGATGAATTGCAGGTACCGGTTGAAAGGGTTTACAGAACTACCGATGAAGCCTTGGATAAGCGCGTTGGGATGGCCTTATAATCGGCAGTGCCCAATCTAATACCTTTCTCTCCTATTTTATTAGGCAAATCCCTAAACTTCTTTGCCTCAGTTTCCCTATAAATAAAACTCTTCTTTATAAAATTCGGGCCTGGATTCAGAAGCGGGGAAAAATGCACATCCCTTTGCAGGTGTATTTAATCTGACTGAATAAGCGCTATTCTGGTTTTTACGAACATGTTTATTATCAGTTATATAAGCTCTATTTAAAAACCTTATTTGTAATTAATCTAAATAAACGTACCTTTGCACGGAAATCCGGAGCATGCTGGTCGCCAAAACTTCGTGGCCCGGATTAATTAATGCTGATCCTTTAATTAATTTAGTAAAATATGCATTTTACACTTACCCCTATTCGCGTTTTTGGCAAATCTGTCGTACGAAACGTCTCTCTAAACTTTAATGCAGTATTTAAAATAGCTTTTAGCCTGGTGGTGGCGATGTTGTTATTCAATAACAATGTAACTGCGCAAACCGGCACCGGAGCTATAAAAGGTACCGTAAAAACCTCTGATGGTAACCCTGCCGAGTTTGTGAATGTTGTTTTAACCAATACTAAGTTTGGTGCTACCGCCGGACAAACCGGACACTTTACTATTAAAAATGTTCCGGCAGGAACGTATACCATTGCCGCAAGCTTTATTGGCCTGCAAACTCAATCTAAAGAAATTACGGTTACTACTGGCGAAACTACTACCGTAAACTTTGTTTTAACTGAAGGAGCAAAAGACCTGCAGGAAGTGTATGTAAAAAGCGCCAAACACAACAAATTCCTGAAAAAAGAAACGGAAGATGTTGCCCGCCTGCCTATAAAAAACCTGGAGAACCCGCAGGTTTATAGCGTGGTTACCAGTGAGCTGATGAAGGAACAAATAGTAACCAGTTATGTAGATGGTTTTAAAAATATTCCGGGTACGGGTGTGCCCTTAGTGTATAACAATGGCCGTACAACCCTGTTGTCGAGAGGCTTTGTTACCGGTAACTTTATCCGTAACAGCGTTGCCGGCTATAACTTTAATAGTATCGATCCTGCCGATATTGAAAAGATAGAGGCAATAAAAGGCCCTACAGGTACACTGTTCAACAGTAGCCTTGCTTCGTTTGGCGGTTTATTTAACCGCGTTACCAAACAACCGAATGAAACACCGCGCACTGAAATTGCCTACCAAACAGGCAGCTTCGATCTTAACCGCCTAACCGCCGATGTTAACATGCCATTAAATAAGGATAAAACGGTGTTGTTCCGCGTGAATGCTGCATTACACAACGAGCACAGTTTTCAGGATGCGGGTTTTAACCGTGGCTTTTTTGTTGCGCCAAGCATTACTTACATTGTTAATGACCGTTTAACTGTTGATGTAGATCTTGAAGTTGGTAACTCCAATGCAACATCGGCATACAGGCTTGCCCCCGACGCCAAAGGGAAAATTTACAATGTTAAAGATTTGGGTATTGATTATAAACGCTCATTCGGCAACAACAGCGTCGATTACTTAAGCAGGCAAATTGACCTTTATTCATTGATCAATTACAAAATTTCGGATAACTGGAAATCGCAAACCATGTTTAACAAAACCTATTCATCTACCAAAGGTTACGTTACCCAGCTAAGCCTTGCCGATACCTTGATCAAGCAACAGGCTATCAACCAGGATTATCCTTACTATATCACCAATGTTCAGCAAAACTTTATCGGCGATTTCAAAATTGGCCATTTCCGTAACCGCATAGTTGCCGGGTTAGAATACTATAATCAAAGAAGCAACTGGACTAACTATACCGTTACCCTGCCTGGTATCAGCTATAAAAATCCGGGAGCGGCTTACAATAATTTTAATGCCGATAAAATCTCGTCGCTTATTGCCGCTTTAGCCCCCAATGCCAACTCGTATGTGCAAAATAACCAAAGCTCTTACGCAGCTTATGTGTCTGATGTATTTAATATTACCGACAGACTTAATGCGATGGCCAGCATCAGGATAGACAGGTTTGTGAACAAAGGTGCTTATACCCCGGCTAATGGTAAAACAACAGGTAACTTTAGCCAAACGGCATTGTCGCCTAAATTTGGTTTGGTTTACCAATTGGTTAAAGACCAGGTATCCTTATTTGGTAACTATATGAACGGTTTTAATAATGCGACTCCAACAGCTACCAGCTTTGATAATTCAACTTTCAAGCCACAGTATGCCAACCAATGGGAGGGAGGTGTAAAGGTTGATGCCTGGGATCACAAAATAAGCTCGACCGTTAGTTACTATAATATTAATGTAACCAATACCATAATGGACGATTTGGCCCATCCGGGGTTTATAACACAGGCAGKTACACAATTAAGTAAGGGTATCGAGGCCGAAGTTATAGCTAACCCTTTTAGTGGGTTTAACATTGTTGCTGGTTTTGCCTATAACGACAGTAAAATAACAAAAGGGGTTGCTTCCGTAGAAGGCTTACGTCCGGCTAACTCAGGTCCGGCGCGATTGGCCAATTTGTGGATGAGCTACCGCATCATGCATGGAGATGTTCAGGGTTTAGGTTTTGGTGTAGGCGGCAACTACGGCAGCGATTCATACCAAACAAATACACAAGCATTTAAATTCACCGTACCATCATATACCACGGTTGATGCTACGGTATTTTATGACCGCCCTAAATACCGGTTAGGATTTAAGCTGGACAACCTGACCAACGAAAAATACTGGTCGTTCCGTTTGGCGCCTCAAAACCCAACTCGCGGAACTTTAAGCCTCAGCATTAAGTTTTAAACACGATAATATCTAAATAATAAAGGCTTATCTCATTTAAGGGGTAAGTCTTTATTGTTTTACAATAATATTTRAAATGAGCAAGCCACTGCTTTATTAACCAGATACAGAGAATCAATCAATTTTAGGATAATTATTAATGCTTTGATATAATGAATATCCATATCACACGTACAAGTAAGTAATAATTTAAACCTAAAACCTGTATGACTAATCTTGTCACTTTACGCCTCTCTCAATCACAACGCTTGTATTTATGCAGTTTACTTTGAAATAAAATAATAATTCGATTTTCAAAAGCAGCACATCTTAATGCCACTAAAACTTAAATAGCTGAAATTTGTATTTCAACTATGAAAGCATTGGTTTTTGAGCAGGCAGGCAATGCCGCTGATGTGATACAACTGAAACACTTAGCCTACCCCAAGCCGGCTCCCGGCCAGTTACTCATCAGGGTAAAAGCCAGTCCTATACATCCGGCAGATCTGCTTTTTATTGAGGGAAAATATCGCTATCAGCCAGTATTGCCCCAAATAGCCGGACTGGAAGGTGCCGGTTATGTTGAAGAAGCCGGGCATGACAGCATTATCCCCAAAGGAAGCCTGGTAGCTTTTAGTAAAATAGGGGCTTGGGCACAATACGTAATAGTCGACGAGCAAGACGTAGTATTATTGCCCGATACCTTCCCGATAGAAAAAGCCGCACAGCTATTACTCAACTCATATACCGCATATGGCTTAATACAGGAAGCAAAAGTTAAAAGCGGCGACTGGCTGCTGCTTACTGCGGGCCATTCTACCGTGTCGCGCATAGTGATACAGCTTGCCGCCGAAAAAGGGATCTGTGTTATAGCCACCGTGCGTCATGAGGAACAAAAAAAAGAGTTGCTGGCTTTAAAAGCCGAACAAGTAATAGTTCCGGAACCGGGTACACTCAAACAAACAATTAACGAACTTACTAAAGGTAAAGGTATCAAAGCGGCGCTTGATGCTGTAGGAGGTAAGCTGGCTACGGAAGTGATCTCATCATTATCGCCGGGAGGACGCCTTCTTGTCTACGGATTACTTGATCCGGAACCAACATCTTACTTAAATGCCGAGGTGGTTTTTAAGAACCTGATCATTAAAGGTTTTGGTGTAAAGGGGTATGTTGCAGGGCTTTCGCACGAAGAAAAAACACATATGATCAGTCATTTGGTGCATTCCATTGGGCGGGCCGAATTTCAGCTCGCGGCATCCGCAACTTATACAGCCGACCAGTTTGAGCAGGCTTTTGCATATAATAAGAGCGGCAAGGTTTTATTTGAATTTTAACAGCAATTTGTTGTATTACAATAGTTAAACAAATCGTAAATTTAGCATTAAGCGGACGGGTTTCGTACGTACAATAAATTGTTTGTTATGAAAACTATATTAATACCTGTCGATTTTTCGGATACCAGCAACAATGCTATCAAATATGCTGCTGATATGGGCTGTGATATGCCCGTTAAAAAAATCATCCTACTTAAAAGCTATTACACATCGGTGTATGAGCAGATCCTTCCCTCGCCTGATTTTTTACAGCTACGTGCTGATGACTTGGAAAATGAGCGAAATAAAATAGAAGAGCAACTGGTTGATCTGCGCCGGAAACTGAATAACCGTTGCCATGAAAATATAGAGATTGAAACAGTGATAAGTACTGAGCCGATCATCAGAGCGATACATGATGCAATTGACGACCAGCAACCCGACCTGATGATAGTTGGCGGCGATATAGGCGGAGAGTTCAGTATGATAGGCGAGCAGATCATTGAGATTGCCAAAAGCAGCCCGGTAAAAGTATTGATCATACCGGCTAATACAAGTTATCAAAAAATAGAAGAGGCGTTGGTGCCATGTGATTTTGAAGCCGTTGCCCGTTTGGGTATTTTAAAAGGACTGAATACTTCGCACAGCTGGCTCAACCCTAAGCTGATGATCTTGTATGTAGATCCGAAGAACAAACATATTGGCCGGGAGGCCGAATTTGAGGCATCAGTAAAACAATTGGTTAATTGTTATGAATGTAAGCTCCACTATTCGGATGATAAAAATATTGTACGGGGGATCCTCAATTTTGCTGTGGAACAGCATGTGCAGATGATCATTGCCTTGCCGGGCAAACACAGCTTTTTTTACAATTTAACCCACAGCAGCATTACCGAGGCTTTATCTTTAAACGCCAGGCACCCGGTATTGATACTTAAATAGCATTTGTAAAGATTTTATCATCTTGTCCGTTAGCTTGTTTGTAGTTGTAATGAATTGCCAATATTTACTGCAACTAACTGATAAGTATGTATAAACTCAAAGTAATATCATCTACCGTACGTCCGGGCCGTAAAGGGCCTGCAATTGCCAAATGGATAACCCAGGCAGCCAATGATCATGGTTTTGATGCCGAAATGATTGATCTTGGCGAGCTCAACCTTCCGCTGATAAACGAGCCCGTTCATCCCGCCCTTAAACAATACGAACATGAGCACACCAAACAATGGAGCGCTAAAATAGCGGAAGCTGATGCCTTTATTTTTGTAACGGCCGAATACAACCACAGTTATCCCGCATCGCTTAAAAACGCTGTTGAATATTTGGTGCACGAATGGGCTTATAAACCTGCCGGCATGGTAGGGTATTCCATTGGGCCATTTGCAGGTGCAAGGGCTATCCTTAGTTTAAAAGCTGATATGCTTGCCTTAAAGAATATTGCCCTTTCCGAAATGGTGAACATTCCCCAGTTAAACCAGTTTATGGATGAAGAAGATAATTTTACTGCCGATGAAAGGCTTAATAACAACGCAAAAATTATGCTTGATCAATTGGTACGCTGGACAAAAGGAATGAAAGCGATAAGGGAGGATAAATAATAACCATATTAAAGGTCATTAGAGAATCTCCTGGTTCGACCATTTCCGTTAACTTAAGAAATAAAAAGCACAGGCTTGTGCGATTCCCCTCTTGAGCGTAATAATCCATGTATTGACAGTTAAAGCAAATAGGCATGGCGCATAGTTGACCCACCCGGTCTACGCTACGCTGGACCACCCTCTCTTCGCCTTTGGCGGAAAGAGGGTAAGAAAAAATGTAAGAATACCCCCCCTCTTTACGCTTGCGTAGAGAGGGGTGACAAGCGCAGCGATGTCGGGGTGAGTCAATACGGCGATTAATTCTTACTTATGTCTTTTCATGGGCTATTACCCTCTCAAGAGGAGATCCTTTGGAGAAAACCACAGTGCTCCAAAATAATCTTCCGATAACTTTGATATAACTTAAAATTTAACATTAAGGTAAAATAAAAGCTATAACTTTATCTTAATGAAACCACAGTATAAACTTAAGTTCATCTTATTTTTTGCGACGCTTATGTTTGTGGCCAAACCTTTTATTGGTTTTGTTCAGTTTAACAGGCATAATCCTCCTCAAAAAATAAATATCTGCGCGCTGGAGAAGGCTTTTAGTAAACGTATGATCCAGTATAAGGATGGCAGTTTAACTAAAATGATGGCCATTCAAAGGCAATTAGCTTATCCTGGCGTTAAATATTGTGTAACTTTTTTGTTTTCGTTACTGTCACTTTCTGCCTTGGTTTTGGTTGGTAGCAAGCGATCGGTATTTCATAATCAAGAGGTTAAGAGATTGTTGTTCCTGCCGGCATATCTTCTTAACCGGCAAATTATTGTTTGATCGGCCTTTCCTCTTTATCACAGCCCCTGCCCGGCACAATTAAGATGCCGCGATAATCGTTAGTTTTTTTGTCAACATACAGGCAAGGTCAATGGCTCTGCTGTATGTTTTAATTTTTACTTAACAGCGTTGCTGTTGGGTATTATAATTCAATCGGGATTATGCCACTTTCTTATTCATATACAAACTTTGATGATAACGATAAAGAGTTATCGAATTTTGCCAAGGCCCTGGCGCTTCCGGTAAGGGTTGCCATCATCAGGATCATTATTGAACATAATAATGTTGTAAAGCGCGAAATGCTCTACGAAATTCCATTTAATATCGAAACCATAAACAAACATGTGGCCGAGCTTAAAAACCTGGGCATTCTGAAGGTTTATGGGATAAAAGGAAATGTAAACTACAGCATCGATGAAAGCTTGTTCGATCAGATGGCTTACCGCTTTTCATTATTATTTAAAAGCGCCCGGCATTTGTTTGTGCAGCATATCAATACCAATTATGAGGCGGAAGAGGTTATATCTGCTACTAACATGACGAATGAAATGGGGGCACTAAGTCATTTTGGAGCTTTTATCGATCAATACAGAAACTCACTTAATATCACACTGCCGCTACTCGCCGAAAAACTTGGAGTAGAAACAGCATGTTTAAACCAGGTGGAAAAAGGCGAAATAGCTTTTAACCCCGAGAAGCTGATGCTGCTTGCCAATGCTTTCGGTATAGCCCCAACAGTATTAAAACGCGAGTATTACAGTTACCGCATTGCCGAGCTCGTTGACGAAAGTGGTTGCAATGAATCGTTACTGGATAGCGCTAAAGAAAAGATCCACCAAATTCATGCCGGGTAAAATTCTTTGGTTAACAATGATTTAATGGCGCGGTTAAGCCATCATAAAACGTTTCTGCGTATATTTAGTTAAGTAGTCATTTATAAATAGCATACTTAATTAAACGCATGGAAAATTTTACAATGCTGCAGTTTTTTGAATGGTATTACCCCGCCGGAGGCAGATTGTGGAATCAGTTAAAAAATGATGCAGAAAACCTGAAGAAAAAAGGGATCGATTCGGTATGGCTTCCGCCGGCTTATAAAGCGGCAAGCGGAGGTTACTCTGCCGGTTATGATGTTTACGATATTTATGACCTTGGCGAGTTTGATCAGAAAGGTACCATCGCCACAAAATACGGCACCAAGCAGGAATACCTCAATGCTATAGCCGCAGCGCAAAAAGCACAATTAAAGGTTTACGTTGATGTGGTGCTTAACCATATGGGCGGTGCCGACGAAATTGAAAAGGTGAACGCCCGCAAGGTTGACCCCGCAAATCGCAACGAGTTTATCAGCGAAGTATACGAAATTGGGGCCTACACCAAATTCACTTTTCCCGGTCGCAAAGGTAAATACTCTAAATTTATATGGGACTGGCAATGCTTTTCGGGTATCGATTACGATGCCTATAAAAAGGAAACTGCCATATTCAGTATCCAAAACCAGTATGGTGAGGGTTGGGAAGATGTACTTGACGATGAAAACGGCAACTATGATTACCTTATGCTTTCGGATATTGACACCCGCAACCCAAGCGTGAGGGAAGAGTTGAAAAACTGGGGGAAATGGTATTTTGAAACAGCAAAATTTAACGGCTTCAGGCTTGATGCTATTAAGCATATGGATCACGGCTTTTATAATGAATGGCTTGATTATATGCGCAACGAGTTTAATCACGAGTTTTTTACCGTTGGCGAGTACTGGGCTTTCGATTTACCCAAGCTGTTAAAATACATTGAGGCTACTGAAGGCCGGATGTCGCTTTTTGATGCCCCGCTGCATGATAACATTCACCTGGCCTCAAAAGCAGGCAAGGATTATGATCTCACTACCATTTTTGATAACACGCTGGTTAGCGCCGATCCCGAACACGCCGTTACCCTGGTTGAAAACCACGATACCCAACCGCTGCAATCCTTGGAGCAACCGGTGGATGCCTGGTTTAAACCACTTGGTTACGCGCTGATCCTGTTGCGTGAGGCCGGCTATCCCTGTGTTTTTTATGCCGATATGTACGGTGCAAAATATACCGATAAAGGCGGCGATGGTGAAGAATATGAAATTGAATTGCCCGTAGTTGCCGAGCTGGAAACCATGCTTTATGTACGGAAAAATATGGCTTATGGTACCCAGCGCGATTATTTTGATCACCCTAATTGCATTGGATGGACCCGCGAAGGAGATACTGATCATGAAGAATCAGGTTGTGCCGTGGTTATTTCAAACAGCGAGGACGGATATAAGGAAATGGAAATAGGAGCAGGGCATGCAGGCAAGGTATTTGTTGATTACCTTAACAAGCACGATGGCGAAGAAGTGGTGATCACCGCCGATGGCTGGGCCGAATTTAAAGTCAAAGCGGGCTCTGTTTCGGTTTGGGGAATTAAGAAGTAATTTGCATTAAACAGGGCTAACATTTTATACATTTGTTAGTCCTGTAATATATAGCTATGAAATACGAAGAAGTTCCCCTGGTAAATAATGAGGCCATCCACAATTTTGAATTGATCATAGAAGGCCACCGCGCTTTTATCGACTATAAAAAGAAAGACGATAAAATTTATCTCATCCATACCGAAGTGCCGGTTGAGCTGGAAGGTAAAGGTGTAGCATCGGCCATAGTGGAAAAAGCATTCAACTATATCGAACAGAATAACCTGAAACTGGTGCCGCTTTGTGTTTACGTGGCATCGTACCTGAAACGTCATCCCGAGTGGTCCCGCATATTAGCTATAGCGCCAGGCCACTAAACAGATGCGCGTTTTAGTAACAGGATCATCAGGCCGGTTGGGCGCGGTTACAGTTAATCACCTTAGGGCCTTTGGGCATCAGGTTACGGGTATCGATATAATCCCGGCCATGACTACTGATGAGCTGATCGATATTTTAAATAAAGAGGCGGTTTTGGCCATTACTAAAAACATCGACGCAATTATTCATACTGCGGCCATCCATGGTAAACATTATGAACTTAGTTATCCCCGGGAAGCATTCATTGATGTAAATATTTATGGTACGCTTAACCTACTCAATGCTTGTATAGCGAACGGCGTATCCAAACTATTGTATACCAGTACTACATCTATTTATGGCGATGCACTGGTTGATAAGGACAAAGCTGTTTGGGTTGATGAAGAGCTGGCCATTAAGCCGCGCGATATTTACGATATCACCAAGCAAACCGCTGAACAGCTTTGTAAAGATTTCTTTTACCGCGAAGGGTTGCAAACATCCGTTTACCGGGTTGGCCGGTTCCTGCCCGAAGCCGATAACCTTAAATTAAACCATCGCCTGTACCGTGGCCTTGATGAACGCGATGGCGCCGAAGGTTTACGTTTAGCATTAGACCAAACCTTTTCAGCGTTTGAGATCTTTAATATTACCAATAGCTCCGTGTTTAAAAAAGATGAGCTTGCACAGTTAAAATATGATCCTGCCACGGTGATAAAAAAACACTATCCACAGGCGGGCGCTATTTACCAGTCAAAAGGCTGGAAGTTCCCAGCGAGTATTGACAGGGTTTATGTAAGCGAGAAGGCTAAACTATATTTTGGTTATGAGCCTAAGTTTACATTTGGATATCTATTGAATAATCTATAAGACTTACGAAGTTTCCAAAGCCTCGTAAGTCTGGTTCCCAACCCAGAGGAATTAAATGATAGCCAAAAGCATCCTATTAGCAACACCTTTTATCATGTAAAATTTTATCAGAAGCTGAATCAAAAGCACCGAGCCTATAAAGAAGGCAGGTGGTACGCTAAAGATACCTCCTAATAAAATGAATGGTAGTAATAAAACTCCGAAAAACGCATCGAAGTAATAAGTTAGTCGGACAGTGATACCTTTCTCCGATGTTAAAATATCAAACCGGCCTTCTTCCATTATTTTAAATCCTTTTTCTCCCCTAAGGTTCCAGCTATTATTCCCGGTATTATAAAGCGTAATCGTTGAATTGACGGAGTTAATAACCTTATAGCCGGATTCGATTAGTACTTTAATAATATTTTCCTTCAGGATTAGGGCATTCAGACTTGTTTCCTGTTGGAGTGTGAATTTTATTTTTGCCGCGTTTAAATGATCCAATTTGTTGATACGATAGGTTGTTTATCTCCAAATTTAATCCAAAAATCCTTTGAGCCGGGTGTTGTTAATGGTGGCATTGTTAAATGATGGGTGATTTAGTAGTGTTTTGCCGGTTTTTTTAACCGCTCAGAGGTATGGTATATATAATAAACAACTGTTGCCTGCTTAATTATACGGAGCTAAAATAAGTAAGAAGAGGCTGGATATAGGTATCAGAGGCGGGTGGTTAAAACTTTTTGTTGTTGATAAATAGGATGTTAAGATAGTATTAAGGAAAAGAGTTATAAATAATTTGGAGAAAGGGAAAAAGCATGTACCTTTGCAGCCCGCAAACGAGGAAACGAAGTAGCGGGATAGTTCATTAAAGGGTTAGAAAAGGGCGAGCAGAGGGGTAAAAAAAAGATTCAAAATCTTTTGTGAAAGAGAAAAGAAATTCGCACCTTTGCAGCCGCTTCGAAAAGGAGCGGATGTTCTTAAAAAGGTTTGAAAGGCAGCTGGAAAGCAAGGAGAAAGAGAAAAGGAAAAGCCGCTAAAAACCACCAAAAAATAAAAAAAAATATTTTTTGGAAATAAGAAAAAGGTTTTTACCTTTGCAACCCCGAACGGGACGGACTTCGAAAGGAGTTTAAAACAAAGAGAATGAAAGCGTTAGGCGAGTAGTTCGAGGGCTGAGGAGAGCGATTCTCAAGGCTGATAAAAATGACAAGTTAAGCAAGCGATTGCAAAAACATAATAGCTGATTCGGATGATGAAGCGAGCAAGTTCTTTTAAGAAATGGAAATCATGTAGCGTAACGGGAGATCGAACGGAGCTAAGGCAAAGGAAGATTGAAGAGTTACAATATAAAAGCGGAATCTGTATAAAGATATAATAAAACAGATTCTATTAATTAATAATAGGGTCAGTGATTAGAACAAAACATTTTACAATGGAGAGTTTGATCCTGGCTCAGGATGAACGCTAGCGGCAGGCCTAATACATGCAAGTCGGACGGGATAGGAGAGCTTGCTTTCCTTGAGAGTGGCGCACGGGTGCGTAACACGTATGTAACCTACCTTGATCAGGGGGATAGCCTCTCGAAAGAGAGATTAAGACCGCATAACATTAAGTTGTGGCATCGCAATTTAATCAAATATTTATAGGATCAAGATGGGCATGCGGAACATTAGCTAGTTGGTAAGGTAACGGCTTACCAAGGCTACGATGTTTAGGGGATCTGAGAGGATGACCCCCCACACTGGTACTGAGACACGGACCAGACTCCTACGGGAGGCAGCAGTAAGGAATATTGGTCAATGGACGGAAGTCTGAACCAGCCATGCCGCGTGCAGGAAGACGGCCCTACGGGTTGTAAACTGCTTTTGTACCGGAATAAACCTTGATTCGTGAATCAAGCTGAATGTACGGTAAGAATAAGGATCGGCTAACTCCGTGCCAGCAGCCGCGGTAATACGGAGGATCCAAGCGTTATCCGGATTTATTGGGTTTAAAGGGTGCGTAGGCGGCTTTTTAAGTCAGGGGTGAAAGACGGTAGCTCAACTATCGCAGTGCCCTTGATACTGAAGAGCTTGAATGTACTTGAGGTAGGCGGAATGTGACAAGTAGCGGTGAAATGCATAGATATGTCACAGAACACCAATTGCGAAGGCAGCTTACTAAAGTATGATTGACGCTGAGGCACGAAAGCGTGGGGATCAAACAGGATTAGATACCCTGGTAGTCCACGCCCTAAACGATGAACACTCGATGTTGGCGATATACGGTCAGCGTCTAAGCGAAAGCGTTAAGTGTTCCACCTGGGGAGTACGCCCGCAAGGGTGAAACTCAAAGGAATTGACGGGGGCCCGCACAAGCGGAGGAGCATGTGGTTTAATTCGATGATACGCGAGGAACCTTACCCGGGCTTGAAAGTTAGTGAATAGAGCAGAGACGCTCTAGTTCTTCGGAACACGAAACTAGGTGCTGCATGGCTGTCGTCAGCTCGTGCCGTGAGGTGTTGGGTTAAGTCCCGCAACGAGCGCAACCCCTATGTTTAGTTGCCAGCATTTAAGGTGGGGACTCTAAACAGACTGCCTATGCAAATAGAGAGGAAGGAGGGGACGACGTCAAGTCATCATGGCCCTTACGTCCGGGGCTACACACGTGCTACAATGGGCAGTACAGAGGGCCGCTACCTGGCAACAGGATGCCAATCTCTTAAAGCTGTTCACAGTTCGGATCGGGGTCTGCAACTCGACCCCGTGAAGTTGGATTCGCTAGTAATCGCGTATCAGCAATGACGCGGTGAATACGTTCCCGGGCCTTGTACACACCGCCCGTCAAGCCATGGAAGCTGGAAGTGCCTGAAGTGCGTAACCGCAAGGAGCGTCCTAGGGTAAAGTCGGTAACTGGGGCTAAGTCGTAACAAGGTAGCCGTACCGGAAGGTGTGGCTGGAATACCTCCTTTCTGGAGCAGTTTCCGCTGAGTAACTCAGAACTGTTACCTACATGATATTTCTTAAAACAAAAAAAGACAAGAAGAAACACCCAGAAGATGAAGCCATCTGTGGAAGTGCAAACGAAAGTAAGCATGGGACATGGTAGGCAGTCATCAGTTGGCGGTAAGCAGTTAGCAGTTAGCACGAAAGCGAAGCTAAGACTGCAAACAGCAAACTGACAACTGCAAACTAAAAAAAGTCCTGTAGCTCAGCTTGGTTAGAGCACTACACTGATAATGTAGGGGTCAGCAGTTCAAATCTGCTCGGGACTACTATAAAGGTGATTAGAGAATGGAGAATAGAGAGTAGTTAAAACAACCACTCACCTAATGAACCACTCACTAACGACTCATCTAACGGGGGATTAGCTCAGCTGGCTAGAGCACCTGCCTTGCACGCAGGGGGTCAACGGTTCGAATCCGTTATTCTCCACTAAGTTTTCTACAGGGACTATAATAAGGTACCGCTAAAGATGAAAACGAACGTTCTTTGACATATTGGAAGAAGTAATTGAAAACAAGAGAAAACAACAGATAGAGACGTTTTTTCAGTTCAATGGTTCATTAGTAAATTAGTTCATTGGTAGCAATACTGCTTGGACAAATGAACGAGTGAACAAATGAACGAATCAACTTATCTAAAATAAAGACATACCATACGGCGCAAAAGGCGTATGAGTAGAAGAAAGTAAGAAAGGGTACACGGGGGATGCCTTGGCTCTCAGAGGCGAAGAAGGACGTGATAAGCTGCGATAAGTACCGGGGATCTGCAAATAGGAATTGATCCGGTAATTTCCGAATGGGGAAACCTAGCCAGTTGAAGACTGGTTGCATAATATGCGCTAACCTGCCGAACTGAAACATCTAAGTAAGCAGAGGAAGAGAAAACAATAGTGATTTCCAAAGTAGTGGCGAGCGAAATGGAAGAAGCCCAAACCTGTTATGTTACGGCATAGCAGGGGTTGTAGGACCACAACATGAATATTAAGAAGAACCGGAACAGGATGGGAAGCCTGGCCATAGAGCATGAGAGCTGCGTACGGGTAATGAATAATAGGATAGTGGTATCCTGAGTACCGCGAGGTCGGAGACGCCTTGTGGGAATTTGCCGGCACCATCCGGTAAGGCTAAATACTCCTGAGAGACCGATAGTGAACCAGTACCGTGAGGGAAAGGTGAAAAGAACCCCGAACAGGGGAGTGAAATAGAACCTGAAACCGTGTACTTACAAGCGGTCGGAGCGGTTAACACCGTGACGGCGTGCCTTTTGCATAATGAGCCTACGAGTTACTCTTCCCTGGCAAGGTTAAGTGTTTAAGACACGGATCCGAAGCGAAAGCGAGTCTGAAAAGGGCGTATAGTCAGGGGAGGTAGACGCGAAACCTTGTGATCTACCCATGGGCAGGTTGAAGGTGCCGTAACAGGTACTGGAGGACCGAACCGATAAACGTTGAAAAGTTTCCGGATGACTTGTGGGTAGGGGTGAAAGGCTAATCAAACTGGGAAATAGCTCGTACTCCCCGAAATGTTTTTAGGAACAGCCTGGCGGTTGAGTTATAAAGAGGTAGAGCTACTAATTGGGTGCGGGGGAGTCAAATCCTACCAAATCCAGATAAACTCCGAATGCTTTATAATATACGCTGGAGTGAGGCTATGGGTGCTAAGGTCCATGGCCGAGAGGGAAAGAACCCAGACCATCAGCTAAGGTCCCTAAATTATTGCTAAGTTGAACTAACGAGGTCCGATTGCACAGACAGCTAGGATGTTGGCTTGGAAGCAGCCATTCATTTAAAGAGTGCGTAACAGCTCACTAGTCGAGCGATCGGGCATGGATAATAAACGGGCATCAAGCAGTATACCGAAGCTATGGATTCATATTTATATGACTGGTAGGGGAGCATTCTATTTGCCGGCGAAGCAGGAAGGTAACTGACTGTGGAGGAAATAGAAAAGCAAATGTAGGCATAAGTAACGATAAGGCGGGAGAGAAACCCGCCCACCGAAAGACTAAGGTTTCCTGATCAACGCTAATCGGATCAGGGTTAGTCGGGGCCTAAGGTGAAGCCGAAGGGCGTAGCCGATGGACAACTGGTTAATATTCCAGTACTTTTTATTACTGCGATGCGGTGACGGAGTAGTGACACTGACGCGAACTGACGGAATAGTTCGTTAAAGGCTGTAGGTATAGAGTTTGTAGTTAAGTACGCAGACTTTGCTGAAAGCTGATAGTACTCGGAACCTTCGGGGGATGGGATAGTTCAGGTAATCAGACTTCCAAGAAAACCCGCTAAGCTTCAGGTAATAAAAACCCGTACCGTAAACCGACACAGGTAGTCGAGGAGAGAATCCTAAGGTGCTCGAGTGAATCATGGCTAAGGAACTCGGCAAAATGGCCCTGTAACTTCGGGAGAAGGGGCGCTGGCAGCAATGTCAGCCGCAGTGAAAAGGCCCAGGCGACTGTTTAACAAAAACACATGGCTATGCAAAATCGAAAGATGACGTATATGGCCTGACACCTGCCCGGTGCTGGAAGGTTAAGAGGGGATGTTAGTCGCAAGGCGAAGCATTGAATTGAAGCCCCAGTAAACGGCGGCCGTAACTATAACGGTCCTAAGGTAGCGAAATTCCTTGTCGGGTAAGTTCCGACCTGCACGAATGGTGTAACGATCTGGGCGCTGTCTCAGCCATGAGCTCGGTGAAATTGTGGTATCGGTGAAGACGCCGGTTACCCGCAACGGGACGGAAAGACCCCATGCACCTTCACTATAGCTTAACATTGATATCGGATACAGGATGTGTAGGATAGGTGGGAGACTGTGATGCTGCTTCGCTAGGAGTAGTTTAGTCAACGTTGAAATACCACCCTTTCTGTATCTGGTGTCTAACTCTTCAAAGAGGAGAACATTGTTTGGCGGGTAGTTTGACTGGGGTGGTCGCCTCCAAAAAGGTAACGGAGGCTTTCAAAGGTAAGCTCAGTACGCTTGGTAACCGTACGCGGAGTGCAATAGCATAAGCTTGCTTGACAGTGAGACAGACAAGTCGAGCTGGGTCGAAAGACGGATATAGTGATCCGGTGGTTCTGCATGGAAGGGCCATCGCTCAAAGGATAAAAGGTACGCTGGGGATAACAGGCTGATCTCCCCCAAGAGCTCATATCGACGGGGAGGTTTGGCACCTCGATGTCGGCTCGTCACATCCTGGGGCTGGAGAAGGTCCCAAGGGTTGAGCTGTTCGCTCATTAAAGTGGCACGCGAGCTGGGTTCAGAACGTCGCGAGACAGTTCGGTCCCTATCTGTTGTGGGCGTAGGAAGTTTGAGTGGGGCTGACCTTAGTACGAGAGGACCGGGTTGGACTAACCTCTGGTGAATCTGTTATGCCGCCAGGTGTACTGCAGAGTAGCTACGTTGGGAATAGATAAGCGCTGAAAGCATCTAAGTGCGAAACTAGCCACAAGATGAGACTTCCATTGAGGGTCGTAGGAGACTACTACGTTGATAGGTCATAGGTATAAAGGTGGTGACATCATAGCCGAGTGATACTAATTGCCCGAAGCTTTCTTCAGATAGAAAACAGTGTGGGTGGAACCCTAACAGGCTCCACCCCGCGAAAACAAAAACAACAAATGCTGTTGTTTTCTCTTAAATTCAATCACTTCTTTCAATTATGTTTAAGTTAATGGGGGTGAATAGTTGATTAGGTTCATTAGGTGAGTAGTTAAAAGCTATGAACCAGACAAGAACCACTCACAACTCACCCAATCAACCACTAACTATAAAATATTCAGGTGCCTATATCGGCGGTGTCTACCTCTTCCCATTCCGAACAGAGAAGTCAAGCCCGCCAGAGCCGATGGTACTGCGGTAAAACGTGGGAGAGTAGGTCGGTGCCGATCTTTATCACCTTAGATGGTGTAATAATGCAAAAGCCTTAGCTAATAACTAAGGCTTTTTGCGTTTATAA
>NZ_JBFUHE010000029.1:0-19111 GCF_056402535.1 Mucilaginibacter sp. P4_A11
GTGTATGAATATTCATCTTCTAATTATTTATACTCCCAGCCCGAGATTTCACTGATGGGGCCTGCATCCCGCTTCCATATCGAAGATGCAGTATAAATATTATCGTTATCCAATTTTCTGATCAGCATCTCTGTCCAATCTCAAATATTTAATTCCTTTGGGTTCGGGATATACAGTTTTTTGCATATTTGATATCATCCTTTTGATTACCTTGCTGATGTTAAGATGGTTTTCGGCATAGTTACGGGCATTTAATTTAATTTCAGAATTATCAGATGTGCAGCAGTTAAGGATAGCGTTTTTCAAATGATCAATATCTTCAGGAGGAATAACAACGCCCATATTATTGTCGCTTATCACTTCATGTAATGTAGTACCCTTGTCGGCCGTTACCAGCGCCAACCCACCAACAGCTAAAATGGTAGTAAGTTTTGATGGCATAACAAGGTCGGCAGCACTCTTTTTTTGCAACACCAGGTGAACATCTGCCATATTCAAAAAGCTATTAAATAAATGGCGTTCCTGGAGCGGTAAAAAACTGACATTATCAAGTCCCTGCAACTTAGCCCGCTGAATGAGTTTATTTTTATGAGGACCGGTACCACAAATAACAAATTTTATAAACTTAACTTCCCGAAGTTTTTCAGCTACATCTAAAATAGCTTCAATCCCTTGCTTTTCGCCTATACTGCCGGAATATAGTACCACTTTATCATTCGCGCTAAAGTTCCACATCAATTTCAATTCATCGCAGTTACTTAAAGGGTAACAGGCATCTGTATCAACCCAGTTAGGAAAAAATGATATTTCTCGATTAATTTTATAGCTGATCTTTTTAACCATTCCTTTTGAGATCGAACTTACAAAATCAACCTTGCGCATGATAAACCTCTCCATTCCGAACAAGATTTTAAATGCCGTTTTTGATTTTAGCATATTCAAATCTCTCGCGGCTTCAATTTGCAGGTCTTGAATGTGATAAATAATTTCCCCGCGTTTAAAGAACCTGTAAAACAGCCCTAAAAAACCCAAATGAAAAGGAGGCGCTATACAAAAAATATAATCGTTTTTAGGCTTGAACAATAAGTAAACAAGTATGAAAAAAGCCGATAAAAAGAAACTTGCCTCATGGACCAACCGTTTTAAACCGCCCGGTTTTTCAGGTATATATAACGGGCATCTGTATATGGTGAGCTTACCATTTTTTAATGCCTCCCGTTTATAAAATTTATTTAGATATGGCGCTTGTACTTTCCAAAACGGATAATACGGAAAAGATGTTACTACTGTACATTCGTAATTATTATCGACAAACCAATCAACCATATCTCCGGTATATTTTCCAATACCCGTCAATTCAGGAGAAAAGTTGATGCCTATAACTAATATCTTTTTACTCGATGCGTTTGGCCTATTCATTTGATTAAGTTATCAGCAAGGGAATTAAAACCTTATTATTTCAAAATTTGGTTATACCCTGATTTCAATTCACTTAAAGTTAATTTATTATCACACCAGTACTAAACCCGAGCCTGGCAGCTTATACTTTTTAAAAGTAAATCAATGTAAAAGCAGTGGTTGCAATAACTATTTAATTGGTGAGGGATATTAATTGATAATTGAGTATAGCTTCGCCATTTCACTTACAATGACTATTTTCAATTAAAAATTATTGTGCCTGTTTAACAATTCATTATCAATGTTTAATTAAACATGAATTTTATTTAACACATTGATACAAAATTACCCATATAATTTACTTTTCATCAACAAAACCAACGATTGTTTCAAATTGTACAAAAGTGAGACATTATTCACATTCTTGTAACAAATGAACAACCGTTTACGTATGGCAAATGCCCGTAAAAACAAGCGATCGAAACAATGCATTTAACATGGGGCATACACTCCTAATTAACCCATGAGGAAAACAAAGTTGCTTTTCAATAACTATTAATTAAAAGTACCTATTGAATAACTATTCATTAATTTTTTTACTCGGGCAACTTCCCTTTAGTTAATAAACAACACTTTTTTAGGACCTACAGAAACTAAACATAATTCCTTGCCAGCCTGATTTTTCACACCACACTTTTTCACAGTTTGAAAACAAATTGTGTGAGACCGTGCGAATTATTAAACTAATTGGCGATTTTTATGAAAATAACGTATCACAAATTGAAAAACATTAGTTTGATTATCTACCTCATTTTCAAACAAATAAAAACAGCACTCAAGTAATTATGATAAAGAACGCCGTTTTACTCAAGCCAACATCGCCAAATTGGATGGTTATATATACAAGGTCTAGATTTGAGAAAAAAATAGACAGAACTTTAAACGATAACAGAATCATTTCTTTTTGTCCGGTGATTAAATCATTAAAAAAATGGGCCGATAGAAATAAGATGATAGAGACGCCATTGTTTCCATCATACGTTTTTGTTAGGGTAAATGCAAGCGAACAGCTTAAAGTAAAGCAGGTTCCTGGCGTAATAAATTTCGTATCTCACTGCGGAGCACCTGTAATATTAAATGACCTGGAGATTGAACGGATAAGATCAATAGTTGACACCTATTCAGAAGTTGAACTTATCAGCATTCAGAATTTAAACATTGGCAATAAGGTTAAAATAAAAGATGGTTTACTATACAATTACCAGGGTGTGGTTACTCAGATTATGGGCAAAGCCATATTAATGACCATTGAACAACTTAACTGCGTTTTAACTGTAAAGGTAAACGTAGATCAAATTTGTTTAAATGTTGCGAGTTAATTTTTTAAGACGTATTATTAACTTGTTACTTATATTTTTTAATAATTGTCAACTTAATTACGATCACGATTGTTATTTAAGTAGTTTAAAACTTATTTTATAAAAACTTATGGATTTGCACCATGGTGAAATAGTGGAGAAAGTGGTTAGACGCAAAGGCTGCAGCATAAGCGAAATCGCACGATTCACTAACGTTAACCGCCGCTCCGTTTATTACTGGTTTAACCAAAAATATTTAAAACCAAAAATCATATACAAAATAGGACTTTGCCTGAAACATGATTTTTCAGTCGAATTCCCTCATTTATTTACGGAAGGCGAATTTGACAATATCAAAAACCAAGGCTATCAAACCCCAGACTATCACATAGACGAGATGGAAGATTCTTACTGGCGGGACAAATACATAGAGCTATTGGAGAAATACAACAAAAGCCTCCTGGAAAATTCAAAAAAGAAATTTGACCACCGTCAGTAAAAATTGAACTTAGCTAACAACTAACTATATAAAAGCAGGACGGCGAGAAGCGGAAAAACGACGAGCAGTACAAACCTAAACTTATAAGCCTGAATCCCGCAGATTAGCAGAAGCAAAAACTAAAAATGTTTAATCCAGCAGTTCAATTAATAATACTGGATTAAACATTTTTGAGGCTATATTTTTTAACCTGCTACCTTGTTTTGAGCAGGTTTAAAATTAACATCATATAGCACCATGCTATCTTCTATTACACGATGTCCGTAGCTTACGCCCATCCACCGTTCAACAGTTACATTTTTACCTTCCAAAACTTTATAATCTTTAAAAAAGCACTCTATCTCTTTAATAGTATGCGGCGGCAACTCGCTTAAATCATTAATGTAGTTTACCGACATGTCATTATTGGCAACAGCGATAATTTTATCATCCTGCTGGCCATTATCGATCATATGCATTACTCCGATAACCTTCGCTTCAATGATAGACATTGGGAAAACATCGACCGAGCAAAGTACTAAAATATCAAGCGGATCTTCATCATCACAATATGTTTGAGGGATAAACCCATAATTGGCCGGGTACATTACAGATGAAAAAAGCACACGATCTAACTTTAAAAGCCCGGATTCTTTATCAATCTCATATTTTGCCTTTGAGCCTTTCGGAATTTCAATAACGGCGTTTACAACATAAGGGATTTTAGGCCCGGTTGAAACTTCATGCCATGGATGCTGTGTATTCATTGGTAATTATTTAATCTTTTGATTATTTTTTTATGAAAGTACTAACAATTTGGCTAAAATGTTAGAATATCCCTATTCATTTTTTTATACAGTTTTATTCAATTCTTTCTCACAGATGTCGTTTTTTTCACTATTATCTGATTTACAATCTTATATAACATCGAAATTCGCCGGCAATATAAAATAGTCAAGCCTGATAATTTGCTACCACGGCCTGCAGTGGTGATTATAATTAAAACGGTTAAGAGTTTACATGATGTGTTATTACAAAAAACCACACCAGGATTAATGAACTTATACTATTTAACCATTGCACCAAACCCATACCAAGCAAAGATATAGGGAACCCCAAGTCACCTGGCCATCAGGTTAACCCTATGTCAATTAACTATTAATATAACAACACTTGACAAACAAAATTTGGCATGCATTTTTCGTTATTACATTATTGCCAATAAAATTGTAACGTTTCAGTGGCAATTAATGACCCCTGTTTTTAAAATCGCATTTTAAAATCTACGAGCTAAAAGCAAAATCCGGAAACAGGGTATAAAATTTCACACTGTGTATACATTATTCCACACATTGAGAATTATTAAATACACAATCCCCAATCGCTCAAGAAAACAATAGAAAATAAATTTCCTCATAAGAAAAATTACAAGTATAACTAACCAACTTTATAGTTAGTTAAATCAAGTATTCCTATCAATTTCGTCAGGATTAAAAATAGAACAATGGCATAGATGTTGCAATACATGGTTACTTAGCAATAGTAGGCAAACATTAAAAACTAATTATTAGCTAATACCTAAGCTTATTTTGGATTAGTTTTTTAACTTTTTACAGCTAAAAATTATGCAAAAACATCACGGTCAAATTGTAGAGATACTCGTTAGAAAAAAAGGCTTCAGCATCACCGAACTCGCGCAGCATTCAGATGTAAGCCGAAGTGTAGTATACCAATGGTTTAACAGGAAAGAATTGAATGCAGATATCATTCATCGGATAGGCAGAATTGTAGATCACGACTTTTCAAAAGAGTTTCCGGAATATTTCGCTAAAAAGACTAATGATATATACGACCCAAGAACCAGGGAAATGATGCGTCCAAATCATAGCAGGGTAAATGTATGGAAAGATAAATACATCATGTTGTTAGAGCAGTACATTCAATTACTATCTACCGAATAGGCTAAATAGCCATTCTATAATCACCTGTATTTAAATGCATTACTTTGCATTTTTATACAGGCATAATATTTCCTTCTAAACAACTCTCAAAACTTAGCTAAAGATCCCCTTTGCTTTTTTTCAGAATTTTGAAGCGATGAGAAACCTACTATCTTACCGGTTCCGGGGCTACTACGCTTACCCGTTGTGTCACATCAACTCATTTACAGTTCATTTTCAGCTTGTTACAAAAACGAACGCGGGCATGTACGCTTTCGATACATTCCCTCGCCAATACCCCTAAATAAAATACTAATAATCAACCGCTTAACACATTGGCATTATATTTTAAACAGCACTTTAAGATCTCTCTTTTTAGTCCTCTTTAAACCCATAATGCCATGATCAAAAATTACTTAAAAGTTGCTTGGCGAAACCTTTCAAAGAACAAGGTTTCATCCCTGATCAATATTGGCGGCCTTGCCATTGGCATGGCTGTAACCGTACTGATAAGTTTATGGATCTGGGACGAACTATCATTCGATAAATACCATCAAAACTATGATCGCATTGCCCAGGTAAGGACCCGGCTTACCGATTCCCATACTAAAGAGCCCTTTGCAAATGGATCGATGCAGGTTCCGATGGTAACGGAGCTTAAAACTAATTATAAAGATAATTTCAAGCATATTATCATGGCTTCGTGGGATGTTGACGATATCCTGTCGGCCGGGGATAAAAAACTTTCCAGAACAGGTCTGTTCATGGATCCTGGAGCACCTGATATGCTAACTCTTAAGATGATTTACGGTTCGAGAGCTGGGCTGAAAGACCCCTATTCCATTATGCTGTCGAAATCAACTGCACAGGCTTTTTTTGGCGATAGCAACCCTGTAAACCAGGTAATGAAGATTAATAACAAATTGAATGTAAAAGTTACCGGTGTTTATGAAGACCTGCCGGTAAATACCCAGTTCAAAGATCTTAAGTTTATCTCACCTGCCGATTTATGGGTAATCGATAATCCCTGGATAAAACAAGCATCAAATGACTGGCAAAACCATTTCCTTAAAATTTATGTGGAAATAAATCCAAATACTGACTTTAAAAAGGTTTCAAGAAATATTAAAGACGCCGAGTCAAAAAACCTTGCCAACTTTAAAGACGAGGCTAAACTAAACCCGCAGGTGTTTTTACACCCCATGCACGACTGGCACCTGCATAATTACAAACGAGGTGTGGCCGATACCGGTCCCATGCAAATGCTATACCTTATCGGTATCATCGGTGCCTTTGTGCTGCTCCTGGCTTGCATCAATTTCATGAACTTAAGTACTGCCCGTTCAGAGAAACGCGCTAAGGAAATAGGCGTCAGAAAAGCCATCGGTTCTATGCGCAAACAACTGATAGGACAGTTTTACAGCGAATCTTTTTTGGTTGTGCTGCTTTCATTTGTGGTGTCGCTCATACTGGTACGTTTGTCACTCACATGGTTCAATGATCTATCCGGTAAGCAAATAGTAATACCATGGCAAAGCATTTACTTCTGGTCTACCGGAATTGTGTTTATTTTCATAACCAGCATTGTAGCGGGGAGCTATCCGGCCTTGTACCTGTCGTCCTTTAATCCGGTAAAAGTATTAAAAGGAACTTTCCGGGTTGGGCGTTTTGCGTCAGTTCCGCGCAAAGTACTGGTGGTGATACAATTTACAGTATCGGTGGCCTTAATCATTTGTACAATTATTGTTTACAGGCAGATCCAGATAGCTAAAAACCGCCCGGTAGGTTATACCCGTGAAGGGCTGGTGATGATCGAAAAAAAATCAAGCGATTTTGATGGCAAGTATGATCTGCTCCGCTCCGAGCTGAAAAACACAGGCTTAGTAACCGAAATGTCCGAATCATTTGGCAAAGTTACCGAAATAGCTTCGGGCAACGGGGGCTTTACCTGGCGGGGCAAAAACCCCAACCTTGAGGATCAATTTGGCACCTTGCCCGTAACCTTTGAGTATGGCAAAACCGTAGGCTGGCAATTTGTGAACGGGCGCGATTTTTCAAGAAATTTTATCACCGACTCATCGGGTCTCGTCATCAATGAATCGGCCGTAAAATACATGGGATTAAAAAACCCTGTCGGTGAAGAAGTAAGCTGGAAATTCCAAGATCAGCCTATAAAACATTATAAAATATTGGGCGTGGTTAAAGATATGATTATGGAGTCGCCATATGCGCCAATGTACCCTACTATTTTTATGATTAAAGGTCATGTTTCCACAAGCCTGATTAACATTAAGATAAAACCTGATGTGAGCGCCAGCCAGGCATTACCTAAAATAGAAGCAGTTTTCAAGAAACTCATCCCATCGGCCCCCTTCGAGTACAAATTTGCCGATGACGAATACGCCTCCAAATTTACCTCCGAAGAACATATTGGCAGGTTGGCTACCGTTTTCGCCGGGTTGGCTATCATCATTTCATGCCTCGGTCTTTTCGGTTTGGCTTCGTTTGTTGCTGAGCAAAGGGTAAAGGAAATTGGCGTACGCAAGGTATTGGGTGCATCCGTATTTAATTTATGGAGATTGCTCTCCAACGACTTTGTATTACTGGTGATGATATCATTACTAATTGCCTCTCCACTTGCTTACTATTTCATGAACAAGTGGTTGCAGCACTATCAATTCCGGGCTGAGATTTCCTGGTGGATCTTCGCAGTAACAGCTGCAGGTGCGCTCCTGATCACCTTATTAACGGTAAGCTATCAAAGTATCAGGGCGGCACTGGAAAACCCGGTAAAAAGTTTAAGAAGTGAATAAAATCAATTAATAAACCACAGCTGCTGGCTGATCTGATTTAAGATTAATAGTTGTCCGGTTAACTGATGGGAATAAAACAACCAACAATATAATAGCCAGCAACAACCAGCTGATGAGCTGATAATAATCAACAGCGAAACGCAGCTGGGCTTGAGCATTTATATTTTTGCTTAACAGGCCGTTGGCTATTTTCGCAGCCTGATCGGCGGCTACACCTTTTCCGGTTAAGGCCTGTTTATACATCGCTAATTTTTGGACAGCCAGTGGATTTAACTGGCTTAATTGCTCCTGAAAACGATTAGCATGGTCATTTTGCCTGTATAGCTGAAAATAATTGATAAGCGCAATACTGCTGCTAAACCCAGTAAAGCGCATAAAAATACCTACAGCAGAACCTGTGGTGCCATATTTTGCAGGGGACGATGATATCACAAACAAGATAACCGGGGTCATGAGCATTCCAGCTCCCAAGCCTTGCAATATTACCGGGATGATCAGATCTTCGGTATTAACCTGTGTTGAAAATACAAAGCACATGTATACATGAAAAGCCAGCAGCAGGGTAAAGCCCAAAATGAGGATCTGTCGCAACGGTGTTTTCTTCAGTAAAAACCTTGATGAAATGGTAACACTTATAATAATAGCAGCAAGGTTATAAATAAGCAGGTATCCAACATGTATTGGGTCCATACCCATGGCGCTGCTCATAAATGAAGTAGTAATCCCGAACGAGCCCCGGCAGATATAAAACACAAACAATAACGACGCGGCCAATACAAATTTGCGGTATTTAAAAACCTGGATATGGAAGTAAGGCCGCTTGGAGCTAAGTTGCCTGATCACGAAAATAGCAAGCAATACAGCAGCTCCTATAGTACTATAAAGGATCCGACTGTCATCAAACCAATCAGATTGCTGGCCGTAAACCATGATATAACCAATTAAACAAAGTCCTGCCGAGTAGATCGCAAAACTGGCCCAATCCAACTGGTACAAAGGCAGCTTACGGTGAAGACGTACATTGTTCATGATGATACACATCAATATAGCTCCCGGTAAAAATGAATAGATGGCGCACTTGTATATCACATTAAAGTTAAAGTTATCAATAATGGAAGCCGTAAACAGCGTTGACAAGGGTGATACACACAGCAGGATACAATAAACAACAGAATAGCCGATTTCTTTAGATCGTTCACTATGCAAACGGGTAAACATCAGCGTAAGCGTAATACTCAGACTTGTACAGGTTAACAACCCCTGTATATACCTGAAGATCAATAGCACAAAAAAGGCATGAACATGATAACAGATGTAACAGGTAGTTAACAATAACAGCACACTGATAAGCAGGTACATTTTACTGGCTATATTTTTAAAAAAGCGTTTTTCCAGCACCACAAAACTCGCCGTTGCAGCATACAGGATGATCATTGAAAACTGCGCATCATTAGGGCTTATGCCATAATAACCGGCAGCAGCGCTTACGTTACTGATAGATAATGAAAACAGGATTATACCCGGCAATACAACCAGCAGTAACGTGATCCGGATCAACCATTCGGGCACCCAGGGTTTAAAAACAGGAATCAGATTGCTCATGTCTGTTAGTTTTTAGGTACAGTTACGCTGGCATTCATACCGGCGCTTAAAAAATCGGCCGCCTTGTTATCTATTTTAATTTTTACGGGGATGCGCTGTGCTATTTTCACAAAGTTGCCGGTTGAGTTATCCGGAGGTAACAACGAAAACCGTGAACCAGTGGCCGGTGATAAAGAAAGGATCTCCCCTTTTATTTTCCTGTCGGGATAGGCATCGGTAGTAATCTCAACCCCTTCGCCTATGCGCATATTATGCAATTGCGTTTCTTTAAAGTTGGCTACCACCCAAAGACCGGTTTCTTTGTCAACTATATAAGCAAGCGTTTGCCCAAGCTGGATCTGCTGGCCGGGTTGAATTGTTCTTTTACCCATTTTTCCATCATAAGGCGCGGTAACAACAGTATAGGAAACATCAAGTTTATTGCGCTGCAAAACGAGCTCACGGCGTTTTATCTCCGAAAGCACCGGCGAAATTTGCGAACGGCTATCATTTACTTTTGACAGCGATGCCTGGTAGTTATTTAACGATGCCTGGTAATCTGACCGGGCTACATCAAGTGCGCTCTGTACATTTTCCAGTTGTTGCTTGGTTGCCGATTCGGCATCATATAGCTTGGTGAACCGTTCAAATTCCTGTTGAGCTTTAACCAATTTGGCTTTGGTTGCGGCTATCTGTGCCTTGTTTACTTCAGCGATTTTCCCGGCTGTTTCTACATTACTTTCCAGCACACTCACCTGCTCACGGGCATTTTGCAGGCCTGCGCCTGCTTCTTCCTGCTGTATTTGATATTCACGGTTATCGATAACGAGCAGGGTATCTCCTTTTTTAACGTCCTGGTTTTCATCGTACCTAATTTCCTTAATAAAACCGCTTACACGGGCTGTTATTGGGTTAATGTAAGCTTCAACCTGGGCATCGTCGGTTTCTTCATAACTATATAGGTGCACCAGCGTTATAATGCCCCATACTAATAAGCCTGCAGCAACTATGCCGGCTATCCACGTGGTTATTTTCGTTATTAACTTATCAGTTGCGGTATAAGTGTTTATATGTTTGTTCATGATTAAAGTTTCCCGGTTACGTTTTGTAATTGATAATATTGAAGTTGAGCGGCTATCCTGGCAGCGGCCAGGTCAAAGCGCGTCTGTAATAACTGCGTATCAGCATCAAGCAGATCAGTTATCAGCGATAGCTGGTTGAAGTACGTATTATTGACAATACGTCTGTTTTCAGTGGCTTGCTGTACATTGGTTTTGCTTACGTCTACCCTGTTCAGTGCTTCCTTGTACCTAAGCCATGCTTCATTAATCTGCTGACGAATGCCATCCTCAGTTTGGGCGTGCTCAATTTCCTGGCTTTCCAGATCCAGCCTTGCCACTTTTACTTTATGGCTATTATGATAAAAAGATGAGATAGAAAAAGAAGCTTTTACACCTGCAAAACCCAACCCGTACAAACTTGGCGAATACGGGTAAAAGAGGATCTGCGGATAGCTGTAATTATAAGCCGCAAACAAGCCTACTTTTGGAGATACATTGGCTTTTATATTCTTCAGCTTGAGTTTGCTTAGTTCTGTTTCCTGTTCGGAGATCTTCAACTGATAGGCATTTTTTCCGGCATCAGTCAAATACTCATCGTATGTTTCTTTCCCTGTAGTATCCAGCCGAACAGCTTCAACGGGATCTACCCGCTGATCATCAGGCAAGCCTATCAGGATATTAAGTTTTTGATTGGCTATCGCCAGATCATTGTCTAACTGTACTAACGAAAGTTTTTGTTTGGAGAGTTTGAGTTCTGCTCTTAAAACATCGCTTTTTAATACAACACCGTTCTTTTGCAGGGTCTTGATCTGCAACAATTGCTTTTCCTGCGCGGCGATGTCTTTTAACAACAGATCTTTAAATATGATGCTGCGCTGCATGTCCAAATAATAGGCAGCAGCACGCAGTTTCACTTCCGATACGGTTAACTTTTGCTGCTCACCCGCTATATTGTTCTCGCGTTTACGGGCGTCAATTTCCAGGTTGGTTTTATTGCCGTTGTAAATATTTAAATAAGCCTCGCCACCTACGGTGTAGGTGGTATGCAAAACCGGAAACTGGGTTGGTGTATTAAAAATACCGTTTTCGTAAACCGGCATATTGCTCACACGGGCGTACTCGCCGTTAATGCCAATCTCTGGTAAACGTTCGGCTTTGGCATCTTTGATGGCTTCGGTGCTACTTATTACACGTAATTGTTTAATTTGTACAGCTTTGCTGTTAATGGTTGCTTTTTGCCAAACCTGGGCTATAGTTAAGGGAAGGTTTTTACTGGTGTCAGCAATGGGTTGTTGGGCTTTTAACAAAAGAGCCGACAACAAAACTGGCAACAAGGCCAGGTAAAATTTACTATTAAAGTTCATGGTGATTTAATAGTACAAAGGTCGGCACTTGGCAAAAGCTTATTTTATTTAAATTTGCCAAATGCTTATTCATTTCAGCCAAAACATAGATGCGGTTACTGCCGAAAACTTTTTCAGGGATATAGATCAATATCCCGAATCAGTTTATGTAATTAACTGGAAAACAGAAAGGAACTTCCCCAATCACAATCACAAAAAGGGGCAACTGATTTATATAGAAGGCGGGATCGCATACATTCACCTAACCGATAAAACTTTGGTAATTCCGGCGAGGCACTATGTATGGATCCCCGGTGGGATGATGCATTTTGTAGAAATGCATAAATCGGCAATTACGCGCACGGTGTATTTTTACTGGCACGATGACCATAGTAATCCTTTTTACACGAAAGGCGGCATTTACCCTATCAACAATTTATTATTGCAGATGCTCATTTATTCCGAACGATGGAATGGTGATGTGCAACCCGATGAACAAGCCTTTCACTTTTTAGCGGGAATAAAAGCGATCCTGCCTGAGATCAGCAAAAAAGCTTTACCGGTAGCCTTGCCCACTACCGACAATCCCCGAATGCATCCGGTACTGAATTACATGAATCAAAACGCTTTTGAACCTTTAACCCTTTCATCAGTAAGCGAGGAAACTGGTTTCAGCGAAAGGACACTTTCGCGACTGTTCCAATCAACCCTGCATACTTCATTTTTACAGTACTTTAAGCTCTTAAAAATGGTTAAAGCTATTGAACTGATGTTACAAACGGATATGTCCATGAGCGAGATCGCTTATAAACTGGGCTATAACAGTCTATCTGCTTTTAGCGCTATATTTTATCAGCTAACTAAGATCAGGCCATCGGAGTTTGCTAAACAATTAAGATGATTACATTAACCGCTCCAGTATCCTGATACTGGCATCGCTCACATCGCTGTCTTTAAAAACCGTGCTTTCATAAACCTCTTTGCACCATTTGATCACTTTATCATCGGGATACTTTTGGATCTCGGCATTTAACCAGTTAATTGCCGCCGCACGGCCATCTAATTTTTCAATAGCCCAGGCACTAACCAAATGATTAGCCGAAAGGAAATTACTTACCGTATTATCAATTTGAGGCTTAAAGGCAATGATCTTATGCAGGGCTTGTGTGGCTTCATCTGCTTTGCCCATTTTGGTATAACACAGGTAGCTCATCCAGTCTTCCAACCGTTCATCGATATTTTCGGCATAAGGTCTACCTACGCCCAGGTTTACCGGCCACTTTTTGGCATCTGCAATATAATTTAAAGCTGCCTTGTAGTTTTTAGCGTCAATCTTTTGAACCGCCTGCATCAATTCGGTTTCGCGGTATAACTCGCGACCAATAGTTGCGCCTTCAAACGGTAAAATATCAATCCGCGATAAAAGCTTGCCACATTCACTATAGCGCTTATTGAGCAGCAATGTTTTGGCATACAACATGCCTATGATATAATTATCAGGGTGCGATTTATAAAATGGTTCAACAGTGGCCAGTGCCTTTGCATATTGCTTGTTGTTAACATAATACTCGCCCAGCAATTTGTTATAGCGCCAGCCTTTATCAAGCTTGACTGCTGCAGTTAGATCGGCTAAACCATCATCATTCATGGTTGCACGGGCAGCAAAAAAAGGTGCAAAATCGGGTTGAGTGCCGCATTCAGCAAACAGTTTTTTGCTCTCTTCAATACGGTTGCGGTCTTTATAAAGCAGCGCAAGGAAATACTTTGGCTTCCAGTTATTACTTTGTTGCATAGCCCATTGCAACACTTCTTCATCGCTGTTGCGGAAAGGGAATACAAACGCAGCCGTTGCCGCATTGGCTTTATTTAAAAGTTCATTGAAAGGCTTGCCTGCCTTACTTTGCAAAAATGCAAGCTTGTAATCCACAAGGGCATTAACCGGCGAAAACTGTAAAACCTTCTTGCTTTCGTTCATGCAACCATTGTGATAATACCAATCCGCCAGATCGAGATAGCTTTCAATGGGCTGTTCGTTACGGATCATGGATGTAAAGGTCATTTTATTGACATCAGATGGCTGCGCCAAATATTGCTCGAACCTGGCAAAATGATTGAGCGGTTCATAGGCCAGTATCGTATCCAAAACCCGCGCGGCATTCTTATTATTGTTCAAATAACGATAGGCAACGGCCTGTACCTGCAGTGAAGAAACATCAAGCCTGTTAAAATCCAGCGCCTTTGAAGCAAACTCCAGCGCTTTGGGGTAGTTTTTTTCTTTGAGATAAACACTGCTTAAAGCTGAATAAGCAGCATTACGGTATTCAATAGATAGGCCAGCTATATCAAAGCCATCCTTTGCATCAATAACATTACCCAATTGTGCATTGATGATACCATAATAGTAATTTGCAGCGCCATCATTGGTATTGATGCTTAGCGCTGTTTTGGCAAAACTCAAGGCTTCGGCATAACGCATATCATGGTACATTAATGCTGCCGATTGCACTAAAGCAGGTAGAAAGTACGGATCCTTTTTCAACGCTGCCCGGAGCTTTTCTTCGGCTTCGGGATACATTTTTTGATCCATGAACTCCTTCCCTTGTGTGTATAAACCGTAAGCGCTATCCCAATCAAAATCCTTCGGCAAATCAAACGGACGGCTCAGGTTATCAACGTCGGGTTTGGAGTTATAGATGAGCTTGTTGTTGCCAAGTGTTACCCGTACATCGCCGGCATCAGCCTTAACTGAATCAGTAAATAACTGTAAAGGGTTTAAACTTATTTTTTCACTGTAGATTACCCTATCGCCCTGCTTTACTTTCAGCGTATCGGCAATCTTTTGTACCGGGCTAAAATAGAGTTTCAACCAACCGCCATCAGCTTTAACATTCAAGGCACCATAGTTATTAGCCTGTACAAAACCTTTGGTTTTCAATATAGGGTACCAGTATTCAGTCCAGGTATCGGATGCACCCGGCGCAAAACCTTTGTGTTTGAAAGGTGTAAACGTACTTTTAAAGGCAGTTTGGTTAAACAACCTGCCCGATTGAATTTCGGAATACTGCCCGTCGTTATCGGTAAGCAGTTTTTCCCAAATCATGCCCTGCTCTGATAATCCCCATATCCAGATCTTTTTACCGGCTTTATCTTCGTGACCGCCATACCTGGCCATACCAAAATCATCATTATGCCAGTAAGCGCCGAAAAAGTCGGTATACTTTCCAAATACGTGATATGACTTATAACCGCCAAAATTGTTATTGTCATAAAAGGAAAGGTTTTTCCCGTTCTGTTTGTTGATGGGCCAGTCGCTGTGCTCACCCTGGTGACCAAGATAGCTGGTTCCGGGGAAAATGTATTGGAGCTTACCACTGGTTTTAATACCGGTATTCATCCAGTGGTAATAAGGCTGCTCAACCGGTGTCGAATTATGCCAGAAGGATTTGGTAGTGAAATAGGCTTTATCTACCGGAAGGTTTACTTCCATTGTCCATGTGGTATTGGTAAGCAGATCGAGCACGCTGATAATGCAGCTTACGCTTCCATCGGTATTTTTACGGGTAAGGTAGTCAACCGGGGTAACCGAGTTAGGTGTATGACCGATAATACCATAATTAGGCTCGATACCGCCGCTTGTCCAGGGGCCGCGCATGGCAATATCCCTGAATTTGACCACGTGGTTTTCATAAACAATTGGTTTACCCGTCGATTTTTCAATAGCTGACCAGATCTTGCCGCCTATCTGCGGTAAAATGGTTAGCCTGATGTACTCGTTTTCCAGCTCAACTATTTTCCACTCCTTTTGCACCGGTTTATCCGTAAATCCGTCGTAACGGAAATACGGATAAATATTGGTGAATGCCGGTATCGGGTTCGGATCCGAAAAGGGATATGTAGTAATCGCTTTATTATACTCACGAACAGTTGCTGTTTGCTGGGCAAAAGCACTCAGGCCGCCAATGCAAAAGCATACGGCGATAAACCATTTTTTATTCATTACCGTGTTATTTAATGATCAGCAACCAGCCTTTACCTTTTTCAACCGGAATTCTATCGCTTAAGCCAAATGTTTTGCCCGGCTGATAGCTTTTAATTTCAGGAGCAGTGATAGTTGCCTTAGTTGGATCAATGCCTAATTTTTTCCAGTCGATATTTAACTGAAAATCGGTATCAGTATCTTCCCAGCTGGCAATGGCCACCATGGCCGCACCGTCTTTTTTGTAAACTGTGGCGATAACTTTGGCCTTATCGGTTTTTACCGGGTTATCATCAACCCAATAGCCTATCATTTTTGTTCCCTTCATGCCAAAGTTATCCCAGGCTTTCCAGATCGGACGTGGATCAGCACCATCGCTCCATGGCATACGATTGGTCATGCCGTAAACCATACCCCGCCATTTGTTGCCGCCACCTTGTAACATCTCACCCATTAAGCCAAAGGGGATCCCGCTCACCTCGGTCAGGAAGAAATCAGGATCATTTTTTTCGTAATCAAAATACTCACCAAACCACAAACGATTGAGGTAAGGAAAATGCTCCATATACAGGTTGGCACTGTTATTAAAACCATCGCTTTTGTTGTATTGATTGGCCGAATGCAGATCGATAATGCCCGGGTGACCGTCTTTGGTCAATACACGTTTGATACGTTTCATGGTAACGCGGTCAAAGGCCACATCATCCAGGTAAATACCGTCGATACCTACGTTTTGAGTGAGCCAGTTCATGCCTTCCACATAGTAATTATGCCAGCGGTTCATGCCGCTGTTAATGATGGCTGCATCTTTAATTTCAGGAACAAACCAGGCCGCTATATAATCATCACCCACATGCTCCTGTAACCAGCTAAAGCCGCCGCCCTTACCGGGCGAATAAATCTCATGGCCTAAACTGCGCAAGGCAAAAGTTTCATAAGCATGATTTGATAACTCGCGGATGGTGTTATAGATCTTCACCTTTAATCCGGCAGCGTGAGCCGAATCATCATAAGCCTTCATTTTTTGCCATGCGATAAACGGATAATTAATAGTAGGGTTTATAGCCGTAGCATGGTGAATATTGATAAGCGTTGCACCTGCGCTTTTAATGGTATCAATAGGTTTATACGAATGGTAGAACCTTGTAGCCCACTGAAAATCGGTATTGATAGTATGGAAAGGTGTTACCAGCAGGGTAAAGTTATAATACAGCTCATCCCCTTTTTTCAGATCACGCTCGCCGCTGTAGTTGTTGGCTAATACCGCTTTACCATCAAAGGTTACTTTAATACCGCCCTTATTCTCATTACCCCATGATGATGGCAAGATCAGCGGTTTTTGCAGGTAAAAATTGGTATTCAGCGGACGGACATATTTCTCATCTCTCAAAGAATACTGCAAACCGCCGTTTACATTCCCTATCCATGCACCGTCCTGATTTTTATGGGCAACGTCCCACTTCCATTCAAAGTTTTCGGGACGGTAGCCGCCTTTTTGGCCAAGGCCCATCATGTATTTGGCAAAATCCTTTTTAAAGGGAATGTGCATGGTAATATCTTTCAGAGTAATATCCTGCAAAGCTTTTACCTTAACCGTATAAGCCATAAAGCCATCAAACTCCAACGAAGCGGTTACATCCATTTGCAAGCTATCGTTGGCGCTTACTGCTGTCCACTGAACGGTACCTGCCTCTTTTTTAGTGAACTGTACGCCCTGGCTTTTCAGGTTTATCTTTTTTCCGGCAGCATCAATAAAATGAAAGTGGATGCCTTCGGTAAGCAGGTTATTTGGTGCTGCCGTGTACTCCGTCATTTCGGGGGTAAAATAAGTCTGGATCTGTTTTGGGAAACCATCCTTGTTCACCTCTACCTTACGGCCCAGCAGACTTATAACGTCTCCATTTACCTCAAGCGGGGTATACGGCGCGATAACCGTATTTTGCTGCGCCATGGTTGAGTTTAACCAGCCAAGGCGGGTCATTTTATAAGGCTCGCTTACACCGCCATCTTTTGAAATTTTGCTATTTACTTTAACCGACAAAGCAATTGTTTTTGCCGGTTTTCCGCCAATACTGATTGTAGCTTTACCTGTATAAACTGAAGGTAATATTGAAGCCGGCACATCAACACCACACCACAAAGCCTGGATATCCCCTTTGACCACGTTCACTACTTTAGTAAGCGGTTTAGCATCGTATGTAGTACCTCCGGTATTGATACAGAACAGCGCAGATGCCGGAATAACCTTACCAGCGACTGATTTAAGATCACTGAATGTAACCTGTACATTTTCGATATTTTGCAAGGCGTAAATACCCAGTTGAAATGCAAAGTTTTCGCCGCGGGCAGCTTCACCAGTATATTTATCTTGCGGACCAAGTTCTATCCAGCGTTGCGGCAGGTCTTTGGTTATGCGGATGGAATTCATCCTATCCTCCGGGAAAACCAAAAACGGTTCAGTCTTGTGCTTGCTAACCAAGGCATCAGTTTCGGCTTTAGTGGCGATCACCTCCATCGGGTAAAAACTGTTAAAAGCATCTATCGATTGAAATTCTCTTACCGAAGCTAACGGTGCCTTGCCATTAACCACACCAAGCCAATCTGCCGAAGCTGCATTTTCAGGCTTAAGATAAACTCCCTTTGGATAGTTTGAGCGGCCCTCATTTTTATAAGGCATGTAATACACAAAGTAAGTACCCTTACCCGATGTTGGTTCAAAATATATTTCACCGCTTTCACGGTTTACTGTACCAACTTTTACGTTGGTGATTTTTTGTTTGGTTTTAGCATCCTCAATAATGATCCGTTTGTTTTCGGGATCGTTATCCCTGCGTCTCCAGTTGATCACGGCTTTAGCCACTTTACCTGTACCATTAAAGGTTAGCACCACGCGGTGGTTCCCTAATGAATCGGCCAGCCAGCATTTTTCGCAATTGGTATAAGGTACTTTTTGTGCAGATGCAGCAAAGCTGGTTAAGAGGAAAGTGATAGCTAAAAATTGTTTTTTCATGGAATAAATTTAGTCAGTCTTTTTATAATAAAACCATGTCATTGCGAGTGTAACGTGGCAATCGCACATAAGCAAGACCGCTCTGTATAGCATGCGATTGCTTCGTGCCTCGCAACGACATATTTTAAATCCTGCCGTGGCTCGGCTGAAGCC
>NZ_JBFUHE010000030.1:0-17248 GCF_056402535.1 Mucilaginibacter sp. P4_A11
CCCCTGTAGCGAGGCCCAATACCGCTTTTTCGCCTTTGGCTTGTTTTGCGCGGATCAGATCTGCTATCCGGTTCGCCACCGCCACCGAGGCTTCGTGCTGGTTGCTGTATACGCTTACTGGTAACTTCTCGTAACGCGTCTCTTCCAATAAATTTAATCGTGCCATAATTTGTTCAGAACCTATGTGTTATATGTTAAAGTTTAAAAAAGTCGTTATACAAAAAACCCCCGCCTGGGCGAGGATTTTTATCAAACCAATTAACAAAAAAGTTTATCCTCACCGACATGAGGGTAAAGTAAAGTGCGTATAATAATAAGCTGTGCATTATCAACACAAACTTAATAAAACATAATCTGAATTAAAAGAACTTTTTAAATTTTTTTAATAAGTATTTTATCCCGTAAAGTATGATTTAACGGTTGTTTAGGTTAAAATTTGCACTTCTATCTATGGTTGCAGGTTGAAACGCCGTGGAATTGTGAAAGTCGAAGGAAATTGATTCAATAAAGTTTTACAGTTTAGAGTAAGGTTTATTTTATATACAAATAATTGATTGACAAGTAGCTGATTGTAAATGCCTGCAATCAAAGCTTATAATGATGTGATTTTAAATTGTTGATTATTAAGTATACTTTCTGATCGATTTATAAATATGTGCGTTGCCTGCGGCCCGTGCTATCCGCTCATACTTATCCGCTCATACTGCACAGGCATTATCCGTTGGCTAACGGACGGTATCCGCTATTATCATTAACGCGGCCCCTGAACACCACCGCTAAAATATATTTCTACGTCATCACGGCTTTTTTCAGAATTTCCCCGGTGGTTACTCACAAAGAAAAACCTTTGCGTCTTCGCGCCTCTGCGAGAAAATAATTCGCAAAGGGCAATTTCAAACAACCCATTAGGAGGGCCTGTCAGTCTGAGTCTTTAAATCCAGGGCCTTTGAAGGTGAAATGACATTAACTCCTATTGTCATCCTGAGGAACGAAGGATCCTCTTCGCCCTGTATAGCGACTCTGCATATTGAAGAAGATTCTTCGCTATCGCTCAGAATGACAACCGCTTTTTAAATATGTCACGGGTAGCCTTTCGAAGACTCGTACGGCGAGGCCCACCCGCGATGCTTCGACGGGCTAAGTATGCCCCCCCTTTTATGTTGTTATGAATAATATTAAAAATTCTTCAAAAAGGCAAAAGAGCTCCTGATGGGCAGGAATACTCTTTTTGCTAACCAATTATAAAACATAAATCATGAGAAGAGAAGAGATGCAGGGGTGGAATCGAACCATCCGTTTGCTGCCGGCCAGCACCTGCCATTTAGTTTAAAATGAACCCCATTTACAAACTAATCTGTTGCAAATATATAAATATTCTATTAAATCTATATATTTAGTAGAATATATTCATAAAACATTCATTTTACTCAAAAACATATTAATTAACAGGCATTTAAATTTATGCTCAGCGCTGGTCGGCCTTGTTAGAACAGATCTTTTCGAAAGGAACGGGATACACTTCGCCTAATGATTTCTCATATTCGGCACTAAACTCCTCGTAAATTTTCCGGGCATGTTCAATGCCTTTGGTACGGCGCAAAGCCTTAAGTTTAAATTTGATCCCGATATCGTTGAAAGGATCGATACTCAGTACAATGCGGGAAATCTCCAGTGCCTTTTTATAATCAAAGGCATCATAAACCTTTTTTATCACCGGCAAAATAACAGGCATCAGCGCTTCCTCATATTCCTGCTTAAAATCATCAAGCCAAATTTCAGGGATATGCTGCAACAGTCCGCCACGGGCCACCAGGTCAAAATGATTGAATATAGCCGGTTCACTGCCGTTGATTTGCTTTAGGGAATCCCTCACTACAAAGTAATCGCAATAAAAACCTTCGGTAATGATGAAACTGTAGGTGTCATTCAAAAAGGCAAGCTCCAGTCCCTCGATATCCGAAAGGATATTACGCAGGTGATTGATGGTTACTCCCCGGATATTTTTGGTTTTAACCACATCCTTATCGGGCCACAACGTAGTAGAGATCTTTTTAGATACTACCCCATTTTTTTCACGGCTATTTAATAGTATAAGAATGAACAGCTGCTTGATCTTAGGGCTGAAAAGGTAAGTAATGTCCCGCTTATTTTTATCATAAACAGCAAACTCGCCTAACAGGTAAACAGCGTTGGCCTTGTTGCCAGCCTCCGTTTTCTCTGTCTCTTCGATAATCGTTTCTTCGTTTTCAACTGGTATTGGCTCCTCCTCATCTTTCTTTCGCCTGAGGAAAAATACCACAATACCACATAGCAACACTAATGCTGACGCTCCCCCTAATATCCTGTATAATGTAAACGATCTTTTTGGGGGTTCATGGGCTGCCATATAAGCCTCCTGGCTTACAGGTGGGGCGGTAAGTGCAAAGATTTTTATGGTAGATCGCGAGGGAGTTTCAAATTCCTGGGTAGTACAGTAAAACACGTCCTGCTTAGCATTGTAAAACAGGTTATGATCTGTTTCTATGCGTTCAGAGACTACAGGGATGGTACCGCTTACTACCTGGTATGAACCATCTTTTATTGAAAATTTATACAGGCGTAAGCTCGTTTTAGGGCGTTCATGCGGATAGCATAACACGTAGAAGAACTGCTTATCTTTTGAAACGATGAGATTATTAGCCGGCACAAATGCTTCTTCGTCCGGTTTGATCTCCCAAAGTTTTTTAATGGTGTGATTGCCGAGGTTAACCCGGTACAAGTCATAATAGTGAATCCCACCTACTACCTGGTTGCCCGACTGGTTGCCGTAACCGCCAAAAATGTAAACATCGTTGTTTTGATCAGCAGTACTTGCTGCCGAAAAAAACCGGGGATTGATCCTATCGCCGGTAAAGCTTTGCTGTTGCCAGCTATCGGTGGCTTTATCGTATTTAAAAAAGTTATTATAGTATTTAAAAGAGCCGTACCCACCAAACAGGTAAAAGTTATTAAAATCCTTATCGTAAAAAATATTGTGGTGATGCCTTTGCTCCGTTATGGTCGACTTGCCATAAAAATCCCAGGTGAGGCTGTCGAGGTTAAAAGAAGCAATACTTGGGGCAGGCTGCGGGGCCCTGAGCACTTCATATAAATAGCATTTATTCTCCTTAAGGTTTACAATGCTTTTGCCCAGGTGCAAAGGCACGGCCAGTTTACTTTTGAATGCCTTTGCCCCTGTTGCATCATTCCCGGCATCATAAAATATCAGGGAATCACTTTTGAAGATAAAGAACTGTTCACTTTTTTCATTAAAGTTGATTCCCGCAACTTCATTAAAAGTGTGCATGAACTTTTGCTTCCAAAAATATGATTCGTTGATAAGCCATGCCGGGTTATCAACATGCCCAAGGTTATCACCACCATTGGTTGAAACATCGTTGCCGGTCCATTCACTAAGCGGGAAGGTATAGATTTTATCATCGTTACTAACAACCAGATTTTTGATGGCCATGTTGGGCACATCCGAATAATGTTCGTTTTTTCCAAAGGTGATCTTTGCGGTTATTTTGCCGTTAAAACCTAATCCTGTTGCCCGATACCATTTTCCATTTACAGAGATGCCTGCTTTATCGCCTTTAAGATCAAGGTCAACGATCACCTTAAACCATTTACGTCGCTTCAGCAGAGCGCCAGGAAGAGGAATGCTGAGCTTATTGCTCCTGCTGTCGATATTAAAATTGAGGAACGAACCCTGGTTGTAAATAGCACTCAAACTATATGAATTGCCTTGATCGTCGGTTAAGTTCAGAATATAACCCAGATGCTGGTTGTCCCACAGCGATAGGTCAAAACCAATAACCAGGCGATCATGAAAGGTTGGCAAATCCTTTTTAAAAACCTCGTACGAGGTGCGCTTGCTCATCAAGCTATCGTTTGAACCGAACTGCAACCCCTGACCTCTGCTTTTGATTGCAGACAGAATAATCATAAAAAGCAATATAATCTTATATGCTATTTTTGAAAGCATTAAAACATTACTTTTTTTCGCCATTTAAAATACATGTTTAAACTCGCTGACCGGACAGCGCTACAGGTTAGAATAATGTGCTAAAATATGCATTTTTTCGGGTATCAAACGAGGAAGATTTCCATCATTTCGGCAACGATTTGTTGCTGTTATATCTATTTTACTAAATATCTTGGCGTTAATTGATCAAGCGTATTTTTTTACACAAGCGCATTAAAGTTTCCGAGGCGAAAGGCCTCAAAGCTCGATTCGATTGAGACGTTGAGGTATAAATAAATTGACATAAAAGAAGCTGCCATCGCTGGCCTTTTTCCGGTGGCAGCTATCGCCGGCCTCCGGCCGGTCTGCGCCATGCTATCGTCCCGATATTTTAACACATTGAACCGCGACCAAATGTTAAATTTTGGCGATGAAATGTTAAATCTACAGTATAAAGTGTTAAATGCCTTGCACAACTAACTATTTAGTTATATTTTGGCTTTCATAATCGACCTTATGAAAATCACAATTATTGGACTGCTACTATTTTTTGTGGGCGCAACAAACTTATCAGCGCAAACCAATTACAGCATTAAAGGCACGTTAGCCGATACCGTTGCCAATTCCAAATTAGCAAACGCCAGTATCAGCGTTATTACCGCTAAAGATTCCATTCTTCAAAAATTCACCCGCGTTAAAGAAGATGGCACATTTACCATTAACAATTTAAGTAGGGGTAAATTTATAGTACTCGCAACCTACCCTGGTTATGCCGACTTTGTAGAACGTTTTACATTAGATTCGGTGCATACCACGCACGATTTTGGCCGGATCAGCATGTTACTTAAAGAAAGGCTTTTACAGGAAGTTATTGTAAAAGGTAAAGCTGCTGCCATCAAAATTAAAGGCGATACTACCGAATTTAACCCGGCAGCCTACAATATCCAACCCAACTCAAAAGTGGAAGACCTGCTGAAACAACTTCCGGGGATTGAAGTGGATAAAGACGGCAAGATAACAGCACAAGGCCAGACAGTAAAAAAAGTACTGGTTGATGGTGAAGAGTTTTTTGGCGATGACCCAACCCTCGTTACCAAAAACCTGCGTGCCGATATGGTGGATAAAGTTCAGCTATACGATAAGAAGAGCGATCAGGCAGCCTTTACAGGTATTGATGACGGCGTGAAGGATAAAACCATTAACATTAAACTTAAAGAAGATAAAAAGAACGGCTACTTTGGCAAGCTTGACGGCGGTATAGGTACCGATGGCTATTACCAGGGCCAGGCCTTATTTAACCGCTTTCAGGGCAAACAAAAGTTTTCGGTTTATGGTACAATAGGAAATAACGGCAAAACTGGCTTGGGTTGGGAAGATAGTAACAAATACGGAGGTGGCAATGGTATGGAAATGAGCGACGACGGCGGTTTTTACTTCTTTAGCGGAGGTGGCGATGATCTTGATAGTTTTAGTGGTCGCTATGATGGCGAAGGTAAACCGATAGCACGTACAGGTGGAGTTCATTACGATACTAAATGGAATGGCGATAAGGAATCATTAAACGCCAATTATAAAATAGGTTCGCTTACTGTTGATGGTACCAAAAACATCCAGCAACTAAATAACTTTCCGGGGAATGTTACAACTGTTAATACCGATCAGACAAATCACAATTACTTATTTCGACAAAAGCTCGACTTGAATTACCAGGTAAAGATAGACTCGATGCAGAACCTGAAAGTTACCGCCGATGGAACTTTACGACACAGCGATACCAAAAGCTCGTTCCAAACACAAAACCGTCTTTTAAATGGAAATCTTACCAATACCAACAATCAGGACAATAGCGCCAACGTTGATGGCAAGGTATTTAATGCCAGCGCCTTTTATACCAAAAAATTTAAAAAGAAAAGCCGCACATTATCGGTAAACTTTAAAACCAGCCTCAACCAAAGCGATTCGAAAGGCTTTCTGAAATCCACTCTTGGTTATTACGATTCGGGTAAGTTTTCAAGGGATAGTACTACAGATCAATACAAGGCTAATAAAATCCAAAGTACCAATATTAATACCAACATAACTTATACCGAGCCCCTGGCTAAGGATTTTACGTTGGCATTAAGTTATGCCATATCTGTAAACAACGCCACTAACGATAGGCGCAGCTTTAACAAACCAACCAGTACGGCTACCGCTTACTCGGTTTTAGATAGTATTTATAGCAGCGATTATAAACTGAACCAATTATCAAACCAGGGTGGAGCAGTTTTTAACATTCAGAAACAAAAATTCACATTCAACTTTGGTACCAAGATAGCAGGCGTTAAGTTTAAGCAGATTGATGAATTTAGCAGTATGCCTGATTTAACGCGTAATTTTACCAACTGGTATCCTCAGGCCAGCTTCCAGTATAAGTTTACCAAGCAATCAAGCATCCGCTTAAGCTATAATGGTAATACTTCGCAACCCAGTATCGATCAGATCCAACCCGTTCGTATCAATAATGATAGGTTGAACATACAAACAGGTAACGCAGACTTGAAGCCGTCTTTCACCAATCGTTATAACATTAGCTATAACTCATACAAAGTTATCAGCAATCAATATATCTGGATCAGCGGTTCGTATTCAACAACCAGCAATCCTATTGTAACCAATGCCGTACGGGATACCTCCGGTATTATTACTTATAAGCCATCAAATTTAAAAAACCACTCAACCAGTACTTTTTGGGCCAATAGTTATTTTGAAAGAAAAATACCTGGAATAGATATTAACGCAGGCTTCGAGCTATCGGCTAATGGTAGTGGTTATTATAACTTTCAGAACGATACGCTTAACAAAACCAAATCCTATAACTACTCGGGAAGTATCCGGCTTTCTAAATATAAAGAGAAAAAATACGATGCCTGGATTTCTGCAGGTCCTACATATACCATCAATTCGTCATCATTAAATGCCACGCTGAATAACAACGGACGTGGGTTTAATGCCAACGGAGGTTTTAACATTTATCTTCCCGGAAAATTCCAGATTGGGTCGGATGGCAACTATACTTATAACGCCCCAACAAAATCTTTTCCGGATCAGGATTTTAGGCGCTTCCTGCTAAATGCCAATATCGCGCGCACATTTTTTAAAGATGCGCTAAAAGCTTCCATTTCGGGCAATGACCTGTTAAATCAAAATACCGGCTATAACCGTACCGGTGCATCAAACATAATTACCCAAGAACGTTATACCACTATCAGAAGATATTTTATGTTTTCATTAACCTGGGATTTTAACAAAGTTGGAGGCGGTGCACCTAAAAAATAACCTATCATGAAAAAGATTTTAACCATAACATCCATACTGATACTCAGCGCAAACCTTTTACTGGCGCAGGGTAATAAGCACTTTACATTTCACGGCACCATTGAGTACGATAAAACTTCAAATATGTGGGCGCTGCTGCAAAAGCTGATCAATAAGGATAATGAAACCTGGTATCAGCCTATGTATGATCAGTACAAAAAAAACAAGCCACAGTTTAAGGTTTTGAAAAGCGCATTAAAATTTGGCAATAACCAAACATTATTTACGCCTATTGAACCTGAAAGCCCTACAGGTAACTATTGGGAAGATCAGCCTATGGCGGCACAGAACAATACGATATTTACCGATTTTAATGCTGGCATAAGCACCAGCCAGAAGACAGTATTTGAAGAAACTTTTTTAGTTAAGGATACCACGCGCCATATTAAATGGAAACTAACCGGCGAAACACGCGATATAGCAGGTTATACCTGCCGCAGGGCAAACGGCCTCATCCTTGATTCAATTTATGTGGTAGCTTTTTACACCGATGAGATCCCGGTTTCCGGCGGTCCGGAATCATTTAATGGCTTGCCGGGCATGATATTAGGAGTGGCCCTGCCGCATGAAAATGTAACGTGGTTTGCCACCAAAGTAACTGAACAGCCTGTAGATGAAAAGTCGATTACAGCACCTAAAAAAGGCAAAGCAGCTACCAATAAAGGCTTTATCACCGTACTGCAAAATGCAATGAAAAATTGGGGCACAGAAGGGAAGGAGAATATGAAGGGGTTTTCGTTGTAGCCAACGGAATACTAAGACTTACGAAGTTTTTGAAACTTCGTAAGTCTGATTCAAATCATATCCCGGCGTCCGTGTCCTCAAGGGCGCTTTTTTTATGGGTTCGCTTACGCGTTTGCCAGCGCCCTGTCCAAATGCACATAACCACCATCAACATAAATTAACTGACCGGTGGTATGGCTTGATAAAGGCGACAATAAAAACGCTACGGTGTTGGCGATTTCCTCGGATGTGGTCATGCGGTTGCCCAACGGAATTTTCGCTTCAATCTCTTTCAGTTTTGCTTCAGGATCGGGCAGGGTTTTGATCCAGTTGGCGTAAAGTGGCGTCCAGCATTCAGCTACTACCAGCGCATTTACACGGATACCATATTTCAGCAATTCAACTGCCCATTCGCGGGTAAGCGCGTTACGTCCGCCGTTTGATGCCGCGTAACCTGAAGTATGCCCCTGGCCGGTATCGGCTGTTTTTGAGGTAATGTTGAGGATAGCACCTTTTGATTTTTTTAGTTCGGGCAAGGTATGGTGGGCCATCAGGTAGTAATGTACCATATTTTTATGCAGGGAAGCAATGAAGCCTTCGTAATCGCCGCTTTCCAAACCAACGCCATCGTTTACACCGGCGTTGTTCACTAATCCGTCTATGCGGCCCAGTTTAGCTACTACTTCACTCACCGCATTTTCGCTTGCTTTGGGATCGGTAAGTTCGGCCACCACTTGGTACGCTTTATGGCCTGCTGCTTCAACAGCCTGAACCACTTTCAGATTATCTGCCTCACTCCTGCCTACAATAACCGGGATAGCGCCTTCAGCAGCTAACACTTTCACTATGCCCTCGCCTATGCCTTTGGCCCCGCCGGTAACTATAATTACCTTATCTGTAAGTTGTAAATTCATTTTTTTAGTATGATAGATATATTAATGAGAACCCGATATAGCGAGTTTTTTAACTTTATGATTATTAATGGCAAATATCAAAATGCCCAGGAAACAAAATCCCGGTACAACGTAAGCCCATTGAATGCTATGTGTAGCATCGGATACCCTGCCCATAATCACTGGGAATATAGCCCCACCCACAATACCCATAATCACCAGTGATGACCCCAACTTGGTTTTAGCGCCAAGGCCGCGGATACTTAATGAAAATATGGTGGGGAACATGATGGACATGAAGAACCAGGTACACATCAAAGCGTAAACAGCTACTTCGCCATGCAAAGTAACTGCCATTGCTATCAGGAATATATTGATGATAGCATAGGTGATAAGCAGTTTTACCGGATTAAAATAACGCATTAGCAAAGTACCTATAAACCTACCCGCCATAAAACCGGCCGAAGCTATGGTAAGATAATAAGAAGCTGGCTTTTCGGCAAAACCGGCAACTTTTTCGGAATAGCGAATAAAGAAACTGCTTACACCAGCCTGCGCACCTACGTACAAAAACTCGGCGAAAATACCAGCCCTCAGGCTTTTAATTTTCAAAAGCTCGGCTATACGGGTACCTAATGGCCTATTGTCATTCATAGCATCTTCACCTGTTTCTTCAACAATAGGTGGAAAATGCGTGCGGTAAATTAAAAACGCTACAATAAGCACTGCTATACCAATTACTATAAATGGTAATTGTACAGATGAGGCCTCGTGGTTAAGATATTCGTTCAATTGATCAGGAGACATTTTGCTCGATTCTGCATCAGTTAAAACTTTTCCCGATAAGATGTACTTACCGCCAATAAGTGGTGCCAGTGTTGCTGCCAGACCGTTAAATGATTGAGAGAAATTGATCCTCCTTTCAGCCCCTGCCGGATCGCCTAATACAGTGATATAAGGATTAGCAGCGGTTTCCAAAAACGCAGCTCCCGAGAACACGATGAACAGTGCAGCTAAAAAGAACGAATAATTACGTACAGCTGCAGCCGGGAAAAACAGGAATGCACCTGTAGAAAAAAGTATCAAACCTAAAATGATCCCTCCCTTGTAGCCATATTTTTTCATGAACTGCGCAGCCGGAATAGGCAATATGAAATAGGCTATATATGAAGCCGAATCAATCAATGATGATTGAAGGTCATTAAGCTGGCAAGCTTTTTTTAAGTGCGGAATTAATATCGGGTTAAGATTGAGTGCAAATCCCCAGATAAAGAACAGGGAAGTAATTAATGCTACTGCGAACAGGGCGTTGTTTTTTGACATTAGTGTTTATGGTTGATTATATATTTGATCTGTTATTTAAATGTTGCTGAAATATCATCAAGGGAGATTCCCAGCGTTTTTAATGCAATTTTATTTAATGCGGCTTTATTACCTGTAAAGTGAAATACGCTATGTTTATGCGTAAGCTTTTCGCCGGGTTTCAGGAACGCGGCTGGCGATACGCTTTCTATCTCATAAAAAGGCCCCATCTGTTTACCGTCGGCCAGCGGGCCATCGTTATAAGCATTTACCGCATCACCGCTATAAGGTGCTGTATCTGTTTTCCATTCCTGGTTTAAGTAGGATGCCGCGCTATCTACATCAAAAACAGTTATGGTTAAAACCTCGTTTTCGGCATCATAGCTACCGGCCATATTTTTTGCACGGTTGGGCGGGATACCGAGTTTACCCCGGCTTTTGCCATCAGCTTTGAATAATAGGATCCCATTTTTATAGGTGATTCTATCTTTGGAGATCTCGCCAAAATAATTGGTGGTAGCCACTTTACCTGTTGTATTTTCATTGTATGGTACTACAATCACCACTTTTGGCGACGGGGTAAACATATCTAAATTCCATAAGCAAGGTGCGCCTGTAGCTTTATCCCAGGCTTTATCACCGGCATTAATAATTGTATTTACTGTATTGAAGCCTACTGATTTTATGGTGCTGTCAGCATCAATCCCAAGTGTCTTTCTTATTGCTTCCGGCTCTATGATTTCTATATCGCGCTCCAGCTTAATCGATAAATCGGTACCAGCATAATTTTGCAGGTGCGTGCTTTTGCTCATGGATACCTTTTTATCTGAAGATGAAACCAGCTCCCAGCTTTCGTTATCAACAGCGGCAGGTGTATGCCAGTTGGCAAACTCCATTTTGGTACCGGGTTTAAAGAACAGCGAAAACTGCCCGCCTTCCGGCCCAAGCCACAGGCGGTCTTCACCCCCAAAGGCGTTCATATGCGGATCGGACTGTTTCAGATCGAATGTTTCATATTTGATCCAGCCGAAGCTTTTGCCGTTTAAACCATCAGCCGTTGAAGTAAAAACCTTGGCCTGGTATTTAGGCGATACGATAACCTGGCCTAAGCCGCTATTATCTTTTAAAACGATAACACTATCCTTTGCTTTTAAAAAATCAAGATCATGGCCAAAAGTTCCTTTCATAGGTGGTACATACATAGTACACGAGCCCAAACCCGCAAGCAGCAAAACTAATGACTTTTTTAAAAGCTGCATGCTGCCGGTTATTTATGTTTAGGGTTTAGGCCAATCACATTCACCATAGTGCCGATATGATCAATGCTGATCTCAACTACATCGCCGGCTTGCAGTGTAAAGCTTGGCGGTGGTATCAGGCAGGTACCCGTCATTAAAAAGCATCCGTTAGGGAAATCGCATTCACTATATAAGTAGCCGGTCAACTCGGTAAAGGAGCGTTTAATGCGGGATACGGTTGTTTCATCTTCAAAAACCAGTTCACCCGCGCGCTTAATGTTCATACTGATCACCGTTTCGCCGGGAATTGGCGATGAAGTAACATAAAGGCAAGGCCCAAGCGCTGCGCTCTTTTCATATACTTTGGCCTGTGGCAGGTACAGCGCATTTTCGCCTTCAATACTGCGCGAACTCATATCATTACCAATAGTGTAGCCCTGGATATTTCCCGCTGTATTAATAAACAAGGTAAGTTCTGGTTCGGGCACGTTCCATTCCGAATCTTTGCGGATGTAAACCTCGCCATTGTGACCGGAAACACGATGAGCAAGCGCCTTGAAAAAAAGTTCTGGGCGCGGCGCGTCATAAACCTTATCATACAGGCTCGCACCAGTCTCCGACTCTTCCATGCGGGCATCGCGGCTACGTAAATAAGTAACACCTGCAGCCCATACCTCTTGGGTACCTATCGGTGGTAATATTTTGCCGTTTAAGTGTTCAGCTTCCACGTCGGCACTTAAGGCCGTGGTATCGGTAGTGATCGACTCCAAATAAGCGGCCAAATCATCACGATTGATTAGTTTATCCCATTCATCATCAATAATATATGATGAATTATTATGCTGCAATAAGCTGCCTTTTGCCAGTTTATATAGTTTCATCAGTTTACTTCCAGTTCGTCTTTTGAGGGAAATTTAGGGAATGCACCATGTTCGCCGGTTTGATACCAAAAAACTGTTGAAGCGATATCGTCCTGCAAGGGCATGTATCGGCCATCATGCCGCCAGCCCAAAGCTTGTATGGTAACTTTTAAACTTTTTTCAAAGCGGATAGGGTCAACAATGTGCCAGCGGTACAAGCCGAAGCGTTGTGCAATATTATAATGCCCATCACCGCGGATCACCTGCGGCAAACCGCTGTAAGGACTGCAAAACTCAGTATATTCAGTACCAGGTTGCTCCTTGCCATCGGCATCCTTGTGGTGGGTATCAAAATCATATGATCCGCAGAAATAGTCTTCAGTGCCGGTGCCGTTTATGGTGGGAAATTTGGTGTCGCCATCCATAAAAAATTTGATCTCTCCTTCGCCCCACCAGCCATTTTTGTTGGAACCATAAGCTATATACGTACCAACATATTGTCCTTTACCTTTAATACTATCCACCAAAACATAATCCTTTTTATAAGGTAGGGGGTTTACCCGGCGAAACTGTGCATGGAAATAACCTGCATCTTCGGGTACATCTGTCAAAGTATAATCAACCTGGTAATATAGTACCATATCGACATCATCTATGTTTTCCATAGTAATGCGGCATTTTTTACGGAACGGCATTGGCCAGTAACAATTGAAAGCACTGCCCGGGTTAACCGCCACGGCCAGCGACTGAACAGGTGCATATTTGCCCCATCCCATGCAAAAGAAATCGCCTACGGGTACTTCTACCGAGGGGGTAGTTTCATCATCCCAATAAAAACGAAGTATAGAATAACGCCAGTTTCCGGTAGGTGTCATCCAGATGTGCTGAATAGCACCGGAGCCATTGATTTCGGCAACAGTAAAAGTTGTATGCTTTTTGATGACAACACTTGGACTTACTTTCCAGGTCTGGCCCAGATCGCGTGAGGCATTAGCACCGGTGCCGGTTGTGGCCATTCCCCCTTTACCTTTCTCTCCAGTAAAGTTTTCAGGACTGATAGACCGTGTTTTAGCGTCGGATGTACGGTAAAGATTACCAAGCCCAACTTCGAGGCCATTAAATTTCTGTTGCGCACTAACAGACGAAGCAACAATAACCAACAGGCAGATCGTTAAAAAATAATTTTTCACCATAAAATTTATCTTTAAAATCATTTAACGCAGTAATTGGTAATGCGCTCCAGGTTTATTTGTTTATGCTTCAGGCCTTGTTTAAAAGCCATCCACAATCATATTGATAATTTTTCGCTATCCATACCGCTTTATAAGCATAACATACGCATATTTTGGCATGGCATATTTGGCAGTTGATAAAGCTAATTTAAAATTTATTAAATAAATGCCCCACACCTGTAAAAAACAGGATATATTAATTGTTCATCCCTCGGTAATGAGCCAAATAAAACACATTTTTGCATATGCCGCTCAATCTGATACTCAACAATCTCGAAAAACACATCCATTTAACCCGCGAAGAACAGGAAATTTTCACGGCCTATCTACAGCCTAAAAAAGTAAAGCGGAAGCAATTTTTGCTTACATATGGCGAGGTGTGTAAGTATTCGGCTTTTGTAACAGCTGGTTGCCTTCGGGGATACACGGTAGATAAAAGCGGTATCGAACATGTACTAAGTTTTGCACCGGCCGACTGGTGGATAGCCGACATGTACAGTCTCATTTCGCAAAAGCCGGGGATTCAGAATATCGAAGCACTGGAAGATACCGATGTGCTGCTGCTTTCAAAAGCAAACCAGGAGAAGTTGTATACGCAGATCCCTAAGTTTGAGCACTTTTTCAGAATCCTGACCGAAAACTCATTAGTAGCCAGCCAGCAAAGATTGATCGACAGCTTAAGCCTTACTGCCGAAGAGCGTTATAATAACTTTTGCAAACGCTACCCTACCCTGATCGATCATCTCCCTCAAAAACAAATTGCCTCTTACATTGGCGTAACTCCCGAGTTTTTTAGCAGGATGAAGGGGGAGATGGTGAGGAAGAGATGAGTGAATGGTTGATTGATTTGATTAGGTGAGAAGTTAAATTGCAGCGATATTGATACTCTCACTCACTTAATCAATTCAATCAACTACTTACCAATTTTTCAACCACTCTCCACTCACCCAATCAACTACTCACCAGTTTTTCTTAATCTACATCAAGTGCCACCGGCCATAGCTCCCTTAACTTTGTATTACAATTTAAAGGAAACAAGCAATGGCACAGACCGTTTTACATAAAGCTAATACCCGCGGACATGCAGACCACGGATGGCTGCACAGTTACCAATCATTTAGTTTTGCAGGTTATTATAACCCGCAACGGATGAACTTCGGTGCGTTGCGGGTATTAAATGATGATACTGTTGACCCGGGAATGGGCTTCGGCAAACATCCGCATGATAATATGGAGATTATCTCTATTCCTCTGGAAGGTGATCTGGAGCATAAAGACAGCATGAACAATGTTGCTGTTATCAAAAACGGCGATATCCAGGCCATGAGTGCCGGTACCGGAATTTTCCATAGTGAATATAATTTTGACCGTGCCAGCGAAGTGAAATTTTTGCAGATCTGGATCTACCCCAATAAACGAAATGTAGAACCCCGTTATGACCAGATCTCGTTGAATCTTGAAGACCGTCATAATAAACTACAACAGATATTATCGCCAAACCCTGATGATGCCGGCGTATGGATCCACCAGGATGCATGGTTTCATCTGGGTAAATTTGATAAGGGTGTAAATACCGAATATTCGATTAAAAAAGAAGGCAACGGTGTTTACGCATTTGCCTTAAGCGGGGAAGTAATTATCAACGGCGAAACATTAAGCAGCCGTGATGCTTTAGGCATTTGGGATACTGATAAGTTTACAATTGAAGCAGGTACAGACGCTGAGTTTTTGTTGATAGATGTACCGATGAAATTTTAAAATCATGGAAAAGACACAGATTCTGGTAATTGGCCGTCACCCCGAAATATTGGCCACGGTAGTAAGACTCGTAAATAATAACCCTGACTGGAACGCAACAGGCTGCCTCAGCGATGAGGAAGCCATTGCGACGTTCAGTAAACAAGACTTTAAAGTGGTACTGCTGGGAGGTGGTGTTGATGAAACATCGGAAAGTAAATTGAACACGCACTTCTGCACCCAAAAACCGGAGATTAAAATAGTTCAGCATTTTGGCGGAGGAAGCGGGTTGCTTAGCGCCGAAATCTTTGAAGCGTTAAGCAGTTAATTAAGTTAATGGCCGCTGCAACCGCTACACCCTGGAGCAGAGCAACGTGAACAACCACTACTGCATCCACTCCCCTGCCATTGTCGCATCCATATCCTGAATGATCAGAATTACCAAAGCTATCACCACTTATCCGCACTACAGGTTTATCGAAAATATACATCGCTTGCAAACATGCCTTTTTTCATATGTTAGATTCCTTTTGGATCAGAATGTCCCTCAACATTGATTTTACCATCTGTAATTTCCAGATCGTCAATAATCAGCTTACCAATACGCATATGGTCAAACGAGGCCTTTTTAACAGATAAACGACCAAGATAAAATGCACCAATAGCGATCGACCCTATCGCAATGCATCCCAATGCAAATGCTCCTGTAACACCAGCGCCTATTGCCTCTGCGCCTATTGCATAAGCGCCTGTCGCCTTAGCGCCCTCTATCTTTTTATTCATATCTTTTGTCCACATGATATTGTCTTTTATATTTAGTATTACTATCGTGACCGCTGTTCTTTTTTATAACAAATCCTTTGACAAAGAGTTGATAACCGAACGTTCTTTTTTTGCTAAGCTGCGGAAACACACTATCGAATATCTTAGTGTAGAATAAAGTGAATGCTTCATTAAAAACCGATAAATGATAAATGGGGGGTATGCGCTATTCCGACCATAGCTTTTACCTGCGGCCCGGCGTATGCGCTCATGCGCCTGCATGCCTTGTGTAGCTGGGCTTAACGCTTCTATCTAACGCGGGCATAGGTATAGGACACTTTCCTTTGGACTCCGAACATCAATAGCAAAAGAGGGCCCGTCAGTCTGAGTGTTTAAATCCGTCGAACGCTGAAGGTGCAATGGCATCTCCACAACGTCATTGCGAGGTACGAAGCAATCCCCGACAGGCAGGCAACGATCTTTGTTCTATGGACTTACATCGTCGCGCTCTTGGCCGCGCGGGGCCAGATACGTTTTTCGCTGTTGTTCATTTTTTTAGGTGCTCAAGAAGGCTTCGCCGTTTGTCTTGACACAAAAGTATCCAAAAAGTCAAGTCAGCAGGTAGGCTGCTTTGCGCACAAGGCCTTTGCCCTGCAAACCGGACAGAACCACGGGCTGCAATTATTTTGCCCCGCTGCGCTCCCTACGCTTCTGCAAAAACTTGCTATGCCCCTTCCCGCGCACAAGACCACCATTGTTCTGCCCGCTTTCACCCGAAGCTTACCTGCTGACGGGAACATCCTTCATTTATTATGTCATGGGTAACGATAGCCAAATCGCTCCTTCGCCTTATGAATTTGCGAGGTTAGCTGCTCTACAAGACATGCAGGGTCAGGTAGGTTTGAAAAGATCTTATAAACGCAAAAAGCCTTAGTTATTAGCTAAGGCTTTTGCATTATTACACCATCTAAGGTGATAAAGATCGGCACCGACCTACTCTCCCACGTTTTACCGCAGTACCATCGGCTCTGGCGGGCTTGACTTCTCTGTTCGGAATGGGAAGAGGTAGACACCGCCGATATAGGCACCTGAATATTTTATAGTTAGTGGTTGATTGGGTGAGTTGTGAGTGGTTCTTGTCTGGTTCATAGCTTTTAAC
>NZ_JBFUHE010000031.1:0-12788 GCF_056402535.1 Mucilaginibacter sp. P4_A11
CATCGCTGATGCGATCCTTGACCGCATTGTTCACCACTCTTTAAGGGTCGAATTATATGGCGAATCACTAAGGAGAAGAAACTCTAAATCAGAAAATGTATTTTTGTAAAAATAATAGTTGTTAAACCGGACAAAAACATCCGCTCCAAAGAGCCTATCTGTACAACAACTTTACTCTCTTTCAAACCCTAACTCAGAGGGGTCACTTTAGATTGGCGAAGAGGGGTCAATATCATTGGTATATCCAATTACCACGGATACCTCAACAGATGCGTATGTAGGTGGTATTGTGAAAATGGTACATCATCCATTGCAATGGAAAATACGTCAAAGTCCCCAAATTTATCAGGTGTTCTCACAAATTTTAGAAGAATCAAAGTTATGGGTAACGCTTGATAGAGGAAAGATTGTCCCTCCTTCATCATTTCAAGGAGATTTGCAAAAAGGCTTTATTCATTGGGATATAAACACAACTTTATTACCGCGGCCCATTCCAATTCAAGGCTTGGTTGCTCTTACTGATGCGCTCGAAAATCAAGGTGGTTTCCAATGCGTTCCGGGGTTTCATCATCAATTTGAGAAATGGAAGATGCACCAACCGGACAATCGTGACCCTTATCGCCCCAATTTAAATGGGCTGAAAATTTCTTCTATTCCAATGGAGGCTGGGGATTTAGTAATATGGAATTCATTAATACCACATGGTAATGGTCCTAACATTACAGAAAATCCGCGAATAGCACAAATTGTAAGGATGTTCCCTTGCGAATTGTATGACGATTTAACTCTCAAGAAAAGGCTTGATATGTGGAAATATAAATTGCCATACGAAGCCAATTCGTCCGATATACCTCATTGGAAGAATCCTAAATTATCCAATTTAGGAGAAAAATTGATGGGGATCCGCAAATGGTAGATTTTAAAAAAGCAATTAATGTTTATTAGTTAATATAATAAACAAAAAGAGCTGTCAAATTTTGGCAGCCTTTTTTCAGATCCTTTATACCCTGTGGAAATTGTCTGCTCCTGTCCAAGTTGCACTCCATATTTTAGCTTCCTCTTCTTCGTCTTTGAAATTTTTAGCTAAATGCCAAAGTGTAGCAATTTTCTCTTTTCCATCTTCAATGGTATGCTGGCCTGTCCATGACGTTATAGAACCGTATTTCCCAAAGTTTACAATAAATGATATCAAATCACCTGTAGCCACACCTGTAACCTCAAATTCTTCCATATTTGAAGGATCGCCTACGGCTGTAACATAATTACCTTTAATATGGCCATTCGTTAAAACTTCGATTTGCATTTTTGATTTTAACTGATTTTCCCATTCACCAGTAAAATCTACAGTGGGTGTCGGGGGCGATACTAATGTTAAATTCTTTTTAAGTAGAAATTTCATAATTTTTGATGTTAAAGATTAAGGTTATTTAGTTGTCTTACAGTACAAAGTAAGTAATATTCAAGGATTATTAATAATAAATATTTTAGCTATTAACATTTTTAAAAAAATATCGATTCAGCTTAATAAACTGCGATTTGTTTTCTTAGGTTTTGCGTTCTGAGGGCATAAGTACATTGTTTTTTAAATCGTAGTTACTGTCACCGGCCTAGCCAATATCTTAATGTCACAAACGATCGGCTACCGTTTTCATCGGCAGGGTCAAGGACATAATAACCTGCACCAATGAGCTGCCCTGCATTATTGCGTTCTGTCCCGTCCAGATATTCAATTGATGGGTATATTTGCATATATTCTGATCCGGAATAGCTCCGTCCGTCATTCCGAATAGGTAAAAGCGCGATTTTATCCATGTATTTTAATGAATCTCCGTAACCCAGTTCCCAGTTACACCACTTGGATGCTATGGCACCTTCAGTCGCTAGAAAAATAAATTTTTTATTCTCTTTGATCTTCTGTTTAATACGGATTGCAGTTCTTCCACTAGTCGCGACAGGCATGCCTTCGTCAAGCCAGTCAACGTAGACATCAACATCAAATCTTTTAAGAAAGCTTATAGCAGCATCCAAGTCTTCTATTTCGTCGTGTTTGTGCGATAAGAAGATGGTGACTTTATTCAGCTCGCTCTCATTTTTAAAAGACCTTAAACTATCGGTTGCGGATAATCTGGTTGTTCTGGTTGTGTTGCGAAATTGATTTAATGCTGATTTTGTGATAACAGACATTGTGTTAATTTATTAGATCGTCAGTTATTTTACTTTTTGTATGATCTCGACTGCTTTTAAAATTTTATCGATAACATCATCCCAGTCAGTTTTTTTTTCTCCCAGATTAGTAATAACTGATTGCAAGTCCTGATTCCCCTGATAGTACTTGTCCAGTTCAGCAATCACTATATCCCAAACTTCCCTGGCAGCATAGCCGGTCAAGCCAACAGGTATCGGAATGACGCCTTTTGCCCAACAAATCTGAAATTCTTCTAAAAGTCCGGGTGAGTTGATTATGCCTTCCTCAGTTTCCTTATTACCGAACAGGAATATAGCAACACCGGCATGAGAAACCATCTCCTCACGATATTCTTTCTTTTGTTCTGCAATCTTTCGCTCTCCTGATTCAATCTGCGGAAAAGGGCGCAAAATCAGCAGATCATCTAATTTTAATTGCGGGGCTAAGCGCTTGAAATCCATTATGCCATTGATCACCATACTACCGACACCGGTTCCAAAGCCGTTGACAACCTTATAGTTTTGTTTAACCAGGCAATAAGATAATTTATGGATCAGATATTTAGCTTCCTCAGTTGGGTAGGGCGCGTATTTTGCAGCGGCACCTGATATAAAGATCGTTTTCCTTTTGATCCGGTTTTCTATTTCAGTCAGCATCTTTGTGATATCAGCATATTCTTCAACCAATACAGGGTGAATACCATAGCGGCGGAGATCGGCAATTTTCAGTTTCTGCTTAACTTCGGCATAGTGAAAATCCTTTTTGTTTTCTTCTTCCGTTTTATGAGGATCCTTAAAACCCGATGCTGAAACCTGACGAAAAATGCAGTAGTGTCTCGGTGTGTTATCTTTTAGCAGTATTTTTATACGGCTTAAAATATAGTCCAGATTCGGGTCGTCGAAACTAAATCCGATAAATAAAAATGTTTTGGATAACAGGTCGCCTCGTAAAGCAGTAGAAAAAATCTCCCTTTTATCGTTGTAAGTCTCGTAATCATCCTTGATAAGAACTGCTTCATCCGGGGCATCTTTGTCACCATGCATTTTATACACCACCGCATCTCGTTTACGGACATTCCTTGAAAAGTCTACGTTTCTTACTTTTTTATCAATCACTTTACCATTCGATTCCAGTGTTCTTTCGATCAGCTGATCGTAGTTAGTGGTCCAGTAGGTGTCAATATCTAATCTGGCCAGAATCTTATGGTTTTCATTGCCGGTTTTTAGCGTAGTAAACTCATTAATTATCTTGTGATTGATTTTTGACCGCTGAAAGGAGTTATAGTGGTATTGGGCGAGAGAAACCAAGTCAGTTTCCCGGTCAACATCGAGATCCAGTTCTTCCGCCAAATCCCTGAGTAAACCTTTCCAGTCGATAAAGCCTTGTCCTGCGGACATCCCTGCTCCGGCAAAGATCGCCGCATCACCATCATGTATTTTTTCGACAAAAGTCTCGATAAATTCTTTTTGAATTTTTGTAAATGACATATGTAATAAGATTGAGATACTATCGGTTTAAATAAGCTTTTTCGACCCAAGTTCCAAGATTGTTATACCCGTCATCGCTCACGTAGTCAAACACAGGGAAACTGCTGAACCAAATTGTTGAACCAGACTTATCTGTGCCAACCTCAACATTATAAGTGCTGCATCTGCCTGATGTATTTCCCTTAAAATCCCTGAGTTTATCGACGTATACGCCAATAATGGCATTTCCACGTTTATAACTTTGCTCCAATTCGTATTTGACAAATGGACGAGTTAATGTTTCTGCGCCAATCAGAACTACTGTAACTGTAGAACCCCAAAGCTGATCATCGATCCAATCTCTCACCGCCTGGGTACCACGCTGTTTTATTTTTTCAAATTCAGCATGGTCAATGTAGCCTGCAGCAGCCCGGTCCGGTTTTGTAACCCATGCGTTTCTGACGATGCTGGCCCTTGTGACGTCATTATCGTAGTGGAAACTAAAAAAAACTTTTCTTGCCATTTTTGATTCTGTTTGTGATAAATAGATTACAATATTAATTATTGAAGAAGTCAATCTTCACCCTGAACTCTTTGATTACGTCTGTCCAGAATACATCCCTTTCTTCCCGCGTTTGGGCCCTGGTTTCTCCAAATAGCCTTTTAGAGTTATCGATGGAAACGATTTTACCGCGTTGGGCCACCTGGAACTTGCCAAGAGCAGAGTTTTCCCAGTCACAGGCTTTGATAATAATCGGGATGATCAGTTTATTTTGTTCGATCGCCTTTGGAATTTCAATATTGGTGATATAGTCGGTGTTCAGAAATTTAACGCTGATCAGGCACACCATGATGTCACATTCATCGATCTGTTTTTTGATCTCCTCATCCCATTCTTTGCCGAACTCAATCTTCTTACAGTTAAAAGTTGCAACTCCTTCGCGCTTGAGGGTGACCAAATGATCCTCAAACTCCTGTAAATAATCTTCATCGAACTTGGAGTAGGAAACAAATATTTTTTTCATGCTGGCTAATTTTTTTTCAGTGAAAGGCTCAAAAGCATTAACTGGTATAACTTTGGTATTAAGTGTGTTGATATTGTTCTGTACTATCTCATAAGCATCAATTGTATAAGCATCTTCAGCCAGACTAAATAAATCTATGTACGAAACAAAGTCACGATCATTGACGGAAAGGTAGGCATCATCGGGCACAAAGTCCTGATTGCGCTTAAAGCTCTGCCAGACCCTGCACTTCATTTGTAACTCGGTCTCATAGGGAGGCGGCGGTAATTTTTGATATTTGGCAAATTCTTCGAAAGTGAACAGATTGGTTTCGGTGTAATTCCAGTAAAGGCCTATGATGCTGAAGAATAAATATTCTGAAATATCACTTGCTGAAAAACGGCAATCAGTCAGGCATTGAAAGTTGACTTTAATCTTAAGTTGCTCAAAATCAAGATCAATGAGCACACGTATTTCCCTGTTTATTGTGAAGAGCAAACGATTTCGCCAGAAGCGTTTAATATCGGGCAGTTTGCCAAAAAAGCAAATCATCTGATTGATAAACCCGAATGGGATGAAGTCTTCAAATTTGATGACGAAGTTGGGTTTTTCCAATCCGAACACGAGTAACTGCAAGTCGATATCATTTGGCTGCAGCAGCGGTAAATAGTTAGGAACTATATATTCCTGTTCATCAGCCCTGCCCGTAGGATTATGCAAAAAGATAACATTTTGTGCTTTTAGCAATAGAATGATCGTTTCGTCGGTAATCATTCGCTCAAATGCCTTTTTACTAATAACGCCGGGAGACTTATAGTGCCTGGCATCGGCGAACGTCTTTGAGAGCAAGTCGTGCTGGATGTGTTCGACCAGTTTCTGCGGATTGAGCCAGCAGATATTCTCTAACCCTGGAATGTCCGGATAGTAAAGTATGAGTCCGAAACGATGCAGTTGTATAAGATTATTGATCAATGATTTCTTACGCTCGTCATAGCTTAGTCGTGCAGGGCGATAATGAGTGAGAATGTCTTCTAGCGCTGTGGCCTGGTGGTCTTTACTATCCCGGTCAACTATATATTGCAGAAACTTCACGTACCAAATTGGTTCTACGGTAGTAGTCTGCAATTGGTCGATGATATTGACCAGATAACTCCCGAAATATTGAAGTCCAGCTATATAGAAATCGCTTGCGAGATGGCTGATTTCATTGCTGTCATCTTTGCTTAGGGATAGGTCAAATCTGTGTAACAGTCCCGGATAATGCTGATAATTCAGGGGGGTAGGCTCACTGGTCACCTTATCAATATGCGTTTGGATAAGGATGTATGGAGATTGGGTAGTTTTGCCCTTTTCCTGATAATTCTTCTGGCCGAGCCAATACTGACGATTCAAGTTAACATTGGGAATGCCGCTTTTATCCTGATCGATCTTATTAGCATCTGTCGTCTGATCGAAAAGGATCAATTGCAATGCATATTCACTCACGAATGCTCGGTAAACACCATGGTAAAAATCCTGACCGCCAAAATCAAAAAATATGGCATCCGGCAGAAGTGGATTGTTTTCCGGAAAGTAATTGAGGTTTACGATCCGCAGGATATGGGTACTACCCTGATTTCTTTCGTGTGTGAAACGATCAACCAGGGTCGATTTACCGACAGAATGATTACCGAACATGAGGATTTTTACCGGATAACGAATGGGAATCTTTTCCGAGTCATCGCGGCGCCTGTTGATGACCTCCACAATGAATGGTAAATGGTTTTCGGATGGCGAAAGCTTCAATTGAAAAACCTGAACGAAAGGGTTTTCGTCAGCATTCAAGAAGAAAGTTTCCGGCTTCCAGATTAGCGGTGTGAAATGATCAATATTGTTGATGTGGTTTTCCCGGATGTGTAATTCCCGTAGCTTGTCTAAATTGTCCAAACCTGGGAGCTCATTAATTGAATTATGATTTAAATTTAAATATGTTACGGGCGACGGCTGTTGAACAACAGGCAGCTTTTCTATGATATTATATTGGAGGTAAGCGTTTGATAGCTGGGGTAATTTAAGGACGTTATTAATGAACCGGATCCGATTATTATTGATTACAAAGGTTTCCAAGGCACTCAATTTTTTAATGTCCTTTAACGACGAGATCTGGTTATAACTCACGTCAAGGTATTGCAATTGAACATGATTGCTTAGAATAGTCAGCGAATCAATATGCCAGCTTTCTGCAGCATCGCCGCAACAGATCAACATCTTTAATTGCCGGAGCGAACGTACCGCAACAGGGATTTCCGTTAAAAAATTAGGATTGCCTGGGTTTTTACTTACTTGAACTTTTGGAAAAAAATGCGTTTGGTCGTATTGACTATATTCATTGGCCAGGATAAGCGTGGACAGGTGAGTACATTTTCTCAGGGCCAGGTCTAATGCACCTCCCTGGTCCCAGTCACTGGAAACCAGGCCACAATGGCCCAGATCAAGTGAAATTGCTTTTTCGGTGATACATTCTTCTATTAATTTTCGTGCGTAAACCGAAGGGGAAATATGATCATCTTGATTGGGTGGATTTGAAAGCTGAAAGTTTCTGTTTTCATCAGAAAATGCTTTTTTTAATTCAGCATACATATCCGCACTTATCCTCGCCATCGGTTGTTTATCGACGCGATAACCTCTTTGGGCGAAGAAGTCAACGATCGTGCCCATGCCGATATTGAGCTCTTTTACAGCTTTAATGAGCTTGATTGCATTTTCTTCGGGCATTGTTGATAAGGTTTTGTAATTGACAGGGTAAATTAATAAAATGAAGCGCGCAGTGCAAGCATTTTGAGAAAAACAAGATAAAATCCTGTTGAAACAGAATAATGGTTTGACCCCAAATTGGTATCTATATCGATAGTTATTCGGTGAGTTGGCTGATCTGTAACTTAAATGTAGCGTTTGAATACTTTTTGCTCAAACGGCGTCATATTGCGGATTAATCCTGGGTTGCTTGCAAACTTGTACCGTATCTGTTGTAATGTAGAACAATCCCGGAACAAATTCGATATTTTGCGGATAATATCATTCGGTAACCCGGCCTCTTTTAGTGCAATTTCATGATCTTCAGATTGACCGAACTCCATTTTAGTAATTAAATAAGTCAAATTGATGGGCTTATTTTCCGGGTTTCGTTCCCGGATTACAAAATTGAACAGGTGCTCAAAAGCCGTTAAATATTTTGGCAGAGCAAACTCGAAGTATTCGGAGATCAAACTGAATGCGTTCCTTACACGAGTATCGATATTGTCTGAGTTGAAATTTTCTATGAGTTGTTTAAACGACGGGTCCAGGAAAACGTAATATTTGGTGAGCCTTTGCAAGTTGGCAATGGTATAAGTCTGACTTTCCCGGTGGTGCTCGTTGAATAAATGGTTATAACAAAGTTCAAGCATTTTGTCTAATTGATCCCCTGTCGGCAATAAAGAGGTAAATAATAAACTTTCCAAATCCGGGTCGGCACGAAGCGCATCGATTAAACTTAGTTGCAAATGAACCTTGATGAATTTGTTCCCAGTAATCAGGTCAAGAGGAACATTCTTTTGTTCCAAAAGTATTTCGATTGCCGTCCTGGTTTCTAAATTTCCGCCTGTCAAATCCTCTTTTTCAACCTGAAGGGTATCTTCGCCGTCGAGCGATTCATTGTCATAAAAGCTAAATTCAATCACCCCCTTGTTTTCGTCGTGTTTAAGCGGAACCATGGAATAGATATTTCCTATAAAATGGCTTAAAAATCTGCCGGCCCGGCCTTTAATATTTTTCACATCAAAGCCTGTAAGTTCATCAGGCCCTTTGAATTGGTCATAAATAATCACGTTTTTAGCGGTAGTATTTACCCCTTCGACAATCGTAGATGTACATACGACGGCATCTAGCTCGCCGTTGTTGAACATATCTATGATCTCAACCTGAATATATTTCGGCAAAGAGCCATGGTGGAATGCGATCCCCGCTTTTAAACAGTTTACCAATGACCAGTCGCGCGCTACATTATCAGAAATATAATCTATCAGTTCCGCATTGACCGTGCGTGTCCCATGATTGGCCAGGTATTTTGCCGTGTTTTCTGTATGATACTTCTGACGGCCGTGATAAATAATCGATTGTCCACCTGCGGCTTTGAATATATTCCGCAAATTGGAGCGGGCTCCTTTTAGTTTTTTTATTTCCTTCCCATTGATCACATAGCGCCCGTTCTCCGCGATCTCATCGAATTTAAAATCGTCTTTTTGTACGATTTCGGATTCAAATGGCTTGAACCGGGCCTGTGTTTTTTCAATGAACTTTTGGCTGAATCCCGAGAAATAAGGCCCGATCAAATAAAAATGAATCCCATTTATTTTAGACAACCGGTACAGGCAATTGGTGAAAACTTTACCACGTTCGTCTTTGTCCTGAACTTTATATATTTCGTCCATGGTAAAAAAGTCAAATTGCAGATAGGGGTGACGATCCAGGAGTACGTCGGTTTTTTCCGGTGTTAAAATGAACAAATTATATTGGCGATCATAAACGTGATCCTTATTGCCCAGCGAGTTATAAATTTGATATCTGCCGGAAATCTTGCTGTTGCCTTTCAGCTTACCATAAGTTTCATTCAACAAAGCAATGGTAGGCAGTACAATAAGAATGTTTTTATAATCATTGTGAATAATCAGCTCCTGTACAATGCGGGACTTCCCGAAAGATGTTGGCGCACTGACAATTATTCGTTTTTGCTCCTGGAAAAGATCAAAGAGCCGTTTTTGATCCCTGGTCAATACCGTATCCGAAGCTTCGAGCGTATAGAATTCCTGGCTAATCGAATCGTAATTAGAGCCTGATAAGCCCTCGCCACCAAAACCAGTCATTTCATTGTACAGGAAAACTCTCGATTGTACGATACAATCCTGCATCAATTGCTTGACCAGGCTGTCCTCCACATATTTGTCACCTACATGGCAAATAACAGACAGGCATAAATTATAGTCCTTGTCGATTTCTGAGTTGCTCAACAGGAAGCTGTGAGTCCTTTCCAGCAATTCTTTATATTCACGGTTACTTAGGCTGTTCTGTTCCTTTAAACGGCTTAACAGCGTTTCAATTTTTTCCCGGTTAGTAGCTCTCGTATAAATCATTTGTGGGCAGCTTCAATTTTTTCCAGTTGTTCCTTTATTTCTTTTACAGCCTGTAAGGGCACCAATATAAAATGCACCTCTATATTGGATTTAAGGTTGATGGTTTTACCATCGATGATTTTATACTTATTCTCTAGTTCCTTGGAGAGTTCGCTCGTAAACGCGGTACAGATTTCTTTGTGGTTAACTACAACGGAACTGTCATAGGTGATCAATACCGGGATTTTGAACTTCATCAAATCCAAAGAAATGCCGGAATTGAAATAATCTTCGAGTATTTGCCGCTCCTCTTCAGCTATTTCGGTATTGTTGGATTCAAGGATCGTTAATTCATCTTTGATGACCTGATCGGAAAGGTGATCATTAATGGATTCTATGGCTTTAAATATCGCGGTACTGAAGTCCTGATGGAACTTTGCTTCTCCAAGCCATAAACAAATATTTCCGTTGTCTATGCTGAAATGGGCACAGTCATAACCTTTGATTTCATCTTTCAGAGATGACCGGAGCCTGACTTTGGTAACTACCTTACGAGCCGGATAAAATACTTCCAAAATAAGGAAAAGTAAAAGTTCGCCATAATCCCCCTTTTTTTCTTTAGGCCGTTCGGAAATACGTTTCCAGGCCCTGGTTTGAAGTTTAGTAAATGTTTCAGCATTAATTTGAGCGAGCTCCTGCGGGGTCAACGCAAAATGAATAACGGTATCCCGTATAATTTTTACAAGCTCGCTTTGGCGGTAAAGGCCGCTTTCGTAAGTTAGGTGATAGGTGTCTTTTGCGTATTTGTTGTAACTTGTAGTCAGAATGACGTTACTAAAAAGATGTTGGGCACGTGTGATAATTTCTTTCATTAATTCAGGTCGGTTCTCTAAAAGTATTGTTTTAGATTTATAAGTACAATATTTTTAGAGAAATAAGCCCTATTCCTTATTATTCCCTGATCGTTAACGTGGTACTCAAAGTATTTTTCAAGGGTTATATTGCTCAAACAGGAATTTTATATACACTATGCCACAAACTTCAGATAATTCAGAATACCCAGGAGTTGGTTTCACCGCCAGCATACTCGCCAAATAAATGCTTGAATGACTCATTAAAGTAATCAGACTATCTTACAGAATTCCTTTCAAAGTGATACGTTTGCCCAATATCGTATCGAAGGAACTGCGGCCAAATTCATCTGTAAGCGGACAGATTTCTAGTATGATATCATTCTTAGTTACCTTTCGTACATATCGTCTGTTTATTGTGATGGATATATAGAAGTGGAAATGATACGGTCGATATAAAAAGCATATTGGTGATTGCCATCTATTTTAAGTTTTCGCGACTGAAACAGCAATGCTTTTACATTGAAGGTATCTTTTGGCTTTGATCAAATGACTCGAATGATAAATCACTTTTCACTGAGATATTACGGCCAACTTTCTTAGATCATCGATGAATAGGTTCGAGCCCACTAGGGTGCACCCAGCCGTGTGCTTCTCGAACCATTTTGTGGAAGATTTAAAGAGGTTAGCTTCATTAAAATCTTGGTGAAAAGCTTGGATCGAGCCCGGTTTTTGGGAGACAAACAAAGCTTCCGAGAATGGACATAATCTGAACCTATTAATTGAAAATGAAGATTGATCACCGGATTTAACATGTGATTATATCTCGACTTTAATCTATCAAGCTATTCCTATGTTTGGGCTTTTTAGATTATATTCGAGGCTACTAACTTCAGAAAATTTGCGTGGCAAACCTAAGTCAATTAACGTAGGTAAAGTCCTCCTTCACTATAATTATGGACAATAAGGTAAAAGAAACAGTTTTAAAAAATTATTTGGAAAGACATGTAAGGTGGACCACAAATTCAGTAAATCAACTCACATTTTTTAGCAATGTGTTACTAACTCTTTCTGTCGGCTTTTTATCGTTTGTTTTTAAATTTAAAGATCTTAAGGGTATACACTTTTCATGTCATGTGAACTGGTCTTTGACATTCTCAGCCTTCGCAGTTTTGTTTAGTGCCCTATCCGCTCTATCAGGAGTTTATTTTGCGCTTAACAGATTATACGATTTTTTACTATCCCGGCATTTGGCACTTGTTCGTTACCGTGCGTTGAAATTTCATAATACATTATTAGACCAAAATGTCTATAATCATACCTCTGCATCAAAAGGTTTTCGAAGATGGTTCTTACCATTTAAACTACTTAATGGAAATCCATATTCCATTATAGTAAATAAGAGCGACTCATTAGAAGACGTTGAACGTATTAAATCAGAATTTAAACGCCTAAGGATCTTAACATATAATATTGGACTTATTACTGGCAGGCTTTTAAGCATACAAATTTATTCATTCATGCTTTGTTTAATAAGTTACCTACTATACTTATTTATTTCTTAAAAATATATCACTTCTATAATAGCATGGTATTAGGATCGCTTAATGCGAGAGTTGGCTACGAAAGGCATTTACCATCGCAATTTACTTATTAAAGTTCCTGGGTACTTCTGTTTCATCATTTCTATATACTTCTTTGCCTTGTTTAGCCTCTTTATATCTACACTATTCAGATAAGCCAACCAGCCGTGAACTTCACTTAGAAGTTCAATGTTTTTTTGTTCAGCCGGGTTAGTCAAATTATGTATTTTGGCTCTTAACAATTTATACTTTTGTTTTCCAACGCCTACTCCGTCATTTAATACGACTAACCCAGTAACAATTTTACTTTTTGAGGGTCCGACAAGCCTAGTTTTATCTGCATTTAGCCTAAAATTTTCCTCATTCACAATTCGTTGAATAAAGGGAAATGATCTGGCCACTTTAGATGGCATTAATCCGGAAAAAGTTAAATCGTCAGCATATCTGCTATAATTTAAACCCTGTTTCCCTACATAACCTTGAAGGCGAGCATCCATTCTCCAAACTGATAAATTAGCAAGTTTTGGCGAACATGGGCTACCTTGGGGAAGCTTATCCTCATATGTACAAATA
>NZ_JBFUHE010000032.1:0-12259 GCF_056402535.1 Mucilaginibacter sp. P4_A11
CCATCGCTGATGCGATCCTTGACCGCATTGTTCACCACTCTTTAAGGGTCGAATTATATGGCGAATCACTAAGGAGAAGAAACTCTAAATCAGAAAATGTATTTTTGTAAAAATAATAGTTGTTAAACCGGACAAAAACATCCGCTCCAAAGAGCCTATCTGTACAACAACTTTACTCTCTTTCAAACCCTAACTCAGAGGGGTCACTTTAGATTGGCGAAGAGGGGTCAATATCATTGGTATATCCACTTTTAGCAACTTCTTTCACCGATTGATTTCGATACATTACTAACAAGACGAGCTTTTCCTTAAACTCCGAAGTGAACGTGAACTGTTCCAACATCTTTTCCTTCATCTGGAATATAATTATTCCAAAACTGTCAACCTATACCTGTATGAGACCCAATGTGTTCCGAAAATTCGCAACGACCGTTCCGCGACACTTTGACCATGCTATCATCCTGAGTTACATATTTGAATCTCGATAGAGATGAACACAAATAATGCTCTTTTGGAAACGGAACAACATGGTCAAGCATGCTGGAACATCCACGTTCAATACCATAGTGCATTGATTCAAACCATTTTAAATACAAGAAAAACCGGGGATTAACATAAAAATGCATTATGAATTCTCTCATTGATTTCCACCAGACTAGCGCTACTTTTCGCGTCGATCGTCCGCGCCAGATGGATACACCTTATAAGGATCAAACTGCATGCTATGACGCCGAAAAATAGAATCCAGATGCTTAAAAATAATTTCATTGCTGAATAAAAATTTGAAACGAAGACTTCATAAAAGATCGCTGCGGCAAATAACAACAAAACAGCAATCGCTAATAAAGAGGTTTTTTTTATTTCACGTATTCGGCTTTCATGAAGAAGTTTAAGCGCTGAATGCAAATCAAAAATAGCTGTAAGAAGTCTTTCTAATATGTCCTTCTCTTTATGACAAAGTTTAAGTCCCTGGGTTACCTGGTAATCAAATAACAAAATATTGCAAATCTCCGGCGACAAAATGAAATAATACTTGTTTGACGTTCGATCTAATTCAATTTTAGGAATTCTTTTATCCATTTTTTTTCTTTAAATGATGTAACTCGTTTCCAAGCTTTCTGGAAACAAGCTAATCAAATCCGACTTTAGCCGGCGAATCAAAAAAAAAATTCTAAACCTGTCCCCGACAAAAAAATCACCAAATATTTCATTTTAGCCGATAGCTTGCTATCATCGATTATCTTCGAATATCCAGGAAGCCCCGTTAATTTTTATGTTCTCTTCTCCAAATGCTTCATTAACTGCCCGTATAACTTCTGAATGCAACGAGGTATAATCGTGCCCCCCGATTGTACCCCCTTTTGATAGTTTAGGCAACCAGCTGGCTATATCTTCTTTCACCCCCTCGTATGTATGGTCTCCGTCTATAAAAATAAAATCTACAGAATTGTCTTCGAAAAACGCTGCTGAGTCGCAACTTAACGCTCTAAATGGGATGAATTTCCCTAAATGAACTTTCATGTTTTTCATAAAGAGAATAAAAATATCCGTTAAGGTTGCCAATTTATGCGCTGTTTCCAGGCTGTCGTCTGCGCCTTGCCAGGTGTCGACTATATATATATCACCTTTGTTAGAATGCCTTTCGACTAAATAAAAGCTTGATTTGCCGAGCCATGCCCCTATTTCGACAATTACAAGCTTTCGCTTAAATTTTGCTGATAATTTTTGAAGCTCCTCATCATAAACATTTTCAAAATCGAACCACCCCTGAATTAATTTGTAATCGGTTATCATTTATTTTAATTGGTTAGCAGGCCTAATTTCGATTGTTTAGGGCCTTAGTAAAAAAATTGGTTTTAGTTAAATAGCATATATTTATGCATATCTGGATTTCCCATATTCTTCAAATACAAATGAATTATCTTTCCCTTTATGAAAGCGATCTGCTATTTTCTTCCGTATTAACACATAACCGAATCAGCTGATACGCGAGAATTAAAGAATGACCATTTATGCCTAACTGACCAACAAGGGACCCGTCGAACGGCAAATATATCTTATGCCATAAACCCTCGTTAACAGAAACTTTGCTATTAGATAAAAATTTATAATAGAATCGATTTAATTGTGACGAATCTGAATCATCGGAAATTTCATTGTAATTTTGGATGGCATCATGGTAAATATCCATCAGCACTTCTGCGTTTTCTTTAAAGATCTCTTCTCCCTGTAATAAAATATCGTTCAAGAAGGTATCGGAATTTTTATGCCGGATTTCCAATATTATTTGTTCGATTTTTGAGCTAATTGTCTCATTATATGCCTCTTCCCATGCTGAAAGAAACGAAGATAACAGGTGTACTAATAATGATAAAATAGAAGAATCATCAAAATCTTCAATCGAAAAGAAGTCGATGATTTTTTTGGAAATCAGCAATCGAAATTGGTGCGCGATGTGTTCCGAATCAGTATCAAATAAATTGTACTGCAAACTATCATTAGGAAAGTCCATGAAAAACTCCTTTCCCAAGTAATTACTTTCAGCCGTATGAGTTGAAGGGTTTAGAGATAAATATAAGCTAAACTCGTCGTGCATCTGGTCGGCAATCAGTTCTTTGTGCTCACCTAAACACTTAAAGACGAGACGTATATTATCACCCTGGTAATTGTTTAAAGAAACAAATACCGGTTCAACTGTCTTTTTAGCGATTTGCTCTGCAAAAAAAGGTTTTATGCAATTAGCGATTATTTTTTTCCAAGAATCTTTTTCATGAAAGATCGAGATTCTAATCTCATTTTCGTTACTCATTATATCGCGATAGGGTTATCGTAGTCAAAATTTTTATAAACTATCCCGCTGCCAATAGAACCACTATTAGGATTGATGATTTCAATTCTTGCGTTATGATCCATTTTTATTTTATTCTGAATTTCAGAATAAAATAAAATCGCCGTTTCAATCATAGTTTGACCATTTACCGGGTAAAAGTCATACGCTATTTCATCTGAAAACATTTTTAGATGTGTATCTCTTTTTTCAACTCTATAGTTGGCGACCGAATTTTCTTGTTGCAAATTGAATATATCAGGGCCGCGGTATTCTAAAGAACCTTTGATCCAATTTCCTTCCGCTATAGCAATCGGGTTGTCGTTTCTCGATTGAAATCGTGTTAATTTATCTTCCGAGTTAATACCCTTTGCTTTTATAACCGTACCTAAAGCGTATGTATTATCTAAAAACAAAAACAATAATTTACTTGTGAACGGGTTAATGTAACTTACCAGAATTTGATTGAGATTTCTATAGGGAAATTCTTCATTAATCCTGTTAACTACGGCATGCTTGATCACATTTAAATGCTCTTTTCTGCTAATTATTACTTTTTTAAGCTTTAGTAATTCAAGCCGGTTTATCAAATCGAAGTCTTCCACACCGTAATTGGACATGCTCTCGTCATAGCCACCCACCTTCCGGAAGTCTGAACTTGAAACACAAATTCTTCCGCCTATATCCGAACAGGAAATGCTGTCAAACTGGCCGCCGGCGCAAACAAAAACCTGTTCGGGGTTAGTAGCAAATTGATTTCTTAAATAGGTTGAAAACGATAAACCGGTGTAATTATCTGCATCAACATTGCAAAGTAATTCTCCTTTGGCCAGCCGAAATACCATATTTCTGGAATGACTTCTTCTAAAATATTCTGGTTCAAAAGTTTTATAGTAAGAAAAAAGCCCCGACTTTATATGTTCTGATAGGTTATGCTTTACCCATTCCTCAAGATCATCTCCTGAATTATAGTCTAAAAGAACAAATTCGACATTTTGATCATCTTTGTTATCTTCAATATTTTTCAGAATTGTCTGTTTATAATGATCTGACCTGTTTTTACAAACTGTACACAATGACAAAAGCATCTTTATAATTGACTGTTTAAAATTTAGGTTTAATTGGTGTCACTGTCCACATGATATTTCCTATCAGTGGCTATATTTTTCGCAATTTGCAAAAAAAAATATTTATTTATACTCTTTCTGATAAAAATACTCAATAACTCTAAATTTAAGTCTAACACTATAAATATGAGCGATCCCCAGATGATTTCGATTATTTCTACAAAATTCGGATCAAAGAAAGCTTAACTAAATAAATTGCACTGAAATAATTAATATTATTATTTTAGTAAGCAACTAATTAACCTGATGAAACGCTTTTCATTCATTAAACAACATGACGCGATGGATTGCGGCCCAACCTGCCTTAAGATGATAGCCAGGTTTCATGGCCGTAATTATTCACTAATAACCTTAAGATCTTTCTGTGAAGTAAATCAGTCGGGTACCTCTCTTCTCGGATTAAGCAGAGCCGCCGAAAAGATTGGTTTTCGAACCCTGGCCGCTAAAATTACTCTTCAACAAATTAAAGAAGTTGAATTACCAATCATTCTCCATTGGAACCAAAGTCATTTTATTGTTTTATTAGAAACTCGGAAAGATACCTTTAAAATCGCCGACCCCGCAATTGGTATTGTAACACTCTCCGGCAAAGATTTCAAGAAACGCTTTTTAAATAAAGAAGGGAATGGAATCGCACTGTTAATGGAAATAACTCCCGAGTTTTATGAATTGGAAGAAGATAAAAATGTAAAAATTTCCTGGTCTTTCATTTTTAAGTATTTCAAGCAACACAGACAGCTTGTTGCTCAGTTATTTATGGGCCTGGCTGTAGGCACACTTTTGCAATTGGTTGCTCCGTTTTTAACACAATCAATTATAGATATCGGGATTAATACACACAATCTTAATTTTATCTATATCATACTTTTTGCTCAGATTGCACTTATCATCGGCCGGTCGAGCGTTGAATTCATAAGGTCATGGATACTTTTCCATATAAGTACAAGAATCAGTTTATCGATTTTAACAGACTTTCTAATCAAGTTAATGAAATTGCCAATGGTTTTTTTCGATTCAAAGAAAACCGGAGATATATTTCAGAGAATAGCCGACCAGGCTCGTATTGAGAGCTTTCTTACAGGAACTACTTTAGGAATAGTCTTTTCTTTTGTTAACCTGATTATATTTTCAGTGGTTCTGATGTATTACAATGCGGCAATATTCGGAATTTTTTGCATAAGCAGCGTTTTGCTAATTATGTGGCTGTTATTGTTTCTCAGGCAAAGGTCGGTCCTCGATTATAAACATTTTGATGTATCTGCCGATAGTCAAAGCACAATGTTGCAACTTGTTACCGGAATGCAGGAAATCAAGTTGAATAATTGCGAAAGACAAAAAAGATGGGAATGGGAGCGGATACAAGCCAAATTATTTGCTATCAACATTAAAGGTTTAGCTCTCCGCCAATATCAATCAGCAGGTATGATAATCATTAATGAATCATCAAACATGATTATTACTTTTCTGAGTGCAAAATCAGTAATTGAAGGGCAACTTACTTTTGGTGGTATGCTTGCCATACAATATATACTGGGGCAATTAAATAACCCTATTTCGCAACTACTTAGTTTTATTACTGCTCTTCAGGATACTCGTATTAGCCTGGAAAGACTAAATGAAGTGCAGCAAATTGAAAGTGAGGAACCAAAAGGTGCCATATTTATCCCAGAGTTACCTAAAGACAAAAGCCTGAGATTAAACAATGTGTCTTTCCGATATCCAGGAACAGAAAATGACTATGTACTTAAAGGTATCGATTTAGAGATCCCGGAAGGTCAGACCACCGCTATAGTTGGCATGAGCGGCAGCGGAAAAACAACCATCTTGAAATTATTATTACGTTTCTACACTCCACAGGAAGGCCATATAGCGATATCAAAAAACAAATTAGATAATATCAGTTTAAACAGTTGGCGCGATGCCTGTGGCACGGTAATGCAAGACGGCTTTATTTTCTCGGATACTATCGCAAATAATATAACATTATATGATGAACATCCCAACGAGGATAAATTAGACCGGGCGTTGAAAATAGCTAATATCGAGGAGTTTATAGAAAACCTTCCTTTAGGTATGCGAACGAAAATAGGTGCGGGTGGCAACGGGATAAGCCAGGGGCAAAGACAGCGCATTTTAATAGCAAGGGCTGTATATAAGGATCCTACCTACATTTTGCTTGATGAAGCCACCAATGCGCTCGACGCCAATAACGAAAAAGTGATAATGGATAATCTGATAGATTTTTTCAGAGGTCGTACTGTTGTTATTGTAGCACATAGACTAAGTACTGTTAAAAACGCTGATAATATTGTGGTTCTTGAATATGGAAAGATCATAGAACAAGGTACTCATAGCGCACTTACCACGCTTAAAGGCAAATACTTTCAACTGGTAAAAAATCAATTAGAATTAGCACTATAGCAATGATGTTTTTTAAAAAGGATGAACGTGAAGATGACTTTGACGAAGATGATGTTCATAGCGAAGAAATACAGGAAATAGTGACAGCAGTGCCATCTGCTATATTACGATGGGGGATCACAATATTTTTTTTAATAATGTTGTCAATGATAGCACTAAGTGGATTTATAAAGTACCCGGACATTATTAGAACAAAACTAAGAATTACAAGCCTTAACGCGCCAAAAGATGTTGTAGCAAAGACATCGGGAAAAATTGTAAAACTATTGGTGAAGGATAAACAACTGGTACAAAATGGGCAAACGCTGGCGTACATTGAAAGTACGGGAAACGCCGAAAACATCATCAAACTGATAGCTTCGTTGAGGGCAATTAACGCTGGAGTAGTTTCTGACAAACCATTTTTTTTTGAGATTAATTTTGACACAAATGAGTTGGGAGAGCTACAGCAAGCTTATCAAAATTTTTACCAATCCTACCAGCAATATGAGTCTGCTATTAATAGCGGTATTTATCTAAAAAACCGACAGTTTTTGATCAATGAACTAATGGCCTTAGATCAGCAGAAATCACTTTACCGGCAACAAGTTATTGTTCAAAATAAGCAAGCATCGCTGAGTAATGAAGAATATCAAATGCATAAAAAATTATTTGATGGCAATGTCGAATCGCGTGCTGAATTTAGACTCGAGGAAAACAAAAACTATGGTATGCAGTCAAAACTAATTCAGCTTCAATCAGATGTGATTAGTCTTGATGTGCAATACTCTAACCAAAAGAAAGCAATCGCTGAACTGGATAATCAAATTACAACAACAAAACAATCTTTTTTTCAATCATTAAACGGTCTTCTAAGCCAGGCTGAAGAATGGAAGGCCCGATATGTCTTAAGTTCACCTCAGGAAGGCAAAATCATCTATTCAGAAAATCTTCAAGAAAATCAGGTGATTAATATCAACCAGGCGATTTTTGTGATCAATACGGAAGATACTGGTTTTTTTGGTGTTATGAATATTGACCAAAACAGAATGGGGAAGGTAAAGGAAGGACAAACAGTAATAATAAAAATGAAAGGTTACCCATATGAAGAGTATGGGATTGTATACGGCAAAATTGAAACAATATCGGATATCCCTTTAAATGATAGCACATTCTCTTCAAGGGTTAAAATCAACCTTTCAAACCGGGGAAAACAGAATAAGATTATTCTAAAGAACGGCATGCTTGCGGACGCGGAAATAATAACGGAAGATCTGAGCTTGTTAGATAGGCTTTTTCAGAACTTCATAAAGCAAACAAAATAAAATAGATTAACCCACTAAGGACTGAATATGAACCGCTTCAATCTCAGCATATCATTTTGTACTGTTTGCATGAATCGTTTGCATCATTTAATACAAACGCTTCCATACAATATAAATGGAAACCAAAAGGAAAATGTAGAATTTGTTTTACTGGACTACAACTCAAGTGACGACCTTGAAAACTATGTGCGAAATACGTTGGCATCATATATAAGTTCCGGTATTTTAAAGTATTATAAAACAAGGACCCCGCAATATTTCAACAGAAGTCATTCCCGCAACCTGATGTTTAAATTAGCAAATGGAAATATTATTAGTAATGTAGATGCTGATAATTTTATAGGCAGGGGATTTGCTAATTACGTGGAAAAACATTTTAAAGAGAATGAAAACGCCTTCTTAACATCACTTTCAACAGGCAAAGGCAATGTTAAGGGAGACACCTTTGGGAGAATCTGTTTAAAAAAAGAAGATTTCTACAAAATAGGCGGGTACGATGAAAAAATTAATCTTTATGGATTTGAGGATTATGATTTTGCTAACAGACTGGAACAAACCGGTCTTTTACGAAAAAAAATCGCGTCACGGTATTGCAAAGCTATCGATCATGATATAAAAGAGCGGTTAGTTAATGAAATTGCATGGAAAGAGACTCATTCAATTTTGGTTTGCTATGTAAGCCCTATCTGTTCCAGAATTATTTTTCTGTTCAACAATTTGACACTTTGCCATGGTACGCTTATAAACCGGGTTATTAATGAGCGAAAAAATGCATATCAGCCGATAAAAACATACCTGAATGGGTTTACATTGGGACTTGTTGAAAAAAAATGGCAAAAAGGATCTTGGTCAATCAATTCGAGAAATATAAATGCAAACATTGGTTCAAATTACTTCACGATAGCTTCAGAATATGATGTAACAGGACAAAAAACTTTTCGAATAGCTGAGACCGGGCATATCTTTTATCAATTAACAAGTGAAAAGATGATTGCAGAATACCTGATGCTTTACAGTCAGTTATCTACAATGGCAATTATGGAAGATAATAAAATCGAGCAAGGAAGATTTATCAACTCAAGTGGATTTGGTAGAGATATTGTTTACAAAAATTTCGACTATAGCACCCCATTAAAAATTGAGTAAATGCCAAAGCCAATTCATTCAAGCAGCGTTACAATTTCCGTCTTTTACCACAGAGAATCATGGCATAAGTTAATATGTGATTTTTTTGAGCCGTTACTTTCGGAACATAAATACATTGGGAATATTAGTGATTATTTTATCTCCCTTAGTACCCATCAGGGGGATCACATTGATGTTTTGATCAAAAAACTTTCAAAAGAGCATGGTGTCATTGATCGTATTATGCAATCGATAAACCAGTTTTTGATTGAATATCCATCGTCCAATCCTGAAATTAAATATCCAACAGATTTCTTTTTTAAGAACTATGACAATAATTCCTGTTGGCTAAATGTCTTTAATCTGCCTAATCTGTCACGGATTCAACACGTTTTATGTGTCGCTATTTCTGGATTATTAACAACTGAGGTTGGTAATGAAATAATAACAGTTGAAACGCTCTATATATTTACATTGTACCTTCAATTGTCGGCCCTGAATTGTTTTGCTCCAAGTATGCCGGTGGCTAAAAAAATGATTAGCATCCTGTTGCCTCGTATCCCCGTTAATCAATTAAACGCTGATCTTTTCGGAGAAATTGAAATAAGTAACATAACGGAGGTAATTACGGATATCTGGGCCGATGACAGCTCTAATGTAAGCTGGTTGAATTCGTGGAAGCTATTATTGCAAAAACAAATAACAAATTTCAATTATGTAAAATTTAGTGAAATTACCACTTCAATCTGTATCGTAACCGGTTTTAGCCAGGATCTTCTTATGAATTCATTATATCTTTTTAACAAAGCTTTTATCTATCAAAAAGACATAATGAATTAACTCCATATCAGTATTAAAATGTGTATGCTCAAGTTTTAATAACCCTCCTGCACAGCAGCATTCGGCGTCATCCAAAATGATACGGCAAATCTTTCTCCTTGATTAACAGGAAAAACTTGATGAATATATTCATGATTAGTGCGAAAGCCAACGAGTAATCCTACTTTAGGAGATATCGTTTTTTTTAAAAATGGAAAGTCAATTTCGCCGCCCGAAAAATCCACGCCATCAGAACTGTTAAGATATACCATACCGGTGAAGGAACGCTCTGGCGTATGATTGGGTACCCAGGTATCATCGCCAGCATACCTTTCAGCATCTGCATGTAAAATATGCTGGTCTCCTTCACGATTGTTTGATAACAATGTAAATTCAGGGTATAATTTTTCTGCGTTAAAATGTTTGGTTATTTTAGTTATGATCTCCCTCCGCAATCCATTAATTATCTCAAAGGCTTGTAGTTCGCCCGCTGATTTGAATACATAAGCCGGCATTTCAGTTCTGAGCGGATAACAATTAATAGATCCATTTTGGGAGTAAATTTCATTATTCATTACTTCGCGAAAAGCATTTATCAATATTTCACAGGCTTCCGGCGTTAAGAAACGTTCTTCAATATAAAGCTTTGATTTAGGCATAATTTAACAATATAATTTTATAAAAACGGTAAAACACAATATTCCTATTTACAAACAGGGATGCTGTCATCCTCGTTAAAATATTTACTTAGTAAATAATAAAGTTTTTTGTCATAGTGCTGGAGTTCTTTCCGCACACTTATTTCATTATAAGTACCGTTGGCGGGTACCGACTTTCTGTAAGCATTAAACCAACATTGAACTCCAGTAGCAAAATACTCATCCTCATTTGCTATCGTGTACGTATGTTGCCAAAGCTGATTGGCTTTAGCATCGTTAAATGCATTTCGTAATGCCGTTCTAAATCCAGAATCCACAAAGTCGATTCCCAATATAGCGATCGCATGGGCAAATTCATGTACCAAAAGATTTTGCCCCACATACCTGTCCGGGGACAAACAAAGAAGATTTTCTTCTCCAAAACTACAATAAGGGTTCTCTGGTGTTGGGCCCATACCTCTTACTCGTTTATTCAAAACAATTCCCTCTTCACTTTTTAAGGTGTCGAACCCCTTGTATTCTGGCAGATCTGACATTTCCTCATCGTGCGCCACAATCAAGATACGGGCCATATTTTTAATAAGAGCACTTTTAACTTCTGGTATTTTGATAAGCATTTTCCTTACAATTGATCTTGCGATGAAGAACGCATTATCATTTACTTTATCAGATCCGATGATACTTACTCCGTCTGCATCTATATATTTTTTATAAAAAGAGGGAACGTGTAAAGATGCGGGAACGGGATAAATTTTATCACTATCAGCGAAAACATGGATCTGTGCAGGTCGCTGGGCTATTGCTGCGGCGCTGCAGGAATTACAAAAGACAACACCTATCAATGAAAGAATAACCACAAAGACATTTTTCATGCTATCTATATAATTAAGACAGAGCCATTTCAAGGCAATTACCCAAATATGCACGTTCAGGATATAAAATTGCCATCCGGTTAAAATTTGATTCGCATATTTCAATTAAAACACCATAAAGCTGATCTTTGAAAATAATTTGGGGATATAATTTAGACTCTACCTCTAACTTGTTTTCGGATAATAACAAACGTAATGTTTTGTTTGTATCGATACATGCTTTCGCAAAGCCATCAAGATCAGTATCTAAATCAAGTCCGTCATCATCAACCAGGTTTAAAATATTACTAATGTCAATATCACTCATTGCCTGCTTTATTTCGTCTACGTCAAATCGCGGATCATGCACAGTGTCGTCATTATACGAACATAAAAAATCGGAATACTTTTTAAAAAAGTCAGATTGTATATCATTTGGCAAAAAATGTTTAACAGTTAGATAATTCAAAATTAAAGCTCTAATCAATAAATTAAAATAATTAAAAAGCTTAAACTCCTCACTGCTAAATATTAAGTCCATTGCCACGCGCGACCCTGATACGAGCAGCCTTTGCACCTCAGGTAACGCATGTTGACCGCCAAACTTAATTATCTCAGGAATATATGCAGCCTGATAAAATTTGTATCTTTTAAAATCTGTCGTCCTTTTGCGAAAGTTCTCGAATTTTTTTAGCACTTCCGCATGGTCTGAAACATCTGCTTTTATGTACAGTTTAATATAAAAGGCATCCTGGTATCCTCTCTCAAAGTAAAATGGATAAATATTTATTTCTTCGCTGTTAAGAAATTCTTTTATTTTATATAGAAAATAGCTTTCATCAAAAAGCTGAAAATGAAACTTAATGGCTATCCATGACATATTAATGATGTTTAATATAATTTTCTATCAGCACATTTAGAATTAACCGCGGGTTTGATCATCATCATTAAAGTCGACCAACTCAATCTTTTTTTGATGAACCTCTATTTTGATCTGCTTTTTATCAATGCCTTTGAAGTAATCTTTTTCCATACTATGGGGGGCACCTTTTTCAAGTTTGTCGTTATGTTCACCCCTTTGTTTTTCCCATTCTCTAAACTCGGCAGCTAATTCATTATTTGAGTC
>NZ_JBFUHE010000033.1:0-7775 GCF_056402535.1 Mucilaginibacter sp. P4_A11
CCATCGCTGATGCGATCCTTGACCGCATTGTTCACCACTCTTTAAGGGTCGAATTATATGGCGAATCACTAAGGAGAAGAAACTCTAAATCAGAAAATGTATTTTTGTAAAAATAATAGTTGTTAAACCGGACAAAAACATCCGCTCCAAAGAGCCTATCTGTACAACAACTTTACTCTCTTTCAAACCCTAACTCAGAGGGGTCACTTTAGATTGGCGAAGAGGGGTCAATATCATTGGTATATCCACAGATAGCACCGATAACGTTAAGTTATCCCTTATAGGAAAATAAACCTACTGCACTTTATAAGTGTCAGGCTGGTTGGATCGAATGCAAAAGGAAAGGATGAGAAAGTTAAAGCTTTTACCGCTGTTAAGGTTTTAGGGTGCGATCAAAACAGTGAAGAGTAAAACCAATCACGCGTTGCATCTCATTTTTCTACTACACAGTATATTGATTCACTTCACATCGCGCTTTCAAGTTAGCCACAATTACTTTATTATACCAGTCGAGTATGATTGCAAAGGAACCAGGAGTGATTTTCGTTTTACAATTCTAGTAATTGATAATTGAAATAGGCGGATAATTAGGAGTTGGCAAAATGGTTTGTAATGCCTTACTTAAAGCGGTTCTTAAACCGCTAAAATCTGCTGTCGACCAAAATGGAATCTCCGCAGCGGTAATTTTTATTTGATGTTGTTGATCGAATCCCGATGCGACTACATAGGTATGTGGGTTACGGCATGTTTCCATGAAGTTGGGGTAGAGCAGTACAACGTTAGTACAGCCGCGGCGCAGGCCGTAGGACACCATTTGGTACATATCGCTTTGTGCTACACCTTGCTTTTTGTCGTCGTCTATCGTGGCGCGCAATTTATATTTTGTATCCAGGATCACTTTTATCGATTTGTCTTTTTTGGAGGTCAAAAAGATGTCATGTTGCATTTGAAAAGCCTGATTAGGTTTTTCTGTTAGGTACATATCCGATTTTTGGTAATTTACTATCCAATGCGCAGACAGCTCGGTTTCAATAAATCCTGCTATGAAATCTTCAAAGATATATTCCATAGGGAATAGTAGGCTCCAATTGTGCTGTTCTTCATAATGATTGCTGTATGTTTCATCGTTAAGGACTAAACGGCAGATATTAATTACGCTTTGATATTCTTCGAAAAAGCTGTTGAGTTTAATACGGTCGAGCATAGCGCCACTAACAAAGCCTTCGTCGCTAACATCGTCGAGGATGAACAGTATTTGTTCTAGCTTTCGTCGCGAATCATTAAACTTTGTCTTTTTTAGTAGTTGTCTACTGACGTATTTGATAATCCGATTCAATTGGTTGTCGAAAACTAAAGGCTCATGGTCGCATTCGAGAATATGCTGATTGGCGGTTACAAATCCATTATTGATGTACCTATCGAAATTGATGCGGCCACGTGGTACGGTTAATGATTCTTCCAAACCAATATATAGCATCAGTGGGTATGTTTCAACGGTGGACTGTATTTGTGCTGCCATTAAGTTGATAATCAGTTCGGGTAAGCTATCACATTCATTATTTTCCAGGTTGACGCGGGTGAACGGAAACTTCCACTTGCGGCAGTAATCAAACCAGAAAAACATATGTTTCATAAAAAGCCGAGTATTGGCCGGGGTCGGCTCAATCATTCGAAATACTTTTGGGTAAATCTCCAGGAAAAAATCATCGGTTTGTATAAACCCAATGTAGTTTCTGGCACGGGTCTCCTCTCCGTCAAACAGTAAAAAACCTTGAGACACCTCTGGTTTTCCACCATCATTAAAGTTCGCGTCAAAGATCGCCAATTCCTCATCAATTGGTTTATTTTGTAGCCAAACTTGATGTAGGTAGTTTTCCAGCGAATTCCTTTTACCAGTAATGTCGATCCACTCTCCGAATTCAAAAATAACTGGCATCAGGCTTCACTTTTTATTACGAACCAGCAATAAGTTGTTTCATTAAATTCGACTTTCCATCCAGTATTGCGGAAGACTTCTGTAATTTCACTAATCCGATTATTAAAGTATTCGGTCAATAACGGGAGAACCTTATTCAGGAGAATGTCTTCTAGTTTATCTTGATTTAGGAAATAGGCATGGCCGATTAGGTAATCCGGCGTATGTTTTTTGGCATAGATAGCCCTATTAATCCTTTCCAGCAATTCGGCACTGTCTTGGTCACGTTCTTTTTTAAGAACCTCGTAGTTCGGATATTTTCCAATAAATTCAAATCTCCGGCGTAAAGCAATGTCAACGAGTGCAATAGATTTGTCGGCGGTGTTCATGGTACCAATAAGATAGAGATTGGGCGGCAATGCGAAGTTTTCTTCTCCATTGGGCAGAGTGATGTTTAGTTCATTTGGTTCATCCAAACGTTTATCGGTTTCCAATAGGGTAATTAGTTCGCCAAAAACTTTCGAAATATTGGCTCGGTTGATCTCGTCAATTATTAGTACGTAATTCTCTTGCTCAACAGCGTTGCCAGTTGTTTTTTGTTTTTGGCTCAAAAAGGTGACCAGTGGTGTATAATATGGTTTTAAGCCTGATGGATAAGTTCTGATTCCTGCAACCAGGTCTCTAATTGTGTCGATGCTAAGCGTATGGTCCGTACCTCCGGTCGATTTCCGGAATTGCAACGTACCGTTTCGGATATCTGTTATCCAAAAGGAAATGCCGGATGTCATATCTACTTGGATCTCTTTGCCGGATTCCAGTGGTTGAAGGAATTCAGACAATACGCTATCAAAATCTTTATTGAGGGCTTTGCCGTTTTTTGAGGCTTGATAATTTTCTCGTGCGCGTTGTGCGATTTTGTAAAAGATACCCTTGTATTGACGGAAGCGCAAGGATTCGGACTGATAATCCGGGCGCAACCCAACCATGAAATCTTCATAGCCATAGTTTTGATGAAAGGTCACAAATTCTATTTGGCCGAGTTTTCGGTAGTCGTCAAATATTTTTTTGTTGTCAGCGTGTGTTCCTGACGTACCTGCGATGATTTGGACAGCTTTGTCGATGGTGTTATAGGTTTTACCCGTCCCAGGCGGACCGTAAAGGATCTGGTTGAGTGGATGTTTCATATTGTTTTTGGGGGAAAGTTTGACCTCTGGCTGATGAAAAAAAATGTCTTGTATTTGTTCTGGTTTTGTCACGCGTTTGAAGGTGTCCCAAAATCCGCCTGAATAATCCAGTTTAAATGGAGTAAAGTTAGATTCCCATTCGACGTCCAGGGTTCGTCCGTCGTTGTAGTTTTTCTTCACTTCACCGATAGCTTTAATAATCGTTTCATCATATAACTTATTGGTTGTTTTGATGGCAATCATACTACCTGCAAAAGCGTCGTTGACCAGTTCGGTAAACTTATCGTCGTAGCCGTTTTGCCAGATACCGGATGTTATAAAGCGTTCTGTTTGGTCTTGAGGAGTCGAATCGTTCCAAAATGCGCCACCGACGTAGTAACGGATAGTGGACACATTAGAATATAAATATGCTTTTTTGTTGTGTATGACGTTAAAATAACTGGAAAAACTAGTAAAACGGTAATCTGAATTGGTCTTCAAATATTGGTCTATCCGTTTGAGCTGAGCAGCATTATTGGATTTGGAGGTATCTGATTTAGATGCGATTTTTTCAAAAACTTGTATCGCATCATAAATGGTTTTGCCTTTTATGTTAAAAAATCCGTTGTTGGCAGGCTGTTCCTCCAGTGCTCCATTTTTGATCGTTCCGAACTTTTCAAAGACTTTTTCATCGTTGATTAACACGATGCGGTCGTGTTCGTTATAATTTGTCGAAAGGAAGGCTTGCTCATAGACGATGACGAAATTTAAAAAACGGCGGTTTTGCGCCTGCATTTTAAAATCTTCATATGAAATTGGAGTGGTCGCCAAATAGGGTTGAAAAAAAGCTTTGACACGGGCATTTTCCTCAGGGTTGATGGCATCGATGCACAAAAAGTCATCAGCAGACAAATCAAATGTTTCAATATCTTTCAGCGATAGTGAGGCGCCATCGATTACTGCAGCCAACAACCCAGTGTAAACTTTGCCCTGGCCGATCATATAAACGCGGGTACCAATTGTGGCGTTTCCATAAACACTGGTCCATCGTGACGGCGTCGGGTCGCGCCATTCTATAGTTTGTGTTGCTGGGTCGTATTGCTCGGTTTGTGTGAATTTAAGAACTAAGGGATTCATGAAAAGTGAAAAGGTTACTATAAAAATATATTTTTGGCTGCAATATCATCAATTAATATCATTCGCTGATCAATATTTTTCCAATGGCAAGGTTCTCTTTGGTTACTGCGATTTAACCATACATAGCCATAACTTTTAGCAATTGCAGGCAAACCTTTTGCATGCTTTAGTGGAATTGTAATTACATCAGGGTATCCGCCAGCACCAGACAACCTCAGATTGTTTATCCGGTGAAACTGCTTGGCTTGCGTTAATTGAGAAAGTAGGTAAGGAATAGCTATTTGATCTGGAGAATTGAAGCGTTAATATTATCCCTGATATTTGCCTATATTCGCTTTTCGGATCATTCCTTTCGCCTACAACTATTAATTTGAGATCGACATTACGGTTTTAGAAAAACCAAGGCGAAAGCTATACTTACTTATCATGAACAGTATCGGTTTTAAAAATTTCAGAAGATTTGCTGAATTCAAGCCTATTGATTTTAAAGGGATTAATTTTTTGGTCGGACGTAATAATTCGGGAAAGTCAACTATGGTCAAAGCATTAATGCTGATCATCGACTACCTACATTCGGATGATGTCCGCCAGTTTTCATTCAGTCGTACCAACATTGAAAATGTAAATATTGTTACGTTTGGACGGGCCAAGTGTCGTTACATAAAAAATCTGGATGTGATCAGTTTTCAGCTTCAGCTTGATAACATTCGTATTGCTCTCTAGGTTTCAGGACAAGATGAAAGCACACTTGTGGATGTACAGCAATTAATGATCGAAGATGTTAAAAGTGGTTTGTATTTTGATCTTCAACCAACAAATTCCACCCTTAGCCTGGGGCGTTCCGCCGCGGCACTGGATGGTTTGAGGGAAACAGTATCGCCGATATTGGCGGAACTGCTAAGTGGTGAATCACAGCTCAAAAAGACGACTAAAGCCATTACCGACAAATTAAGTCCGGATTTCATCCAGGCTAACAGCGAACTGAAAAAAATACAGCAAAAGATCCGCTCTCTGCGCGATCAAATCAGAGAAGGTCGCATCATGAGCGGTAACTATGAGCTTACTACCCATTTCTCCCCGGGCGATTTAAAAAACGTCCTTACAGATGCTGTCGATAGTATTTGGGCTGATTATAAAGTGCAGTACAACGATGCGCAAAAAGGCAAAAAGACAAAAAAAGATTTCGCACAGTTTAGTGCATTCAATGCCGATAAATTCAAGTTTGACCAAACCATATCAGACATTACCGACCGCTTTGAATATCTCTCTATAGCTTATCTTGGGGCAACCTTAAACAAACAATCCGCTTTGTTTGCTATCCGTGATAAGGAAAACATGCTGGCCCAGAGCATTCATGAATATAAACAATTGGGCATCGACAACGACCAAGGTAGTGATGCTTATAAGTTTGTTCAAAAATGGATCAAAGAGGATGGCTTTGATATTGGAGCTTCTATCAGTATCAATATGCATGCCGGTGAAGCATATGAAGTGATGGTTAAAGGCAATCATGTTCAAGTGCCGCTTGCCGATAAAGGGATGGGTTCGATTCAGGCGATGCTGCTGATCCTTCGTTTGGCAACTGTGATTTACAAACATCAGAAGTTCAAGAAAGAATTTCTGGTTATCATTGAAGAACCAGAACTGAACTTGCATCCAGCGTTGCAAAGTAAGCTAGCAACGCTTTTTCATGCGGTAGCAACGGAATTTGGGATCAAATTTATGATAGAGACCCATTCCGAATATTTGATTCGAAAGACACAATTGATTGTCAAAGAATATGAATACGAAGTGCTTCCAAATGAGAATCCAATCAATATTATTTATTTTGACCAAGAGCCCGTCCAGTGGAAAATGAATTATCGCGAGGACGGGCGTTTTATAAACAAATTTGGTACTGGATTTTTTGACGTGTCTTCCAACCTGACCTTCGATCTGTTATAATATGAACCTTTATATTGACAAAGAAAATGTACTGTCTTTGATCGGACAGTACAAGAAACCGCTCTATGAAGACTGTATCAAGGTTATTAAAAAACAGTTATCTGTCTTTTTTAATTTCTCTAAGAAAGATGTAAAGTCTGACGAAAACCTGATGGCCTGGATGAGCTTGCTTAATGAAGGTGTTGGGCTTAACAATGAATTCAAGTTTCAGGATGAATTCATATTTCCGCCCAGGCCGCTGACCGAAAATTTTCATATAGGATTTTCACATGCTAAACTTTCGGCGATGTACCTGATCAACGATGAGTCTATCGCACTTGTAAAAAGGCAAGGAGCGCTGCTGATTGCTGGCGTGGGAGAAGAAATCACTCTTTTTAATAAAATTTTCCTTCAGCGTGGCGACTATGATTTTCATAAAGAATTACGTATCGGCGGACCGGATTTTCGCAGATGGACCGATGTTAGTAAATACGCGATGCCTCTTACTGATATTATTTTTGTAGATTCTTTTATCTTAACCGACGCTTCGCTGATTGAATCTAACCTGACAAAATACCTTCCTATCCTGACTACGCACGCACGAACGTGTGTTAATATCGTGCTTTACGTGAATAACGCACATATTAGCATCCAGTTCTCTGAATTGAAAAGATTAATACAAGAACATGTTAGCATGGTGACGGGTATAGCCCCTACAGTTACACTGGTACGCTATACCGATCAGCGGGATGTAGAATCTGTAGCTGAGCATGACCGGACGGTCCTCACAAATTATACCAGAATTAAATCTGGTGACACCTACAATTATTTTAACGCCGCTGGCGCGACGATTTCAAAGGGACGGGAAATTACCTACGTCAGCTTAGCAAAAAGGGATAACCATGACCTGGCGAAACTGCTAATAACGGAATTACAGGCTAAAATCGATCATATCAAACAAAATCCCGATAGAATTGAGGGAGATAAAGCCTGTAATTATTTAAATTTAAAATGATGAGGTCTGCTGTGGACTTATTCCTTTACTTTGTACCTCAAAAAAACACGCTTAGATGAGATGGCTACGAACAGAGTAGATGTTGGTTTTATTTTTCAAATCACGGATAAAGTTCTGTGGAATGTTTTCAGAAAGAACGAAATCGGAGACGTGTTGCTACCTTTTGTGGTGATCCGCCGGCTGGATTGTATTCTGGACTCGGTAAACACAAAGGTCCGTACCGCATACGAAAATTTCAAAGATAAGGTTACCGAAGATAAGCTGGATCCGGTATTGCGTAAAGCAGCTGGTGGCTTGCAATTTTATAATACATCCAGGCATACGCTGGAATCATTAAAAGAAAACCCTAAAACGATCGAGATCGACTTCAACAATTATCTCAATGGTTTTAACAGGGAAGTTGGATAAAACACACCAAAATGACCCTATCCGGCCAGATCAAAAAGGTCCCCTTTGCCAGTTGAAAGTGACCACGTTCGCCAAAGCAAAGTGACCCCTCTTCGCCAGACGAAAGTGACCCCTCAAAAGAGATTAAAGTAATGTATTGATAGGTTTCTGTGGACAAGGTTTTTGTTTAGCTTTTTAGATAAACAAAACCAGCGAATACATGTCCAATAAACCG
>NZ_JBFUHE010000034.1:0-7502 GCF_056402535.1 Mucilaginibacter sp. P4_A11
TCATTTCAGCAATGAAAGTGTAATGATTCTTGCTTTTTTCAAATTATTGAAGTTTTACGATCGCGGAGCTATTACTTATCTGAAACTTGATGCAAACGAAACAATAAAAAACTATCGGTTTAAGGGAATTAGTGGAAGAATAAAAAAGTGGTTGGTTTCAAAAATTGATATCGTAACTATTGAAAGTCGTTTGCTTTTCAATATCGTGAATGATGAAAACCTTTTGGGGAGAAAAGTGCAATATATTCCAAACGGATTTTATGACAAAGGAATAAAAACACATACAGATTTCTCTGTAAAAGGAAATGTAATACTAACTGTTGGAAGAATCGGAACCTATGAAAAGTCAAACGAGACACTCTTAATGGCTTTTAAGGAATTTTGTAAAGTTAACTCGGAGTGGACATTAGAAATAGTTGGGCCCGTTGAACCCGACTTCCAGAAATATATCGACCAATACTTTGATGAAAATATTGAGATAAAAGATAGGATAAAATTTAGAGGGGCTGTTTGGGATAAGGAATTACTTTTGGAACAATACCGCAGGGCAAAGATATTTGTGCTTACCTCAAGATGGGAAGGCTTTCCCCTTGTTTTTCTGGAAGCGATGAAAACGGGGTGTACCATAATATCAACTAAAGTCCCATCTGGATATGATGTAACTAATAACGAAAAATATGGTAGCCTTTTTTCTGTAGGCGACATTAATGCATTGACCGATTTGATGATAAAATACGTGAATAGTGCTCAAGTGTTAAAATATAATTGTGATGCTATTCAGGAATATGCTTACGATAATTTTTATTGGCCTTTGATAGCAGGTGAAATTGACAAAGCTTTACGAAACCCTCAATGAATTTAAAGAAAGTATTTATTGTTCTGTTAAATCACAATGCGCATATCCATACTATTGAATGTTTGGAAACCGTTTATAAGATGGATTACCAGAATGTTCAAATTTTATTGGTAGATAATTCAATATCAACAACTTCTGTTAATTGTATTTTAGATTGGTGCCGTGGAAAAAAGATTTTAGAAAGCACACAATTTCCCGATTTGGTTTCCCCGCATATTACAAAGCCAATTCAATATAAGTACCTTGAAGAGGCCGAAGTGGATGAAAAGGATAATTATCAAGAAAAATTAATAATTATTAAAGCAGCCCAAAATAAAGGATTTGCTTCCGGTAATAATATAGCACTTAAGTATATACAAAGTCAAAAAGGAGACTATTTTATTTGGTTACTGAATAATGATACGGTTGTAAAAAAAGATTCTTTAACACAGCTCGTAAATTATTATAATAAAACAGGCGACGATAAGGTGGGAATTATTGGTTCAAAATTGCGCTATTATTATGCTCCCTCAACTATTAATGGCATAGGTGGAGTTTATAAAAACCTGACAGGAGTAGCAAGCCATTTGGGCGAATCTGAAATAGATAAAGGACAATATGACAAATATGACTACGGGAGTAAAATTGATTATGTAATTGGGGCATCAATGTTTTTGCCACGAAATTTTTTACTTGATGTGGGTTTGTTAAATGAAGAGTATTTTTTATTTTTTGAAGAATTGGATTGGGCCTACAGAGGGAGATCAAAAGGATGGACATTGGGATTTGAGCCACAATCGCTTATATATCATAAAGAATCGGCATCAATTTCTCCCGAAAAAAATAAAAGTTTACTTTTTGAAACTTCATTCTTGGCCAGTAGAGTTATCTTTTGTAGAAAATTTAATAAAGCAGCCTTGCCATTCATCTATATAATGTTAATACCAACCCTTATTAACAGGATCAGAAGAAAACAAGGTTCGAGGCTCTTGCCTTTAATTAACGCAGCTTTTAGTCCTGTCAGCTTCAACAAGAAAATTATAAAAAATTTAAATCGCCAAGAGTAATTATTCTCCAATTTATTGGCCCCCAATATTTTTTTAAATGTCAAAAAATATATTGTATCTGTGTCCCTCATTTCCCTACCCTGCAGATAGCGGAGGAAAGGTTGCGTTTTTGAATCATATCGATTTTTTAAAGAGAAATAACTTTGATGTTCACACCGTGTTTTTTGATGTTGACAATAATGCCTCTGATTCAGAGGCGCAAAAGCTGGCAACTCGCGGATTTAAAAGCTATAGGGTATTTTCAAGGACACGGCCTCGCGTTACTTCATTGAAAACATTAATTATTTCTGTATTCTTTTTAATTTTCAGTAAAAGACCCAGGGCATTTGATGCAAGAGTGAATAAAGAAATACAGCAATATATTTTCAATCTTCTTGAAAATTATAAATTTGATTATATTTTATTTGATCACTTTACTGCTTTTGCTTTTATAAATAATTATGAACTTCTTGCGACGATAAAAAAAATCTATGTTGCCCATAATGTTGAGAGTAAGGTTTTGAAAGATCAGTATAAGCATGAAACAAACCTTTTCAAAAAGTTATTTCACTATATTGAATATCTCAAGACATATCAAATTGAAAAAATGATCTTTGAAATAGCTACAGGCACAATCGCCATATCTTCAGAAGATCACAAAATACTTTTCGAAAGTTTTTCAAGTAAGGGCTGGATGCAAACTATACCAGAAATTTTGCCGTTAAAATCAAAACTATGGCAGTACAGGCCCAAAAAAAATATTCTTTTCGTTGGTGGTACTGACTACTATCCTAATCATGATGCTGTTTGTTGGATGGTATTTAAACTAATGCCGGAGTTATTAAAACTTGATCAGGAAATTACGCTCAGCATCGTAGGAAATTCAGACAATTTTGAAAAAGGGGAGTTACCATCTAACGTTTTTTTTACAGGAAAAATAAGTGATGAAGAGCTGGATTCTCTTTATCAATCATCAAATCTGTTTATTTCACCAGTAATTTTAGGTTCTGGTATCAAAGTTAAGGTTTTGACTGCCTTGAGCTATACCATACCGTTGCTTTGCACTAAAGAATCAATGCACGGTATTGATTATGTAAGTAACCAGGAAGAAATTTTATTCGACAGACAATCTCTAATGGTAACTGTTCAAAGGGTAACAGAGTTATTAAATGATGAAAAAAGTCAGCAAGAAATGGCTTATGAGATCGAAAAAAGTATCAGATTTAATTTTAACCATATATGTAAAAAATGGGACTTAAATAATGTTTGAAAAAAAGGCTACAATTCTCATTTCGACGATACTGTTAATTTTGATGATAGTAATGCTATTCTTTAATAGCGTATTAATAGTAGATGCAATTTTTATTATTGCCTTGGTAAAACTCTTTGCTATTGATAAATTTAAATACTACAATCCTTCTGCGGCCTTTATTATACCATGGGCTGTTTTGTTTGCTTTTCAAAAAATGAATATCACAATTTACAACAGAGAGATTGATTTTTTGACTTGGAAGCTTATCGCAGTTCCTGTTCTATTATCTTCAATCTTTGCTCCTGAATATTTTAGATCTAAAACAAGCAACAGAACTAATGAAACATTCGCAGTTAATCATACCATGTTTAAATATGGTCTGATTATTTGTTATGCCCTTTTTTTCATTAATGTTGCCTATAGCGGATATCTACCATTAATATCCCTTTTAAAAGATGGGAACAGCGATTACATGGATTACGGAATTAARGGGATCAATGGATTGTTTTACGCGTACAGCAATGCTTTTGGCTTACTTTCATATTATTTATATGCTGAAACTCGAAAGCGTGTTTATTTGGTTATTTTATTCAGCATATTTTCCATTTTCCTGTTATGCATTACGAGGCAAAATATAATTTCTCTCATTTTTGAATTACTGATTATACACACGATCAGGATAAAACCTATCAACTTTAAAAAGGTAATGTCTTATGGATTAGTTATCGTTTTTTTATTTGGTATTCTGGGAGAATTGAGAAGTGGCGATATCAAAGAACTTATTGGGTTAAAAGATGAATATTACTGGATCCCAACTAGTTTTTTGTGGATATATTCATATGGATTCTTTAATATCCTCAATCTTGACAATCTTGTGCACTCTGGTTATTTTGGATTATTTGATGGGTCATCTTTGTCTACTTTACTTCCCAGTTTTTTAAGACCTGATTATGGCGATTCACCTTCATTGCTGGAAGTAGGTAACTTTACCATCTCTTCTTATATAAACCCTGTTTTTCAGGACTTTGGATATTATGGTACATTAGTTTTCAYAGCTATCATTGTAATTATTACGGTAGTGTTTTACAAAAAAGCCGTAACAATTCGAAACTTTCAAGCGATAAGTATTTATTCAGTCTTGTTTTTCTGCGCGTTATTTTCGTTTTTCGTAAATTTCTGGTTCTATCTTCCAATTATTTTCCAAATACCTTTCTTAATAATATTTTCCAGAACAATTTTAAAAAGTAATGATATCAGTGTGCATGGCAACTTATAATGGTGGAGCATTTGTAAAAACTCAAATCAGTTCCATCTTGGAACAATTGTCGCCAGATGATGAGTTAATTATCAGTGATGACGGTTCAACAGACGATACTATAGATAATATTTATCAATGTAAAGATGAAAGGATAAAGCTATACTCAAACATATCGTCAAGAAAAGGCCCTGTAGGCAATTTTGAAAATGCTTTACGCCAGGCAAAGGGCGATTTTATATTTTTAAGCGATCAGGACGATTTATGGTTACCAGGAAGGGTAAAAAAACATATAGAGTTATTACAGCAATATACATTAGTAATATCTGATGCAATAGTTGTTGATGGGCACGGAAATGTTATTTATGAATCCTTTTTTTTTCAGCGAAAATCAAAAAAGGGATTATTAAAAAATATAATGCGCAACTCTTACATTGGTTGCTGTATGTCGTTCAGGAAAAGTTTACTCGATAAAGCGTTACCTTTTCCATCTAAGATCCATATGCATGATTGGTGGCTTGGTTTGGTTGCCGAAACAGTTGGAACTGTAAAGTTTTGTGATGAGAAATATCTCAGATATGTTCGACACGAAAGTAATGCATCTCCTATGCTCGGACAAAGTAATTATTCAGCTTTATTACGTTTAAAAAATCGGCTTTATTTAATTTTTTCTCTTATCTCAATATACTTTTATGGCCGAAAATAAGATCAAGGTAGCTATTTGTATACCTGTGCTCAATGCTGGCGAATTATTTATAGACTTGCTTAATAGCTTACAGAACCAATCAATTACACCTTATAAAAAAATAATTGTTGACTCTGGTTCTTCTGACGATACCGTTTCAATTGCAAAACAATTTGGGTTTAGTACGATCAATATTAATAAATCTGAATTTAATCATGGTAAAACCCGACAACAACTTGTTGCCTTATCAGGTAACGCCGATATATGCATTTTTTTGACACAAGATGCGATCTTAGCTTCGCCTGATAGTATATCAAATATTGTTAATGTTTTTAATAATCCTGATGTGGGTATGGCATATGGCAGGCAACTTCCACATAAAAATGCTCAGATTTTAGAAAGCCATGCCCGTTTCTTTAATTATCCGGCTATATCTCATATTCGCTCATCAGAGGATATAAAACCAATGGGATTCAAGGTGTTTTTTTGTTCAAATTCATTTGCTGCATATAGGCGTGAGGCGCTTTTAGCGATTGGAGGTTTTCCGCTACATTCAATTATGGGTGAGGATGCCATTGTTGCTGCCAAAATGTTAACAGCTGGATACAAAAAAGCATACGTGGCGAATGCTACGGTTTACCATTCTCATACCTATACGTTGTTACAGGAGTTCAGACGATATTTTGACACCCGCGTATTTCATGAGCAAAATAAATGGCTTATAAACGACTTCGGAAAACCAACTGGTGAAGGTCTTAAATTTATGAAGTCTGAATTAAGTTATGTTATAAAGAATAAAAAACGCGTCATTCTAAAATCGATCTTTTCATTGGCTGCAAAATGGATGGGATATAAAGCCGGCAAATACTATAAAAAAATCCCCGTTCGGATTTTGAAGAAGTTGTCCATGCACTCGTACTACTGGAAATAATGATTAGCCGCCTACGTTATCAAGCATGATCTTCTGAAGGTCATTACGGGTTGTGTTTAGAAATTATTATTTAATTATAAAGAAATCACTCAACACGCCTCGTCTTTCTCAATAAACGTATTTAGAAATGAGTTACTTACGCAAATCAATAGAAAAATAGAAAATAAAATAGATAATAATTAGTTTACAACTGTAGCGTTCTTAGCGAATACCCCGTAATTAAGTTTAATAAATATTGATTTTATTAAAAAAACAAGTCGTTTTAGTAAAAATTTTTATATTTGCACAACTTAACCCTCATCGCAAATGCGCTATTCTAAATTACTTCAACCATTCACATTTTTTTGTGATTTAATACTATTAAATATTGCGTTGCAATGTTCCCATCTGTTTATATTTACATTCTATTCGTCGGAGATACAATCAATTGATTTTTTATTATTAGTTAATTTAACCTGGATCACCATAGCTTCGGTAACTAAAAATTACACTATAAAGAGGCCACTGATATTAAGTGATAATTTAAGCAGGTTCATGTCTTCCATGGTGTATCACCTGGTGATGGTTTTGGGAATAGTTTATTTCTTCAAACTTTACGAAGTAAGCAGGATGGTTATGTTTTGCACTTACCTGCTGTTTTTTATCTTCATCATAGCACAACGGTCAATCATCTTTTTTACACTTGATTATATCCGTAAAAAAGGCTATAACATTAAGCATGTTATAATAATTGGTAATGTAGATATCGTTAATAGGGTAAAAAAGTCATTTTCAAAGCATCCGGAGTATGGATATAATTTTATTACAACTATATCCGAAGAAATGATTGAAAGCATGCCTCATGAAACGTTATTTGATAAAATCCTGGAGGCCAGACCTGACGAAGCATTTATATGCTACAAATACATGGACCGACTTTTATTGAATAAATTGGTTGATTTAGGTGACCAGCATTTTATTAAAATCAAACTGGTTTCGGATCTTGTGCTTGAAAATAGTTATGCAAGTATTGTCAACTATGAAAATCTTCCAGTAATACAGCTTTCTTCTTCTATTGAGCTCAGTCTTAAGATCATTTTTTTTAAACGCTGCTTCGACATTCTGTTTTCCCTTCTGGTAATGATCCCAGGGCTTCCTGTATTTATTGCATTAGCCATCATAACAAAGGTAACCTCAAAAGGGCCGGTTTTTTATCGTCAGGAAAGGATTGGAAGAAATCATAAGCCGTTCAGCATGTATAAGTTCAGGAGTATGTATGTAAATTCTGAGCAAGCCGTGCCCATGCTGTCAAAAGATAAAGACCCGCGAATTACCAAATGGGGAGTATTTTTACGCAAATCCAGGCTTGATGAACTGCCACAGTTTTGGAATGTTTTAAAGGGAGATATGTCTATCGTTGGTCCAAGACCAGAGCGTCAGTATTTTATCGAACAACTTATTGAGGAATCGCCAAACTACAAAAAGCTATTTAAGCTAAAACCAGGCCTTACTTCTATAG
>NZ_JBFUHE010000035.1:0-7068 GCF_056402535.1 Mucilaginibacter sp. P4_A11
GTATTGTTTTCGGTTGTTGATTTTATAACTTATTTTTCAGTTGTATAACTGAAAAATAAGTTATAAGTTTGAATATGGAAGAGTTAACCAAAACAGAAGAGAAGATCATGCAGATCTTGTGGAGCCTGAAATCTGCTTTCGTCAAAGACATTATTGAACAAATGTCAGACGAACCCAAGCCTCCTTATAATACTATCTCATCTGTAGTAAGGCTTTTAGAGACGAAAGGTTATATTGGACATAAAGCCTACGGAAAGACCCACGAATACTTCCCGCTTATCAGCAAAGCCGCTTATCGTAAACACTCCCTTTCCAAACTTGTGGCCAATTATTTTGACGGATCGGCACAATCTCTTTTATCATTTATGGTAAAAGAAGAAACCTTATCAGATAAGGATATTGAAGAAATCCAAAAAATGATTGATAAGCAATAAGTATGGCTTTATTTAACTACCTCGGTGAAGCAAGTGCATGTATGGCACTTTGCTTTACACTTTATGTTTTAATGTTCAGGCGGTTAACTTTTTTTTCGATGAACCGGTTTTATTTACTGTTTACCGTTATGGCAAGCATGATAATTCCTGCATTACATATTAAAATCAGGGAACCTTTAGCTATAAAAGCCATCAGCCGCCCGGTCGTTACCTCACGCAATACATATCCTGAAGTAGCTCAGTTTATATCCGGGATGAAGGCGCCGACCGGCGTTAATTGGTATTTCATAGCCTTGTTTATCTATATCATCGTTTGTGCCTTTATGCTTTTTAAGATAGCTTACGAAATCCTGAAAATAGCGAAGCAAGCAAAGAGGCATGGTAAAAGGATTGGCAATAATCAAGTTGTGCGGAATGCAAACGGAAACAATGCTTCATTCTTCCACATTATTTTTATAGCTGATAAAAATGCCGGTCACTTGGAAATGGAACAAATAGTGGCCCATGAAAAAACGCATGAACGATTATTCCATTCGGCCGACAATCTCTTTATAGAAATCGTCAAAGCATTTTTCTGGTTTAATCCTTTTATTTATCTGATAGCCAAAGCATTGAATGAGATACACGAGTTCGAAGTTGACAGCGTACTGAAAAAGGTTTTTGATGCTAAAAATTACGCTTCCTTGTTGCTTAGGTTATCATCACCACCGGCGTTGCATATAGCCAATCAATTCAGCGCTTATAGTTTAAAAAGAAGGATCAGTATGTTGTTCAAGCCCGGTTCGCCATCTTTCAAACGATTGACATATCTTACTATTATCCCTGTATTACTGATATCCGGATACTGGTTTTCTACTGAAAAAGTTTATGGCAGGGGCTCCATGAAGAAAGATTTTGTATTGGTATTGGATGCGGGGCATGGCGGTAGCCAAATCGGGGCGGTTGGATCAGGGGGTTACCGTGAAAAGGACCTTTGTTTGCAAATAGTCAATCAAATTAATAAGGTTGCCGCCGAACGTGGCGTACGAACTATCCTGACTCGTAAAGATGACCGTTATTTAGATTTGCCCGGCAGGGTTACCAATAAAGCCGATGCGTTCATCTCCATACACCTAAATGCCCCGGGTGTGTGGACAAGGCAAACTAACGGAATGGAAATCATAGTGGAGAGGAACGCTCTTTATCCGTTTTCCGGCAGATTAGCCGCTAATGTAAAAAGCGCGTTACAACAATTAGGAGAGACAAACACGATAAATGGAATAGGCATCACCGAAACTTCGCCGGATAATACCCTGTATATCTTACGCCATAATAAGGCGCCTGCCATATTGATCGAATTGGGGTTCATGACTGACCAAAACGATCTTGATTATGTACTTAATGCCGATAATCAGCATGAAATAGCTGAAAAAATTATAGATGCAGTGGTGGAATATGGAAACGCAAACTAAAATAATTCAAAGCAGCCTTTTTTTGGCTTAAACAATTCCCGGATAATAAACGATTAATTCAATTCTATGAAGGTGATTTTATCGGCCTTATGGCTACTGCTTTGTCTGAACGCTACGGGGCAAATTGTCACAGTAAGTACAGTTGTCAGGGGGACTATAGGCGGATCAATTACTGCCCGTAGTACCGACCAGTCCATTGAAGGTGCTGTGATCACGCTCAAAAAATTGAACGATAGCACTTTCAGCAAGCTTATGAGCAGCGGCAAATCTGGTGCCTTTAAATTTGATAAGCTAACAAGTGGAACCTATGTTATTAGCGTAAGCCATATCGGGTACCGCGGGTTTATTAAGGATTCATTAGTAATTAATGATACTCGTTTCAGTATTAACCTGGCCGGGATCAAATTAGATATAGAAGACCGTCGGTTGAAGGAAGTAATTGTTCAGGGAAGGAAAAAGGCTTATACAGAACAAAAGATAGATCGAACCATCGTAAATGTTGGTCAATTGTTATCAAATGTTGGTGTAAGTGCGGTTGAGGTGCTCAATAATGCTCCCGGCGTAGAAGTTACTGATGATGCCATATCATTGCGGGGGAAGCAGGGAGTGACCATATACATTGACGGACGGCAAACATTTTTGGATGGTGCACAATTGTTAAATTATTTAAAATCCCTGCCATCCGGCACCATTGAAAAGCTCGAATTGATGCCTATTCCACCGGCGAAATACCACGTGGAAGGAGATGCGGGTTTAATCAATATCATTACTAAAAAAAATAAGGTTGATGGCTTTAACGGAAGTTTATCCGCAACCCGCGGGCAGGGCCGGTATAGCAAATCAAATTATAATTTAAATCTCAATTATAAAACCGCAGGCCTGAATTTCTTTGGCAATGCTGGCTATTTGTCAAATAACAGCTATTTTAAAGTATTGCGGAACAGGGTATTTAATTTTGCTGATCCGGCTGACAATTATGCCATCTACCAGGATAATTTTGAATCCAGTAACCGTAAAAGCACCCGTTATAAAATAGGATTTGATGCGGATATTGACACCAATAACAGTGTTGGGGTAATGGTTGATGGCCTGATAAGCCCTTATCAGGAAGGAGGAGATTACTTGTTACAGTTTAGTAGGCCCCTCCCCGATTCCGTTATCAGAACTCAAAGTGATCTTAGCCGCCATACCGATGATGTAGCATTTAATTTCTACTATCAGCATAAATTCAAAAAAGAAGACGAAAATATCAGGATAGATGCGGACTATCTTAATTACAGCGATAATGCCTATCAGTTGCTAAATAGTAATACATATCTTATTGATAATCAAACTATTTTAGGTAGCTATAAACTAATTACTCAAAATCCCTTTAAGGCAAACGTTTATAGCTTAAAGGCCGATTATGAAAATAGGATTTTGACAGGCATTGAATTATCTGCCGGAGTACAAGGCATTTATTCTAAAAGAAGCAGTAACGGTAATTATTTTAATGAGCCCGGCATTCAAAATGATTCATTAACCAGTAGGAACGGATATGATGAACATATTAATGCAGCCTATATTAGCCTGAAGAAAGATTTGAAGAGTTTTACGGTAGAGCTCGGATTACGATTTGAAAACAGCAGTTCAAATGCGCGGCAATATAACTATGCCGGTATTCCTTACCCGCCGGTACACATAACTTACAACAATCTATTTCCAAAGCTGTATGCGTCGTATAAACTGGATACAGCCGCCATAAACATCCTGAATTTTTCGTTTGATGCGAGAATCGACCGGCCGGATTATTTCGACCTTAATCCTTTTGCATTTTATTTTGACAGGTATACTACATTTCAGGGTAATGCTTCACTCCTACCGGAGCGCAGCATGAACTTCGATCTTTCATTCACACATTCAGGTACTATCACTGTCGGAACATCTTTTAGCAAAGGGAAAAATACCATTATTCAATATTATTACGTGACGGGCCAGTCATTAATCAAAACATCATTAAACATACGCAGTACGCACAATTTTGGGGTTTATGCTACCCTTAACATCCCTTTTTTCAAATGGTGGACGGCCAACCTGTTTACTGAGTTATCAGACCGCGTGTTTAACGGTCCTGTAACAAACGATCAGACCTTATATTACAGAAAATTGACCTTTCAGCTATCGGGTAATAATCAATTTAAATTCAACAACGGGTGGAGCGCGGAATTAGGCGGCTCATACCGTACAAAGAGCACTTTTGGGCAAGGGTACTACTTGCCTATATATAGGCTCAATACGGGGTTTCAAAAAAGAGTATTAAACGGTAAAGGAACAATCAGCCTTTCAGGATTGGATATTTTTCATTCCTGGAAAATTAAGCGGGAAATCAATGTAAATCACGCGTTGATCACCAGTACCAATTTTACTGACACGCAGCAGGCAAATCTGACTTTTACATATAGGTTTGGCCTGGAAGGGAAAAAGCATATTAACAAAAGCGGCTTGGAAACCGAACGAGGCAGGGCCGGTGTGAATTAAAAGAAACAGACATGAAATTGAAGATTATCGCCATTGCCTTACTGGTTATATCGTGTGTTCAAGAAACAAACGCGCAGGTCCCTGATACAATAAAAAACAACATGTATCCGAAAAGGGAGTTCCGTGGCGTATGGACAGCAACAGTTGAAAATATCGACTGGCCAAAAAAGCCAGGCGAAACGTCTGAAATACAGCAACGGGAATTATTGACGATATTGGATTCGCTTCAGCATGCCGGGATCAATGCTTTATTTCTGCAAGTGCGCCCGGCTGCAGATGCCTTTTACGCCAAAGGCATTGAACCTTGGTCGAAATGGCTTACTGGGAAGCAAGGAAAAGCGCCAAATCCTTTTTATGACCCTTTAGCATTCGCTATTACCGAAGCCCACAACAGGGGTATAGAGCTGCATGCCTGGTTTAACCCGTACCGGGCAACCACTGATGCAGAATTTGGCGCTTTAAGCCCGCAGCATATCACTAATTTAAAACCTGAATGGTTTTTCAAATATGGCGGCATGAAGCTTTTTAACCCAGGCATCCCCGAAGTGCGGGAATACATTGTGAAAATAATCCTTGATGTATTGAATAATTATGATGTTGATGGCATACATCTGGACGATTACTTTTATCCATACCAGGTAAAAGGGCAGGCTATTGCAGACGGAAAGGCGTTTCGCGATCACAATGAAGGATTTAAAGATATTAAAAACTGGCGGCGTAACAATGTTGACCTCCTTATAAAAACGCTTGCAGACAGTATCCATAAGCGTAACACGCGTGTTAAATTCGGCGTAAGCCCATTTGGAATATGGGCAAATAAATATCAGAACGCTGAAGGTTCGGCAACCCATGGCGGAGATTCATATTACGAACTTTATGCAGATTCACGTAAATGGGTAAAAGAGGGTTGGGTAGATTATATCGCGCCACAGCTTTACAGGCCCTTAAATGACCGTTTGGTTTCCTTCAATACCATGGTGGACTGGTGGAGTTATAATACCCATAACAGGCATTTATATATAGGACAAGCACCTTACCGGATTATAGAGAATAAATTACCTGGCTTCAGAATTGCGTCTCAATTGCCGGATCAGGTCAAATATCTTCGTAAAAATCCACGTGTACAGGGAAGTGTATATTTCAGCGCTAATTCTTTAATCAGCAATCCACTCGGTTTTACCGATTCTTTAAAAACCAGTCTTTATCATTATGCGGCTTTACCGCCTGTTATGTTGTGGCGGGACTCAATCGCCCCTAACCCACCTTATGGCGTTTTGGCCGGGGTTGTAAATGGCGCAGTAAAGTTGACATGGCAGGCTCCTGATCCCGCAAAGGATAATGAGTCTGCTTACGGTTACGTTGTTTATCGTTTTGATCAGCACGACAACCTGATCACAACAGAACACCCCGAAAATATCATTTCCATACAATTCAATAGCAATTGCTTTTTTGTGGATAAGAAAGCAACCAGGGGTGAAACTTACAGATATGTGGTTACAGCAATAGATCGCTTAAAAAATGAGAGTGAACATTCACTTCCTGTGCTGATTAAAGTGGAATAAAGTAAACGTATTCTTCATCACCTTATCTCAGCATGGCAGGTTCCCCGCAGCTATTGGCCCATGTTTTTCATTGTGGTACATAGAACTTGGGCATAAGGACCTGGGATTGCCTCATTTGATGTTTCAAAACTTCAGGTTGATCTTCAGCAAGCTCGCTTATATCATGATTAAAGTCAACAATTAAAATTCACGGATAGCCACCCAAAGCAATCGCAGGCCGCTCGCTCTTAAATAGTTTATGGTGGGGCATTATAAGGATTGATGCAAATGGAGAAAAGCAGGTTATTAGGATGATATGCAGCTGTTAGACTCCGATTTAAATTATAAAGCTATCAAAACAAAGAAACTCACCGGAAATCTTCCGGTGAGTTTCAGGTAGCATACTATCAAATGCTTCAGATTACATTAAGCGTAAACAACGGTTAATGTAATTGGTACATTCAATGCTTTGGAGATAATGCAGTGCGATTTTGCACCTTCAGCGATTTCAGTAAATGTTGTTTCATCTACACCTTCAATAACACTGGCCCGTAAATCCAGATGGATACCTGTAATGCTTAATGACTGCATATCAAGATCTACAGTTGCTATCGTAAAAATGTCGCCTGCAGTAATATTGTGATGTGCCAATGTTGCGCTAAGGGCCATTGCAAAGCAACCTGCATGTGCCGCCGCGATCAGTTCTTCCGGATTAGTGCCAATGCCATCGGCAAAGCGGGTTTTAAATGAGTATTGTGTTTCGTTAAGCACAGTACTTTGTGTACTGATTTCTCCTGTGCCTTCTTGTAAGGTGCCGTTCCAATGTGCTTTTGCTATACGTTTCATGATATTTAAATTGACGAGTTAAAGATTTTATTGTTTGATGTTTGGGAATTCTTATTTGCTTTCGGCGATTAGGATGGTAGCAAGTTTGTCCGGCATAGAAATGAATGGAGTATGGCTGCTTTGCAGGGTATAAACTTTAGCTACTTTACCTGCTTTTACCATATATTGTTGTGCAGGATAGCTGATGGCATGGTCATTAACGGTGTGGATATAGACTTTTCTAACGCTGCCGAAATTCTTTTCAGTCAGGTGCACTGGTGTGGCAAGAGGTGCCAGTGG
>NZ_JBFUHE010000036.1:0-3059 GCF_056402535.1 Mucilaginibacter sp. P4_A11
ATTTACGAATGTGCAATTTTGAACTTGATTTCTTAGCCATCGTAAATAATGCAACATTTGATGATATTTTTCTTGTTTCAGACCAAGACTTATTAGCATTCATAGGTATTGAGCTCTCAATAGTCGAAAATAAGTCTTGGTCTGAAACAAGAAAAATATCATCAAATGTTGCATTATTTACGATGGCTAAGAAATCAAGTTCAAAATTGCACATTCGTAAATTAAACTCTTGTCTGTTATCTCGAGATAATTTAATTGGCTCCCTCAAAAATCGTTTGACATCAAACTCTCCGGCAATAAATCCTCTTTCGATATTAACGCTTCTTTTGTTTAGAATTTTCCAGATTTTGTTGAGTGAGTCTTCTGTGGTTTTTAAACAAAATGTCGGACAGACATTTAGTCTCGGTTTACTATTATATTTATTAATGAAATCCTCAATCAATTTCGATGCGATTAATTCAAAATCATTAATATACGTACCATCCAAAATAAGGCATCGATTACGACTATTTAAATTTAGATTAACATGTAGCTGATCTCGCCTCCTTTTCAACAATTTTTGAAAAGATTCTAATTCTTTTGTCCAACGATTTATCGCTGTTGTCTTTTTTTTCCGAAGACCGTTTAGAAAACTTTCCTTTGTAATTTTACGGGCATTCTCATCGTGATTGATACTTATTTCTGCAATTGCGTGTATTGCATTGGGGTAAAATATTTCTTCGACGTCTTCCGTGGAAAAGCCTTCTTGAGACAATTCGACTATAACCGATCTTTGACTATCTCCGTAAGATGCACCAAATTCAATTTCGAAAACATTTAGGAATTCTTCAATTTGATGAAAAGCTGAAAGTTGATCAATTAATTTTGTTAATTCTTTAGAGGAACTATTAAGAACTTCTTCGATATCTTTTGAACTAAGCTTTTTAATAGTTCCAACGGTTTCGTTTGGAAAGTGGGCATGTAGTCTGTATTTTATTTTCGCTGAAGGATTTTTATCGAAATTTATCATCATTTGCAATATTGGCTTATAGATAGATGATAAGGTAAACTTATTTTTGGCTTCGTGATATTTGCATTGCACTGCTTCTATACCTGAAGGCATTACAATGTCAATGTCTTCAATAATACCTTCAACTACAATCTCAGTATCATCAGAACATTTAAGCAATTTATTAAGTGTAATAATAAATTGATAAATAAATCCTTGAATAGAATAATCAGCCGTTCTAGCCATAATAGGTGTTAATTGTGATAAGTTGTTTAGGACTTACTGTTGATAAAATTAAATATAATTTAGTTAATAGAATTATAAATATCTTGTACAAAAAATTGATTTAAATTAGTGTTTAACCTCACGAACTCGTAATTAATTTTGCCTTGTTTTCCAAATAAGGATATTAATCATTTATACAAATCACTAATATATTCCGATATTAGATTGAAATGTCGACGTCGAAAAACAGTTCAATGCAAATACAAGATTTATCTTTATCCGAGTCCAAGATTATAGCCGATAAGGTCATGAAAGATATTTTCGAACCCGCTAAAAGTTATAAAACAACAATCTTTCTTTGCGGGAAAGATGTTGCAGATCAAAGCAGTATACGATTTAAAATTTCTGATATTTTGACTAACAGTCTGTGGTATGCGGGTGATTATGAAATAATTTACCCTGAAGATATATTCGAAGCGTTATTGTATAAATCATCTTCCGAAGACCTTCTATCATTGGAAAACCTCTTGGCAGACAGTGTTGACGTAGTGGTAGTTATTCCTGAGAGTGCAGGATCTTTCGCCGAGTTAGGTGCTTTTGCTAATAACACCAAACTCCGGGACAAAATGGTTTGTGTACTTGATAAGAAATATGAGCGAGACAAAAGCTTTATTAATCAAGGGCCAGTCAAACTATTAAAAAGGAATAATAACAAGTCAGTCGTGCATATTGACCCATCAATTTTAGATCGTTCATTAGCATTACCCACAGGGATTAGACCTTTCACAAAAAATCCTGAACTCGATAAAATTGTCTCTTCCGTCAGATACATCAAGAAACATGCGGCCGGAAGAGGAACGAAACTGACCATGCTCGGCGTTGACAGATTTCTTTTGCCTGCAATTTATCTTTTAGAGCCGGTTGGAAGAAAAACCTTGACCTATATGGCGTCTATAGTTACAGATAATAACGCATACGCGTCAAGCATTACTGAAACAGCATTAGGTATCTTATTAAAAAAAAGATGGGTTCAATCTAGCACCGAGGGTTTTCGGTTGACTGAAACAGGGAAAGCGGCCTTTCTAAGCTACAAAGACAAACGGGGAACAAAGGTTACAGATAAAACCAAAGCAATTGATGATTTACGCTTAGAAATATTAAATTTGAAGTATAGAAACAAAAAATTGAGGGTAACGTAAGTTTTTAGACATTTAGCATGCCATGTGTGCTAAGTAAGAATGTTGTTTCGGCATTCGAGAGTTAAACTTAACTTTACCTTCCAAAATTATGAAGCGGTTGACTCGATACCTCGCAACCTCTTCATACTTTCGTCTATAATTATGAGTAAAAGCGCCTTACCCTCATTTTTTGTTCTATGAATAATTCGGATACAGTAAGGCTTAAGATGTTGGGTCTGCCGGTTATAGAATGTGTGGATGATTTTGCTGCACTCACACATCTTTCAATGTCAATCATATATCAATTGTCGGTGCATTCCGATAAGTATTATAAGATATATGACATTCCAAAAAAGAGTGGTGGATTCCGAAAAATTTCGCAACCAGGACGTAAGCTTAAAGCTATTCAGGCATGGCTATTAGTCAATATTTTGAATAAACTCAAAACGTCACCCTCATGCAAAGGATTTGAAAAAGGTACGTCTACATACGACAATGCGAACGTTCATATCGGTTCTACGGCCATATTAACTGTTGACATTGAAAGTTTTTTTCATTCTATTAGCCAGCGTCAAGTTTTCAATATTTTTAAAGCCGTAGGATATAACAACTTAATTGCTACCATTTTTTCAAATATTTGTACATATGAGGATAAGCTTCCCCAAGGT
>NZ_JBFUHE010000037.1:0-554 GCF_056402535.1 Mucilaginibacter sp. P4_A11
CCTCATCGGCAATATCGTTCAGGTCGATAGCATCATGATAATTTTTATCGATGAAGAGCTTAGCCTGTACAAGCCGGCGGTAGAGGTATATTTTAGGTAATTGATCAATCATCTGAAATATAAATATCGGTTTTTATTATTTGAAATGTACTGTCAGTAAAACTGAACAAGTGTTCGGGCTTTCGGGAATACCATAGATCTATCGTGAACCATCTTTGGTGCCCCTGTTTTCATATCGTTTTGTAGTGAAAGGGGCACTATGCCATTTTTCATTAGCTGGTAAGGCTGTTGTTCATATAAATTCATGGATTTGTGCAGATGTAACAGAACAACATGAAAATATTTTTTAAGTTTTTTGAGCGGAAATCAGGCATAATGGCAAGGTTGTTCAGGCTGTTGAAAAAACATGAAAAATTTATTTTAAGGCAATATTTTGTTAATGAGTAGATTATATGAATGCTTGAAAATTCTTTCAAAAAAAATTTTGCAACTTGATTAAAAATCCTACTTTTGCACACCCAATCAGGGAGACGGGATGTAGCGTAGCCCGGTAT